>NZ_JAMYUY010000001.1:0-544948 GCF_040323385.1 Mesorhizobium sp. M0045
GCTGCGGCGCCGTCACAACCGAAAGGATGACGTTCTGCTCATGCAGCACCTTGTAGTGCTTGAGGCTGTGCATCAGTGCCGTCGGCGCGCTCAGCGGATCGCTGGTCAGGAACACCGCGGTGCCCGACACCAGATGCGGCTTCTTCTTCAGCAGATTGCCGGCGAGGAAATCGAGCGGGATCTCGTTCCGGCGGGTCTTGTCGAACAAATAGCGGCTACCGCGGATCCAGGTCCACATAGTCATCACGATAACTGCGGCGATGGCAAGCGATGCCCAGCCACCTTCAAACACCTTGACTATGTTGGCAGCAAAGAAGCCGGTATCGACGAAGGCGAACACGGCCATCAAGGCGATCGCGACGCCAAGCGGCCATTTCCAGATGCGCGTCATCACAACAAAAAGCAGCACATTCGTCACCAGCATGTTGCCGGTCACCGAAATACCGTAGGCCGAGGCCAGGCGGCTGGATTCGCCGAAGCCGACCACCAGCAACATCACGACCAGCGCCAGCATCAGGTTGATGCGCGGCAGATAGATCTGGCCCGACTGTTTTTCCGACGTGTGCTGGATGACGAAACGCGGCAGCATGTTGAGCTGCACCGCCTGCCTGGTCAGCGAGAAAGCGCCGGAGATCACCGCCTGGCTGGCGATGACGGTCGCCGCCGTCGCCAGCACGACCATCGGAATAAGCGTCCAGCCCTGGTTCATCTCAAAGAAGGGATGGCCGACAACGCCGCCATTTGCCAGCACGAAGGCGCCTTGCCCGACATAGTTGAGCAATAGACAAGGGAACACGATTGCCAGCCAGGCGAGGACGATCGGCTTGCGGCCGAAATGGCCGAGATCGGCATAGAGCGCCTCGGCGCCGGTGACGGCGAGGAAGACCGCACCAACCGTGACGAAGGCGACGTCGGGCGAGTTGACCAGGAATGACACGATGTAATGCGGGCTGATCGCCAGCAGGATTTCCGGATCGGCGATGATGTGGTTAATGCCGGAAAGGCCGATGGCCAGGAACCATAGCGCCGTGACTGGCCCGAACACCAATCCTACGCCGCCGGTGCCGAACCGCTGTACCGCAAACAGGATCGCCAGGATGGCCAGTGTCAGCGGCACCACATAGGGCTGAAATGTCGGCGTGACGACATTCATGCCTTCGACCGCTGATAGGACCGAGATCGCCGGCGTAATGACCGCGTCGCCGAAAAAAAGCGCCGCGCCGACGATGCCGATGCCGAGGATCACCGCCGAGCGCGTCGGAAAACTGTTGCGCGCCAGCGCCATCAGCGACAGCACCCCGCCTTCGCCTCGATTGTCGGCACGGAGCACGAACATGATGTATTTGATGGTGACGGTGATCGTCAGCGACCAGATGATCAGCGAGAGTACGCCCAGGATGTCGCCACGGTTGGCGACATTGCCACCGGCTGATGCATGCAACGCCTCTCGGAATGCATAGATCGGGCTGGTCCCGATATCGCCGTAAACCACGCCGAGCGCGCCCAGCATCAGCACCTTGGTGCTGTGCTGCTCGACCTCAGAATGGCTGGATTGTTCGACAGGTTCTGCCTCGTTACCAGCATTGGTAAGGGCCATGGACGACACTCCGATAAGCGCGCGGTGCTCTACGCTTGCTGCGCTGCAATATCAAGTGCCGTCACGTAATGGCTCCGTCCCGATATTGCGAGTCCTCCACGACTTGGCAGACTCGGTCCCATCGGCAGACTACCTGGAATGTCGCAACGGACACGTTTTAAATAGCCACCTGCGTCCCGATCTCGACGACGCGTCCGGTCGGGATCTGGAAATATTCCGTTGCATCGGCCGCCGAGCGCGCCAGCCCGATGAACAGCTTGTCCTGCCAGACCGGCATGCCGGAATTGGGCGACGCCTTGAGCGAGCGCCGCGACAGGAAGAAGGAGGTCGTCATGATGTCGAACTTCCAGCCCTGCTTGCGGCAGATCGCCAGCGCACGCGGGATGTTGGGCTGCTCCATGTAGCCGAAGGTCAGCGTCACCCGCATGAACAGCTCGTTGACGGTCTCCATCTTCACCCGCTCGCTGTCGGGCACGACCGGCTGCGGCGCCGTCACAACCGAAAGGATGACGTTCTGCTCATGCAGCACCTTGTAGTGCTTGAGGCTGTGCATCAGTGCCGTCGGTGCGCTCAACGGATCGCTGGTCAGGAACACCGCGGTGCCCGACACCAGATGTGGCTTCTTCTTCAGCAGATTGCCGGCAAGGAAATCCAGCGGGATCTCGTTCCGGCGGGTCTTGTCGAACAAATAGCGGGTGCCGCGGATCCATGTGGACATGATCAGCCCCATGCCGCAGGCGACCGTGATCGACACCCACCCACCTTCGAGGATCTTGACGACGTTTGCGAGGAAAAATCCGGTATCGATCGTGCCGAACAGCAGTGTGAGCGCGGCCGCCAGTGCAAGCTGCCATTTCCACCGGAACCGCATCACCACGAACAGCAGGATGGTCGTCATAAGCATTTCGCCAGTCACCGAAATGCCATAGGCGGAAGCTAGCGAACTCGAACTGCCAAAGCCGACCACCAGCAACATCACGCCCAGCGCGACCACCAGATTGACCCGCGGCATGTAGATCTGGCCGGACTGCATCTCGGAAGTATGCTGCACCTCGATACGTGGCAGCAGATTGAGCTGCACCGCCTGACGGGTCAGTGAGAAAGCGCCGGAGATCACCGCCTGACTGGCGATCACCGTCGCTGCCGTGGCCAGCCCAACCATGGGCATTAGCGCCCAATCCGGCAGCATCTGGAAGAATGGATTGGTGGGTTTGCCGCCGTTGGCAAGAACGAACGCCCCTTGTCCGAAATAGTTGAGGAGCAAACAAGGAAACACGACAGCAAACCATGCCAGCACGATCGGCCTGCGCCCGAAATGGCCGAGATCGACATAGAGGGCTTCGGCCCCGGTGACCGCCAGGAACACTGCCCCGACCGTGACGAAAGCGCCGGTGGGCGTATTGGCCAGATAAGCGATCGCGTAATAGGGATTGACCGCCAGCAGGACCGACGGATCGTCAAGCAGATGGTAGACCCCGGCGGCGCCGATGGCCAGGAACCACGCTGCCGTCACCGGCCCGAACACGGCCGCCACCCTGCCGGTGCCGAACCGTTGCACGGCAAAGAGCATTGCCAGGATGACAAGAGTGATCGGAACGACAAAGGTTTCGAGCGTCGGAGCCATCACTTCCAGGCCCTCGACAGCCGAAAGCACGGAGATGGCGGGCGTTATTATCGCGTCGCCGAAAAAAAGCGCCGCGCCGCAAAGTCCGATCCCCAGAATGAACGGGGCTCCCTTTGGATAAGCACTACGCGCAAGCGACATCAGTGACAGCGTGCCGCCCTCGCCCTTGTTGTCGGCTCGGAGCACGAAAGCGACGTATTTTATCGTGACGATGATCGTCAGCGCCCAGACGATAAGCGACAGCACGCCGAGGACGTCGTTGCGCGCTACCGGTCCCGACGACGCGTGCAGCGCTTCCCGAAATGCGTAAATTGGGCTGGTGCCGATATCGCCGTAAACCACGCCCAACGCGCCCAGCATCAGCACCTTGGTGCTGTGCTGCTCGACGGTGGAGTGGCTGGATTGCTCGATGGGTTCTGCCTCGCTACCAGCGTTGGCAAGGGCCATGGACGACACTCCCATAGACGTTCGGTGCTCTATGCCGCGGGGATGGAAAGGGCGCGCTGCCATGCCGGGGACGCAGGGCTATCGGCTCGCCTCTCTCTACCAGCCACAAGCCTTCAGAAACCGCCTGACCGTTCCAGCCATGCCATACTCCAACGCGTCGGCTGTCAACCCATGCCCGATCGACACTTCGGCCAATGCCGGGATGCGCCTGGCCAGTGCCGGCAAATTGCTCACCACAAGGTCGTGCCCGGCATTGACCTGGAGCCCTGCGGCTAGTGCGGCATCCGCCGTCTTTCCCAATTTCTCCAATTCCTTCGCCGCTTTTGCCGAATCGGAATGATAGCTGCCGTATGGACCCGTATAGAGTTCGATCCGGTCGGCGCCGGTGTCGCGAGCGGCTTTCGCGCCATCGGGGTCAGGATCGGAAAACAGCGACACGCGAAAGCCTCCCTTCTTCAGGCGCTTGACAACCGGTGTCAGGAACGCCGCCTCGGCGGCGAAGTTCCAGCCATGATCGGAAGTCGCTTGCGCCGGGTCGTCAGGCACCAGCGTCACCTGCTCGGGCTGATGCCTTTCGACAAGCGCCAGGAACTCCTCGGTCGGATAGCCCTCGATGTTGAATTCCGCATTCGGGAACTCGTCGTCGATCAGCGCCCTGATCTGCGGCAGATCGGAATGCCTGGTGTGCCGCTCGTCGGGTCGCGGGTGCACCGTCAGCCCATGCGCGCCGGCGGCAAGGGCAATGCGTCCGAGCCCGGTCACGCTTGGCCACGGCAGGTCCCGCCGGTTGCGCAGCATGGCGATGGCGTTGAGGTTGACGGAAAGCTTTGCAGGCATTTGCACGGTTCCAGACTGATCTCGGCGCGCATCTATACCGCCTTTAAGGGGAATAGACAGAGGGTTTCAGGTGTTCCAAGGTGAACTAAGAAAATCGAGCGCAAGGAGTTGCCTGTTGAATTTTCTCGATGCCGTGCCGGCGGTCCGCCGCATCGATACCGATCGCGAAGACCTCCTCGCCATCGATGTCGTCGGCCATGTCGCAGCGGCCGACGCCGAAAACCTGTTCGGATTGCTGGAAGCGGCCTACGCGCTGCACTCGAAAATCGACGTGCTGGTGCGCCTGATCGATCATGAGGGTGTCGACTGGACCGATGTGTCGGACGAGACGATCGAACAGGGCATAGCTCATGCAGTGGAGCATATCAGCCGCTGCGCCGCGGTCGGTGAGCCGAACTGGATAGCCGAGGCAAGAGCCTTTCTGCCTACCTCTGTGCCTATCGAACTCCGGCATTTCGAGGCCAAGGACGAGGCCGCCGCTTGGGAATGGCTTGGCGCCAACCCGATCGCCCAGCGCTGATGCGGCCTATCGGACGATCGTCAGCCGTTCGGCCGCGCGCGTGATAGCGGTGTAGAGCCAACGCTGCCGGGTTTCCTTGAACGCCCAGCTTTCGTCGAAAAGCACGATCTCGTTCCACTGCGACCCCTGCGCCTTGTGCACGGTCAGCGCGTAGCCATAGTCGAAATCGTCGAAACGCTTCTTCTGCTGCCAGGGAATGTCGGCGTCCGGATCTTCGAACGCCGCCTTGAGCAGCTTGATCTTGGCGACGCCGCGATCCGGGTCGTCTTCCTCCGGCGAAACCAGAAGATTGATGCCGGGCTTGACCGTCTCGCGCGACGAGGTCATCACCTTCCACAGCGAGCCGTTGAGCAGTCCCTTGGCCGGATCGTTGCGCAGGCAGACCAGCTTGTCGCCGGCTTGCGGATAATCGGCGTTGAACCCCTTCAGCTCGCGCAGCCGCTGGTTATAGCGGCGGCGCGTGCGGTTGGTACCGACCAGCACCTGGTCCGCCTTCAGCACCAGTTCCTGGGTGACGTCTTCCTTGCCGATCACTTGCGCCGCGCCATAGTCGCCGCGCATGAACTCGCGGCCCTCGCGCACGTCGAGCGCCAGCCTGATGATCGGGTTGTCGCGCGCCTGGCGGTGGATTTCGGTGAGCAGAATGTCCGGCTCGTGGTCGGTGAAGAAGCCGCCGCCGGAGATCGGCGGCAACTGGCCGGGATCGCCAAGCACCAGGATCGGCGTGCCGAAGCTCATCAGGTCACGGCCAAGCTGCTCGTCGACCATCGAGCATTCGTCGATGACGACGAGCTTGGCTCGCGAGATCGGGCTCTGCCGGTTGAGCGAAAAGGTCGGCGACATCGAGGTTTTGCCGGTCACCTCGTCCGCTACCGATTCCTCGCCTTTCGGCCGGTAGATCAGCGAATGGATGGTACGGGCATTGACCGCGCCCTTGGAACGCAGCACCTGCGCCGCCTTGCCGGTAAACGCGGCGAACTGCACCTGGCCGTCGACATGCTCGGCGAAATAGCGCGCCAGCGTCGTCTTGCCGGTGCCGGCATAGCCGAACAGCCGGAACAGCTGCGGCTTGCCGGCTTTCAGCCAGCCGGCCACTGCCTTCAGCGCCTCGTCCTGTTGAGGAGAGAATTCCATCAGCGCGACAGACCGGATTCGCGAGGGAAAGACAAGGTGAGTGCCATCACCATCAAATTTCACCGCCGGCAACTGCGCCGCTGCGACAGGATTATCAGTGACGAACAGGAACGTAAAGAGAACAAACCAGGCGACCGCAGCTTACCGAACCCGCCGTGGATCGTTCTCCAGCAGGATCGGCTTGCCATGCGGCGTTGCGTGCGCGGCGCGTTCCCAGGCAGCGGCAATGGTGTCGACGTCTTTCTTGCCGGCAATGCCTTTGGCCGACAGCAGCTTTTCCAGCGCCGCCAGCCAGTGCTCGTAGTAATCGCGACCGTCGCGCGCGGCGCCCGGCCGCTTCACCTCTGCCGACAAAGCATCCGCCCATTCGCTCCACGAAAACAACCCGTTATCGTGCAGTGCTACCGTCATGGCAAAGGCCTCTGCTTGCCACGGCTCGGCAAACACAGGCGCCTCGACACCGGCTGGCGGCATAGCGGCGATTGAGCTCGTCTCACGCCGGCTCAAGGTAGTTCTCCCAGGCATCGATCGAAACGACAAGTGTCGGGTCGGCGCCCTCGCCCCAGATTTCGCTGCCGGTGAAGGCCACCGTATAGACCCATTGCGGGTTTTCACCCTGGCCGTGCGCGTTTGTGTCGGGAAAAACAAAGCCGCCGCGCACAGCCTCGACGACACCTTGCTTGCCGCGTGCATAGCGCGGGAGCCTGGTGTGGCCCGTCGGATGGAAATTCTTCGTACGCACAGTGTCGCCCGCCTTGAACCGCGCCGGCATAGCGACCGGCCGGTCGCAAGGCCCGCCCTTGGCCAGCACCGCCGGAACATCTTTAGCCTTCAGCACCCGTTTGGGTGTCGCTGCCAGGTCGACTGCGTCGCCCGTGGCCAGGTCGCGGTCGCCGACGAAACCATGGCGTTTGAGCAGCACCTCCAGCGCCTTGATCCATATCTGGTAGTAGCTGGAGGCATAATAATCCGCTGGATGCAGCGATTCCCGCGCGTGCCGGCTCTCGTCGATGTTCCAAGCGCCCATGGCGCCGGCGCACAACGTCACGCCCAGCGCCCGCCTTTCCCAATCGGCATGGAAATAGGGTTCGTCCGGTTCTGGCGCGACCGGCCCGAAACCCATCTGGCCGCCGAGATCCTGCGGCCCGTTCATGCCGGCTCCCGCGCCAACGCGGTGCCGATCATGGCATCGCGCGTCACAAGATCGGCGAGCCGTCCCTCATCCCAGCCCTCGGTGCCCCTTGGCTGCATAGGCACCACCAGATAGCGAAGCTCGGCGGTCGAATCCCACACCCGGATTGTTGTCGTCGCCGGCAAGATCAGCCCGAATTCCTCGAGCACGCCGCGCGGATCGATCACTGCGCGCGAACGGTACGGCGGCGCCTTGTACCAGACCGGCGGCAGGCCGAGCACCGACCACGGATAGCAGGAGCATAGCGTGCAGACGACCAGGTTGTGCGTGTCGGCCGTGTTGAAGACCGCCTGCATGTGCTCGCCTTGCCGGCCGGTGTAGCCTAGCGATTCGATTGCCGCCGTCGCGTCACGCTTCAGCCATGCGGCAAAGGCGGGATCAACCCAGGCTTTCGCCACCACCTTTGCGCCGTTGCGCGGCCCGATCTTGGTCTCGTAGGTGTCCACTATGACATCGATCGCCGCCGGATCGATCAGGCCTTTGCGGGTGAGAATCGTCTCCAGCGCGCGCACGCGCGCCGCAAAAGGATCAAGCTCGTTCTCGTGGTGGTGATTATGCGGCATGGCGTCAAATTACGATCGCGGACCCCCGGCCGCAAGCACCACGGCTTGGGCCAGCGCTATTCGGCTGCCGCCTTTTGCGGCACTGGTTCTTCCTCCTCGTCGAACAGTGACGGCTGGTCGACCGCTTCGACCGGCCTCGGCTCGCCTCGGCGCCGCGCCCACAGCCTGACCAGCCAGCCGGAAAAATGCTCCATGTAGACGTAGATGACGGGCGTGACGAACAGCGTCAGTGCCTGCGAGGCGACCAGACCGCCGACCACCGCCACGCCGAGAGGCTGGCGCAGTTCCGCACTGGCGCCGGTGCCGAGCGCGATCGGGATGGTACCCATCAGCGCGGCAAGCGTGGTCATCATGATCGGCCGGAAGCGCATCAGGCAGGCCTTGTGGATGGATTCGACAGGCGACATCCCCTCGCGCCTTAGCTCGAGCGCCACGTCGATCATCATGATGCCGTTCTTCTTGACGATGCCGATCAGCATCAGGATGCCGATCACCGCGATCACCGACAAATCCATCCCCGCCAGCCGCAGTGCCACCAGCGCGCCAAGCACCGCCGAGGGAAGCCCGGTCAGGATGGTAAGCGGATGGATGAAGCTCTCATAGAGCATGCCGAGAACGATATAGATGGTGAGGATCGCGCCGCCGATCAGCAGTCCCTGGTTGGAAAGCGAATCCTGGAAGGTCTTCGCCGTGCCCGAGAACGTGGTCGAGATCGTCGGCGGCATGCCGATCCTTTCCTTCAGCGCATTGATGTGGCTCACGCTGTCGCCGAGGGCTACGCCCTGCGGCAGATTGTAGGAGATGGTCACAGCCGGAAGCTGGCCGAGTTGGTTGACGGTCAGCGCACCAGCGGTCCGATCGACGCGGGCGAACGCGCCGAGCGGCACCAGGCTGCCGCTCGCCGTTCTCACCTTGATGGCCAGCATCCGCTCGGGCGACCACTCGATCTTCGGATCGAGTTCCATGATCACGTCGTAGCTGTCGGCCGAGCCGAAGATGGTCGACACCTGCTGGGTGCCGAAACCGCCATAAAGGCTGGAACGCAGCGTGTCGGTATCGACGCCGAGCGTCGCCGCCTTGTCGCGGTCGATCACCAGCGTCGCCTGAAGCGCATTGTTCTGCAGGTCATTTGTGACGTCGGTGAAGGCGGCATGGTCGGCAGCCATCGCGTCCGTCAGCTTCTGCGCCCAGACGTTCGTCAGGCGGGTATCCAGGCCCTGCACGGCAAGCTGGTAGGCACTCGCCGAAGAACGCGCGCCGAGCCGCAGGTTCTGCACCGGCTGCATGTAGGTTTCGATGCCGGGCACGTTGGCAAGTTGGCGCCGCAGATCCGAAAGCACCTTGTCGATGTTCGGTCGCTGGTCCTTGTCTTTCAGCTGCACAAACAGCTGGCCCTGGTTGAGCGCATTGCTTCCACTGCCCGCCGACCAGCCGACATGCGCGACGTAGGGCGAATGGGTGAAGACATCCGCCACTTGCCCCTGCAGCTTCACCATGGCGTCAAACGAAATATCCTGGCGCGCAATGGTCGTCACTGAGACCTGGCCGATATCCTCCTGCGGGAAAAAGCCCTTCGGCGAGATCTGGATCAGCCACACCGACAGCCCGGCGGTCACGAGGAAGACAAGGAAGACAAGGAAATTGTGGTGCAGGCAGAATGTCAGCAGCCTGTCATAGCCCCGTATGAAGACGTTTTGTCTGTGGTCCCCGCCATGCGCTGCTTTCTGCTCGGCTTTCGATAATGACAGCAGCCGCGAGCACAGCATCGGTGTCAGCGTCAGCGAGACGAACATCGACGCCAGGATGGCGACCGTCACCACCACCGCAAATTCGTTGAAGATGCGCCCGATCACGCCGCCCATCAAAAGCACTGGAATGAACACGGCGACCAGCGAGATCGAGATCGAGATGATGGTGAAGCCGATCTCGCGCGCCCCCTTGAGCGACGCCTCGAGGGCCGAGAGCCCGTCCTCCTCCATATGGCGGAAAATATTTTCCAGCATGACGATGGCATCGTCGACGACAAGGCCGACCGCCAGCGTCAGCCCCATCAATGAGACGTTGTCGATGGAAAAGCCGAACAGGTACATCACACCCAGCGTGGCAATGAGCGAAATTGGCACCGCCACGGCGGGGATGACCGTCGCCGTCACCCGGCGCAGGAACAGGAAGATCACCATCACTACCAGCGCGATGGTGAGCAGCAGCGTGAACTGCACGTCATCCACCGCCTCGCGGATCGACGTCGAGCGGTCGTTGAGCAACTGGATGCTCGCCGCCGCCGGCATCTGACCCTCGAAGGAAGGCAGCATCGCCTTGACGCGGTCGACGACATCGACGGTATTGGCGTCCGGCTGACGCTGCACCGCCATGATGATGGCGCGGGTGCCGTCGTACCAGCTTGCCGTCGTCGTGGTCTCGACCGAATCGATGACGCGGGTCACCTCGCCGAGCCGCACCGGATGGCCGTTCTTGGTTGCGATGATGATGTTGGAGAATCCCGCCGCGTTGGTCAGCTGCGTGTTCGCGGTGATCGTCAGCTGCTGTTTGTTGTTCTTGAGCACGCCGAGCGGCGTGTTGCTGTTGGCCGAGGCAATGGCCGCCTGCAGCTGGTCGATCGAGATGCCGCGAGCGGCGAGCGCCGTCGGATCGATCTGGACGCGTACGGCATATTTTTGCTGGCCGTAAATCGAAACCTGCGCAACGCCATCGATCGTCGACAGCGATGGCGAAATCACATTCTCGGCAAAGGCATCGAGATCGGTCAGCGGAATGGTGTCGCTGACCAGCGACATCAGCAGGATCGGCGCGTCGGCTGGATTGACCTTGCGATAGCTCGGCGGGCTGGTCATCTCCGGCGGCAATTGTCGCTGCGTGCGTGCGATCGCCGCCTGCACGTCGGCGGCGGCGTCGTCTATGTCGCGGTTGAGCACGAACTGAATGGCGATCGAGGTCGAGCCGAGCGAGTTGGTCGTCGAAATCGAATCGATGCCGGCGATGGTGGCAAACTGCTTGATCAGCGGCGTTGCCACCGAGGTCGCCATGGTTTCCGGCGAGGCCCCGGGCAGCGAGGCCGAGACGTTGACCACCGGAAATTCCGCGCTTGGCAGTGCCGCTACCGGCAGGAATTTGTAAGCAAATAGCCCGCCCAGAACCAGAGCGAACGACATGAGCAGCGTTGCGACCGGCCTGCGGATGCAGAATTCGGAAATCATGGCTGTGTTCCGCCCGTCCGGTCAGCCTCGGCGACCTTCGGAGCCGCCTGGTCGCCGGTGCCGGTCGAAGCCTTGCCTTCGCGCACCGCCGCACCGTTCTTCAGCTTGGTCTGGCCTTCGACGACGACACGCTCGCCGCTTTTCAATCCTTGGCTGATCGCGGTGTTGGCGCCTTCTGTCAGCGCGACCTGCACCGGCCGCATTTCAACGGTGTTGTCCGGCTTGATCACATAGACGAACGGTCCCTTCTGGCTGGGCTGGACGGCAACCGTCGGAACCGACGTCATTTGCGGCATAATGCCGGCATCGAGCACGACATTGACATATTGGCCCGGCCACAGCGAAAGATCGGGGTTGGGCACGCTGGCCCGCGTTGCGATCGTGCCGGACGCGGTATCGACGGAGGAATCGACGAAATCCAGCGTTCCCCTGCCGATCGGCTTCGGGTCGCCATCCTTGGTCAGCGTCACCGCGCCTTGCTGCGGCGCGGCCAGCGCTTTGTGCAGTAACGCAAGATCGCTTTCGGGGAGATTGAAATTCACCTGCAACGGGTCGACCTGCGTGATCGTCACCAGCGGGGTCGACGTGCTGCTGCCGTTGCTGGTGGTGACGAGATCACCGACGGCGACGCTGACCGCGCCAAGCCTGCCGGAGATCGGCGCCCTGATCGTGGCGAAGCCAAGTTGGATTTGGTCCGCATCGATCGTTGCCTTGTCGGCGTCGACGGTGCCCGCTGCGGATTTCTGCGCCGCGACAGCCTGATCGTAGGTCTGCTGTGTGCCGGCCTGCCTGGCGACAAGATTTTTGGCCCGCTGAAGATCGGCCGTGGCGCTGGCAAGCAGCGCCTGATCTTTTGCGAGCGTCGCCTGATCACGTGCCAATTGCGCCTTCAACGAGCGATCGTCCAGCGAGAACAGAAGGTCGCCTGCCTTCACCATCTGTCCGTCCTTGACCGCGATTGCGACGATCTGGCTCGAGACCCGTGCGTTGATGCTGACCACGGCAGGAGAGGACACGAAGCCGATGGCATAGCGCCGGACCGGGAAATCGGCCGTCGAGGCGGTGGCGGCAACCACCGAAGTCGAACGCGCGGCGCTTGCCGCTGCAGCGGGTTTGTCCGCCGCCGCCGTCTGCTTCGCCGACAGCAGATGCTGAAGATCGCTCATTGCGCTGGGCGAAAGATAGAGCCACGCCGCGGCAACGCAGGCTGCAGCGATCACCGCAAATACGATCTTTCCGCGCATCGACAAAAGGCCTCTCGATCCGACACGCCGCTATCCGGTGGCCGTAGTCTAGCTCAACTCGCAGCCGATTGCCGCGCTTTTGCCAGATAATAGGGGATGCCGAAGGCGAAAAAGGGCCAAAACCCGTCATTACGAAGATTTAATGTGCAGTGCACAATAAAACGGCAGCTAACGCAGCATCGGCCACAGCGTCGCCGCCAGTGTCACGCCCATGGCGATGTTGAACCATTTGAGCCGCACCGCATCTGCCAGAAAACCGCGCAGCGCCATGCCGAAACCGGCCCAGGTCGAAATGCTCGGCAGCATGACGACGGCGAACGCAGCCGCGATCAGCACCACGGACACAAACGGGCGTTCCGGGTTGGTATAGACGGCCATGGCCGTAATCGCCATCACCCAGGCCTTGGGATTGACCCACTGGAAAGCCGCAGCCTCGATGAAGCGCATCGGCTGGCCCTTCGCCTCGCCTTCGCCGCCGAGCGAGCGCGACATGGCGATCTTCCAGGCGAGATAAAGCAGGTAGAGGCCGCCGGCGATCTTCAACCCGGTATGCAGCACCGGAAAGGCTGTCAACACGGCGCCAAGCCCGAAGCCTACGGCAAGCAACAGCACGAGGAAGCCGAAGCCGATGCCGAGCATGTGTGGCACGGTCTTGACCAAGCCGAAATTCACACCCGAGGCCAGAAGCATGAAATTGTTCGGACCCGGCGTGATCGAGGTCACAAAGGCATAGACCAGCAGAGCAAGGAATGCATCGAAGGTCATGCCGTTTCCCTAAATCAATGCGATCGGTGGCAAAGCGACGAGAGAGAGCCAAGCTGGATGACTACATCCCTTGCGGGCCGCGGTTCATCGCCGCCACCCCGGTGCGGCAGATCTCGACGAGCCCGAGCGGTTTCATGATGGCGATGAACTGATCGAGCTTGGACCCCTTGCCGGTGATCTCGAAGATGAAATGCTCGGTGTTGGCATCGATGACGCTGGCGCGGAATGCATCGGCGAGCCGGAGCGCCTCGACGCGGGCTTCGCCGGTGCCGGCGACCTTGACCAGCGCGAGTTCCCGCTCCAGTGGCCGCTCCTGTCCAAATTCCTGCGACCGCACGGTGAGATCGACGACGCGGTGCACCGGCACGATGCGCTCGAGTTGGTGCTTGATCTGCTCCAGCACGTGCGGCGTGCCGCGCGTCACGATGGTGATGCGCGACAGGTGCTTTTCGTGCTCGGTTTCCGAGACCGTCAGGCTCTCGATGTTGTAGCCACGTCCGGAAAACAGGCCGATGACCCGGGCAAGCACGCCCGGCTCATTGTCGACCAGGACCGAAAGCGTGTGGTTCTCTGGTTTTTCCGTCTCCTTGGCGATGAAATAGGCCGAGCCGGTCGGTTGCAACTGTGCGTTCATGGGGGTGACTTTTCTATCCTCGATGTTTGGTTGTCCAACAGGGACTGAGATACTTTTGCGGCGTTTGCCTACGGCGGCTTTCCATAATTGTTCCAAGAGCAAGCTTCCTAAGCAGAGGCTCCCGTTAGCTTTTGAAGGCGACTGAAGACGCAATATGTTCGACCACATCCCGCAATTCTTGCATTTGCGCTTCATTGCCCATCACAACCAAACGCAAAAAGAGGCCGTCTTTTCCAATGCTAAAGCGCTGGGAGAACTGCTTGACGCTCCCATCCAAGGTGACTGTGCCCTCAAGCAAAATACCCTCCACTCCGGCAAACTTTATTGGCCGGGTTGACCGGATCTCCGCAGCCCTGAAGCTTGACGTAGTCCTAAGCTGGGTTTCAGCCATTTTCTCCAGGCTGTCGGGTGCCACTGGCCCTGCTTGATGAATCACAAGCAAGATCGGTTGCAGATTGCCGGAGTTCAAATCGTTTGGACCAACGGTGAGCAGCACTCCCGCGCCTGCCGGTGTCCCTATGAACCGAAAGGGTTCGACCACCTTGAGTTCAAATGGCAAGACCGAAAGCTGCTCCTCTTCCGATGCCGCAATTCCGGTCTTCACCGAAGCAAAGACAGCCTTGACGATTGAAGGTTCAAGGGAATTTGGTTCCATGACTTGCAGGGTCACTAAGGATGTTTTGTTTCCGCCATACAGAGCCATCCACTTATCAAAATGGCCGTCCAAAGTACTCTGCGTGCCATGTATAAGCGGGACGGATCCCCCTGTATTTATCTTCAGCCACTCGAGAGTATTCGCTTTGATGCCCCCGCTGGAGAATTTTTCATTTATTTTGCCGACATCTGAAAAAAGCGATGACATTTGACCGAACGCCTCTTTGGGTAATTCGGTAACTGCGATCGTTCCCTTTATGTCGTTATTCACAAAACCGGCAAAATCTCCTGCGGGCTCGAAACCTTTCGGGGGAGCTAACGATACAGTCGTTCCTCGCACCCTAAGGACATCCTGGGCTATCGCCTTATTATTGACGGCAAGAACGATCGCAAATGCGCACAGCACACCAAATGTGTTGTGCAACATTAACCAAAATGCCCTTGCTGACTTCGTCATTGTTGTGAACCTGCTTTCAGCAGTTGCGGGCTACACCAGTTCCCTGCCCTTGGCGTCGATCGCGTTGGCCACAGCTTCGTCGGTCGCCTCGTCAGGCAACAGCATCTCGTTATGCGCCTTGCCGGACGGAATCATCGGGAAGCAGTTGGCGAGCGTCGCCACGCGACAGTCGAAGAGGACGGGCTTCTTGACCGCGATCATCTCCTTGATGGCGTCATCGAGCTCGTCCGGCTTGTCGCAGCGAATGCCGTGGCCGCCATAGGCTTCGGCGAGCTTGACGAAATCCGGCATCGCCTCGGTGTAGGAGTGCGACAGCCGGTTGCCGTGCAGCAGCTGCTGCCATTGCCGCACCATGCCCATATACTGGTTGTTGAGGATGAAGATCTTGATCGGCGCCTCGTGCTGCACCGCCGCGCTCATCTCCTGCATCGTCATCTGCACCGAGGCGTCGCCGGCGATATCAATGACCAGCGCATCCGGGTGCGCGATCTGCACGCCGAGTGCCGCCGGCAGGCCGTAGCCCATCGTGCCCAGTCCGCCGGAGGTCATCCAGCGGTTCGGTTTCTCGAAATGATAGTGCTGCGCCGCCCACATCTGGTGCTGGCCGACCTCGGTGGTGATGTAGGTGTCGAGGTCCTTGGTCAGCGCATAGAGCCGCTGGACGGCATATTGCGGCATGATCACCTCGTGGTTCATCTTGTAGGCGAGCGAATCGCGGGCGCGCCATTTGGCAATCTGCTCCCACCACGGGTGAAGCGCTTTCTTGTCGGTCTTGGCGGTTGCCCGCCACAGCCGCACCAGATCCTCCAGCACACGCCCGACATCGCCGATGATCGGCACGTCGGTGTGGACGTTCTTGTTGATCGACGACGGGTCGATGTCGATGTGGATCTTCTTCGAATTCGGCGAAAACGCCGTCAGCCGCCCGGTGATGCGGTCGTCGAAGCGCGCGCCGATGCAGAGCATGACGTCGCAATCGTGCATCGCCATGTTCGCCTCATACGTGCCGTGCATGCCGAGCATGCCCATCCAGTTCTTGCCCGACGCCGGATAGGCGCCGAGGCCCATCAGCGTGGAGGTGATGGGAAAGCCGGTCAGGTCGACCAGCTCGCGCAGCAGATGGCTCGCCTCCGGGCCGGAATTGATGACGCCGCCGCCCGAATAGATGATCGGCTTCCTGGCGCCGGCCATCAGCTCGACCGCCGCCTTGATCTTTTCCAGGTCGCCCTGGACCTTCGGCTGGTAGCTGGTGCGCGGCGCCGTCTGCGGCGGGACATAGGTACCCTTGGCGAACTGAACGTCCTTCGGAATGTCGACGACGACCGGACCGGGGCGCCCTGTCGTTGCCACATGGAAGGCCTCGTGGATCGTTGCCGCGAGCTCGTTGACGTCCTTTACCAGCCAGTTGTGCTTGGTGCAGGGTCGCGTGATGCCGACCGTGTCGCACTCCTGGAACGCATCCGAGCCGATCAGCGAAGTCGGCACCTGGCCGGTCAGGCAGACCAGCGGGATCGAGTCCATCAGCGCGTCCTGCAATGGCGTCACCGCATTGGTGGCGCCCGGCCCCGAGGTCACCAGCATGACGCCGGCCTTGCCGGTCGAGCGCGCATAGCCTTCCGCCGCATGGCCCGCGCCCTGCTCGTGGCGGACGAGGATGTGCTCGACCTCGTCCTGCTGGAAGATTTCATCGTAGATTGGCAGAACCGCGCCGCCCGGATAGCCGAAAACATGCTTGACGCCATTGTCCTTCAGCGCCTGCACCACCATTTCGGCGCCAGTCATTTCAGTTCTTGGCATTTCAGTTCTTGGCATGTCGCGCCGCTCATTCTGTCCACTGCTCATCGGTCTGGTCCCGTACTGTTCGCCATCAGGCGATTGCTCGTCGTTTAGTCGTGTTTCGGGCAATAAAAAAGGCCCCCGAGGGAGCCTGTGTCTTGCGCATGGGAGGTCATCGCCCGGCGGTTACACCGCCTCGCCCACGCGCTTTCCTACGAGAATGAGTGCCTTTTTCATGGTGGCGGACAATAGAATTGCTTTGACGCCGCTGTCAACGGCGAATGTGCACGGGTCGGATCAGGGCTGAACCAATGCGTTTCCAGTAGATGAGGGTGGCTGTGAGCCCGCCATGCGGCTTCAGCGCATAATCCGGTATTTCGCCGGCCAGCGTGAAGCCGAGCTTTTCATAGAGGCCGGAAGCCCCCTCCTCTTTTGCCGTGTCGAGGACCAACAGCGTGCGGCCTTTCTCCACGGCAACGACTTCCGCCGCCTCCATCAGGCGGGTTGCTATGCCCTTGCCGCGGCAATCGAGGCGGGTCATCAGCTTGGCGATCTCGGCCCGGTGCGGCTGGTTGGGAGGGCAGTCGAGCAGCAAGGTGACAGTGCCGACCAGAGCCTCGCCGTTCCAGGCCCCAAGCACCGCCCTGTCGCCTTTGGCGGCCGCCTGAAGGGACTTGCTCCAGAAGGCCGCGGCCATCTCCGGCGCCAGCGGATGCATGAAGCTGACCGAGCCGCCGGCAGCGACTGTCCCGATCAGCAGATCCGCCAGCATTTTTTGCGTTCCGTCAGTATTGCTGAGTGGCCTGATTTCGATCGAACTCATGTGGTTTCCCCTTCGCCGCCCGTCAGTCGAAATGACTGGTCCGCTTCCGCCTCCTGGCCCGGCGGATTTCCGCGATGCGATCGGCGTCTTCCTCTTGCAGATGTCGCCCGCGTTCCAGCAGTTCGAGCGTGTATTCCTCATAGGTCAGGCCTAGCCGCTCGGCTTTGTCCAGCCGCATCAGCATGATCTCGCGGCTCGGCGCTTTCCATGCCTGGGCATGGGCGGTCCGCCAGGCAAGAAAGACATAGGGATCGCCCTTGCCCCAGGGCGGACCGTCATAGTCGTCGAGCGGCGGCCCACCATTGTCGGAGCGTTTCGGACGGCGTGCCTTCACCTCAGCGCCTGGCCAACGCAACCAGATAGTCGGCGGCGTCCGGCCCCGGAGCGTGGAAGACGCAATCTGATGGCGCGCCGAGCGCCAGGCAGTCGCCGGTTTCGAGCTTGTGAACGATGTCGCCCTCGGTGAATTCGAGGCGCCCGGAGATCAGCCATATCTGTTGCCTGATGAAGGCATAGGACGCCGCCGGGAAACTTACCTTGGCGCCGGCCGGCAACTGGACCCGGATCAGTTCGAGCGGCATGTCGGAGACCGGCGAAAGATGCCGCCGCACATAACCCGTAGCCGGATCGCGCCACAGCGGCTGGTCACGTTCGCGAAGCAGGCCACCGCCCTGCAATTCCGCCCTTGCGATCAATGTGGACAGCGTCATGCCGAAGGCGGCCGCGATGCGCACGAGGAGTGCCGCCGTCGGGCTGGTCATGCCGCGCTCGATCGTGCTCAGCATGGCTTTCGAGACATCGGACCGCTCCGCCAATTCAGCCAGGGACCAGCTGCGAGCCACCCTTTCGGTGTGTATCCTTCTGCCGATAGTCGAGGATATATCGTTCGCTATATCATCCATTAATCCAATATATCGAAATTTTTTTGCGAGGCAACGACCGTTTCGTCCAGTTTTCGCAAACTCCTTAATGTCCGCTAAACCATCCGGCCTCATCCCACCTTAACCCCGTTCGCCTAGGCTCATCGCTTGGGAAAAGGGGACCGGCCTGTCCATGCTCGTTGAACGCGAAGCCTCCATTGGGGAACCGACTTTGCTGGAGCGCCGCAGGGCGGAGCAGAACGACAAGCGCATTCTGGGCAATGTCGTGCAATGCGACGGCGCGCGCGCCACCATCAGCGCCTATGCCGACGACATCGAAGGCACGGTCACCGGCCTGTGGAGCGTCGGCAAGATGATCTCGATCAATCTCGGCACATCACGAACCGTCGGCCTTGTCTATGAAATCGGCAAGTCGGATCGTGCCTGGAGCAGCGAGGGCCAGAATCCGATCGAGGTCAGCATCGAATTGATCGGCGAGGTGCGCGACGGTGCCGAACCCGGCGCGAAGCCGATCTTCGACCGTGGCATCACAACCTACCCGCATATCGGCGCCATTGCCCATCGTATCCGCAGCCGCGACCTGCAGGCCGTCTACGATCTTGCCGGTCGTCATTCGATCACCATCGGCACGCTGTCGCAGGACGAGGCCATCGACGCCAATATCGCCATCGACGATACGCTGGCGCGCCATTTCGCCATTGTCGGCACCACTGGGGTCGGCAAATCGACCGCCGTGTCGCTGCTCTTGCGCAAGTCGATCGCCGCCCGGCCCGACCTGCGCGTGCTCATCCTCGATCCCCACAACGAGTTCGCCGCATCGTTGCCCGAACATTGCGTCAGGGTCGATTCGACGACGCTCGACCTGCCCTTCTGGATGTTCAAGCTCGAGGAATTTGCCGAGGTGCTGTTTCGCGGCCGCGAGACGGTCCCGGAAGAGGTCGACGCCTTGCGCGATCTCATCCCCGCGGCCAAGAACCTCTACCGCAATCCGAACTCCGGCAATTACCTACGGCGCAGCACCGACGCGCTGACCGCCGACGCGCCGGTGCCCTATCGCATTGCCGACCTCATCAAGCTGGTCGATGAGCGCATGGGATTGCTGGAAAGCAAGAACGATCGCCCGACCCTCAGGTCACTGAAGGCACGTATCGAATTGGCGGCATCCGATCCGCGCTACCGTTTCATGTTCAACTCGCGCCTGATCGAGGACACCATCCACGAGACGATCGGCAACATTTTCCGCGTGCCGCATCACGGCCGCCCGGTGACCTGCTTCGAAATGGCCGGCATGCCATCCGAGGTGGTCAATTCCGTTTGCTCGGTGCTGGCGCGGCTGGCCTTCGACCTGGCATTGTGGAGCGAAGGCCGCTTGCGGCTGCTCTTCCTGTGCGAGGAAGCGCATCGCTACATGCCGGCCGATCCGCGCCTCGGTTTCGCGCCGACGCGGCACGCGCTGTCGCGCATCGCCAAGGAAGGCCGCAAATATGGCTGTTATCTGGGCGTCGTCACCCAGCGCCCGGGCGAACTCGACCCGACCATCCTGTCGCAGTGCTCGACGTTCTTTGCCATGCGGCTCGCCAACGAGCAGGACCAGGCGATCATCCGCTCGGCAATCGCCGATTCCTCGGCCTCGACGCTGGCGTTCCTGTCTTCCATGGGCCAGCGAGAGGCCATCGCCTTCGGAGAAGGCGTGGCGACGACGATGCGGATGAAGTTCGAAAAACTCTCCGAGGATTTGATCCCACGCACCGCCAAACGCGAGAATGCCTTGCCGTCCGAAACCGGCGACGAGGTCGACCTAGTGGCGATCGTCGAACGGCTGCGCAACATGCCGAAATCACAGCAGGCAATGCCTTTCGCGGAAGTCGTCGATCCGGGCCGGCAGGCCGGCGATTCGGACTATCGCAAGCCGTCGGCCGCACGCACCCAGCGGAACGACGATTTCGACTTGCGATACGGCCTCAAGCCGGCGACCTTCGGGCTGCGTCCGCCAGAATGATCGAGCCGAGCGACTTTTAGGCAGCGCTCGCAGATATCACAGCTGAGCTTCGATGGCTGTCTTGTCTATAATTGACCACACCTGGCCGATTTTCCCTCTCTGAAACTCATAGAATACGTTCTCGGCAAACGAAATTCTTTTCCCGCTCACATCGAGCCCAAGGAACGTTCCCCTTGGCGCGCAGTCGAAGCTTAGCCGGCTCGCTACATAAGGCGGATCGGCAACCAATAGCTGAATGTCGAAGTAAAGGTCCGGAATTTCGTCGAAGTCTCTCACCAACATTTCGAGATAGCCGGACAATCCGAGCTTGCGACCGTTGTGGGTCACTTCATCATGGACAAACCGTCCCAGATTTGGCCAATCCTGCTTGTTTAGACATGCAATATAGCCCCGATAACGATCGGAGAGGTCGGATTTAGTCACGGCAACACCTCTATTTCCGGCAAGCCCCGCAAAGACAGCATCTCAGCTTGACTGGGTGACGTCGGTCTGCGTGCACCGGAAACCCAGAAAACGATACCAGACGGCCAGCATCACGAATTCAATGACGAATTCAGGCGCAGACGCGGTTGCGCCCTTGCCTCTTCGCCTCATAGAGCTGGCGATCGGCGCGGCGATAGAACTCCTCGGCGGTTTCCTTGCGATCCCAGACAGCAAGCCCGACGCTGGTGGTGATTTTCAGTCGGACATTGCCTGTCAGCACCGACATGTTGGCGATCGCCTTGCGGATGCGCTCGGCGAATTTGGATAGCAGCTCGGCATCCATATTGGGCGTGACCACCGCGAACTCCTCGCCGCCGAGGCGCGCCACCACGTCGTGATAGCGTGTCATGTCCTTGAGACAGTTTGCGACCGCCCGCAACACCTCGTCGCCGACATCGTGGCCGTGGCTGTCGTTGACCTGCTTGAAATGGTCGAGGTCGAGGATCATCAGCCCGACTGGTTTCTCGATGCGGCGGAACTCTTCGAGATATTCCTTCAGCGCATCATCGAAGTAGCGCCGGTTCTGCATGCCGGTGAGGCTGTCGGTGAGCGCCGCATGCTCCAGCGTCTCTGAACGCGCGCTGAGCGAAACGGTCATGGCACGCAGCTTGCCTTCTTCCGTCGCCTGCTTTCGGATCAGCGGGTAGATGAAGAAAATGCCGAAGAACAGCGCAGTCGCCAGCAGCACGCCGGTCGCAAACAGCAGCTTGTTGAGATAGATGATTTCATCGAGTTCCGAAGGCGTATTGCTAATGTCGGCGGCCAGGGTTTGCAGGAGCCCATAGGCGTAAAGCGTCACCAGGCCGGCGGCCAGGATCACAAAAATAAAGACAAAAAAGGCTGATTCCGCCTTGTGGAAACGCATCTGCTCCCCGTTGGAAAGTTCCTATCGATCTTATGGCATGCGGGAACTTACGGACAGTTAACCTGGACAACTTCAACGCGAAATGGCCCCTCGGTGTCGACTTTTCAGGTTGCGCTCGAAGGAGGGGGTGAGGGCATCGAGTCGATCCCCTCACCCGGACGCAATCTCTGCCATTCCGGGCCCAATTGGTGCCTGAACCAGGTCGTCTGCCGTTTGGCATATTGCCGCGTCGCGATCTTCGCGCGCTCGATGGCCTCGGGAAAACTGATGGCGCCGGCCAGCGCGGCCTGGAGCTCGCGAACACCGATCGCCTTCATCGCCGGCAGGTCGGGATCGAGGCCGAGCGCCGAAAGCTGCTTCACCTCGTCCAGTGCCCCCTTGTCCAGCATGCGGTCGAAGCGGACATCGATCCGCTCCACCAGCGCCGCTCGCTCCGGCTCGATGACGAAAAAGCGCGCGCTGCTCCTGTCGATCAACGGCCGGCCACGCGCGGCCTGCCATTCCAGGATGGAACGGCCCGATGCGTCGAGCACCTCCAGCGCCCGCACGATGCGCTGACCATCCGTCGGCTTCAGCATCATGCCGGCCGCAGAATCCTCGCGCAACAGGATGCGGTGCAATCTCACTGCGCCCTGTTCCTGGAGTTCGTAGCGCCAGCGATCGCGGATCGACTTCGGAATGTCGGGCATCTCCGACATCCCTTCCGTGAGCGCCCGGAAATAAAGCCCGGTACCGCCGACGAAAATCACTGGCCGCTCCGAGAGCATGCCGTCGTCGATCAGCTTCGTGACATCACGCAACCAGGCGCCGGTGGAATAGGCAGTGGACGGATCGACGTGTCCATAAAGAAAGTGAGGGACGCGGGCGAGTTCGGCAGGACCAGGCCGCGCCGTCAGCACGTCGAGCACCGAATAGCCTTGCATGGAATCGGTGTTGACGATGACACCGCCATTGCGCTCGGCGAGGTCGAGTGCGAGCGCCGACTTGCCGCTGGCGGTCGGCCCGGCTATCAGGATCGCGTTCTTCACGCGGCCTTCGCCCGCCTGTCCGCTGGAATTTTCGATGCCGCTGATCGCCACGCTTCTATCCCATCCCGCCGGCCGCGCATTGACGTCGACGCTAGCGAATATGGCCTCGCGGTCGGTCGGCGCAAGCGCTGTTCGCTGGCTGGCCGAAGGCATCGCCTGCGAGCTCGACTTGCCGGAGACCGCTGACGCTTCCGAAATAACGGCGCGCCTGCATGCCGCGCTTGCTTCCGAACCGATCGACGTGGCCGTCCAGCCAGCTGAGAACAGGCGCAAGAAGATCCTGATCGCCGACATGGATTCGACGATGATCGACCAGGAATGCATCGACGAGCTTGCCGACGAGATCGGCGTCAAGGATCGTGTCGCCGCCATCACCGCGCGATCGATGAACGGCGAGATTGCATTCGAGCCGGCCTTGCGCGAGCGCGTGGCGCTGCTCAAGGGTCTCGATGCCGCAATCATCGACCGCATCATCGACAATCGCCTGACGCTTGCCTCCGGCGGCCGCACGCTCGTCCAGACGATGGCGGCCAGCGGCGCCTGGACGGCGCTGATCTCCGGTGGTTTCGACATCTTCACCACCCGCATCGCAGCATTGCTCGGCTTTCACGAAAATCGCGCCAACCGCCTGATCGAGCAGGATCGCCGCTTCACCGGCTTGGTCGCCGAACCGATCCTCGGCCGCGCCGCCAAGGCCGAAGCCCTTATCGAGATTTCCGCCCGCCTCGGCCTGACACCTGCCGATGCCATTGCCGTCGGCGATGGCGCCAACGATCTCGACATGATCCGTCTTGCCGGCATCGGCGTCGCCTTGCATGCCAAGCCGGCCGTAGCAGCCGAGGCAAAGATCCGCATCGACCACGGCGACCTCACCGCCTTGCTTTATCTGCAGGGTTATCGCCGGGAGGAATTTGTCGAATGACGCCGATCCGCACCGAGCGCCTGATCCTGCGCAACTGGGAAGATCGTGACCGCGAGCTCTTCCATCGCATCAATTCCGACGAGTTGGTCATGGAGTTCTTTCCGTTTCGCCGCGACCGCGCCCAGGCTGACGCCAAGATGGAGGAGTTGCGCGCGGCTATCGATCGCGACGGCTTCGGCTTCGCGGCCGCTGAGATCGCAGCCACAGGTGAATGCATCGGCTTCGTCGGCATAACCCGAACCGATCATTTGCCATTCCTGCCGCCCGGCACGATCGAGATCGGCTGGCGGCTGGCACCCGAATTCTGGGGCCGCTTCTATGTCACCGAAGCAGCCGAAGCCTGGCTCACCTATGGCTTTGAAAGACTTGGCCTCGACGAAATCGTGTCCTTCGCAGTCAAGGATAACAGCCGGTCCATTGCCGTCATGGAGCGCCTGGGCATGATCCCCGACCCCGCCTCCGACTTCGACCATCCAGGTGTTCCGGACAACCACACCTCACTCAGGCGACATGTCTTCTACAGGCTGTCACGCACAGACTGGCAGGCAAGAAAAAGAGCGGCCCGCTAGCCGCCCTTTTCCTTTCAACATCAGAGTGTTGCAGGCTCTTCCGGACTCAATCCATCCGGATTGTCACAAACCTCAGCTCGCCGGTCTTCGACGCCAGCATCAAAAGCGCGTTCTTGCGCCCCTGCTCCTTCAGCGCACCGATCCGGTCCATGACGTCCTTGGGCGTTGCGACCGATTCCTGCGCGATCTCGGTGATCACCTCGCCCGGCTGGATGCCGCGTTCGGCCGCCGCCGAATCCTTGGAGACGTCGGTCACGACGACGCCGGAGACGTCGGCGGCGATGCCGAACTTCGTGCGCGTCTCGTCATTGAGCTCGCCGATCGTCATGCCGAGCACGGAAGCCGTCGAAACCGCAGGCGCCTTGTCGGCGTCGTCCTGGTCGGTGTTGCCGTTTTCACCGCCGCTGGCAAGCTTCTCGCCATCCTCGAGCCGGCCGAGCGTCACCTTGACGGTCTGCTCGACACCCTTGCGCACGATGATCACGTCGACGGCCTTGCCGACCGGGCTCTCCGCCACGACGCGAGGCAGGTCGCGCATTTCATGGATGTCCTTGCCGTCGAACTTGATGATGACGTCGCCGGCCTGGATGGTGCCGTTGTCGACCGGCCCGCCCTTGATGACGCCGGCGACCAGCGCGCCCTTGGCGGTCGCCATGCCCAGGCTCTCGGCAATGTCGTCGGTCACCGGCTGGATGCGCACGCCAAGCCAGCCGCGCCGCGTCTCGCCGAACTGGCGAAGCTGGTCGACGACGCCCGAGGCAAGCTGCGACGGGATCGAGAAGCCGATGCCGATCGAGCCGCCCGACGGCGAGATGATTGCCGTGTTGATGCCGATGACCTCGCCGCTGCTGTTGAACAGCGGTCCACCTGAATTGCCGCGGTTGATCGCGGCATCGGTCTGGATGAAATCATCATAGGGACCGGAATTAATGTCGCGATTGCGCGCCGAGACGATGCCGACCGTCACCGTGCCGCCGAGACCGAACGGATTGCCAATCGCCATTACCCAGTCGCCGACACGCATCTTGTTGGAATCGCCAAACTTCACAGCCGTCAGCTTGTGCCCTTTCGGATCGACCTTCAGCACCGCGACGTCGGTCTTGGTGTCGGTGCCAACCAGCGTCGCCTTGAGCGTCACCCCATCGGAGAAATTCACCTCGATGTCGTCGGCATCGGCAATGACGTGGTTGTTGGTCACCACGATGCCCTGCTCGGCGTCGACCACGAAGCCGGAGCCCAGCGATTGCACCTTTTGCCCGCCGCCGCCCTTGTCGCCGCCACGGTTCTTGAAGAAATCGTCGAAGAAGTCCTGGAAAGGCGAGCCTTCCGGCAGCTGCGGCATCGGCACTGCGCCCGGCCCCTCAGTGCCTTTAACAGTCTGCGACGTCGAGATGTTGACCACGGCGCCAAGCAGGCCGGCGGCGAGATCGGCAACCGAGGGCGGCCCGTCGGCTGCCATCGTCGGCGCCACGAACGAGGGAACGGCAACGGCGCCGACCAGAAGCGCAGCGGCCCCGGCGATGAACGTCCGCCTCGCTGCACGCAGAAGGGTGGTGGATGTCATCGAAAGGCCTCCGGGTGTTCTGAAAAAACCGCTTCGGCAAAAATGCCGGTCCGCGTCATGTTGGCAAGAAATAAGGCACGTTTGCGGCTATGGCTACGGCCAGAGGATAAATCCTCCGTTACGCCGGCGCCCCTGCACCGGCCCTACTGGCCGGTGCCTGGCTGTGCCGCCGGTGCGGCGGGAGCGGCAGGCGGTGGTGCCGCCGGTGCCGCAGGCGTTTCCTTGCTGTTCGGGTCGCGGAAAAAGCGGAAGAACTCGGAATTCGGCGACAGCACCATCGTCGTTCCGGTACTGTTCAGCGCCGTGCCATAGGCATTCATCGACCGATAGAAATCGAAGAAGGCCGGATCGCGCTGATAGGCACCGGCAAACGTGGCGCTGCGTTGGGCTTCACCTTCACCACGCAGGATTTCAGACTCTTTTTGCGCTTCGGCGACGATTTCCACCACTTCGCGGTCGGCGCGAGCCCTGATCCGCTGCGCTGCCTCGTTGCCGCGCGCTCTCAGCCGCTCGGCTTCGGCGAGACGTTCGGCCTTCATGCGGTCGAAGGTCTGCTGCGAAACTTCGGCCGTGAGATCGGTGCGGCGGATGCGGACATCCTCGATCTGCAGGCCAAGCGAGGTGGCATCCGGCCTCAGCTGATCGCGCACCTCGCGCATCATCACGGCGCGCTCTTCCGAGAGCGCCGCCTCGAAGTCTCGCAGGCCATAGACGCGGCGCAAGGCGGCGTCGAGACGCGTCCTCAGCCGGGCCTCGGCCAGTTCGATCTGGCCGGAGACCGCGGCGCGGAACACACGCGGGTCCGAGATACGATAGGCGATAAAGGCATCGACCTCATAGAACTTGCCGCCCGAAACCTGGACGCGGATGTTGTCGAGGTCGAAGCGCAGCACCCTGTTTTCGATCAGCTGCACGGTGTCGGCATCGAAGAAAGAGAATGGCGCCTTGAAATAGATGCCCGGCTGGTTCTTGACGTCGACGATTTCGCCGAACCTGAGCACCAGCGCCTGCTGGCGCGCATTGACGACGAAGACCGACGAATAGAGCAGGAACAGGATGACCGCGGCGATGACCGCAATGACGGGAAGACGGTTGGCCATCACTGGTTTCCTCCGGTGGCCGGTGCCGGCGCCTTCTGCTGCAATGCCGGCAGCGGCAGGTAGGGAACCACCCCTTGCCCGTTGCCCTGCTCGACGATGACCTTGCTCGAATCCTTCAGCACCCTCTCCATCGTCTCCAGGTAGAGCCGCTTGCGCGTCACTTCCGGCGCCTTTGCATATTCGTCATAGACCGAGATGAAGCGCTGCGCCTCGCCTTCGGCCTCCTGCACGACCCGGTTCTTGTAGGCGGCCGCGTCTTCCCGGATCTGTGCGGCCGCACCGCGCGCCTGGCCGAGCTTCTGATTGGAATACTGATTGGCCTGCTCGACGAACTTGTCCTCGTCCTGTTCGGCCCGCTGCACCTCGTCGAACGCGTCTGCCACCTCGCGCGGCGGCGCGGCGTCCTCGATCGAAATTGCGTTGACGTTGAGGCCGGCCTTGTAGCCGTCCAGCGTCGTCTGGATGATCTCACGCACCGACGCCGCAATGCCTTGCCGGTCGTCGCGGAAAATGTCCTGCGCCGGGCGCCGGCCGACCGCTTCGCGCATCGCGCTTTCGGCGACCTGCTGCAGCATGCCGTCCGGGTCGGACACGTCGAACAGATAGGCCTTAGGGTCGGAGACCTGATAGGCCACAGAGAACTGCACGTTGACGATGTTCTGGTCGCCGGAAAGCATCAGGCCATTGCCGCTGGAACTGCCGCCGCCGATGCTGACAAGCTGCTCGGCGATGTTGGCGGTCTCGACCGTTTCAATGGGCCACCAATGGAAATGCAGGCCAGGCTGCGAGAGCTCCGCCTTCGGCTTGCCAAACCTGAGCTCGACCGCAACTTCGTCGGGCTGCACGGTGTAGACCGCCTTGAACGCCCATAGCACCACCAGAGCCGCGGCAATCAGCCCGAACACGGCCGGGCTCGCGCCACCGCCGCCCGGCAGCGCGCGCCGCAACCTGTCCTGCCCGCGCCGGATGATGTCCTCGAGATCGGGAGGCGAGCCTTGTGGGCCGCTGGGTCCCTTGGGTCCCTGACCCCAAGGCCCCTGATTGTTGCCGCCGCCCCACGGGCCGCCGCCGCCGCTCTTGTCGTTCCAGGGCATGAATGTCCTTTCGCTTGGAATTCCCTCAAGCGCCGGCTCACCGGCGCAAA
Source organism: Mesorhizobium sp. M0045 (assembly GCF_040323385.1). Classification (NCBI taxonomy): domain Bacteria; kingdom Pseudomonadati; phylum Pseudomonadota; class Alphaproteobacteria; order Hyphomicrobiales; family Phyllobacteriaceae; genus Mesorhizobium; species Mesorhizobium sp. M0045. The sequence continues at coordinate 28,038 of NZ_JAMYUY010000001.1, forward strand.
ATCCAATATTATTCTTCTATAGGGATGCAACGGCACGCTTTCAACGCGATCGGCTGCCGCCACTGTCCGCCTTTTGGGTCCATTTAGACCTGTCGCGACCCTTTGTCGTCTTCAATGCACGTCGCGGCGCCGCTCGTAAACCGAATAGCGTGTCGCATGGCTGTCCTTTTCGCCAGCCGCCACGTCTTGCGAGCGGACGATCCGCCACAGCGCCGGATCGATCGGCGGGAAATGGGCATCGCCGTCGACCGCGGCCAGAACATGGGTCACGTGCAGCCGATCAGCCAACGGCAGCGCCTGAGCGTAGATCTCCCCGCCGCCGATGACGCAGATCTCGTCGGCGCCGGCCATGCAGCGCCCGCGCACCGTCGCCAGCGCGATCGCGTCCTCGATCGAGTGCGCGACTTCGACGCCCTCGGCGCGCCATGCCCTGTCTCGTGTCACCACGATGTTGAGCCTGCCCGGCAATGGCCGGCCGATGCCTTCATAGGTCTTGCGACCCATGACGATGGGCTTGCCCATCGTATCGGCCTTGAACCGCTTGAGATCGGTGGAAAGCCGCCACGGCAACCCACCCTCGCGCCCGATCACGCCGTTCTCGGCGATGGCGACATAAATCGCGAGATCCATCAGCCGCCGTTCCCGCCATCGGATGGCTCCAGCAGCAATATGTCGATGTCGTGCTCGGGGTAGAAGTTCTGCGCCTTCATCTCGAACGTGGTCGGTCCGATCTTCCTGACGTTTTCGCCGCAAAACGAGACCAGGTTCTTCGGATCGCCCTTGTCGACGGTCAGCTTGAACGTACCGATGTTCCCCGAGGCCCAGTTGCCGCCCGTGGTCAGGATATAGGCGATGCGGTTCTCGAAATATTTGGGGTAGCCGTCGGGATCGTCCTTGGCTGCCTTGCGCACGGCATTCTCGAAGGCATCGTCCATGCAGTAGCGTGTCTTGTAGGCGGCATACTGGCCCTGGAACTGGCCGTCATAGAAGAAGCTGACCGAGGAGGTGCCGCCGACGCTCGGCTTGTAGCGATGCGAGACATGGACCGCCCTGTTGGCCGGAAAGGTCGAGCGCCACCAATAGGTCGAGCGCAATTGCCAGAACGGCGTATAGACGGTCTTCATGCCCGAACCGTCGTCGGCGGTGTCCTCGATGATGATGCCGCGATTGACCCAGTCGTCGGTGACCGCTTGCGGCAGCTTTGCCAGCGCTGCCTTGGCCGCATCGCCGAACGGATAGAACGGTACGCCCTGCGCCTTCAGGTCAGCGCCGATGTCGATGCCGAGCGCGAACACCTTCTGCTCGAGCTGCGGCTTTGCCGGCACCCCGTCGATCGTCACTTCGAAGCCGAGGAAATTGTCGCTCTGCGCCTCCGGAATTGCCGGTATTTCTTCGGGGTCGCCTTCGATGTCGGGCATCGGAAAGGCGACGATCGCATTGACATCCTTGTCGGTGTTGTTGCGGAAGACGTAGTCGACCGTCACCTTTTCCGGCGAGATGTAGAGATCCTCGCTTTCCATCGCCACCGCATCGCTGCGCGAAAGGATCAGCCCACCAGTGTCGAGTTCGGCGACCGAATCATTGGCGAGCGCAGGCGTAGCCGAGAGCGCCAAGGCTGCGGTCAGGACGTAACGGAACATGGAGACTCCCCGGCGAGAATGCCAACATGACTCTAGCTGTTCAATGTGGCGTTTCAAAGCCTTTCGGCAAATGCGCCGGCGCCTGCCGGCATGTCGTGTCGGTCTAGACACACCGGTTCCGATCGGGCAGGAGTTGGCCCATGCGCAAGCTTCTCGTCATCGGCATCGGCGCCGGCAATCCGGAGCACATGACGGTCCAGGCCATCAACGGCCTCAATCGGGCCGACGTGCTGTTCATTCCCGACAAGGGCGCCAAGAAGAGCGATCTCGCCGAATTGCGCCGCCAGATCTGCGACCGCTTCGTCACTAATCCGAACTCGCGCCGTGTCGAATTCGAGGTGCCGGTGCGCGCCGAACCGGCGCCTTCCTACCGCTCGACCGTCGACGACTGGCACGAAGCGATCGCCGTGATCTACGAAGGCCTGATCCGCGACGAACTCCCCGAAGATGGCTGCGGCGCCTTCCTGATCTGGGGCGATCCATCGCTCTACGACAGCGCGCTGCGCATCCTGGATCGCGTGCGCCTCAGAGGCAATATCGCGTTCGAGCTGGAGGTCATCCCTGGCATCACCGCCATCCAGGCACTCGCCGCCAGCCACAAAATGGCATTGAACCGAATCGGCGACGCCGTTTTGATCACCACCGGCCGCCGGCTCACCGAGGAAGGTCTGCCCGAAAACGCCGGCAGCACCATCGTCATGCTGGACGGCAAATGCGCCTTCAACACGCTGGACGACAAGGACGTCACCGTCCACTGGGGCGCCTACCTCGGCACCCCCGACGAGATCGTCATCTCGGGCCGGATTGGCGACGTCGGCGACAAGATCGTGAGCACCCGTGAGGAGGCCCGCCGGAAAAAAGGCTGGATCATGGACACCTATCTGCTGCGCAAGCCGGGCGAGCCGGAGGATTAGCAGGGATCGAGCGCGGCATGAATTCCGCCGAGTTCACGCAGCGTCGATCTCGGCCTGCAGCGCCTCCATATGCGCCGCCGCTGCTGAAGACGCAGCCCGCTCGATCGCGCGGAAGCGGCTGACCACAGCAAGCCCGACCGACGTCAACTGAGCGCCACCGCCTTTTTTGCCGCCCGTTTGTGCCGCAACCAGCGGCTTGCCGAACACCCGGTTCATGTCTTCGACCAGATCCCAGGCGTGCTTGTAGGACATCTCCATGCCGCGCGCCGCGGCCGAAATCGAGCCGAAGGCGGCGATCTGTTCCAGAAGCTCGATCTTGCCCGGCCCGATGCGGCCATCTGGATCGAGATTTATCCGCAAACTCAGCGACGGCATTTGCTCCTCCGCGGTCACGCTACTCTACAAGTTCTGCAGCGATACCGCTATTCCCAAACGATATAGCGAATCATCGGCCGATCACCCATCCGCCTCGGCCGGCAAGCCGGTCCCGGTATTCGCCCGGTCGAAGCTCACTGTCTTGACCACGGCGAAGACCTGTCGACCAAGCCGGAGCCCCAGCGTCTGCCGCGACTTTTCGGTGATGCGGGCAAGCACGGTTGCGCCATTGCAGTCGAGACCAATCTCGACCGTAGGCCCTTCGCCCGGCTCTATCGCCACGATCGTGCCCGGCAATATGTTGAGCGCGCTGAGGCCAACCGGCTGCTCGGTGGCGATCATCACGTCGCGGGCTCGGATGCGGACGCGCACCGGCGCACCGACCGGCGTTGCCAGAAGCGGCACCCGGATCTCGCCCGCCAATGAGCCTAGCACCGTCATGCCAAAGGCTTCGTCGTGGCGCAGAACCGCGGTATCCAGCACGGCACCGCCCTCGCCGCGCTCTTCGGCCGGCAATAGATCCAGACGCTGCATGATCGCTCCGGTCGGACCGGAAGCAGCGACCTTGCCTTGCATCAGCACCACGACGTCACTCGCCAACCGCGCCACTTCGGCGATCGAGTGGCTGACATAGACGATCGGAATTTTCGTCTCGTCGCGTAGCCGCTCGATATAAGGCAAGATCTCGGCCTTGCGCGCCTCGTCGAGCGACGCCAGCGGCTCGTCCATCAGCAGCAATTTCGGACTGGCAAGCAGCGCCCGGCCGATTGCCACGCGCTGCTTCTCGCCACCGGAGAGTTTTGCCGGCCGCCGGTCGAGCAGATGACCGATGCCGAGCAGTTCGACCACGCCATCGATATCCGCGTAGCGCTCGGCAGCCGGCGTGAACCAACGGCCATAGCGCAGATTGCTCGCCACGCTCATATGCGGAAACAGCCGCGCATCCTGGAACACCATGCCGATCCGCCGTTTGTGTTTCGGCACGAACAGGCCGGCGTCGCTATCGACCAGCACGCGGCCCTCGGCCGCGATACGGCCTTTGTCGGGGCGGATCAGCCCGGCAATCAAATTGATGAGCGTCGTCTTTCCGGAGCCGGAAGGCCCGAACAGCGCAGTCAGCCGCCCGGCGCTCTCGAAGCGGGCATTGACGGCGAAACCGCCAAGCCGGTGGCTGATGTCGACCTGAACCGTCATTCGATGTCCATCCGCCGGCCGACACGCCGCGCCAGCACTTCCGAGGCCACGAGTGCCGCCATCGATATGACGATCGAGATCAGCGTCAGCCTGAGCGCGCCGGCGTCGCCGCCGGGAACCTGCGTGAAAGTATAGATCGCCGACGGCAGCGTCTGCGTCTCGTTCGGGATGTTGGAGACGAAGGTGATCGTCGCGCCGAATTCGCCCATCGCCTTGGCGAAGGAGAGGATCGCACCGGCGATCAGGCCGGGCAGGATAAGCGGCAGGGTGATCGTGCCGAATACCCATAGCGGATTGGCGCCAAGCGTGCCGGCGGCCGCCTCGATTTTGCGGTCGACGGCCTCAATAGACAGCCGGATCGCCCGCACCATCAGCGGAAAACCCATTACCCCGCAGGCGAGCGCGGCGCCCGTCCAGCGAAAGGAAAAAACGATGCCGAAATGCTCGGCCAGGAAAGCCCCGGCCGGACCGCGCTTGCCGAAAGTCAAAAGCAGCAAATAGCCAGTCACCACCGGCGGCAGGATCAGCGGCAGATGCACCAGACCATTGAGCAGCGTCTTGCCCCAGAACTGGCCGCGGGCGAGCACAAGGGCGATTGCTACGCCCGGCGGCAGGCTGGCGATCATCGCCACGGTCGCCGCCTTGATCGACAGCCGGACCGCGTTCCATTCGTCGGGAGTAAGATCCAGCAGCCAGTTCATACGTCAGCGCGTTGCCCTAATTGCTCGGCGCGAGCACGGTAAAACCTTGCCCCTTGAAGAGTTCGCCAGCCTTGGCGGATTGCAGGCATTTTAGGAATGCCGGGGTATCCTTCCCCTTCGAATCCGCAAGCTGGGCGACTGGATAGATGATCGGCGGATGGGTACCCGCGGGGAAAGTGCCGACCACTTTCACGCCAGGCTCCGCATGCGCATCCGTGGCGTAGACGATGCCGAGTGCTGCCTCGCCGGTCGATACCAGCTTTAGAGCGGCGCGGACATTCTCGGCCTGCGCCACCTTGCCTTCGACGGAAGACCAGACACCGAGCGATTCGAGGGCTGCCTTGCCGTATTTGCCGGCCGGCACCGCCTTGACATCGCCCATGGCAAGTTTGCCGTCACCGACGAGCCCGGCAAGAGCGAACCCCTTTTCAATCCTGGTCTCGACCTTGGAATCCCGCGGCGCGACCAGCACGATCTGGTTACCGAGCAGTTTCACTTCGGTTTCGGGCTTGGTCAGCTTCCTGTCGGAAAGATATTTCATCCAGTCGAGATCGGCCGAGACGAACACGTCTGCCGGCGCGCCGCTTTCGATCTGCCTGGCCAGCGCCGAGCTCGCCGCGTAGGAAATGGTTGCCACCTCGCCGACGTCGGCCTCGCAGGCCTTGTTGACGGCGTCGAGCCCTTCCTTGAGGCTCGCCGCAGCAAACACGACCACCTTGTCATCGGCATAGGCCGCCGGCACCACGACCATCAGCATGGCGGCGAGACCGACTTTGGCAATCGTCGTCGAACCCTTGCGCGTCAGCATGAAACTCTCCTCGTCCCGGATCGCCCGAAGCCGCTATCGATATATCCATGTGAACATAACAATGAAAGGCTCTTTACCGGCGACGGTCTTCTGGGCTGAGGTTTTCCTGGCCTGCGATAATCTTCGTTGGATACAGCGGTATCGAGGCCGAAGGAAATATTGCATAAAAACAGCGACCAGGGATTGCGTCAGGTCGACGTCGGCCGATCAAGTTGAATGCTGACAACGCCCAAGAGCGGAGCCGCAGTAGGCAATTTCGATATGGACGGTCAGCTATGGTGCTAGACCGCGATCGGTGCCTTGATCGTCGCGTCGGCGAAATAGTTGTCGAGCCGGAAATCCTCGAAGCGGAAAGCAAAGAGATCCTTCACCTCGGGGTTTATCCATAGCGTCGGCAACGCCTTGGGTGTGCGCCGCAATTGCTCGCGCGCCTGCTCGAAATGGTTCGAGTAAAGATGCGCATCGCCGAGCGTGTGGATGAAATCGCCGGGTTTCAATCCGGTCACCTGCGCCACCATCAGCGTCAGCAACGCATAGGAAGCGATGTTGAACGGCACACCGAGAAAAATATCACCCGAACGCTGATAGAGCTGGCAGGAAAGCTTGCCTTCCGAAACATAGAACTGGAACAGGCAGTGGCAGGGCGGCAACGCCATGGCCTCCACCTCGGCCGGGTTCCACGCCGAAACGATCAGCCGCCGCGAATTAGGATTTTTGCGTATCTCCTTCAGAAGATTCGCAATCTGGTCGATGGAGCCGCCATGGCCGTCCGGCCACGACCGCCACTGTTTGCCATAGACCGGGCCAAGATCGCCGTTCTCGTCGGCCCACTCATCCCAGATCGAGACGCCGTGATCGTTGAGATATTTGATGTTGGTGTCGCCGGCCAGGAACCACAAAAGCTCGTGGACAATCGACTTCAGGTGCAGCTTCTTGGTGGTGGTGACCGGAAAGCCGCGGGCCAGGTCGAAGCGCATCTGGTAGCCGAATACCGAGCGCGTTCCGGTGCCGGTACGGTCGCCGCGATCAGCGCCGTTTTCCAGCACATGCTTCAGAAGGTCGAGATACTGGCGCATCGGCTCCGGTCCGATTCGGGTTGTCAGCCATCATAGCCGAATGACCGTCGGCCGAACACAGCAAAGCGAGACGATTCCAGCAGAAGGCTCACCAGCATCAGCGGCGAGGTTGCTCAGAGCGAGCCGAGCATGCCCAGATCCCTGGCGACAAGGTAGTAGAACGTCACCCGGCTCTTGCTGTTGTCGGCCGCCATCGCCTTGCAGGCCTTTTCGATAGCCGCATCTGCCTTGGCGCCGTCGGTGACGCCGAGCTTGCCGGCGACCCAGCTGTTCCTGACGCGCTTCAGTTCCTCCGGGTCGGTGCAGGACACCAGCGAGGAATCGCGGTTCCTGAGCGCGATGCCCAGATGTTTGACGATCTTGGCGACCGCGTCGGCATCCGCCGCCGCATCATATTTCTTTACGTCTGCAAGATAATCGGCCATCGAATTTCCCCTCGTCGGCGCCACGGGATCCGGTTGATGAGGATTGTGGCGCGCTGCCGCAAGTATGCGCTAGGTCTCCTCACCGCCACAAAGCTTCGGTTGAGACCGGCTGCAAGTCAACCCTTCATGATCCACTTTGGTACGGACGAAAGTGGCATTCCGGCCTTTCATTTTCCACCGCCAGTCCCTATATTCGCTTCGTCGGCTCGACCGACTATGGCGATAAACAGGCGATGAAATAAGCCGTTCGGACCCGGGGGCGGTACCCGGCGCCTCCACCAAAAACCGCTGCTCAGGAGCGGCTTTTGCTGGGGGCGAAATAGGATCGACGAAGGTGTAAAGATCGTACTTTTGCCCGGCATTGTACCACCGTTATCGGGCTAAACTTATAGTTGCCAACGACAACTATGCGGAAGCACGTCTCGCCGCGTAAGCGGTGCGATAGCTTCAATTCAAGCCCTAGTGGTTCGCACTTCTAGGCGGGGTTCGGAGGTACCTGGCAACAGAAACCTCCATTTCTCCCTTTTTTGATATGCGCAGCTGCAGCTTGGCCGGCGGCTTTTTTCGTGCGCCCTGACAGACCCAAGGCGCCGCGGCCTTTATACCAATCCCTGGCTGACCGCATCGATCGCACCGGCGAATGTTTCATCAACGTCTCGGGCTGAGCGTCTCAGGCTGAGGCGAAAGCCCAAGGGCTTCCCATGATCGGAACCTCCGATGGCAGCATTCGTATCTTCCCGTTTCCCTTCTCTCATGCCTTTGCGGGACAAGGCCTCAGTTTCTCGCCGCGTGTGGTCATGCCCGGCGAGCTACCTGATGGAGACAAGATGAACCAGGAAACCACACCAAAACACGAACGCATCCTGATCGTTGGCGGCAGCTCCGGCATGGGGCTTTCGCTGGCCGAACAGGGGCTTGCCGCCGGCGCTAAGGTTACGATCGTCGGCCGCTCCCAGGACCGGTTGTCGGCCGCACGGCGGCGCTTGCCTCACCCGGAAAGGCTGAGGACGATCGCAGCCGACGTCACAAGTGAGGACGAGGTCCGACGCCTGTTCCAGGATGTCGGTACGCTCGACCACATCGTCTCGACCGCCGCCGACGTCACCGGCGTCTATGTAGCGCTTCCCGACATGGACATCTCGTTGGCGCGGAAAGTGATGGATTCCAAGGTCGTCGGACCGCTTCTTCTTGCCAAACATGGCGCGCCTCGTCTGACGCCCAGGGGATCGATCACGCTGACCTCGGGCATCGCCGCCTATCGTCCGGCGGCGAAAGGCTCGGTGGTGGCAGCCGTTAATGGGGCCCTCGGCTCACTCGCCTACGCTCTTGCCGTCGAACTGGCGCCGATCCGCATCAACGTCGTCTCGCCGGGCTGGGTCGACACGCCGATTTGGGATGCCGTCGCCGGCAGCGGAAAGACGGCTGCGCTGGACGGCATGGCAAAGCGCCTGCTCGTCGGCCGGATCGGGCAGGCAGCCGACATTGCCCAGGCCATCACGTCCCTGATGCATAACGGCTTCATCACCGGAACGGTGCTTCATGTCGATGGTGGCCAGCGGCTGGTCTAGCCATGGCCAAATTTCGCGAACCATTGCGAGGAACAGCCGCAGCACCGGCGCTTGAATGCGCCGGTGGCGCCATACCATGGTGACCGGCGTCACCGGGCTGCTTCCGACCCAAGGCAACACGACGATATTGGCGTCGGCCGCGGAAGCCACGAGACGCGGAACCAGCGCGCATCCAAGACCGGCTGCAACAAGGCCCCGTATCGCACCCATGCTGGCGAACTCGCCGACGAGTTTTGGACAGTCAGGCAATGTTGCGGCAAACGTTTCGTCGAACATCCGCCTATAGACGCAACCGGGCTGGGTGACGAGGAAGGCCTCGTCAGCCAGGTCGTCGGACCTTATGGCAGAATATCCGGCCAACCGGTGATTTGCCGGCATTATGACGACGAGCTCTTCCTCGGCTATCTGTTCGCTTCGCAGCTCCGGCGCCGCCGCCGGGACGGCTCCGAAATGGAACGATACGTCCAGCGCGCCGCTTGTCACGCCGGCACGCAACCCACTGCTATCGTTCGCCCTGAGGTCCAGTTCCACATCGGGATGACGCCGATGGAATTCCCCCAGCAAAGCCGGCAAGCGTGTCGAGCAAAGCGTCTCCAGGCCGCCGACCGTCAGACGACCGGCAACCGTACCGCTCGCGTCGGCGACAGCGGAACGGGCTTCGTCCGCAAGGTCGAGGAGATCGTTTGCGTAGTCCAGCAGGCGCTGTCCTGCCGCCGTCAGCTTCAAGCCACGCCGTGACCTGTCGAACAGCGACGTGCCCAGATCGGCTTCCAGCGCCTGGATCTGTTCGGTCACGCTCGATTGGGCAAGATGAACCCGCTCGGAGGCGCGCGTGATGTTCAAGGTGGTGGCGACCGCCACGAAGGTCTTGAGATGTCGAAGCTGCATGTCTTGACCCGTCATATAGGCATAGGCTGCTTTGAACCGGGACCGCAAATGTGAAAAAGCCGGGAACATCGCCCGGCCTTTTTGTCTCGACAGGTGAAGCTTACTCCGCTGGCGCTTCCGCAACGTCCCGGCTGCGGCCGAGCGTTATCTTGGCCAGTGTGAAGGAGATCGCCGCGCACAGCGTGATGCCCGCCACCATCGGCAGCGGCGTGCCGTCGAAAAACACGCCGGCGACGCCCATGGCGACCGCGCCGATGGCGAAGTGCAGCGTGCCCATCAGCGCCGAAGCGGTGCCGGCGATCTCGCCATGCTCTTCCATGGCCAGCACCGACGTTGTCGGGATGACCAGGCCGAGAAAGCCGTAGCCTATGAACAGCAGCGCCGCCATTACGTCGAGCCGGTCGACACCCGATGCCATCACCGCAAACAGCACCACCATCGTCGTCGCATAGCCGGTCACCGCGACGCGCACCACGCGCTGCAGCCCGAACCGCTCCGACAGCAACCCGGTCAGCTGCGACATGCCGATGAAGGCAACCGCATTGATCGAGAAGAACACGCTGTAAACCGAAGGCGACAGGCCATAATGGTCGATCAGGATGAAGGACGAGCTCGACAGATAGACGAAGAAGCTCGCAATGCCGAAGCCGGCGATGGCCGTCAGGCCAAGGAAGTTGCGGTCGCCCATCAGGAAGCGGTAGCCGGAAAGTGCCGTCCCGAAGGACGAACCGGCGCGCTCTTCGACCGGCCGCGTCTCCTTGAGAGAGGTCGCCAGCAGGATGGTCGCGAGCACGGCCGCGCCCGTCACCGTCCAGAACACGGCGCGCCAGCCGAAGTTCTCGATGATCTGGCTACCGGTCAGCGGCGCCAGGATCGGCGACACCGAAAACACCAGCATCAGCAGCGACATCAACTTGGCGGCCTCGGTGCCGGTATGCAGGTCGCGAACGATCGCGCGCGGCACTGCCATGCCGGCGCTGGCGCCGAGCCCTTGCAGGAAACGGAAGGCGATCAGCCATTCGATCGAGGGAGCCAGCGCCGAGCCGACGCCGCCGACCATGAACAGCGCCAGGCCGCCGTAGAGCGGCAGCTTGCGGCCGACCATGTCGGAGATCGGTCCGACGACGATCTGGCCGAAGCCCATGGAAAGAAAGAAGATCAGCAGGCTCATCTGCACCGCGGCAGTGCCGGCATGCAGATCCTCGCCTATTGACGGCAGGGCCGGAAGATACATGTCGATGGCAAACGGGCCGATCGCGGACAATAGGCCGAGCACGACCGCAATGCGGAGGAATTTGGCGTTCATGATAGCAGGCTCTTTCGAATTCTGGTTGCCGCCGAGGACCGGCGCGTAACCCTAGGACGTTCCATCCCATGGAGTTCCGACTCTTCTGCGGAACGAAACTCCCTTCGTGCAGTCCACAAATTTAGACAGGCTTGTCTAATTCGTCAACCACCTCTATATAGTTTTGCATGAAGGCCAACGTTTCTCCTGACATTTTCCCGCCACGGGGCCATGAGGCCAAGCGGATGTCGATTGTCGATGCCGCCACCTCGGTCTTCTGCCGCGAAAGCTTCGCCGGTGCCAATATCGACATGATTGCCGCCGAGGCCGGCGTCTCCCGCCAGACCATCTACAATCATCACGGCGACAAGGAAAAACTCTTCGTTGCCATCGTCCGCGACCTCACCGAACGTTGCAACGCCGGCATCTTTGCCACGATTTCCACTTTTCCCGATCAGCCGAAGAATCTCGAGGCCGACCTCATCGCTTTTGCTGTGCGGATGAATCACAACTGCATCTGCAACCGCGACGGCAAATTCCTGCGCAAGCTGATCCAGACCGAGGGCGGGCGCTATCCCGAGTTGTTCGCCGAATGGCGCGAAGAAGGACCGGGCAGGACATGGCCGGCGATCGCCGCCCGCTTCGCCCGCCTCGCTCATGCCGGCTTCCTTGATATCGATGATCCCGACGTCGCAGCGCGCCAGTTCATGGCGCTTGCCAATGCCGAGTTGCAGACGACGTTCATGCTCGGCGGCACACCGACCGAGGACGAGGTGGTGCAGTCGGCGACAAATGGCGTGCGCACCTTCCTGCGCGCCTTCGGCAAGCGGCAGCCTGTGGCTGGTAAACACGGCGCGCTCGCCAGCGCTTGACGATCAAAGCCGTTTGACGATCAAATCGTCGCCGATGGGCTTCGCTTCCGCACGCAGGCGATCTATATCCGGTTTACGCCGCGCTCAAGCTTGATTACAGCTATCAGGACGATTCAACGGAACCCGACAGCCACATGGCCGACGACCACATCCGCTACGACATTCTGGCCCAGGAGGCGTTGCGCGGCGTCATGCGCAAAGTCCTGGCCGAGGTCGCGCGCACCGGTCTCCCGGGCAACCATCACTTCTTCATCACCTTTCTCACCGGCGCGCCGGGTGTGCGCGTATCGTCGCGGCTGCGCGAGCGCTATCCCGAACAGATGACCATCGTCATCCAGTTCCAGTATTGGGACCTGAAGGTGAGCGACACCGGCTTCGAAGTCGGGTTGTCGTTTTCCGACGTGCCGGAGAAACTGGAAATCCCGTTCTCGGCAGTGCGCGGCTTTTACGATCCATCCGTCAACTTCGAGCTCGAATTCGACGTCAAGACCGATACCCCGGCGGAACAGGAGACAAAGGCCAAGCCTGCTCCCGAGCCGCTGGCCATCGTCGCCGAGAAAAAGCCTGAGACGAAGAAGAAAAACTCTGAGGTGGAAAAGAAGCCTGCCGCGGCCGACGCCGGTGCCAAGGGCGCCGACGTGGTGTCGCTCGACGCCTTCCGCAAGAAATGACTCGGTGGGCGGCGTGACATGGCCGAGATCGTCAATCTCCGTCAGGCACGCAAGCAGAAGGCGCGAACCGAGAAGGAGCGCCTGGCCGAGCAGAACCGGGCGCTGCATGGCCGTTCCAAAACCAGCCGGGATCGCGACCGTCTGGTCGCCGGCAAGGCCGATAAATTCGTCGCCGGCCATCGCCGCGAAAAATCGGGCGATTCGGACAAATCCGATGCTTGAATGTGAATAGGATCGTCGCGTGAGCCCGGTCGAAAAGCGCTCGGTCACGATTCGCGGCCACCGCACCAGCTATTCGCTCGAAAAGCCTTTTTACGACGACCTGATCGCCATTGCGGCCGTGCGAAAACTGACGCTCGCCGCGCTTGTCGCCGAAATCGACGAGAGCCGTCCGCGCGATGCGAACCTCTCCTCGGCGCTCAGGCTCTATGTGCTGGATTGGGCCAAGCGCGGCAAGTTTTAGCCTTCAGGCAACGCTATCCTGTTTCCTGCGCCGGATACGGAAGCCAAGCAAAGCCGAGCGGTCGCGTTCTTCGGCCTGTTTCTTCGATCTGACGCGCATCAGGTCCTTCCAGCCGACATAGCCCACCAGCCGGGCATTTTCTCGCGTGACGACCGGCAAATGGGACACGTTCGCCATCAGCAGCTTGTCGGAGAGGCCCTCGAGATACTCATCCGGATAGGCCAGCGTGACCTTGCTGCCGGCCAGCAGTTCGCCAAGCGTTGTCGTGCGGTGCTTGCCGGCGCGTCTCCAGTGCAGGATCGCCGGCGGGTCGATGACGCCGAGCACGTGGCCCTCTTCATCGACGACCGGAAAGCTCGGATGCCGTGTCTCGGGCGCCGTCAGGAACGCTGCCGCGCCGTGTAGCGTCATTGTCGCCGGCACACTCTCGACCTCGCTGGTCATCACCTCGCGCACCCTGGTCAGGGCGAACGGATCGACACGGTATTCGCGAACCATGTGATGCCCTCGCCGTGCGATTTTTTCGGTGAGGATCGAACACTTCATCAACAGCACGGTCACCGCATGCGCAGTGGCAGTTGCCGCGATCAGCGGCACCAGGACATGGGTGTTGCCGGTCAGTTCGACCGCAAAAAAGGTGGCGGTCAGCGGCGCACGCATGGTGCCGCCCATCGTCGCCGCTAGCGCCAGCAGCGCCCAGAAGCCCGGATCGGCGGCCGGCAGGAAGCCGGCGAGGACCGCGCCCATGAATTCAGCCAGATCCAGGCGCAGGAAGCCGGCCTGACACCACGCCAGCATCAGGCCCTGCTTGCAATCAAAGGGTTTCCCGGCGGAGGGCCGGTGACTATTGGCGACCTCGCGGAGCGCCTGCGCATCCGCCATCACAGCGCAGTGGAATTGGTCAACCGTCTTTGCGAAGCCGGGCTCGTCGCGAGGGACCACGACGAGGAGGACCACCGCCGCGTGCTGCTGCGGCTGACCGAGCGCGCCGACGACAGTCTCGCCGATCTGTCAGCCGCTCATCTCGACGAACTCGGGCGGATCGAGCCGATGCTGAAGCGCTTGCTTGCTGGACGCGACATATAAGGGATGCGCCGTCACCCGCCATTCAGCGATTTTAGCAGATCGTCGATCGACGAGGGATCGAACTTGAGCTTTGGCGGGGGCTGCACTGGCGATGGCACGTTATTTGTGGCCGGTGGCGCCCGTTCCGCTCGCTCCGCCGCGGCCTTGCGTTCGGCGTCGAGCCTTGCCTTCTCTTCCGAGGCGATCCGCAACGCCTCTTCCGCCCTCTGGCGTTGCTGTTCTTCGGCCTGCGCTGCTTCCTCGGCAGCCTGTTGCGCCGCCTTGGCTTTGGCTTCGGCATCCGCTTTGGCCTTTGCAGCCGCCTCGGCTTTCGCCCTCGCCTCGGCTTCGGCCTTCGCCGCTGCATCCGCCTTCGCCTTGGCTTCGGCCTGCGCCCTGGCCTCCGCTTCGGCTTGGGCCTGCGCCTCAGCTTCGGCCTTTGCCCTGGCGTCCGCTTCAGCCTTCGCCTTGGCTTCAGCCTGCGCCCTCGCCTCCGCTTCGGCTTGGGCCTGAGCCTCGGCTTCGGCCTTTGCCCTGGCGTCGGCCTCAGCCTTCAGCCGCGCCGCTTCCTCCTCCCGCTTGCGCCGTTCCGCCGCCGCTCTTTCACGCTCGGTTTGCAGGGCAGCGTAGTAGCGCACCTCACGCCGCAGCCTTTGTTTCTCGAGCAGTGCGGCTTGCATGGCTTCGACTCGCTGCTGCTCCTTTTCCAGCGCACGCTGGGTCAGGAACTGGGCCAGCGGCTCGCTGTCGAACTGCCGTTTGGTGGCGCCGAACGGACCGTCGACGCTGAAATTCAAAATCGGTTCGGAGCCGACCAGCGCCTCATCGCCGGGTCGATAGGCGATCTCGCCCTTGGCATCGACGGTGCTGGTGTTCAGATCGGCGGTGATGTCGGCGGACAGCGTCGCGCCCGGGCTTTCCAATTTGACCGGCGGCGCCCTCAGCGTGCCGCCGGCGATGGTGAAGGCAATATCGGTGTCCTGCGCCGGAAAACTGCCCGCCGCGGCGATCTGCGGCACAAAACCGGCAGTCTTCGACGCGTCGATATCGCGCCCGATCGCGTCGGCCTTGGCAATAAATGCGCCAAAGGCATCGGGATTAAAGCCGGCAATAGTCATACCCTTCAGCGTCGCCGTGCCGGAACCGGACAGCGCCGCGACCATCGCGTCGACCGATTTGCCGCTGGTCGAAAGCGCCGTCGAGAAATCGCCGCTTCCGCTGATGCCGGCCTCCGGCAGCACAGCTGTCAAATCGGAGCCGGCGAGTTTCATCTGACCGGAGAAAAGCCCGGTGCCGTCATTGTTCTTGAGCTCGAACAGGCCACTCAACTCGCCCCCGAGGAATTTTGCCTTGAGGTCGGAAACACGGATGCCCTCCTGGTCGAGCTGCAGCGAAAGCGCAGCGTCATAGGCGGTGGCAAGCGGGCCGGCGGTAAGCGACGCCGCCGTCAGATCGAGATCGGCGGTAAATGGCAGACTGGATTTTTGGCTGAACGGTGCCGTCGGCCAGGTCCTGTCATTGACAAGGAAAGCGTGGTCGCCGAACAGCATCACCGCCATCGGATCGAGGTCCAGCTCGTCCAGCGACAGCGCGCCGGCAAGATGCGGCAGCCCCTCTTTGATGTCGATATTTACGTCACCGGAAACCGCCGCTTCGTTGACGGCGCCGCTGAGCCCGCTCAGCACCAGGAGACCATTGCCGTAGTCGGCATCGGCAGCAAGCGACGTCGACATGCCGGTCTCCATGCCGGGCAGGCCGACGCCGGTCGTCATCAGCCATGGCGAGATGTCGGCCGTTTCAAGGCTGACCTTGCCCTTGGCGGCCGCGCCCTGAGGCGTGTCGGCAATTGTCCCGTCGAAACCAGCTTTGAAGTCATTGCCGGCCAGGCTGAATCGTGTCGCCAGGCCGCCGCCAAGCGTGCCTTTGGCCGAGACGTCGGTGGTCGCCTCGCCGAGCATGCCGAGCGGCAGCGCCGGCAGACCGTAAAGCGCCAGAAGCGCGGTGGCGTCGGCGTTCCTTGCGTTGAAGGTCAGCGTCACCGGCGCTTCGAGAGGCCGGTCGAGCGCCCCTTTGCCGGACAACGACGCCGAAAAGGCCGAGCCACCGGCCTTGCCCTGTGCGCTCATGGCCAGTCCGGTCGTACCATCGCCATTGTCTGCGGCACTCGTGACCGCGTCGATACGCGCATCCTGGAACAGCTCGGGATAGGCAGCAGCGCGCTCCGCCAGCCACTTCAGAACCGCATTGTCTGGATAATGCTGGACGGCGACGTCGATCAGCGGCTTGAGGTCGACGGCGACCACCGAGGCGTCGAGCTTGCCGGTCGGGCTCGCCGGGAAATCCTTGATCCGGCCGGTGGCGCTGATCGAGGCGCCGGCAAGTCCGCCGACCGACAGGCGGTCGATCTCAAGCAGCCCCTCACGCAATCTAAGTGAAGTATCGACGCTATCGGCGGTCAAGCCGCCGGCGCTGACCGGCCCGGCCTTGATCTGGAAATCGAGGTCGCGATCGGAAAAGCGGTTGGCGCCCTTGTCGCTGACGAAGATCGAGGCGAAGGCAGCGAGCCCATCGACGTCGAGTTCGCCACCTTCGAGTTGCATCAGCACCGATGGACGGGTTTCGTCGGGCTGGTTGGAATCGATGCGGCCGGAGAACTTCGCCTTGCCGAGGATGAGTTCGAGATCGCTGAAGGCCTGGTGTTTTTCGCTCAAATCCACCTTGGCCTTGAAGCCGGCGGCCGGCAAACGGCGGATCGCCTCGTCGACGTCCTTCGACAGCCAGGCGGCAAAGCCGGAGGGCTGCGCCACCGCCAGAAGCAGCGATCCGGTGAAACCGAAATGGTCCTCGACGCTGACCATGCCATTGGCTTCCAGCTTGGCGCGACCGGGCAGCGTGGCGGCCAGCGATTTTACCGCCCAGCCGCCTTCGGCCGGCTCGGCGGACAGATGCACGTCGCGAACCGTGGTGTCGCCTGCGACCACCGCCGGCAGTTTCACCTCGACCGTGCCCGGT
This sequence comes from Mesorhizobium sp. M0045, assembly GCF_040323385.1. Classification (NCBI taxonomy): domain Bacteria; kingdom Pseudomonadati; phylum Pseudomonadota; class Alphaproteobacteria; order Hyphomicrobiales; family Phyllobacteriaceae; genus Mesorhizobium; species Mesorhizobium sp. M0045. The sequence goes on from NZ_JAMYUY010000001.1 coordinate 44,995, forward strand.
ATGGTCGGCTTCGGCAGATCGAGCAGCGCCTGCTCGAGCGCCGCCACCCGTTCGGACAGCGTCAATCCGGCCCCGGCCGCCGCCCCTACGGCCTCGTCGAACTGCACCTGCGCGCCATTGGCCTCGATAGAGAAATGCGGCTTCAGCCCAAGGTCGACCGCAGCCTTGCCGTCGGCGTTGTAGGGATTGTCGAGCGGCCCGGTCTCGAAGCGGAATTCGTCGACGCCGAGCTTCTGGTGGTCGAGCGAAAACTTGCCGTTCAGCCTGAAGCCCGGGTCCGGTTTGCCGGCGCTGACCTTCAGCGCCTCGCCGCCGGTGCCGCGCGGCCGCGCCGCGGTCCGGTCTGCGCCCGATATCTTGAACTGGCCCGAATAGACGGCGGCGCCCTCGACGAGGCCCACATTGCCGTCGGTCTCGATGACCAGCGGATAGGCATCCGGATCGGCCTTGAGCCTGAGCCGCATTTGCCCGTCCGGTTCGGCCTTGCCGGTCGAAGCGGCGATCGTGGTCCGCAACCCGTCCAGCAACAGTGAGCCGTCCAGCCGCCAGGGGCCGGCCAGCGACTTGGCTGAGATCGTTGAGTTGATCTCGGAAATAAGATGGCTGCGCCCGCCGGCGGCGTGGCTGAGCGCGATCTGTCCTTCCGTCACCGTCAGCTTCTCGATGGAAATCTGACCGGGATCGAAGGGCGAGGATGGCCGTATCGTCCAGTCGACCGTGCCGTCGGCGGCGATGTCGATCGTCGCCTTCGGCCGCACCAGCCGCATGTCGAAGATCAGCACCTCGCCGCGCAGGAATGGCGCGAGTTCTGCATCCATCGAAAAGGTTTCGACGGTCATTGCCGGCTGTCCGTTGGGGCCACCGGCAACGGCGACATTCGAGAAGGTCACCGAGGGAAACGGCAGCAGCCTCGCCGTCGCATCGCCTTGCACGGTCACCTTGCGGCCGAGGACGGCACTCGCCTCGCGCTCGAAATCGGCACGGTAACCCGTCCAGTCGACAAAGTACGGCACCACCAGCGCCGCACACAGCACCAGCACAAGAAGCCCACCGAAGATCACGAACAGGCGTGCGAGCATCAGCTCCTGGATAGTTTTGGTTGAAAGTCAGTGGCACTCTACCCGCATCAGCGTGTCGATAAAGAGGCAAATGGGGGCACGGCAGCGGCCTGAAGATCAGTCCTTTCCAGGCAATATCTTGCCGGGGTTCATTATATTCAGCGGGTCGAGCGCCTGCTTGATCGTGCGCATGATGTCGACGCCATGGCCGAGTTCATGCCGCAGGAAGCCGATCTTGCCTTGCCCTATGCCATGCTCGCCGGTGCAGGTGCCGTCCATGGCGATGGCGCGCATGTTGAGCCGCGCCACGAATTTTTCCGCCAGCGCGATCTCCTTCGGATCGTCCGCGTCCATCAGCACCAGCACATGGAAATTGCCGTCGCCGGCATGGCCGACGATCGGCGCGATCAGGCCCATCTCGGTGATATCCGCCTCGGTCTCGGTGACACATTCGGCAAAGCGCGAGATCGGCACGCAGACATCGGTCGAGAGGCCCTTGGCACCCGGCCGCAGCGTCAGCGACGACCAGTAGGCATCGTGCCTGGCCTTCCACAATTTCGTCCGCTCTTCGGCGACGCTGGTCCACAGGAACGGGCCGCCGCCATTTTCCTCGGCGATCATGCCGAAGGTTTCGGCCTGCTCGGCGACGCCGGCATCGCTGCCGTGGAACTCGACGAACAGGCACGGACTCTCGGGATAATCAAGCTTCGAATAGGTCTTCATCGCCCGCATCTGCAGCGCGTTGACCAATTCGATGCGCGCCACCGGAATGCCCATCTGGATGGTCGCGATCACCGCATTGCACGCGGCCTCGACACTGGGGAACGGGCAGACGCCGCCCGAAATCGCCTGCGGAATGCCCTGCAGCTTCAACGTCAGCTGGGTGATGATGCCGAGCGTGCCTTCCGAGCCGATCAGCAGCCGTGTCAGATCGTAGCCGGCCGAGCTTTTCTTGGCGCGCTTGCCGGTCGTCACTGCCTCGCCGTCGGCCATCACCGCAGTCAGCGACAGCACGTTTTCGCGCATCGTGCCGTAGCGCACGGCGTTGGTGCCCGACGCCCGCGTCGCCGCCATGCCGCCGAGCGAAGCGTTGGCACCCGGGTCGATCGGAAAGAACAGGCCGGTGTCGCGCAGATGCCGGTTGAGGTCCTCGCGCGTCACGCCGGGCTCGACGGTGCAATCGAGGTCCTGCGGATTGACTGCAATGATGCGGCTCATGCGTGACGTATCGAGCGAGATGCCGCCGCCCGGCGCATTGGTGTGGCCTTCCAGCGAAGAGCCTACGCCGAAGGCGATCACCGGCACGCGATGGGCCGCGCAGGCGCGCACGATCTCCTGCACCTCCTGCGTGGTCTCGGCAAAGGCGACGCCGTCCGGCGCCTGCGTCGGAATATAGGTCGTGGTGTGCGCGTGCTGGGCGCGGATCGCCTGGCCGGTCTGGAATCGCTCGCCGAGCCGCTGTTTGAGGATGCCGAGCACGGCGGCGATGCCTTCTTCGTTGCGCTCGACCGGATTGAGGTCGCTTAGAGCCATCGATTCCTCCGCGAATGGACCAGCGTCCACCCTTGTTCTGCATCTACGGATGCGTAGTCTCACCAACCACGCTCTGTCCAGTCCACGCTCATCCCGGCATGACGAGAAGGAAGTTTCCGATGCCCATCCCCGCCCCTTTCGTCTCTCGCGCCATGGACATCGAGGAGGCCTGGATCGACTACAACGGCCATCTCAACATGGCCTATTACAACGTGCTGTTCGACCGGTGCTCCGACGAAGCCTTCGAGGTGATGGGGATGGGGCCGGACTATGTAAGGGAACGGCGGCTGACCATCTACACCGCGGAAGTCCATGTCTGCTACGTCCAGGAATTGCACCTCGACCACAAGGTCACAGTCTCGTTCCAGTTGCTGGACTATGACGAGAAGCGGCTGAGGGCCTACCAGGAAATCCGCCATCTCGACGGCTGGCTCGCCGCCACCTCCGAAACGCTGTCGCTGCATGTCGACATGGCTGGCCCGAAGGTCGCGCCCTTCCCCGCTGACGTCCTGGCCAGGGTGGAAGCGATGCGCGCCGCCCATGCCGCCCTGCCGATGCCGGAGCGCGCCGGCCGCTCGATCGGTATTCGTCGTAAGCCGGCTTGAACCGCAGTCCGACCGCCGTTAACCTTACTGAGGTTTTAACGTGAACAAGCCGAATCGAGACGTTGAACGACTCAGCGCGGCGTTGGAAAACCATCCGCATCGAATTGCGATACGGGCGGCGGAGCAGCAGCGGTTCGGGGAACGTGCATGAAAACCGACATCAAGGTCGAGGCGGACAGGCTGGCGGCTGATCCACGTATCACCGACTATGATTTCTGGCGCTCGCTGAAGAACCTCAACAACGAGATCTTCCACATCGCCAACAACAACGAGCCGATTCCCTTCGCCATGATCCGCTGGCGCGCCATCCTGAAGCAGGCGCGGATCAAACGCGGCCACGCCTGAACGGTGCGGGAAAAAACAGACCGGCCGTCCGGTTTGCATTTCTGGAACGTTTGCGCTGCCCCTCATCCGGCTGCCGCCACCGTCTCCGCGTATAGTGACGGGGAAAAGGGGCTGGCCGCAGCCTCAGCGCTCTTTCAGCAACGCTGGCAATTGGCGAAACCATTGGTGACAACGTCCGAGAAGTGCCCGGCAGGGCGATGAAGGGGCGGCGCGACGTTTCGAGTTAAGCGGACGACGTGCTGACGAACGACCCCAAGCATCAAGGCTGGCGCTTCACCGCCCCCAGCGGCGAGCGCGGCATCAACGGCGACGACTGGATGATCGCCGTGTTGGTCATCGCATGGGGAATGATCCGGTCGATCACTCGCTCGAGCTCGGCCACCGAGGCGACATGCGCCAGCGCGATGAAGCAGTCCTCACCGGTGACCCGGTCGCATTGGGCGATTTCCGGCAGGTCGCGGATGATTTCGGCCACGACGGCGAGTTGCCCCGGCACCGGCCTGATGCGCAGCCATGCCGACAGCTTCATGCCGAGCGCGGCCGGATTGATACGCACCGTGTAGGCGTCGATCACACCGCTTTCCTGCAGCCGCTTGATGCGCTCGGCCACGCTCGGCGCCGACAGGCCGACCGATCGCGCCAGTTCGGCGGTGCTGGTGCGCGCGTCCTTTTCCAGCAGGCGCAGGATTTTCAGATCCGCCGGGTCCAGATCGGTATTTTCATTTCGAAGGCGTTTCAGCGGACAACTCCTTGCTTTCGGAAAGCAAATAGCCGCAATGACCGGCCATCATCCATATCAATGGCAAAAATCGCCTGCGATACTGATCCCATGGAAGATCGGACGCAAGCCCCAGCAGCAAGTCCGGCACTCGCCGGCCCCGCCTTTACCTTGGCAAACGCGGTCCCGCCGCATCTCTGGTTCGGCGTCAGCGCCGTGTTCCACTATCTCGGACCGGCCTTCGCAGTGCTGCTGTTCCCGCATGTCGGCGTGCTCGGCATGGCTTGGCTGCGCATCGCCACCGCGGCACTCGTCTTTGCCCCGTTGACCCGGCCATGGGCGGTCTTCGCCCGCGCCGATCGCTCGACGCGGTTGTTGCTTGTGGCTTTCGGCGTCTGCCTTGGCGTGATGAATTGCTCGTTTTACCTGGCGCTCGACCGGCTGCCGATCTCGCTGGTGGCGGCGATCGAATTCGTCGGCACTATCGGCGTTGCGCTTGTTGGCCTCAGAAGCCCGCGCAATCTCGCCGCCCTCGCAATCGCTGTCGCCGGCACCCTGTTGCTGATCGACGTCAAATGGTCGAGCGATCCCGTCGGCCTGTTCTGGGCCTTCCTCAACGGCACGCTGTTCGTTGGCTACATCGTGCTCGGCCACCGCGTCGCGCGCGGCGGTGCCGGCGATGGCATCGTCGGGCTGGGTGCCGCCATGGCGGTCGCCCTTCTCGTCGTTCTGCCGATCGGTTTCGCCGATGCTCTGCCGGCTTTCTCGGCGCCGCCCCTGCTGCTTGCGGCGGTCGGCGTCGGCATCTGCTCGTCGGTCATTCCCTATATATGCGACCAGCTTGCCATGTCGCGGCTGCCGCGCTCCAGCTTCGCGCTGATGCTGTCTTTGCTGCCGGTCACCGCGACGTTGATCGGCGTCATCGTGCTGCGGCAGGTGCCGAGCCTCACCGACTGCGTTGGCATCGCGCTGGTGGTGGCCGGCGTCGGCTTTCACAAACCGGCGCCGGCGCCCACCTGATCAGGCCAGCTTCTCCTTGAGGAAGGCGATCGTCCGGCCCCAGGCGAGGTCAGCCGCCTTCTTGTCGTAGCGGGCCGCCGACGTGTCGTTGTTGAAGGCATGGTTGGCGCCTTCATAGACATAGACCGAGTATTCGACATGAGCCGCGTCGAGTGCCTTCTTGAAGGCATCGATGCCGGCATTGGTGCGGGTGTCGAGGCCGGCATAATGCAGCATGAGCGCGGCCTTGATCTTCGGCACGTCCTCGGCCTTTGGCTGCATGCCGTAATAGGCGACGGCGGCTGCGAGGTCCGGCGCGTTGACGGCCAGCATGTTCACCGTGCCGCCGCCCCAGCAGAAGCCGACGGCGCCGACCTTGCCGTTGCCGTCCTTGTAGCCTTTGAGGTAGGCGACCGTTGCCACGGCATTGGCGGCGACCTGTGCTGGATCGAGCTGGGAAAACAGGTCACGTGCCCTGTTTTCGTCGTCCGGCGTGCCGCCGAGCGGTGTCATGAAGTCCGGCGCAAGCGCCACGAACCCTTCCAGCGCAACGCGCCGCGCCACGTCGCGAATATGCGGGTTGAGACCCCTGTTCTCATGCACGACGATGACGGTACCAAGCTTGCCGGTCTGGTCTCCCGGCCTGACCAGATAGCCCTTCATCTCGCCGCCGCTGCCGGGATAGCTGATGTCCTCGCCTTTCACACGCGGATCGTCTTCCGCCACGATTGCCGCCTGGGCCGAGTTCGCCGCCAGCAGCGGCGCGATCGCGGCAGCTGCCGCACCCGATCCGGCAAGCCTGGTCAATTGCTCCATGAAGCGCCGCCGGTCGAGCGTCAGATGCGTGTATTCGTCATAGGCATCGATCATCGCCTGGGTAATGACAGGCTTGGCGGCAGTGGGTCCGGCAGGTGTTGTCATGGCGCGCTCCTCGTGGGCCCCCGCGGCAACATAGAGCCGAAGCTTGCCTGGTCCAGTCACGGCTGAGTGAGGCTGCCAAAAGTCCCTGCACGACGACCGTGATGCCCGGCGCCGCACTGTCGTTAAATTATGGTCCTTTGTGGCAATGCTAAATGCACGCACCACAATGTAAAAAGAAGTTACCGGGCTATGCCTCATTCGGGCCATCTGGCGAACGAGAATGGCCATTTGGCGGGAAAAGAATGCGTGATTGAGACGAAGGAATACGCCCCATGACCTTTCCCTCCCCGCTTCTGGCAAGTGGGTTCGCCCTCGCCGCCATGGCTTTGCTGGCGCTGCGGTTCACTGCCTTCCCCGCCTTCAAACGATCGTTGATCAAGATCCGCGTCAACCGGCACCCGCCCGCAAACACCAAAGCCTGAGGAAAGATCATGGACGTTCAGGACATCATCAACACCGTCTCCCAGAAATCCGGTCTCAACCAGGCTTTGACGGAAAAGATCGCCGGCACGATTTTCTCGGTGCTTGAACACGAGGCGGAAGGCACGACCCTGTCCAGCTTCTTTGCCAAAATCCCGGGAGCCGACGCCCTGGCCAAGCAATATGATGTCATGGCTCCCGGCGGGGCTTCCGGTGGTGGCCTACTGTCCTCGCTGGAGGGCGCGCTCGGCGGCGCTCTCGGCGAAAAGACCGGCGCGCTGATCAACGGCGTCGCCATACTCAAGGCATCGGGCCTTACGCTCGCACAAATCAGTCAGGCCGGCACGATGCTGGTCCAGCAGGCCGAGGCAGCAGCCGGCCCGCAGCTAACCAATGAGGTCCTTGCATCGGTACCCGATCTGAAAGGACATCTCGGGCTCTGAAGGAACTTCTCTATTTCGGCAGCGTATAGGCCATCACATAATCGCCCGGCTTGGTGCCGACCGAGCCGTGGCCGCCGGCAACGATGACGACGAACTGGCGTCCGTCGGCTACCGTGTAGGTCATGGGTGTCGACTGCCCGCCGGCAGGCAGCCGCGCCTGCCAGAGCTGTTTGCCGGTCGTCAGGTCATAGGCGCGCACATAGTCGTCGACCGCCGCGCCGAGGAAGGCGACGCCGCCGGCAGTGATCATCGGCCCGCCAATGCCGGGCACGCCGACCTTGAACGGCAGCGGCAGCGGCGTCATGTCGTAGACGGTGCCGTTGCGATGCTTGTAGACGATCTTGCCGGTCCGAAGGTCGGCACCCGCCACATAGCCCCAGGGCGGCGCCTGGCAGGGAATGCCGAGCGGCGACAGGAACGGCTTCAATATCACTGCGTAAGGCGCACCCTCATTGCGGTTCAGGCCTTGTTCGCTGCCCTTGGTGTCACCGGGCGGCGGCACGTCGGCGCGCGGCACCAGTTTGGAGATGAACGCCAGGTATGTCGGCATGCCGAACATCACCTGCCGGACCGGATCGACTGCCACACCGCCCCAGTTGAAGGTGCCGAAATTTCCGGGATAGATCAGCGAGCCCTGCAGCGATGGCGGGGTATAGCGGCCCTCATAACGCAGCTTCCGGAGCTCGATCCGGCAGGCCAGCTGGTCGAACATGGTAATGCCCCACATGTCGGCGCCGGTCAGCGGTTTCGGACTGAAGCTCAGGTCCGAGAACGGCTGCGTCGGCGAGGTATGGTCGCCCTCGATCGCGCCGCCGGGTGCTGGCACTTCCTTGACCGGAACGATCGGCTCGCCGCTGCGCCGGTCGAGCACATAGAGGTCGCCCTGCTTGGTCGGCCCGACCAGCGCCGGCACCACGCCATTTTCCGTGGTGATGTCGACCAGCGTCGGCTGCGCCGGCACGTCCATGTCCCAGAGGTCGTGATGCACGGTCTGCCGCACCCAGCGCAACTGTCCGCTGTTGAGATCGAGCGCGGTGATCGACGAGGAGAATTTCTCGTCATTGGCGCTGCGCCCGGCGCCGAGCTGGTCCGGCGTCTTGTTGCCGAGCGGCACATAAAGCAGGCCGAGCTTTTCGTCGGCGCTTGCCGTCGACCACATGTTGGGCGAGTTGTTGGTGTAGGTCTGGCCCGGCGGCAGCGGCGTCGTCTGGTCCGGATTGCCGGAATCCCAGTTCCACAACAGCGCGCCTGTGTCGGCATCGTAGGCACGGATGACACCGGACGGCTCCTGCGTCGAATAATTGTCGTTGACCGCGCCACCGACGATGATCTTGTTGGCGACGATCAGCGGCGCCGAGGTCGAATAATAATAGCCCGGCTTCGGATAGGGCATGTTGGCGAGCAGGTTCAGCGTGCCACCCTCGGCAAATGTGGGGCAGACCTGGCCATTCACCGCATCGAGGGCGATCAGCCGAGCGTCGGACGTCGGCAGGTAGATGCGTGTGGCGCAGGGCTGGCCGGCGGCGATCTTGGCGTCGGCATAATAGGACACGCCGCGGCAGGTCTGGTGCTGGCGGTCCTTGTTTAGCTTGACCTGGGGATCGAAGCGCCATTTCTCCTTGCCGCTCGCGGCATCGATGGCGATGGCGAAGTTATGCGGTGTGCAGATGTAGAGCGTGTCGGCAATCTTCAGCGGCGTCACCTGATAAGTCGTCTCGCCGATGTCGTCGGGCCCTTTCACGTCGCCGGTTTGATAGGTCCAGGCCGGCTGCAGATTGGCGACGTTTTCCGGGGTGATCTGGTCGAGCGGCGAATAGCGCTGGCCATAGGGCGTACGGCCGTAATAGTGCCATTCGCCGGGCGGCACATTGCCGCCGAGATCGGCCGTCGGCGTCACCTTGTCAGTGTTGAGTTCACCCGTAATATCCTTTGGATCGACCGTCATCGAATAACCGGCGACGGCAAGCGATGCCAGCACGGCGAGGATAAGCGGTGCGCGTCCGTCGGGACCGGTAAGCCCGCGCCGCGCCCATGGCGTCAGCAGCCATAGCGCGACAAGCACGATGATGCCGCCGCGCGGGCCGAGCTCCCACCAGTCGAAGCCGATCTCCCAGACCGCCCAGGCGAGCGTGCCGAGCACGATCGCCGCGTAGAGCCACAGCGCGGTGGATCTGCGCCTGTAGAGCAGCCAGGCCGCGACAAGGAAAGCTAGACCGGCGATGACGTAATACCAGCTGCCGCCCAGCGTCACGAGCCAGATGCCGCCGCCGCCAAGCGCCAGGCCGATGAGGAAAAGGATCAGGGAGGTGATGACCACAGCCAAGACGGTGCTCCTTCGACTGGTGCGCTCCGCGACGCGTCCATGGGCAACCCGGCATTGCGCTCCTGCCCCGAGCACAACTTTCTCCGGCCCGCCTCCCCTGTCAAGCAAGCTCGGCGTTTTGCGGCGCCAGCCCGTCGCAAGCCCGGCGTTTTGGTTAGCAGACCCATTCAGATTGTGAGTCTACCGACTGGACAGAGAACAAAACGGAGACGCTTCTGGCCTTTCGCTGCCGAATCACTACATTCGGGGAGAGATGTCCGGCTTTTCGGAAGACATGCCCTTTTTTGACGAACCGAACGCGCGGCCTGTGGCCCCGTCGGGCATTGCCGCGCGCGCCATGGCTGCCCGCAGCAACCAGAACAACGCGCCCGATTATCTCAACGGCCTCAACCCCGAGCAGCGGCTGGCGGTGGAAACCACCGAAGGCCCGGTGCTGGTGCTGGCAGGCGCCGGCACCGGCAAGACGCGGGTGCTCACCACCCGCATCGCCCACATCCTTGCCACCGGCAAGGCCTTCCCTTCGCAGATCCTCGCCGTCACCTTCACCAACAAGGCGGCGCGCGAGATGAAGCAGCGCATCGGCCTGTTGATCGGCGAAGGCAATGTCGAGGGCATGCCGTGGCTCGGCACCTTCCATTCGATCGGCGTCAAACTGCTGCGCCGGCACGCCGAGCTGGCCGGGCTCAAATCCGACTTCACCATTCTCGACACCGACGACGTGGTGCGCCTGATCAAGCAGCTGATCCAGGCCGAAGGGCTGGACGACAAGCGCTGGCCTGCCAAGCAGTTCGCTCAGATGATCGACGGCTGGAAGAACAAGGGCCTCGGTCCCGCCGACATCCCCGAGGGCGATGCCCGTGCCTTCGCCAACGGCAAGGGCCGCGAGCTCTACAAGGCCTATCAGGAACGGCTGCAAACGCTGAACGCTTGCGACTTCGGCGATCTATTGTGCCACCCGATCCGCATCTTCCGCGCCAATCCGGACGTGCTGAAGGAATACCACAAGCGCTTCCGCTACATCCTCGTTGACGAATATCAGGACACCAACACCGCGCAATACATGTGGCTGCGGCTGCTGGCGCAGCGGCCGGCCGGGCCGCAACCACCACGAAGTGGCTCTCCGGGTGGTCGCGTTCCAAGTCTTTCCGGAGTTCCGGATAGAACGGAGGCGGGTAGCTATAGACCGGCAGCTTCGAAGGGTGAATCGGGAATTCCGGCCGAAGGCCGCAAGGACGACCGTCCGTCCGAGCCTTCGCGAGGCCCACGCGGAGGGCCCGCGCCGGCAGGCGCGGAACAGCCCGTGAGCGATAGCAAAGTTAATATCTGCTGCGTCGGCGACGACGACCAGTCGATCTATGGCTGGCGCGGCGCCGAGGTCGACAACATCCTGCGCTTCGACAAGGATTTTCCCGGCGCCACCATCATCAGGCTGGAGCGCAACTACCGCTCGACCGCGCACATCCTCGGCACCGCCTCCCACCTCATCGCCCACAACGAGGGCCGTTTCGGCAAGACGCTGTTCACCGAAAAGATCGCCGAGGACGACGAGAAGGTGCATGTCCACGCCGCCTGGGATTCCGAGGAGGAGGCCCGCGCCGTCGGCGAGACGATCGAGGCCTACCAGCGCCAGAGGCACAACTTGAACGACATGGCGATTCTCGTCCGCGCCTCCTTCCAGATGCGCGAATTCGAGGACCGCTTCGTCACGCTCGGCCTCAATTACCGCGTCATCGGCGGCCCGCGCTTTTATGAGCGGCTCGAGATCCGCGATGCGCTGGCCTTCTTCCGCGTCGTCGCGCAAGGCGCCGACGACCTCGCTTTCGAGCGCATCGTCAACGTGCCGAAGCGCGGCTTGGGCGAGGCCACCATCCGCCAGATCCATGATACCGCACGCGCGCTGCGCATCCCGATGCTGGAGGCAGCGGCAAAACTCGCCGAGAGCGACGAGCTGAAGCCGAAGCCTCGCGCGGCACTGCGCGAAGTATCGGCCAATTTCGAACGCTGGCAGAAGGCGCTGGAAACCACGCCGCACACCGAGCTCGCCGAGACCATTCTGGAGGAGAGCGGCTACACCGACATGTGGAAGAACGACCGCTCGGTTGAAGCGCCCGGTCGGCTCGAGAATTTAAAAGAACTGATCCGCTCCATGGAGGAGTATGAATCGCTGCGCTCCTTCCTCGAACATGTCGCCTTGGTGATGGACGCCGAGCAGAACGCCGAGCTCGATGCCGTCAACATCATGACGCTGCATTCGGCCAAGGGCCTCGAATTCGAAACCGTGTTCCTGCCCGGCTGGGAGGAAGGCCTGTTCCCGCATCAGCGTTCCCTCGACGAGGGTGGCCGCTCCGGGCTGGAGGAGGAACGCCGCCTCGCCTATGTCGGCCTGACCCGCGCCAAGAAGAACCTGCACATCTGGTTCGTCTCCAACCGCCGCATCCACGGCCTCTGGCAGTCGACCATCCCGTCGCGCTTCCTGGAAGAACTGCCGGAAGCCCATATCGAAGTTTCCGAGAGCGGCAACTCCTATGGCGGCTACGGCAATGCCTATGGTGGCGGCTCGTTCGCCTCCGGTCGTGGCGGCCAAGGGGCGGGCAGGCAGAACCCCTATGGAGCATCGCGCTTCGACAACATCGGCAGCAATAACGGCGCCGAGAAATCCGGCGCTTTCTCCAGCACCTATGCGACGCCGGGCTGGCAGCGCGCTCAAGCGAACCGCACCGAGGCCACCGACCGCAATTGGGGCACGCGCTCCGGCCACCAGGTCGAGCGCATCGGCTATGGCGAAACCGACTCAGGCTACGGTGCCGGCCGCACCTCTATCAAGGGCCGCACCATCGACGGCGAGCTGGTCGCCAAATCCGTCGCCGACACGCCGTCCCCTTTCAATGTCGGCGACCGCGTTTTCCACCAGAAATTCGGCAACGGCAACATCTCGGCCATCGAAGGCAACAAGCTGACCATCGACTTCGACAAAGCCGGCCAGAAACGCGTGCTGGACGGGTTTGTCACGGGGGTGTGAGGCCGCCCCTCACCGATACCGCGCCTGGTTCCACTTATGGCCGAGCAGCGACAGGATGATGATCAGGCCGTTGAAGAACTGGACGTAGAAGCCGCTCAGTCCAGCCGCGACGACGCCGGTCTGGATGAAAGAGACCGTGACCGCGCCAATCGCACCGCCGACGACCGTGCCGATGCCACCCCAGGTCGGCGTGCCGCCGACGAACACCGATGCCAGCACCGGCAGCAGGTATCCGTCCCCCGCCGTCGGCCACCAGGTGAAGTTGATCATCACCGAAAACGTGCCGGCGATCGCAGCCCCGATGCCGACGAAGACGAACACTTTTACCCGCACGCGCTTGACGTCGATGCCCATCTGCTGGGCGCTATCGGGATTGTCGCCGACCACCTTGACCTGCGCGCCGAAGCGATGGCGGTTGTAGAGCAGCGCCGACAGCACGACGAAGCCGATGGCCCAGAAGATCTGCACCGGAATGCCGTAAAGCTGGCTGGAGAAGATCTTGTAGGCCCAGCTGTCGGCAAGGCCGGTCAGTGCCGTCGACCTGCCCTCGTTGATGATCTGGATCAGGCCGCGCAGCAGGAAATTCATGCCGAGCGTGGCGATCAGCGACGACAACCCGCCATAGACGACCAGGGAGCCGACCAGGAAGCCGAGCAGCATGCCGGTGACCATTGCGGCGGCGATGCCGAGGAACGGGTCGTAGCCGGCCTGCACGACCAGCGCGAACACCCATGAGGCAAAGCCCATTGTCGCCGGAAACGACAGGTCGATCTCGCCACAGGTGACGACGAAGACCAGCGGCACAACTACGAACAACGCCACCGGCAGCGTGGTCAGCACGGAACTGTAAAGATACCAGGTGGTGAAGACCGTCGGATTGGCGATCATGAACACCGCCATCATAACGATGAACACGGCCAACGTGCCGAGTGCGGCGCGGTTGTCGAGGATGAACCCGCGCAACCAATTGTCGGACGGGTGTCGCCACTCTTTCCCGGCGGCTTCGCCATGCGTGCCGCCGAGGGGGCTCTGCAGATCGGGTTCCATGGTCTTGCTCATCGTGCCGCCCTCCCCGCATCGGCCACGTCGTGCAACCCCGGCAATCCGCTGGGGTGGGCGACGTCTTCCATGAAGTTGATCAGGTCTTCGGCCGACTTGACCTCGCTGCGGTCGGCGGTGAGCGCGACCTTGCCGCGGTCGAGCACCACGAACCGGTCGGCGATGTCGAAGACGTGGTGAATATTGTGGCCGATGAACAGGATCGACCGCCCGCTCGCCCGCACCTGGCGCACGAAGTGGAAGACCTTGGCGGTCTCGGTCAGCGATAGCGCCGTCGTCGGTTCGTCGAGGACTATCAGCTCCGCCTTCTTATAGATGGCCCGCGCGATCGCCACGCCCTGGCGTTCGCCGCCCGAGAGCTGGCCGACGATCGACTGTGGCGTGAACACTTTCGAAGTGAAGCCGATCTCGCGCATCAGCCGGCTCGCCTCCGCGATCTCCTTGTTGACCTTCAGCCAGCCAAGCCAGCCGGTGAGTTCGCGGCCCATGAAGATATTGCGCACGATGGTCTGCTGCACGGCGAGGGCTCGGTCCTGGAACACGGTCTCGATGCCGGCGTCGCGCGAGCGCGCAGGACTCCATCCGGTCACCGGCTTGCCGCGGACGAGAATCTCGCCGCTGGTCGGTTTGACCACGCCGGACAGGATCTTGATCAGCGTCGACTTGCCGGCGCCATTGTCGCCGATCAGGCCGACCACCTCGCCGCGATCGACGCTGAGATTAACCCCGCCCAGCGCATAGACCTGGCCATAGGACTTGCTGATGTCGCGCAGTTCTATGATGCGTTCGGCCATGGCGATCCTCGCTTGATTTTCGCGTGCCGGTCTTTTCGCCGGCGGTCCCGCCGGCCGGGCTCGATCCCGGCCGACGGCTTGGGAGGTCAGCGCAGCGCCTGCTTGGCGAGCTCGGCGACGATCTCGTAATTCTGTGGCGTGACGAAGCCGGCGCCGGTGTCGACATTCATCGGCGCAAGGCCGAGCACCACCTGCTGGCAGAGGCTGAGGATCGGCAGATATCCCTGCAGGAACGGCTGCTGGTCGGCTGTCAGTTGCACCCAGCCGCCCTTGAAGCCCTCGACGATCTGCGGGCTGGTGTCGAAGCCGAAGTTGAAGATATCGCCAGGCTTCCTGCCCGCCGCCTGCATGTAAGTCGGTACGTTGCCCAGCATCTGCCCGCCGGGATAGCCGACCGCCTTGACGTCTGGATTGTTGAGCAGTGCCGCGGTGATCACCGGAATTGCCAGATTGGGGTCGGAAGCCCATTCGCCGCTTGGCGGCGAGGAGAGCTGTATGACCTCGACGCCCGCCTCTTTGAGCGCGGCGACTGTGCCGCGTTCGCGCGCGCCGCGGCTCTCGTTCTCGAACGGGCCGATCATGATCGCCTTGTCGCCGGCCTTGAGCCCGGCCAGCTTGACCGCCTCGGCGCCGAGCGCGCGGCCCTGCTGCTCCTGCTGGGCGCCGACATAGCCGCCGCCGAACGCCGCCGTGACCGTCGGCACCGGCACGTTCTGGTACATCATCTTGATACCGTCCTTGTGTGCCTGTTCGGCCAGCGGCATGATCGCGGCGTCGCCGGGGTGGCCCATCATGGCGATGCCTTGGGGCTTGACCGCGACAGCCTCGCGCAATTGCTGCACCATCTTCTCGACATCCCACTGGGAAAAGATGTAGTCGACCTTCGGCCCAAGATCGGCTGCCGCCTGCTTGGCACCATTATAGACGATCGTGCCGAAGGCATCTCCCTCTGCCCCGCCGACGAAGAAACGGATATGGACATCCTTGCACCACTGGGCATCGAGCGCCTGCGCCGGCAAGGTCGAGAGTGCGGCGGCGAGTGCCATCGCGGCCGCCGCGACGGTCGAGCGCAGAACTGTCCTTCTCATCGTAATGCTCATGCACTTATCCTCCCTTTGTTCCCTCGCTAGCCGAGGGGTTTTGACGATCGCTTCGGCAAGGCGCCGCAATCTTTCCCTGGCCGGCACCTCCCGCCGGCCGAGTTCTCACACCGGGTTCGGCAGGTAGCTCGCGCCTCCCCGGCATTGTTGGAGATAATCCAGCGCACGCGCCTGGCCGGTGATCTCGAGATCGCCGCGATAGACCGGGTCGTGCCAGCCCTCGATGTCGATGGCGCCTTTGTAGCCGGCCAGCCGCAGCTCGCTGATCACCCTTGTCCAGTCGCTGTCGCCGAAACCCGGCGTGCGCATCTGAACGAACGGCAGGCGGCCGAACACGCCATGTTCGCGGATCACGTCCCAGCGCACGGTCGCGTCCTTGCCATGGACGTGGAAGATGCGCGGCGCCCATTTGCGGATCTGCGGGATCGGATCGATCAGATAGACCAGCTGATGGCAGGGCTCCCACTCCAGGCCGAGATTGTCGTCCGGCAACTCGTTGAACATCAACTCCCAGGCGTCCGGATTGTGGGCGATGTTCCAGTCGCCGCTGGTCCAGTTGCCGTCCATGGCGCAGTTCTCGAACGCGATGCGCACGCCCTTGTCGGCGGCACGCCTGGCCAAGGGTCCCCAGACCTCGCGGAAACGCGGCAGGCTGTCGGGCAGCGGCTTGCCGCGAATGCGGCCGGTAAAGCCGCTGACCATATTGGCGCCGAACAGATGCGCGTTGTCGATGATCGTTTCCCACGCCTGGAGCACGCCGCGATCGATCTCGCCGCTCTCCAGCGGATTGCCGAACACGCCGATCGACGAGACGACGACATCGGCGTCGCCGATCGCCTCGCGGATCTCGCCCGCCAGCCGCGGAATGTCCTTGCCGCCCAGCGTCTGCCAGAAGAACGGCTGGATGCTCTCGAAGCCGAGCGGCAGGATCTGCCTGACATAGGCGGCCGGGTCGTCGAGATTGGCCCGCACCATTGTGCCAATCCTGATGTCGAGCAGCGGGTTTGGCATCATGATCCTTCCTGTGCAGCGATGGCGACCCGGCGCCCGGTCTCGGCGCTCTCGATCGCAGCGAAAACCATGGCCAGGCTCTTGATGTTGTCGGCGCCGCGCGTCTCCGGCTCGGTGCCGGTCTCGACGGCGCGGACGAAATCCTGGATGATGCCGAGATGGCCGCCGACGCGATCGGCCGGGTCGAGCGGCGGCACGGCTATCGGTTCGGTGCGGTCGAACAGGCCTTCACGGACCGGCTGCACGATTTCCGCCTTCAGCCCGTCCTCGCCGTCCCACACAATGCTGCCGCGCTCTGCGACGATCCGCCATGTACTGTCCCAGCTGGTGCGGAAGCCGGCCGCGCACCAGCTGCCGGCATAGGTGAACAGCTTGCCGCCGCCGAGGTCGAAGCTTGCGGTCGCCGACGACCCTTGCCGATACCAGGAATTGGCCGGCTCCCACTCCTGGCAATAGACACCGGTCGGCTCGCCGGCCGCCATGTAGCGGGCGGCATCGAATGTGTGGATCGCCATGTCGAGCAGCAGCACATGACGCATCTCCTCGCGAAAGCCGCCGAAATGCGGCGCGACGAAGAACTCGGCATGGATGCTGGTTGGCGCACCAATGGCGCCGGAATCGAGAAAGCGCCGGATGCGCCTGACATTGGCGACATAGCGGCGGTTCTGGACGACGGCATGGATACGCCCGGCGCTGCGGGCGGCCTCGACGATGGCACGCGCATTGTCCGGGCTGTCGGCGAGTGGCTTTTCGGTCAGCAGGTGGCAATTATGGGCAAAGGCGGAAAGCGCGACCTCGCGGCGAGCGGCGGGAACCACCACGTCGAATACCGCGTCGGGCCTGGTCTGGTCGAGCACGGCGTCGAGGTCGGTTCCAATGATGGCGCTCGAAAGCTCGTATTCGCGCGCCCTCGCCCGCGCCCGTTCGACATCGATATCGACCAGGCCGACAATGGCGAGCCCGTCGATCTGCCTGGCTGCATCGAGCCATGCCTTGCTCATGGCGCCGCAGCCGACCAGGACGACATTGATCATCCAGTGCTCCTCCCTCTCGGCCCCTCCAGACCGATCGTCACGGCGTTCACGGCAGGGCCGTGAATGTTTTCCGTAAACGTTTACGAGAACACACCCGATGGCGTAGAATGTCAATCGGCCGATAGCGAAAAACGTGATGCCGGCTTGGCCTGAACAGCAGCCGGTGCTAGCCAAGCAAGGGGGAGAACTGTCCTTTGGCGTCCAGCATTCACGACCTTGCGCGTCACCTGAACATTTCGATCGGCACGGTGTCGCGCGCGCTCAACGGCCGCGCCGACGTCAACGCCGACACACGCCAGCGCGTGCTCGATGCGGCCAAGAAGCTGAATTATTCGCCGAACCAGTCCGGCCGCAGTTTGCGGCGCGGCGCCACCCATTCGATCGCCTTCATGCTGCAGCCGCATCCGGGCGATCAGGAATATGGCGAGCCGTTCTTCATTCCGTTCCTGACCGGGTTGCAGGCCAAGCTCGCCGAAAGCGGACTCGACCTGATCGTGGTGATGGGCGCGCCGGGCGACTATCAGCAGGAGCGCCTGCGCCGTGTCGTCGAGACCCGGCGGGCCGATGCGGTGGTGCTGGCCTGGACGCGGCGCGAGGACGAGCGCATCGACTATCTGACCCAGGCCGGTTTCCCGTTCGCGACGCTCGGCCGCAGCCGCTCCGGCGGCGATGCCTACCCCTCGCTCGACCTCGACTTCGAAAAAGCCGGTGCTGACGCGGTCGATCGTCTTGTCGCGCGCGGTCACCGCCGCATCGCGGCCATCCGCCCGTCGCTCGATCTCAATTTCGGCTATCTGTTCCTCGCCGGCTATCGCAAGGCGTTGCGGCGGCACGGCATCGAATTCGACCCCGAGTTGATCGCCGACGGCTTCATCAACGAGGCAGGCGGCTACGCGGTGACGCCGAAGGTCATGCGCTCCAAGGACCCGCCGACCGCCATCATCTTCAACAATGACGCGATGGCGCTTGGCGGCTGCAAGGCTTTGGCCGAGGCGGGCATCAAGCCCGGCCACGACATCGCGGTGATCGTCATCGTCGACACCCCGCTCTGCCGCTATTTTTCGCCGGCGCTGACCGGCTTCCGCCCGGCGCTGGAGCCGATGGGCGAGCGGCTGGCCGAAATGCTGCTGGCATCGATCCCGGCTTATGCCGGCGCCGAAGGCGCACGCATCATCCGTGAAGTCTGGCCGCTGCAGCTGATCGCGCGCGACAGCGACTGACCGTGGCACTTCCCTTCTCCCCTTGGGGAGAAGGTGGCCGAGCCCACGGGTCTTGCCTTCGGCAAGCCAGAGGACAGGCTCAGCTCGGTCGGATGAGGGTGCTCCAGCTCGGCACCGAGGCACTCCGTCCAGCACCCCTCTTCCGTCTCGGCGCTGCGCGCCGATCCACCTTCTCCCACAAGGGGATGAAGGAACAAGCGCCCTCTGTCACGCAAGTATCATGTTCGCGTCCTAGACCTTTTTCGGAAAGCGCTGGCGGCATGTCGATGCGACGCCCGCTTCGGCTGTTTTGTCACAAAGAGGATTTCCATGAAAAACCTGCACCGAAACGCGTCCGTCGCGGTCGCGCTGGCGATGTTCACCGCCTTGACTCCGGCCTTGGCTGAAAACGCAGCGACCGTCGGCGGCGTCAGCTTCGTCAACAAGGGCCTGGTCGGTGTCGGTCGCATCCCGGCCAGCCAAAGGGACAAGTTCGGCGAGACGTTTGGCTCCGGCTCGGGCATGGCGATCGACGCTGCCGGCTGGACGCATGGCGCCGATGGCTATAAGGGCTCGCTGTGGCTGCTGCCGGATCGTGGCTACAATGTCGTCGGCACCACCGATTACCGTCCGCGCATCAACACGATTGCCATCGAATTCGCCCCGATCGCACCGGGTGCGGCACCAGCCGCCGGCCAGGAACAGTCCGGCCTCAAGGCAACCCTTGCCGACACCATGCTTTTGACCGACGACAAGGGCGCCGACGCAACCGGCCTCGATCCGCTCAACGGCGTGCGCGCCGCGACCGACGACATGCCGATCCTGCCCGAAGCCAACGGCAAGCTCGCGCTCGATAACGAGGCGATCGTGCGGCTGCCCGACGGCACCATGTTCATCTCGGACGAATATGGTCCGAACATCTACCACTTCTCCGCCGATGGGCGTCTGATGTCGGCAACGCAGTCGCCGGCGGCGCTTGTCCCGATGCGTCATGGAACGCCGAACTTCGCGTCCAACAATCCGGGACCGGGCGCGGCAGACCCAGATCCGACGGATCCCGAAACCGGCCGTCAGAACAACCAGGGCCTCGAAGGCATGGCACTGACGCCGGACGGGAAGTTCCTGATCGCTGTGCTGCAATCGGCCCCCAGACAGGATGGCGGCGATTCCGCTTCGACGCGCCAGAACACGCGCGCGCTGGTCTACGATGCCTCGGATCCGGCCCAACTCAAGCTTGCGCATGAATATGTCGTGCCGCTGCCGGTGTTCACCGATGCCAAGGGCAAGACCAAGATTGCCGCGCAGAGCGAAATCGTGGCTCTGTCGGACAAGACCTTCCTGATGCTGGCGCGCGACAGCGGCAACGGCCAGGGGGTGAAGGGCGACACCTCGCTCTTTCGCGAGATCAGCGTCGTCGATGTGTCGGCGGCAACCGACATCGCCGGCACCGAGTTCGACAAGGACAAGCCGGTTGCGCCCAAAGGTGAGCTCGATCCCTCGGTGACGCCGGCCAAGCTGACGCCGTTCATCGACATCAACGACAAGACCGAGCTCGGCCGCTTCGGGCTGCACAATGGCGCGCCCAATGACCGCAACAACCTTTCGGAGAAGTGGGAGGCGATGTCGGTGGTGAGCGTCCTCGATCCAACACGGCCCGACGACTATTTCCTGTTCGTCGCCAACGACAATGACTTTCTCACCCAGGACGGCTTCCAGGTCGGCGCGGCCTACAAGGCCGAAGATGGCGCCGATGTCGACACGATGTTCCTAGTCTATCAGGTCACGCTTCCAGGCCTCGCCGGGAAGTAGCGACACCCCCAGGCAGGCGGACGCGCCGAACGCGTCCGCCTGCCTGGCACGATCGAACGGTCGGGCCCTTCAGTTGCGGCTCGCCGGCACAAGGATTGTGTTCTAGTGGGTTTGCAAAACCTAAGACTGATGATCCGTCGAAGGCACTTACCTCAACATCTCCGCGTCCTTTGGCACGCCCGCATCGATCGGCTCGGCCGTCCTGTCCGACACGGCGGCGATCTTCCCGGCGGCCGACAGATTCGGGCGCACGAAGACCGGCGCGACGCCGTCGACGCGGCTGTAGAGGTCGATAATGTCCTGATTCATGAAGCGCACACAGCCGGAGGAAGCGTTCTTCCCGATGGAATCCCACTCCGGCGTGCCGTGCAGCCGGTCCATCGTGTCCTTGCCGTCGCGGAAGAGATATAGCGCGCGTGCGCCCAGCGGGCTGTGCGGGCCGGGCGGCATGCCGTCCTTGTATTTCGCCAGTTCCGGCCGGCGCTGGATCATCTCCGGCGGCGGCGTCCAGACCGGCCACTTCTTCCTCGCCTGAACCACGGCGCTGCCGGTCCATCCGAAACCGGCCTTGCCGAGGCTGACGCCATAGCGAATTGCCTTGCCGCCGTCGCGCACCAGATAGAGGAAGTGCTCGGAGGTATCGACGACGATCGTGCCGGGTTTTTCTCCGGTCGGATCGGACACGATTTGGCGCACGAATTTCGGATCGACCTTGGCTACCGGGATTGCCGGCAGTTGATAGCCCTCGTCGACGCGCGCCGCATACATACTTGCGGCATCGCCGAAAGCCGGATCGCTTGGCGCCGCGGTCACTGGCGGCGCCGCTACGTCCGTCGTGGTGCACGCCGAAAGAGCCACGGAGGCCGCGCCCAAAGCGGATGCACCAAGAAACGCACGCCGGTTCAGGCGCTCAAAAAACAGCGGAATATCGGACATGAACCCCCGGCTTGCCCATGAGATCTAGGAAAGATGCGGCCCCACGCGTGCAGGATCAATATACGATTCCGGAAGCTTTGAGAACATGATTGGATCAAGGCACGCCAGGCGGAATTCGCAACGCTGCGTCGACCTGTCTCGTTAAATCGGCAATCATTGCGGACCGGACTCAAGATAAGCCTTCGCCGAGTTGCCTGCCATGGACGACAAGATGCCCGCACGCCGGCGGACCAGCGACCTCACCAGTGGACCTATCCCGCGTACATTGCTGCTGTTCGCCCTGCCGGTGCTCGGCTCCAATGTTCTGCAGTCGCTCAACGGCTCAATCAATGCCGTCTGGGTCGGTCGTTTCCTCGGCGAAGCGGCGCTGACCGCCACGTCCAATGCCAACCTCGTGCTGTTTCTCATCCTCGGCGTCGGCATCGGCATGGCGGCGACCATCCTGGTCGCGCAATCGGTCGGCGCCCGCGATCTGCCCGAAGCCCGCCGCATCGTCGGCACCAGTGCCACCTTCTTCTTCCTTGTCTCGGTGGTGTTCGCGGTCTGCGGCTGGATCTGGGTCGATACAATCCTCAATGCGCTCGGCACGCCGGCCGATGCGTTGCCGCTGGCGCGTTCCTATCTGCGTATCATTTTTCTCGCCGTACCGATGATGAACCTGCTGTCCTTCGTCATGACGGTGCTGCGCGGCGCCGGCGATTCGCGCACGCCTTTCCTATTCATGGCGCTGGCCGTCGTGCTCGACGTCATTTTGAACCCGTTGCTTATTCTCGGCATCGGCCCGTTCCCCGAACTCGGCATCGCCGGCTCGGCCACCTCGACGCTGATCGGCCAGACGGTAAGCGTGCTTGCCATCCTGATCGTGCTTTATGCGCGCAAGCACCCGCTGCGGCTGGCCGGCGCCAATCTTGCTCTGCTGCGGCCGGACCCGGCGCTGCTGCGCATTGTCGTCTTCAAGGGCGTGCCGATGGGCCTGCAGATGATCGTCGTCTCGTCCGCGGCGCTGACTGTGATGGGCATGGTCAATGCCTACGGCTCGCAGGTCGCGGCTGCCTACGGCATAGCCGCCCAGCTCTGGACCTATATCCAGATGCCGGCGCTCGCCATCGGCGCCGCGGTCTCGTCCATGGCGGCGCAAAATGTCGGCGCCGGACGCTGGGACCGGATCGGCCGCATCGCCGCGTCCGGCGTCGGCTTCAACCTTGTGCTTACCGGCGTGCTTGTCGCGCTGCTGTTCGTATTCGATCGCGCGGTGCTCAGCCTCTTCCTCAGCAGCGACAGTGCAGCGATCGACATCGCCACTCACATCAACAAGGTCGCATCCTGGTCCTTCATCCTGTTCGGCATCACCATCGTGCTCTTCGCCACTGTGCGTGCCACGGGCGCGGTGATGCCGCCGCTGATCATCCTGGTGATCTCGGTACTTCTGGTGCGCACCAGCTTCGCCTATTTCTTTCGAAGTGCGATCGGTGAGGAAGCGTTGTGGTGGAGCTTTCCGGCCGGCTCGATAACCTCGCTCGTGCTGGCCACGGCCTATTATCGCTTCGGCCGTTGGCGCAGCGTGCACATGATCGAAAGCCGGCCGGCTGCCGGCGAACCGCCGGATACCGGCCTCGGCGTACCGCGCCAGCGCGCGCACCTTTCGCCCGAGACACCGACCGGCTGAAAGATCGGTTCAGTGCGCGTATTTCGCGCCGAACCCGAGCGCCACTAGGGAAAAGATAACGATCATGCCGGCAAAGGCCCCGCTTGCCACGGTCGCGCTTGTCATGGTCGACAGGACGCCGATGCCGATCACCGGCAGCGCGTTGCCGCAAAAACAGCAGATGAAGAAGGCCGAGACGACTTCGGCGCGCCGGTCCGCCGGCGCGATCTCGTTCACCACTTGCAAGCCGCCGCGATAACCGAGCGCTGCCGCCACGCCGCACAAGGCGGTCCCGGCAATCATTGTGGCCATCGATGCGAAGACCTGCGCCGCAACAATCAGCGCGACGGTTGGAATCATCAGCGCAAGCGCCGCGAACATCGCGGCCCGGCTCGAAAGACGCGTCGTCGCCACAATGGTGGCGGCCGCCACGATCGACAATTCAAAGAACAGAGCGCCGGCTACCGCATGGTTGGCTACCTGCAGTTGCTGCGCCAGGATGCTCGGCGCGAGTGCCGCATAAAAGCCGACGAGCGCCATCGCGCCAAAGCCTGTCACCGCCGGCGCAACGAAACTTGCGCGGATGGCATCGGGCACGGAAAGGCGCGGCCGCATCGAAACGTCAGCCAGTTTCCCCGGCCGCGAAACGGTTTCCTGCGTGCGCCAGACCAGCAGGGTTACAGTCGCGAGCATCGCCAGGTAGACGACGAATGTCAGCCTGAGCGGCCAAGGCACGTATTCGGCGAGCAACCCGGCCCCCAGCGCACCAAGGCCGAGACCGAGGAAATTGGTGCTGGTGGCAATCGTCGCCGCCTGTGACTTGTCGTCGGTCGGGAGCAATTCGGCGAGCCAGGCGGTGCCGGTACCCGCGCCGACGCCGATTCCCAATCCGCTCAGAATTCGGGCGACGTCGAGCCAGGCGACATTTTCGGCGAACAGGAAAACCACCGCGCTAACGACGGCCACCGCCATTCCGGCCAACGCCATCGGACGGCGCCCGATGACATCTGACACACGCCCCAACATCAGCAGCGCCGCCAGATTGCCGATGACATAGACGGCGTAGACCAGCGTCAAAGTGATCTGCGAGAAGCCGAAGACCTGCTTGTAGATGATGTAAAGCGGCGTCAGCGCCGTGCTGCCGGCGAAAAGAGCCGCGATCATGGCGGCCACGGCGGCCGTTGCAGCGCGCCCGCCGAGTTCGTAATCGCGCGTCATGACTTGAGCGTGAGCAGTCATTTTTCGGACCTTTTTGCTGTTCGGGATCTGACACCTAACGCCTTTTTTTCGTCAGCCGTTCCCCCTCTCCGACTTGCTCCTGACAATTTTGGCAGCTTTGCGATGGCGCTGAGCGAGATCCTCTTTTAACTTCAGCGGATTGTCAGGGGAGATTGATGGGCAAGGGACGAGTCGAGGCATTCACCGATGGCGTGGTCGCCATCATCATCACCATCATGGTGCTGGAATTGAAGGTGCCGCATGGCGAGGATTTTTCCGCGCTGGCGCCACTCTGGCCGGTATTCCTCAGCTATGTGCTGTCCTTCATCAATGTCGGCATCTACTGGAACAATTTGCACAACATGTTCCATACCGTGCAGCGGGTCGACGGCCGCGTGCTGTGGGCGAACCTCAACCTGCTGTTCTGGCTATCGCTGATGCCGGCGACGACAGCCTTCATGGGTGAGAACCATTTCGCGCCGGTGCCGGTCGCCGTTTATGGCGTCGACCTGGCGCTCTGCGCCATCGGCTTCAACATCCTCACCATAGCCCTGCATCGGCTGCACGGCAGCGAAACCCTCTTCGCCAGGGCGTTGGGCAATGACCTCAAGGGAAAAATCTCGCTGGCCCTCTATATCGCCGCCGTCGCGCTGACCTTCGTCAATCACTGGATCGGTGTCTCGATCTATGTCCTGGTGGCGATGGTCTGGTTAGTGCCGGACAGGCGCTTCGAGCGGCTAATCGAGAAATAGGCAGACCATGATCCCGAACCGAAGGACCGCGTCAGCGAAAAGTTGGATGCCGGTTTTCGGACAAGATCATGAGAAGATAGAGCCCATACCGAATTTTATCGAATGGAACGGGCTCTAGCCCCGCATTTCTTTGAGCTTTTCCGCTACCGAAGCGGCAAGGTCGGCGTAGCGCTCCTCCAGCCGCTCGGCGGCTTTGATCACTGAAAAATCATGGCCGAATTTTTCCAGCGCCATGCGCAGCTTTTCGACGAATTCAGCCTGTTTTTCGAGCGCCGAAAACAGCGTTTTCACTTGCGCTTCGCTGATGTCGGGGTTGGCAAGCATTTGCGGCACTTCGCGGCTCATCTGGTCGCCGGTTGCGGTCTGTTCTTTCAGGATCTCGATCCAGTCGGTCAATCGTCAGTCTCCTTTTTCAATATCAGCATGCGCAGCGCCCGCCGACGCGGTCAACCCGAAGATGTCGCACCGGCTTGCGCGAGCCTCTTTCCGCGCTAAGTTCGCCGCGGCCAGAACAGGAGAAAATCATGACCACCGACGCCGAGATCCAGACCGCCCTGCCCGCACTTGCCTCCGGTAATGTCGCCGTCATCACCGGCGCGGCCAGCGGCATCGGCCTCGCCGCGGCAAAACGGCTGGCGGCGATGGGCATGAAGATCGTGCTGGCCGATATCGGCGCCGCACGCCTCGATGAGGCGCGACATGCCGTCGCTACCTTCGCCGGCGAGAGCGCCGTGCTTGCCGTCGCCACTGACGTCTCGAAAGCCGACGACCTCGAACGGCTGGCCGAAAGGACATTCGACACCTTCGGCGACGTCTCGCTTCTGATGAACAATGCCGGCGTCGGCAACAACCCCGGCAAGCCGTGGGAGAACCGTGACGCCTGGAAGCGACTGCTGGACATCAATTTCTGGGGTGTCGTCCATGGCGTCGAGGCCTTCGCGCCGCGCATGCTGGCGGCGGGAAAGCCCGGCCTGATCGTCAACACCGGCTCCAAGCAAGGCATTACCACGCCGCCCGGCAACCTCGCCTACAACGTCTCCAAGGCTGGCGTGAAGACCTATACCGAGGGCCTTGCACACGCGCTGCGCAACGAGCCCGGCGCCAATGTCGCGGCGCATCTGCTCATTCCCGGGTTCACTTTTACCGGCCTGACCGAAGGCGCCACCGAAAAGCCGGCCGGCGCCTGGACCGGCGAGCAGGTTATCGACTTCATGCTGGCCTCGCTGCTGCGTGGCGACTTCTACATCCTGTGTCCCGATAACGAGGCGACCCGGTCCATGGACGAAAAACGCATGGCCTGGGCGATTGGCGACATCATCGAGAACCGCCCTGCCCTGTCGCGCTGGCACCCGGACTACAAGGAAGCCTTTTCGGCATTCATGGAATGATCCCGCGACCGTCCGCGCAGGAACCCGGACAACAAGCTCGCTCACGCCGCCGCATGCTTCTTCGCGTTGCGCTTTTTAGCCACCGCCTTGGCTGCGGCCATGTCGGCGATCTGTTCGTCGTGCCGCTTCGCCGCGCGTTCACATTTGGCGCGGATTTCTTCGAGCTCGGATTCGGTCAGGTGCTCGATGCCGATAAAGGTATTCTTGGCTTTGCTGACGCGGATCAGCTCGTCAAGCTTGGCCTGGATCGCCGCGCTGTCGCGGTTCTGGGTGTTCTGGATGAGAAACACCATCAGGAAGGTGACGATCGTGGTGCCGGTATTGATGACGAGTTGCCAGGTATCGGAAAAGCCGAAGACCGGACCGCTTACCGCCCAGACCACAATGATCAGGAAACAGACGGCAAACGTCGGCGGCAGACCGGCAAGATGGGCGATATAGTTGGCGATCCTGGTGAACAGCTTTTCGATCATGGCAGGGAGAAACAATCGGCAACTGCTTCGAGTTCCCTGCGAGGAGGAATTCACGGTCAAACCGTGCACACGCCGCGCTCGCAACGATCAGGTAGCGTCGTTTTCCCAGCGGTCGAGGAAAGCCTCGATGGGCAAGGCCTGCATGTCGGGGACTGCCCTGGCCAGTTTCTCGACCGGCCAGTCCCACCAGGCAAGACGTTCGATCCGGGCCGCAGTTCCCGCGCTGAAGCGCTGCCGCAATGGCCTGGCCGGAACGCCGGCGACAATTGCATAGGCCGGCACGTCTCGCGTCACTACCGCGTTGGCACCGACGATCGCGCCGTTGCCGATCACTATGCCAGGCATGATCACGGCGCCATGGCCAATCCAGACATCATGGCCGATGCTGACGGGTCTCGCCCGCCGCCGGTCGCGGAATGCCTGATCGACACCCAGCCAGCGGAAGTACTCGTTGGGCCGATAGCTGATTTTGTGCTGCGTCAGCCGCTCGACCGGATGCTCCAGCGCATTGATGCGGCTGTTGGCGGCAATCGAGCAGAATTTGCCGATCGTCGTATAGATCGCCTCGGCATGCCGCTCGAAGTAGGAAAAGTCGCCGACCATCACATCGCGCAGGATGACTCGCTCGCCGATCGATGCGCAGCGTCCAAGCTTGCAGGCCTTCAGTTCCGCCGTCGGATGGATGCGCGGCTCGGGATCTTTCAGGACAAGGTGTTCGGGACGGTCCATGCGGGCGCTTTACGCCCGCGCGCATAGTCTCGCAAGCCGAGTGCAGCGCCGCGCATCCGTTTGGACGCGCCAAGGACCTAGAGCACCTTCAGTCTCTATTTCGGCTTGCCGCTGGTCCACACCACATTCTGGCCGTAGAGCGGCACGGTGGTGACCGACATTTTTGCCGAGCCATCCTGCACCTGGCGCGAATGCGAGAGGTAGATCAGCGTCTCGTTGGCCTTGTCGTAGATGCGGTTCACCACCTGCTTTTTCCAGATCAGGCTGATGCCTTGCTTGAACACCTCCTCGCCGGCCTCGCTCATGTCGATGTCGCCAATGGTGATCGGCCCGGTCTGGCGGCAGGAGATCGAGGAATCGGACGGGTCCTCGAACCAGTTGCCTTTCTGCAGGCGGTCAATCATGCCACGGTCGAAATAGGAGACGTGGCAAGTCACTCCCTCGACCTTCGGATCCTTGATCGCCTCGACGATGATGTCGTTGCCGAGCCAATCGACACCGACCTTGCCGACTTCCTCGGCGGCGGCGGCGCCAGCGCCAATGACAAGGCATGCGGCCAACGCGCCGCCAATCAGTTTTCGCAAAGAGGCCTCCTGCGGTTCGAATTTTGCCGACCTCAGGTGGGACGAACGGCCGCGCTTTGCAAGCAGATCTCCTCCCACAGCATTGCCGGTTGCGGCAACGCGACATCTTTGCGTCGGCGCGACCGAACCGCTAAGAGTGTTCGCCAAGCCAGGGCTTCATGGCGCCAATCCGGCGCCCGATGGAAATGACGACGGACTTCACTGATGATGCGTTCAATTCTGGTCGGTATTCTCGTCCTGATGGCCGCTGGCATCGGCTGGCTAACGTTCGACTGGTACCGCGGACATTATGGCGGCGAGCCGTTCGGAGCTCCGTTCACGCTGGTCGACCAGAAGGGCGCACCGGTCACCGAAGCCGCCTTTCGCGGCCACCCCAGCGTCGTCTTTTTCGGCTTCACGCATTGTCCGGAAGTCTGCCCGACCACGCTTTTCGAGTTGGCCGGCTGGCTGAAGACGATGGGCGACGACGGCAAGAACCTGCGCGCCTATTTCGTTACGGTCGACCCGGAGCGCGATACGCCCGAAATCATGAACGCCTATATCAGCAATTTCTCCGATCGCATCCTCGGCATCACCGGCGATCCGGACAAGGTCCACGCCATGGCCAAGTCCTTCGGCATCTACTGGAAGAAAGTCGAAACGAACGACGGCGACTACACGATGGACCACACCGCTTCGGTGCTGCTGCTCAATGCCAAGGGCGATTTCGCCGGCACCATTGCCTATGGCGAAAGCCCGGACGCCGCCATCGCCAAGCTCAAGCGGCTGGCGGCGGAAGGTTGACGTATCAAGAAATGACGCAGACGCGTTTGTATTTCACCGCGGGCAAGATCGAGGCTGATCGCATCTTCGCGGCGCTCGGTGCGGCGTTCGACGATGAGGGCCTGCCGGTTGCGGTGCTCGAGGTCGACGAGGACCGCGATATCCACGAAGTATCGCTCTATGCCGACGACGACGTCGATGCGGTCGAGGCCCGGCTTAGGGACATCCTGGCCGGACTGTCGCTGTCGAAACCGATAGAACGAGAAGCGCTGCCCGACATCGACTGGGTGGCGCGCTCGCTGGAGGGATTGAAGCCGGTACGGGCCGGGCGCTTCTTCGTCCATGGCGCGCATGACCGCAGGAAGCGCCACAGCGGCGAACTCGCCATCGAGATCGAGGCCGGCCTTGCCTTCGGCACCGGCCATCACGGCACCACCGCCGGCTGCCTCGAAATGCTGGAGCAGGTCATACAGCGCGAGCATCCGCGCAACGCGCTCGACCTTGGCACTGGCAGCGCGGTGCTCGCCATCGCGGTGGCCAAGCTCGCGCATGTTCCGGTGCTGGCAACGGACATCGACCCGGTCGCCGTCAAGGTGGCCGCTGCCAATGCGCGGCTGAACCAGGTCAAGGGGCTCATTGAAACGGTAGCGGCGCCCGGTTTTCATCATCCGATCTTTGCCGCGCGTGCGCCCTTCGACCTGATCGTCGCAAACATATTGGCGCGGCCGCTGATGCGTCTGGCACCGCAAATGGCCGGGCATATCGCGCTCGGTGGCTCGATTGTTTTGTCGGGCATCCTCGAGCGCCAGCGCGATGCGGTAATCGCGGCCTATGTCGGCCAGAAATTCCGGCACGTCCGCACCTTGCATCGCGAGGGCTGGGTGACGATTCACCTCAAGCGCTGAGGCGCGACGCTTTCAACGCAAGCCGGAATCCGCTCGGACCTAGCGCGAGTTCGCCGCTTTCTTCAGCTGTTCGCGATCGTAGCCGTGAGCTTTCAGCGTTTCGTCATCAAAGCCAAGCAGAACGCCGCTCACATACCGGCTCGCTTCGCGCTGGCGAGCTTCGATCAGCGCTTTCACAGCGTTTCTGAAAAATCCGCGTCTGGCTGAAATCGTGGACATGACGGTCTCCTTTGCAGGGCAACAGGACTTTTCCTCCACGTTAAGAAGGTAAGCTCTGCTGACGCTTTTTGAAATCGCCGATTCTGCATGGCATCCATGCACAAAAAGACACTGCGGCGACCAGGGATGATCGTTCCGAAAATCGATTCCGATTTTCGAAGTCATGCGCTACGGTCGCGCCATCATTCGAGGAGAGCCGACATGTTCCAGTCCTTCGATTCCGCCGGCGATCCGGCCGTTGGCAAGCCGCGCGTGGCAATGCTGCGCCAATGGTTGGCGTCGAACGGGCTGGATGGCTTCATCGTGCCCCGTGCCGACGAGCACCAGGGCGAATATGTCGCCGACCGCTCGGCACGGCTGAAATGGCTGACCGGCTTCAGCGGCTCGGCCGGTGTCGCCATTGTACTTGCCGAGCGCGCCGTCATGTTTGTCGACGGGCGCTACACGCTGCAGGTGCGCCAGGAGGTCGATCTCGACATCTTTTCGATCGAGAGCCTTGTCGACAACCCGCCGGCCAACTGGATCAAGGACAATCTCGGCAAGGGCGTGCGATTGGGCTTCGATCCGTGGCTGCATACGATCAGCGACGTCAAGGCGCTGAAAGCCTCGGCCGAGAAATCCGGCGCGACACTGGTGCCGCTCGAAGAGAATCCGATCGACGCGATCTGGCAGGACCAGCCTGGACCGCCACTGGCGCCGGTCGAGATCCACCCGATCGGCTTTGCCGGCGAACTGGCTAAGGACAAGCTGGTGCGGCTGGCAGCGGCCATCGAGAAGGATGGCGCCACCCATGCCGTGCTGACCGACCCCTCCTCGATTGCCTGGGCCTTCGACATCCGTGGCGGTGACGTACCGCACACACCGCTGGCGCTCGGCTTTGCCGTGCTGGCCGCCGACGGCTCGCATCTGCTCTTCATGGACCAGCGCAAGTTTTCGCGCACCGTTGCGGCCTACCTGACGCAGCTCGCCGAATTGCACGAACCAGGTGAATTCGAATCGGCAATCGTCACCCGGGCCAAGGGCGGCGCAAAAATCGCGCTGGACCCGGTTCTCGCGGCGGACAAGCTCAGAATGCTGGTCGAGGATAATGGCGGCACCGTCATTGCCACGGCCGATCCGGCCCGCATTCCACGCGCAACAAAGAACAAAGCTGAGATCGCCGGCGCCCGCGCCGCACATCGCCGCGACGGCGCGGCGGTCGCCAAGCTGCTGTGCTGGCTCGACCGCCAGAAGCCCGGCACGCTCGACGAAATCGCCGTTGTCACCAGGCTTGAGGAGACGCGCCGTCAGACCGGCGAAGAAACGCAGATGCCGCTGCGCGACGTATCGTTCGATACCATCTCCGGCGCCGGCCCTAACGGCGCCATCATGCACTACCGGGTCTCCCGCGCCACCAATCGCAAGCTGGGGGATGGCGAGCTGTTCCTGCTCGATTCCGGCGGGCAGTACCAGGACGGCACCACCGACATCACCCGCACGGTGCCGGTCGGCGCGCCGACCGAAGAGATGCGCGAACGCTTCACGCTGGTGCTGAAAGGCATGATCGGCATCTCCATGCTGCGCTTTCCCCCGGGCACGCGCGGCTCCGAAATCGATGCGGTGGCGCGCCTGGCGCTATGGAGACACGGCTGCGATTTCGCCCATGGTACCGGGCACGGTGTCGGGTCCTATCTTGCCGTGCATGAGGGCCCGCAACGTATCGCCAAGACCGGCACCGAAAAGCTGCTAGCCGGCATGATCCTCTCCAACGAGCCCGGCTATTACAAGGAAGGTTCCTACGGCATCCGCATCGAGAACTTGATTCTGGTGACACCGGCGGAGGCAATCGAGGGCGGCGACATCGCTATGCACGGCTTCGAGACACTGACGCTGGCGCCGATCGACAAGCGGCTGGTCCGATCGGACCTTTTAACCCGCGACGAGTTGCATTGGCTTGACGAATACCATGCGCGCGTACTGGCCGAGATTGGACCGATGCTCGACGGCGAAACGCTGGCCTGGCTGGAAAAAGCAACCGCCCCTCTGCCGCACGACTTCAAGCAATAGCCGCGGCCGCAACACCGAGTGACAGACTTTGCTCCGCAAGCAGTCCCTGCAAAGCCGTGACGTTGGGAGAATCGGCTCCCTTGCGCCAAAACAACACCGTGACGGCGTTGTCTTCGTCAGCGGGCAGTTCGTGCAGCTTTAGCCAGCGGCTCTCTGGGAAACCCGAAAGCACACTTTTCGGCATCAGCGCTATGCCCATGCCAGCCACCACGCAACCAAGGATGGCATGGTATGAACCAAGCTCGATGGTTTTCTCGGCCATGAACCCTCTTCGCGCATACCATTGTTCCAGCCGCCGGCGGTGCGGGCAGCCGTGCTCGAAGGCTATCATGGTTTTGGGCATGTTCTGGCGGTCGTCGATCGAAACGCGCGATGCCGCCGAGACAATGACCAGTTGCTCGTGAAATGCGGGCAGCTTTTCGAACGGAGCGTCGGCGATCGGCTCGGCGGCGAACGCTGCATCGAGGTCGCCGGCAAGCATGGCGGTCGCGAGAACCTGCGGATTGCCGGTGCGCAACTGGATTTCCACGTCGGGATAACGTGCGTGATATTCGGCGAGCAGACTTGGAAGCCGTGCCGCGGCGGTGCTCTCCATGGCACCTAGGCGAAGCGTGCCGCGCGGGCGTGGATCGAGCATCGCCGTTCGCGCCTCCTCTGCAAGCGCCAGTAACCGATCCGCATACCCGACCAATTTGTGACCGGCGGGCGATACGTGCAGGCGCTTGCCCTCCCGGATAAACAGCTGCACGCCGAGATCCTCTTCGAGCTGCCGGATGCGTGTGGTCACGTTCGATTGCACGCGAAACAGTTTTTCCGCCGCCTTGGTGATTCCGCCCTCGCGCACCACCGTGCGGAAGATGCGCAGATCGGCCAAGTCCATACATCTCTCCTGGAGAACATAACGGTCTTAATTATTCATTTTAGCTGATTATGCCTTTCCCGTAAATCGCCGGTGTAGCTGCCGATCAACACGGCAAACCAGGGAGATGGAAATGTCGCGTGAGCCCTTCGGCATCCAGCCGACCGATCTAAGCGCATTGACGCCGAAGCAGCGCGAAGCGCTCTATAGCGACGCCGTGCGTCGCGCCCACCAGGAGAGATCGGAGGCTATCCGGCTGAGCCTGTCGCGGGTCAGCGCGGCAATAGTCGCTGCGGTAAAGCGCATGTGTGCTCTCGCCGCCAAGGCAAAAGTCGATCAGCCGACGACCTGCCGCGCGAGGATCAGCACGGCAGCACCCGCCAGGAACATCGCCATAAGGCCGCCGCGCAGCGAGACCAGGCCGGCGACGACCAAGGCCCCCCATTCCGCCGGTCCGGCGCTCAGCGCTGCCGGCGCCACAAGCGTGGTCAGCACCGCCGCCGGCACGGCGTTCAGCCCGGCCTCAACACGCGGATGGATATGGTCGAAGCGTGAGATCACCAGATGACCGCCAATGCGTGTCAAATAGGTCGCGATCGAAGCGGCGACGATGATCCACAACGTCGTGCTCATGGCCGTGCCTCCACGCCGCTGTGGCGGGGCGGCAGGATGACGGCGAGCAGCACACCGGCCAGCGCGCCGATGGAGACATGCCAGGGCGAGCCGACCGTCTTGTAGGCAATGATGGAGGCGGCAGCGCTTGCGACGACCACCGGCAGCCACAGCGGCCGTTTGCGGAAGCTCATGACCAGGCCGAGAAAATAGATCGGCAGCAGGAAGTCGATGCCCAGCGCGTGGGTGTCGGGAATAAGTTTGCCGAACACCGCCCCGAGCGCGCTTTCGATGACCCAGAACACGTAGACCGGCAGCCCGAGCCCCATATACCAGGCAAAGCCGACGGTCTCGCCGGCCTCCGCCTTGCGCTCGGCCACCGCGAACTGCGGATCGGTGAGCACGAAATAGCCTATCGCCTGCTGCGCTAGGGGCCAATGCGCGATTCGCCGGCCGATACCGGCCGAATAGAGCACATGGCGAAAATTCACGGCGAAGATCGACAGCACGATCAGCCACGGCGCGACATGCTGCCCGAACAGCTCGATGCCGACCATTTGGCTGGCGCCGCCGAACACCGTTGCGCTCATCAAGAACGCCTCGATCACGGAAAAGCCGTTGTCGACGGCGAGCGCCCCGAACAGCAACGCAAACGGCGCCGACGCCACCACGACAGGCATGCTCAGCCGCACGCCGTCCCAGAAATCGCTTTTCGCACCGTTTTCGGAGATTGCTTCCGCCGACATCGACCGCTCCTTGGGAAGGGCCGTATGTAGAGAGGGCGGTCCGGCTTGTCACACCAATTCGCTTGAGGCAAACGATCAGCGGAAATGATAGCTGAAGCATCGCGGCAAGCTCGCTTCCAGACTTGTGGACAAAATCAGAGGCTTGGTACCTGAGCGCATATTCGTTGGCGACGATCGGTCCTTGCCGAAGCGACGGCCATAGACCAACCTGCTGGGCCGGACAGGTGGTTCCAATGAGCGAATTTTTCATCGATCCAAAATTCGGCCGCCTGGCCTTCGGCGCCGATCCCGGCAGCTATCACGCGACGCGACCTGGGTATCCTGATTGGGTATTCGAAATTCTATGTGAGCGGTGCCGTCTCGCGCATGGCACGGCGACGTTCGAGATTGGCGCAGGTACAGGAACTGCAACGCGCCGCTTACTCGAACTGGGCGCGAGCCCGTTGCTCGCCATTGAGCCGGATTCCCGCCTCGCGACTTTCCTTTGCGAGACTATTCAGGACAAGGCGCTCTCGGTGAGCGTCTCTGCGTTTGAGGATGCCGTCCTTGAGAAGGCCGGTTTTGATCTCGGTGTCAGCGCCACTGCCTTTCATTGGCTGGATGAGGACACGGCGCTGATCAAGGTCGCAGAGCTGCTTCGGCCGGGCGGCTGGTGGGCAATGGTCTGGAATGTATTCGGCGACGACAGTCGCCCCGATCCCTTTCATGATGCGACCAAGGTGCTGCTTGACGGGCCTTCGAGCCCGTCGGCGGGCTCAAATGGTATTCCGTTCGCCCTTGATGCCGAGGCCCGCGTGGCGGCACTGGAGCGAACCGGCGCGTTTGATGCCATCGAACATCGGACAAGTGTCTGGTCGCTCGTCCTCGATCCTGACCAGACGGTCAACCTCTATGCCACTTTTTCCAATATCAACATCCGCAGTGACCGCGAAGCAATCCTGGCGGAGCTGGGTCGCATCGTCCGCGACGAGTTCCAAGGCTCCATAACCCGCAACATGACCACCAGCCTCTACACTGCGCGGCGCAGTTGACTGTCTGATTTTTCCGCTAGCGCTGCGAAGCCTTGCCTTCGATCGCCCTGCCCCAGTCGAGCAGCGGTTTTGCCCGCATGACGAAGTCGACGAGTTCGTCGACCAATCCAGCTCCGTAGATATCCGCCGGCTCGATTGCGTGCCGGACGGCGAAATGACGATTGCGGATGGCGGCCACGAGATCGGGCTCGATAACGTGCTCGAAGCCGCGCGGCGTGCGCTTCATACAGCCGTCCCGGTCGAGCTCGAGACCATTCTTCTTCAGCGCCGCGACGAGCGTGCGGAACTCAGCGGGCCGCTTTGCGATGGCGTTGCGCAGCGCCAGCAATAGCTCCGGTCCGGGCTGCCACCAGGCAACAGCGGCAAAGCAGCGCTCGAGCCCGATGTGGATGTAAAACACGCCCTGTTCCATCTTGGTGCCGTCGGGCGAAAGGATCGCCGACAGATGCCGGTTGTAAGGCCGTTTGTCCTTGGCGAAACGCACGTCGCGATTAATCCGGAACAGCGACTTCTTGCGGTCGCCGCGCAGGCCGAGCCCCAATGCCGTGAAGCGCTCGGAGAGCGCCTCGACCAGATCGCCGAAGGGATTGCGCAGGTCCCGCTCGAAGAGCTCGCGGTTTTCCAAAAACCACTCCCGGCTCTGATGAAAATCCAGTGCCTTGAGGAAAGGAATGGCCTTGTCACCAAAACCATTGAATTCAGCCGGCATCACGAGCCCTTGCCGATCCGCTCGAGCCAGGCATCCTCATCGATGACTTCGATACCGTGTTCGGCAGCCAGCTTGAGCTTGGAGCCAGCACCGGGCCCGGCGACGACGAGGTCGGTCTTCGCGGAAACCGAGCCGGCGACCTTCGCGCCGAGACGTTCAGCCATCGCCTTGGCCTCGGGGCGCGTCATCTTTTCGAGCGTGCCTGTAAACACGATCGTCCTGCCGGCGACCGCACTATCGGCTGAGACGTTCACGATGTACGGCTTCGGGTGGACCTGTGTGAGCAGCGCTTCAAGCACGGCGTCGTTGCGTTCATTGCCGAAGAAATCGCGAAGAGCGCCTATCACGGTATCGCCGATGCCGTTGATCGAAGGAAAAACGGTGTGTGGATCGGCTGCCGCTGCTGTCTCCTTGCCAATGCGGATCAACTCCTCGATCGTCGAGAAGGTTCGGGCGAGCACAGCGGCCGTCGTTTCGCCGATATGGCGGATGCCCAGCGCAAAGATGAAGCGATCAAGTTCCGGTTCGCGGCGAGCGTCGATGGCAGCGAAGAGCTTGTCGAGACCTTCATAGTTGCGTTCTTCGACACCGCGTACATTCTTCCGCGTCTTGCCTGAAGCAGCCTCACGCTGCCTGGCCTGCTCCTCCCGCCGCTCCACCAATGCCTTGATGACGGCGGGTCGGCGGTCCCTGAGAGTGAAAATATCGGCGGCCGTCTTGATCAATCCGGCATTGAAGAACAGGTCAATGTTTTCAGCGCCCAGACCTTCGATATCCATGGCGCCGCGTGACACGAAGTGACGCAATCCTTCCACGGCCTGGGCGGGGCAGATCAGCTCGCCGGTGCA
The DNA here is from genome assembly GCF_040323385.1 of Mesorhizobium sp. M0045. Lineage (NCBI taxonomy): Bacteria > Pseudomonadati > Pseudomonadota > Alphaproteobacteria > Hyphomicrobiales > Phyllobacteriaceae > Mesorhizobium > Mesorhizobium sp. M0045. The sequence continues at coordinate 81,847 of NZ_JAMYUY010000001.1, forward strand.
ACGTCGGCGGGAATCTTCCTTGCCGGTCTTCTCGTTGATCTCGCGCGTTGCCGGCGAGCCGCAGATCGGGCATTTGTGCGGGAATTCGTAGGGCACGGCGTCTGGCGGACGCTTGTCGACGACGACGCTGACGATCTGCGGAATGACGTCCCCCGCCCGCTGGATGACCACCGTGTCGCCGATACGTATGTCGTTGCCGTCGCGGATCGGCTGGCCGTTGCTGTCCAGACCCTTGATGTAGTCTTCGTTGTGAAGCGTGACATTCTCGACCACGACGCCGCCGACCGTGACGGGCGCAAGCCGGGCAACGGGCGCCAGCGTACCGGTACGGCCGACCTGAATGTCGATCCTGCGCACGGTCGTCATCGCCTGTTCGGCCGGAAATTTGTGAGCGATGGCCCAGCGTGGTTCGCCGGTGACGAAGCCCCATCTGCGCTGCAGCTCCAATTGATCGACCTTGTAGACCACGCCGTCGATGTCGTAGCCAAGCGATGAGCGCTGGGCCTCGATGAGGTGATAATGCGCGATCAGTTCGTCGACCGATTTTGCCCGGACCATCAGCGGACTGACCTTGAACCCCCACTCCGCGAATTTTTGCACGGAATCGTATTGGGTCGGAGCTGGATCCTTCGAAGTATAGCCCCAGGCGTAGGCAAAGAATTTGAGGTTGCGGCTGGCGGTAACGGACGGGTCCTTCTGACGGAGCGATCCGGCCGCCGTATTGCGCGGATTGACGTAATCCTGGCCGCCGATCGCCGCCGAGCGTTGCTTCAGCGCCTCGAATTCGGCGTAGGTCATATAGACCTCACCGCGTATTTCGATGACCTCGGGCCAGCCCGACCCCTTCAAGGTCTTGGGAATGTCGGCGATGGTCTTGAGATTGGCGGTGATATCCTCGCCGACGACGCCGTCGCCGCGCGTTGCCCCCTGCACGAACACACCGCCTTCATACCGCAGGGAAGCCGATAGCCCGTCGATCTTCGGCTCTGCCGTGAAGGCGATGTTCAGATCCTTGTCGCGATCAAAGAATCGCCGGCCCCGTTCTATGAAGTCCGCGACGTCCTGGTCGCTATAAGCCTTGGCCAGGCTGAGCATCGGCACCGCGTGCCGCACCTTGGCAAAACCTTCCGCCGGCGGCGCGCCGACCCTGCGCGAGGGCGAATCCTCGCGCACAAGATGCGGGAACCGCTGTTCGATGGCGAGGTTGCGCCGGGTCAGCGCGTCATATTCCGCATCCGTGATTATTGGCGCGTCCTCGCCGTGGTAGCGCCGGTCGTGCTCGGCGATCTCCTGCGCCAACCGCATCAACTCGCTTGCCGCCTCGCTTTCGCTGAGCGAACCGACTGGTTTTTCGTCCATGCACTGCTCCCTCCACGGTGGCGCGACACAATAGAACAGGATTTTCTCATGAGGGAGAGACCAGACATCGAAAATCATTCCTGAACAGCAGGATGGCGCCATACCCTGACTCAGGTCGCGAGCGCCGGAAACGAACTCGTCTGGAGCAATTCCAGGAAAACTGTGAAACGGTCTTCCGTCCGGAATTGCGCAAAACAAAGAGGTAGAGCGGTTCGGCGTTTCCGTGAAACGATGAACCGCTCTAGGTGTTTGATCCTAGGCTGCCGCGGTGTTCTCCCGCAGCAGCCGCTCGGCCGCCGCGCGCGCCTCGTCTGTAATGGTGGCGCCGGCGAGCATGCGTGCGATCTCTTCCTGCCGTGCCGCCCGGTCCATCTCGGCGATGCCGGTCGAGACGCGGTCGGCACCGCCGGATTTGGAGATCAGGAAATGCGTCGCCGCGCGCGCCGCCACTTGCGGTGCATGCGTGACCGAAAGCACCTGCACGCGTTTTGCCAGCCGCGCCAGCCGCTGGCCGATGGCGTCGGCAACCGCGCCGCCGACGCCGGTGTCAATCTCATCAAAGACCAAAGTGGGCGCCGACCCGCGATCGGCCAGCGCGACTTTCAACGCCAGCAGGAAGCGCGAAAGCTCGCCGCCGGAAGCGACCTTCATCATTGGGCCGGGCCTGGTGCCGGGATTGGTGCGTACCCAGAACTCGACCTGGTCGATGCCTTCTTCCATGCGGCTCTCGGCATCGCTTGCGATCTCGACGATGAACTCGGCCCGTTCGAGCTTCAGCGCCGGCAGTTCGGCCATTACCGCCTTGGTCAGCCCGACGGCCGCCGCATGGCGAAGCGACGACAGCTGGGCCGCCGTAATGTCGTAGGCCTGGCGCGCCGCCGCAGCCTGTTTCTCCAGCGCATGCAGGCGCTCCTCGCCGGCGTCGAGATCGGCAAGGTCGGCAGCCATGGTGTCACGCAATTGCGCCAGGTCATCCACGGCGACGCTGTGCTTGCGCGAGGCGGCACGCAGCGAAAACAGCCGCTCCTCAGCCTTCTCCAGCCGCTGCGGATCATATTCGGTCGCGCGAAGTGCTGCTTCGACGCCCGACTGCGCCGCGTCGAGCGACAGCATCGCTTCGTCGAGCGATTTGACGACGTCCTCGAGCAGCCCCGGCGCTTCGGTCGCCTTTCGCTGCAGCCGCCTGAGCAGGCTGGCCAGTTGCGGCAAGGGCGAGGACGGGCCCGAGAGCACATCCTGCGCATCGTGGATTTCCGAGGCGATCTTTTCGGCACGCATCATCGAGGCGCGCAGTTCGGCCAGTTCGGTCTCTTCGCCCGGTTGCGGATCGAGCCTGGTCAATTCGGCGACCGCAGCACGCAGATAATCGGCCTCACGGGCAGCTGCATCGACTTTGGCCCGGTGCCGTGAAAATTCCTGCTCGCAGGTACGCCAATGCCGCCACGCCTGGCCGGTTGCCCGAGCAGCGCCGAGATGGCCGCCGAAACTGTCGAGCAACTCGCGATGGGCGCCGGGATCGACCAAAGCGCGCTCGTCATGCTGGCCGTGGATCTCGACCAGCGCACGGCCGATGTCGCGCATCAGCGTCACGCTGGACGGCTGATCGTTGACGAACACGCGCGTGCGGCCGTCAGCCGTCTGGACGCGGCGCAGGATGATGTCGCCGTCGTCCTCGATGGCATTCTCGGCAAGCAGCATGCGAGCCGCGTGGTTGCGCGGCACGTCGAACACGGCGATGATCTGGCCTTGCGCCGCGCCATGCCGCACCAGCGAAGCGTCGCCGCGGGCGCCAAGCGCCAGCGACAACGCGTCGAGCAGGATAGATTTTCCGGCGCCGGTTTCGCCGGTAAGGACCGAAAGGCCGGACGAGAAGTCGATGTCCAGCTTCTCGATCAGAACGATATCGCGGATCGACAGTCTGGAGAGCATGGTGACGCGCCGCTCAGGCGCCGGTGATCAGCTTCCCGGCCTTGGAGATCCACGATCCGGCATTCTCGCGCGGCTCGAGCCCACCACTCTGCAGGAGCTTGTAGGAGTCCTTGTACCACTGGCTGTCGGGGTAGTTGGTGCCGAGCACGGCCGCAGCGGTCTGTGCTTCCGACGTCAGCCCCATCGCATAGTAGCTCTCGGTAAGACGCGCCAGCGCTTCCTCGACATGGCGTGTGTTGGAATAGTTCTCCACGACGTTGCGGAACCGTTTGACGGCCGCGATGTATTCGCGGCGCTCAAGATAGTAGCGGCCGATCTGCATCTCCTTGCCGGCGAGCTGATCGTTGGCGAAACGGATCTTCTCCTTAGCATCGTCGACATATTCGGAAGTCGGCCAGCGCGTCACCAGGTCCTGCATCGTCTGCGCGGTAAGACGCGCTTCCTTCTGGTCCTGGGTGACGTCCTTGATCTGGCGGTAGTAGCTCAGCCCGATAATATATTGGGCATAGGCTGCATCGTCGGTCGACGGGTAGAGGGTCAGGTAGCGCTTGGCCGAACCGATCGCCTCATCGTAATTGCCCTGACGGTAGTCGGCAAAGGCACCCATCACCATCGATTTGCGGGCGAATTCGGAATATGGATGCTGGCGGTCGACGGCATCGAACTTGCGGCTTGCCTCCTGCAGTCGCCCGGCATTCAGATTGGCGAGACCCTGATTGTAGAGCACGTCGGCCGGCTCGGTCTGATCGACATAGGTCGACAGGTCGACGTCCTTCTCGGACGACATGCAGGCCGACAGAAACAGCGATGGAACGACCACCGAAAGCGCCAGGAAAACAGCCCGCCGCAGCACCTTCGATTGACCAACTCGCTTGAAAAACATGTTTGGATTCCGCCCTTTCGGCGTCATTTCAGTCGACGGCAGCAGCCATAAACCATAATTGCCTTGCCCGGCAACGCTATCCCCGGCCAATCGCACATTTTTGTGGCGGTTTGGCGCCACCTGGAAAGCTGTGTAATTTGGCCGGCCAGTGATGCATCCATGCAACACAGCCTGACCGCAACGTGGGCCGTAAGACCTTAAGAATCAGATCATCCAGGGCGCATAGAGGGGTGCGTTGACGGCGCTCATCTCCGCGGTACGCCCGCGCTCGCGGCGCGTCGTCTCGACGATCTCGAAAGCCGAACGGTCCGACAAGAGACGGCGCAGCGCAGCGGCGTTCAGCCTGTGGCCACCACGATAGGAGCGGAAGCAGCCGATGAACCGGGCGCCGGCGAGCGCCAGATCGCCCATCGCATCCATCGTCTTGTGGCGCGCGAACTCGTTGGGATAGCGCAGGCCTCCCATGTTGATCACGCGGTTGTCGTCGCCGATCACCAGGGAGTTTTCCAACGAGGAGCCGAGCGCATAGCCGGCCGCCCACAGCCGCTCGACGTCCTTCATGAAACCGAAAGTGCGGGCCCGCGCGACGTCACGCCGGAAAATGTCGGCGTTCATGTCGGATGCAAAAAGCTGGCGCCCGATCGCCGGGCTTTCGAAATCGATCTCGATCTCGAAGCGCGTGCCGTCATAGGGCCGGAACTCCGCCCAGCAGGCGCCGTTCTCGATACGAACCGGCTTGACCACCCTGATGTAGCGACGCTTGACCGGCAGCGTTTCGATGCCTGCCTGGTCAATGGCCTCGACGAACATCACTGCGCTGCCGTCGAGGATAGGCACCTCATGGCCATCGATTTCGATGACGAGATTGTCGATCCCAAGGCCGAAAAGCGTCGCCATCAGATGCTCGACCGTGGCGATGTGCTCGCCTTGCGGATCGCCGAGCATGGTGCAGAGGTCGGTGGCACCGACCTCGGAAACGAGCGCGCGAAATTCATGGCTTCCGCTTGCATTCGAAAGCTGGAAGACGACACCCGTATCGGCGTCTGCCGGCAGGAAATGGACGGTGACCGGATTGCCACTGTGAACGCCGATGCCGGTCAGCGTCGCACGCGATTTAAGTGTCGTCTGATAGTCGTGCAAAACAATCCCCATAGCCCGTACTGCCTAGGTCCGCTTCATCTGCCCTGAGGGCGCGGCTCTTGATTGATCGGCAGGCAGGGGCCACTTCCCCGAGACTCCCAGCAAACCGACTTTGGTCGGTGGCGAAGATAATGGTCCCGCAGGGAGACTCCAAATCACGGTTTCTTACTCGTTGTAACCGCGGCCCAGCGCGGGATTGTCCCGTAAGCCTCTGTTTTACAAGTGCTTTTAATATTAACAGGCGAACAGTTTCCTGCTCGCCTGTTAACAACTATTACAAACCGTTAACAGATCAATTGGCCTGTCGGCGCAGGAAGGCGGGAATCTCCAACTGATCGTCTTCCTGGACAGCCCGGCTCTGCGGCGTCAGGCGGCCCTGCTCATCCAGCTGGCCGCGACGCGGTGCGTAAAGCTGCGGATCCTGGCTGGCTAGGCGGCGCACTTCCGCCGGCGCCTGGCGCAGTTTCGGTTCGCGAGGCTGCGCCGGCTGCAGTCTTGCAGGTTCCTCTTCGCGGCGGGTCAAGCCGTTGGTCAGGCGCTTGAGCAAGCCCATCGGGCCGCTGTTCTCGTGGTCGGCCGGGCGGGCCTTGGCTTCCACTTCGGCCTTCACCTGCGGCGGGAAATCCTCGACCCGCGGCATGCGCTGGGGTGCCGCGGCAACCGGCTGCGGCATTTCACGATGCGGAGCTGGTTGCATCGCTTGCTGAACCGCCGGCTGCATCATTGGCTGCGGCTGAGCGGGAGGCGCCTGGAAGATCTTGCTCTGCGGACGGAAGTCTTCCGCATGGGCGACCGGTGCCGGGCGGGCCTGCGCCATCGCTGCCGCATTCGCCTCGGCGAGCTGAATGGCCTCGGCGACCGGATCGGCAGCACGTGGTTCATAGATCGGTTGCTGGACAGGCGCCGGGCGCATTTCCGTGACCTGGGCCGCCGGCCGGCTGACCGGCTTCGGCGGAGCCGCGCGGATGGCGATCGGCGCGGCAGCGATTTCGGCCGCCGATTTGTCGATGCCGGTGGCGACCACCGACACGCGAATAACGCCTTCGAGTTCCTCGTCGAAGGTGGCGCCCAGAATGATGTTGGCGTCCTGGTCGACCTCTTCGCGAATGCGAGTTGCGGCCTCATCGACTTCGAACAGGGTCAGGTCGCGGCCGCCGGTGATCGAGATCAGCAGGCCCTTGGCGCCCTTCATCGAGGTCTCGTCGAGCAGCGGGTTGGCGATGGCGGCTTCAGCCGCGGCCATTGCGCGGCCCTCGCCCGAAGCCTCGCCGGTTCCCATCATCGCCTTGCCCATTTCGCGCATGACCGAGCGGACGTCGGCGAAGTCGAGATTGATCAGGCCTTCCTTGACCATCAGGTCGGTAATGCATGCAACGCCCGAATAGAGCACCTGGTCGGCCATGGCGAAGGCATCGGCGAAGGTGGTCTTATCGTTGGCCAGCCGGAACAGGTTCTGGTTGGGAATGACGATCAGGGTATCGACGCATTTCTGTAGTTCCTCGATACCCATGTCGGCCGTCTTCATGCGGCGCTGGCCTTCGAAGTGGAACGGCTTGGTGACGACGCCGACGGTAAGGATACCCTTTTCGCGGGCAGCGCGGGCAACGACGGGAGCCGCCCCGGTGCCGGTGCCGCCGCCCATGCCGGCAGTGACGAAGCACATATGCGTGTTGGAGAGATGATCGATGATCTCGTCGATGCACTCTTCCGCCGCCGCGCGCCCGACTTCAGGCTGCGATCCGGCGCCGAGACCCTCGGTGACATGCGCGCCGAGCTGGATCAGCCGCTCGGCCTTCGACATCGTCAGTGCCTGTGCGTCGGTGTTGGCCACCACGAACTCGACGCCGCGCAAGCCGGCGGTGATCATGTTGTTGACGGCATTGCCGCCGCCGCCGCCGACACCGAACACGGTGATGCGCGGCTTGAGCTCGGTGATGTCCGGCTTCTGCAGATTGATGGTCATTGTCTTCGTCCTTTGCCTTTCCCGCCGCTTCGCCGCCGCGGCCGCCTATGGGGCTGTCCCCGTCAAATTAAAAACTGTCTCTCAACCACTGACTCATTCGATGCAGTTTTCCGCCTGTTCCGGTCATCCGAAGACCGGAAATTCCCTTCGCCGGGCGGCTCTCGAAGCTCGCCATCTGCGGATAGATCAGAAGCCCGACGGGCGTCGAAAAAGCCGGCCCCTTGGCCGCCTCGGGCAGGCCTGCCACGCCAAGCGGGCGGCCAATGCGCACATTGCGGCCGAGAATGCGGCGTGCTGCTTCGGGCAGGCCGGCAAGCTGGCTGGCGCCGCCGGTCAGCACCACACGCTTGCCGACGGCATTGCCGTAGCCGGACTTGTTCAGGCGGTCGCGCAGCAATTCCAGCGTCTCGTCGATGCGGGCGCGGATGATGCGCGTCATCACCGAGCGCGGGATCTGCAACGGCACCTCGCCGTCCTCGCCGATCGGATGGATGGAAACCAGGTCGCGATCGTCGGCACTGCCAGGCAGCGCCGAGCCATGCATCACTTTCAGCCTTTCGGCGGCATCGAGCGAGGTCGATAGGCCCTTGGCCATATCCAGCGTGACGTGGTTGCCGCCGATCGCGATGGCGTCGCCGTGGACGAACTTGCCTTCCGAAAATACCGAGATCGTCGTCGTGCCGCCGCCCATGTCGATGCAGGCCGCGCCCATTTCGAGCTCGTCGTCGACCAGCGCGGCAAGCCCGCTGGCATAAGGCGTAGCCACCATGCGCTCGACCGACAGATGCGAGCGGTTGATGCAGAGCTCAAGATTGCGCAAAGGCGCCGCGTCGCCCGTCAGCACGTGCATGTCGACGCCAAGCTGGTCGCCAACCATGCCGCGCGGATCGCGCACACCGCGCTCGGCATCCAGAGAAAAGGCTACGGGAAGCGAATGGATCACCTCGCGCTCGGCCCGCAGCGCCTGCTTGGCGCCGGCGGCAAGCACGCGCTTGATGTCGGCCTCGTCGGCCTCATGGCCGCCGAGATTGATGGTGGCCGAAAAAGCCTCGCTCTTCAACCGGCCGGCAGTCATGTTGACGATCAGCGAATCGACCGTCAGTCCCGCCATGCGTTCCGCGGCGTCGACGGCAAGACGGATGGCGTGCTCGGCGCGGTCGAGATCGATGACGACGCCCGATTTCACGCCTTGCGATTTCTGGTGGCCGATGCCGATGACCTGGACGCGATGCGAGCGTCCGCGCAGCAGCTTGCCATCCTCGCGCGGCTTGAGCTTGGCCACCACGCAGCAGACCTTGCTGGAGCCGACATCCAGCACCGTCAAGATGCCGGACCGGCGCGCCGAAGCATCGCTATTGCCGCCAAGCCAGCTCATATTTTCGTCTCCGGCTTGCGCTTCAGCATCTTGGGCTTTTCGTTGAGCGCGGCCTGGCGCTGTGTCGCCGCCTCCGGCGTCAGCTGGACGACCAGACGATCGGAAAGGCGCATGTCGACGGCAGCGATGTCGCGCGTCAAAAGCCCGTTCTCGTGGTCCATCCTGACCAGGTCGGCAATCGCCTGATCCTCGCCGTCTTCGGGAAGTTTGATCGTGATGCCGTTTTCAAGCTTGAGATCCCAGCGCCGTTCGCCGATGCGGATATAGCCCTTGATCCGCGCGGCGAGCTCCGGATAATTCTTGATCTTCGCTAGGAAATCCGGCGCTTTGGCCGGTGCGCCGGTGCCGATGATCAGCGGCAGCAATATCTGCTTGCCGCCGGAGAACGGCGCAATGACGGCGCCGGATTTCTCGATGACCGAAAGCGCGCTGCCTTGCTGCCACAGCGCGAACGGCTCGCGCTCCTCGACGCGCACTTCCAGCGTATGCGGGTAGACCTTGCGCACTGCCGCGGCTTCGACCCAGGGTAGCGTGGTGATGCGTTCGCGCGCGGTTTCGGCGTCGAAGCCGATCAGCGAGGTCCAGCCGTCGAGTTCCAGCCTGTCGAGAATATCGATCTCGGATGTTTCGCGGTTGCCGACGACCTTGACCTGATCGACGGCAAAGCCGGTTCGGGCGGTGACACTCTGGACGATGGCGTCGGCATGTCCGCCGAGATAGGCGCCATAGGCACTACTCGAAACAAGCAGTGCCGCCGACAGCATGGCAGCGCAATAGGGCGGCGCCTCGAAGTCGCCTTCGCCGAGGCGCGCCAGCACGCGCACCGGCCGGCGGAGCAGGCGCGGCAGCACGAAATGGTCGAACGACAACGGCATGCCGAACAGCGCCGGCCCGGCCGCGCCCTTCCCCCTGCCCTGTCCCCACTTCAACGCAGACACGAAGCGTCCTCCACCATCCAACTCAACAAATCGCCGAACGAGTGTCCCGCTTGCGCGGCGATTTCCGGCACCAAAGACGTCGGCGTCATGCCCGGCTGGGTGTTGACCTCGAGCCAGACAATTTCGCCGTTTTCGGAGTGACGATCGTCATAACGGAAGTCCGATCGGGAAACGCCCCGACAGCCGATAGCTTGATGAGCCTTGAGTGCCAGTGTCTGTATTTTTTGGTAAATATTCGGTGAAAGTTTTGCCGGGCATTCGTGTTTTGATCCTCCCGCGACGTATTTTGAATCATAGTCGTAGAAGGAATGCCCGGTCGGGATGATCTCGCAGACACCGAGCGCCACATCGCCCATCACTGCGCAGGTCAATTCCCGCCCGTGCACATAACGCTCGACCATGACCGTATCGCCGTATCTCCACTCGGACGAGCCGATGATCTGGGGCGGATGCGACTGGCCTTCATGCACGATGACGACACCGAAGCTCGACCCTTCGTTGACCGGCTTGACCACATAGGGCGGCTTCATCGGGTGCTTGTTCTGGATGGCGAAGCGATTGGCCACCTTCGATTCCGCCACCGGAATGCCGGCCGCCTTGGCGACCTTCTTGGCCTGCTCCTTGTTCATCGCGAGCGCCGAGGCAAGCACGCCCGAATGGGTGTACGGAATGGCGAGGTACTCGAGGATGCCCTGGATGGTGCCGTCCTCGCCGAAAGGGCCGTGCAGTGCGTTGAAGACGACGTCAGGCTTGAGCGCGCCGAGCACCGAGCCGATGTCGCGCGAGACGTCGACGCGGGTGACCTGGTAGCCCTCTCCCTCGAGCGCGTCGGCGCAGGCTTTGCCCGACGACAGGGACACGGGCCGCTCGGACGAGAATCCTCCCAGAAGGACGGCCACGTGCTTGCTTGTCATTCCCCGTCATTTCCTCTCACAGCAGGCCCGCACTATCGTGCATGACCGAAAAGCATCGCGCACACTCACACGCGCCGAGCAACTTCGCTCCGTGTTTTCCGCAACATTGAGTCCGAGTCTCCCGGCAGGTTGCCCCCCAGACGGAAACGCGAGCAACGCGTCGAAACGACTCAAATCAGGAAACGCTTCAGGGCAGAGAATCAGAGAGTTGATTCGCTGGCAAGTGCTTACGATTCCGATGGATTCACTTTCCGCAAAAACGGCAGCAAAATGTGAATTCATGAGTCCGAAAAGCAACGGCGGTCGACTTGCCTAAAGCAACTGCCCGAGAAATTCCTGGACCGCATGGCCCGGCCGAAAATTACCAATGCGCTTGATCTCCCACTGCAGCCGGATGCCCGATTTTTCGAGCACGCGCGCACGCACCGTCTCACCGAGATATTCAAGCTCGTAGCCGGTGGCGGTTCCGGTGTTGATCATGAAGTTGCAATGCATCGGCGACATCTGCGCCCCGCCGACCATCAGGCCGCGGCAGCCGGCCTTGTCGATTTCCTTCCAGGCCGAGGTGCCCTCGGGGTTCTTGAAGGTCGAGCCCCCGGTTTTTTCGCGGATCGGCTGCACGGTCTCGCGATGGTTCTGGACAGCATCCATCGCGGCCTTGATCGCCGCCCTGTCCTCGGGAACGCCTTCGAGCAGCGCCGATGTGAAGATCAGCCCCGACGGCGCCGCTGAATGGCGATAGGCATAGCCCATGTCGGCATTGCTCAGCGTATGAACATTGCCCTTGCGGTCGAGTGCCCGCACCTCGACCACACGCTCGCGTGTCTCGACGCCATTGGCGCCGGCGTTCATCCTCAGCGCTCCGCCAATGGCGCCGGGAATGCCGTGGTAGAAATGAAAGCCACCGATGCCGGCCTCGTAGGCAACGGCCGCAAGACGCTTGTCGGGCGTTGCGGCGCCCGCCTTGATCATGGTCGGCGCAATCACTTCGGTCTCGCCAAAGCCTTTGGCCGAAAGCCGGATGACGAAGCCCGCAATGCCGCCGTCACGGACAAGCAGGTTCGAGCCGACGCCGACGGTGGTCAGTGGTATTTCCTCGGGCACCGCCTTCAGGAACGCGGCAAGATCGTCCTCGTCGGCCGGCTGAAACAATGCGTCCGCGAGCCCGCCGGCTCGAAACCAGGTGATCTTGTCCATCTCGGCATTGGGCGTGATGCGGCCGCGCAGTCCGGCAAGCCGGTCGCCAAGCTTCTCGATCAACGCCAGGCCGCGCATCATGAGATGGTCCCGCCGAGTTCCCTGGGCAGCGCATAGGCCCATTGGGTGATGTTGCCGGCGCCGAGGAAAACCACGAAATCGCCCGGCTTCGCCACCTCGCGAACGATCGGCCCGATCGCCGCCGGACCTTCGATGTAGCGTGCGTCGCGATGGCCGCCGGAGCGGATGCGCGACACCAGTGCGTCGGACGTAACGCCATCGATCGGCTCCTCGCCGGCCGCATAGACGGGCGCCACCATCACCGTATCGGCATCGTTGAAGCAGACGGAAAACTCGTCGAACAGATCGCGCAGCCGGGTGAAGCGGTGCGGTTGGGTAACGGCGATGATGCGGCCCTTGGTGGCGCTGCGCGCGGCCTTCAGTACCGCCGTGATCTCGACTGGATGATGACCGTAATCGTCGAACACATCGACACCGTTCCACGAACCGGTATGGGTGAAACGCCGCTTGACGCCGGCGAAGGACGACAGACCCTTCTTGATTGCCTCAGCCGAAAGGCCGAGCTCATGCGCGACGGCAATCGCCGCCGTCGCATTGGAGACATTGTGACGTCCGGGCATGGGTAGCCGCAGACCTGATATCGTTATCTGGCCGTGCGTCTTGCGATCGCGGATCACCACGTCGAATTCCGAGGTCGGGCCGTCCATGCGGTGATTGGTGAAGCGCACGTCGGCCTGCGCATTTTCGCCATAGGTGATGACGCGCCGGTCCTCGATGCGGGCGACCAGCGCCTGCACCTCGGGATGGTCGGTGCACATCACGCCGAAGCCGTAGAACGGCACATTCTCGACGAACTGACGAAACGCCTCGCGCACTTTGTCGAAGGAGCCGTAATGATCGAGATGCTCGGGGTCGATATTGGTGACGACGGCAATCTCGGCCGGCAGCCTGAGGAACGTGCCGTCGCTCTCGTCGGCCTCGACCACCATCCATTCGCCGTCGCCCATGCGGGCATTGGTGCCATAGGCATTGATGATGCCGCCATTGATCACCGTCGGGTCGAGCCCGCCGGCTTCGAGTAGCGTCGCCACCATCGAAGTCGTCGTCGTCTTGCCATGCGTGCCGCCGATCGCGACCGCTTGGCGGAACCGCATCAACTCGGCTAGCATTTCGGCGCGCCGCACGATCGGCAGCAACTTCTCTCTCGCCGCCTTCAGTTCCGGATTGGATTTCTTGATTGCGGTGGAGACGACGACCACCTCGGCCTCGCCGAGGTTTTCGGCCTGGTGGCCGACGAAGCATTCGATGCCCTTGTCGCGCAGCCGCTGCACATTGGCGCTGTCGGCCTGGTCGGACCCTTGCACCTTGTAGCCGAGATTGTGCAGCACCTCGGCGATGCCGCTCATGCCGATGCCGCCAATGCCGATGAAATGCACGAGGCCGATCGTCTGTGGCATCTTCATTCGTGCGTCTCCTTCCTGAATTCCGAAACGGATTTCCTGGACGCAATAGCCTCTGTCAGATCGGCGAGCAACCGCGCGGCATCCGGTTTTCCGGATGATTTCGCCGCCGCGGCCATTGTCGCCGCCCTGCCCGGATCATCCATCAGGGCCCCGATCAACGCAGCAATGTGCTCGGGCGAAAGCGTGGATTGCGGATGCACCTCGGCGCCGCCCGCTGCCGCAAGGGCCGCCGCATTCGCCGCCTGGTCGTGGTCGAGCGCGTGCGGATAGGGCACCAGCAGCGCCGGCCGGCCGATCACCGCGATTTCCGATACGGTCGATGCGCCGGAGCGCGACATCACCAGATGCGCCGCCGCCAGCCGCTTTGCCATGTCGGTGAAGAACGGCGACACCTCGGCCCCAATGCCAAGTGCGGCATAGGCGGCTTTCACCTGCGTCACATCGTCGGCGCGCGCCTGCTGTGTGATCGCCAGCCGCCTGCGCTGTGCGTCGGAAAGCCGGGCGATTGCCGCCGGCACCGCGTCGGAAAAGAACTGCGCGCCTTGGCTGCCGCCAAACACCAGCAATCGGAACGGCTCTCCGCCGGCCGATGCGGCATAAGGTGTCTTCGCCGCCTCCAGCACTTGCGGTCTGACCGGATTGCCGGTGGTCACCGTCTTGGCGCCGGCGGCACTGCTGTCTTCCGGCAGGAACCCACCGGCAATGGCGTCGACGCGGCCGGCAAGCGCCCGGTTGGCGCGGCCCATCACCGCATTCTGCTCGTGGATGAGCGTCGGCACCTTGCGCCTGGTCGCCGCGTAAAGCGGCGGCAGTGTCGGATAACCGCCGAAGCCGACCACGATGGCAGGCTTGATGCTGGCGATGACGGCCGATGCCTGCCGCACCCCGCGCCAGATTTTCCAAAACGCGGCGAGCACGGCAAAAGGATTTTTCGATCCCATCGTCGCCGACTGGATCGGATGGATAGCGGCTGCTGGGAACTGCCCGGTAAAGCGCTCGGCGCGCTCGTCCGTCGCCAGATGCACCGTCCAGCCGCGCCTGGTCAGTTCGTGCGCCAACGCCTCGGCCGGGAACAGGTGTCCGCCCGTGCCGCCTGCCGCCAGCAGGATGACCCCCTTCGCCATCTCACTCCGCCGGCATCGCACGCGGCAACGGCATGAAGCCCAGCTGCTTGCGCTTTTCCGGGCGCTTGCGCGTCAGCGCCAGCACCATGCCCATCGAGATGGCGATCGCGACCTGCGAAGAGCCGCCGTAGGAGATGAACGGCAGCGTCATGCCCTTGGCCGGCATCAGCTGCAGATTGACGGCCATGTTGATGACCGACTGCAGGCCGAAGACCGTGACCAGGCCGCCAACCGCATAGCGGGTGAAATCGTCCTGCTCCTTGAGCGCCGTGTTGAGACCGCGCAGCACGATGAAGCCGAAGATGGACATGATGAAGAAACACATGATCAGCCCGAATTCCTCGCCGGCGACGGAGAAGACGAAGTCGGCGTGGCTGTCGGGGATGACTCGCTTGACGGTACCCTCGCCCGGCCCGACGCCGAACCAGCCGCCATTGATCAGCGCCTCGCGGCCCATGTCGACCTGGAACGTGTCGCCCTCGCCGGTCATGAAGCGGTCAATGCGGCCGGCAACGTGCGGGAAAACCGCATAGGCGGCGAACACGCCGCCGACGCCGGCAGCACCCAGCGCGACGATCCACAGCCACGGCAACCCGGCCATGAAGAACATCACTCCCCAGGTGCCGAGCACCAGCATGGTCTGCCCAAGGTCAGGCTGCGCCACCAGCAGCGAGATAACCAGTGCAAGCAGCAACATGGCGAACAGATTGCCGGGAATGTCGGGCTGCCGCTTGTGCTCGGCGAACAGCCAGGCGCAGATGATGACGAAGGCCGGTTTCAGGAACTCGGACGGCTGGATCGACAGGCCGGCAAGCGACACCCAGCGCCGCGCGCCCTTCACCTCCACGCCGATATAGAGCACTGCCACCATCAGAAACAGCATGATGCACAGCATGACGAGCGCCATGCGCCGGATCTGCCTGGATTCAAGGAAGGAGACAGCCAGCATCACCCCAAGTGCCGGAATGGTGAAGATAATCTGGCGCGTCGCGAAGTGGAAACTGTCTAGCCCGATGCGCTCGGCCACCGCCGGGCTTGCGGCGAAGGACAAAACGATGCCGAGCCCCATCAGCGACAGGAACGCCGCCAGGAACCAGCGATCGATCGTCCACCACCAGGTCGCAACCGGGCTTTTGTCGAGACGGCTTTGCATTATCGTGTCCCTCCGATGGGCATCACGCCATCAATGGCGGTTACGGCTTGCCTGAACGCCTCGCCGCGCACTTCGAAATTCTTGAACTGGTCGAAACTGGCGCAGGCCGGCGACAGCAGCACCACCGCTTCGCCGCTACTATCCCTGGCTGCATCACGGGCGGCGTGTTCGACTGCCGCGGCCAACGTGCCTGAGATCTCGTAAGGCACCGCCTCGCCCAGCGTCGCCGAAAAGGCCGGTGCAGCTTCGCCGATCAGATAGGCCTTGGCGATGCGCGGGAAGAAGCCGCGCAACGGCTCGATGCCACCCTCCTTCGGCAGGCCGCCGGCAATCCAATGGATACGCGCAAAGCTCGACAGCGCCGGTGCAGCGGCATCGGCATTGGTCGCCTTGGAATCGTTGACGAACAGCACATGCCCTTTGCGGCCGACCTGCTCCATGCGGTGCGCCAGCCCCGGGAAACTCTCCAGTCCGGATTGGATTTCGCCGAGCTCGAGCCCGACCTTTAGGCAGGCGGCGGCGGCGGCCAGCGCATTCTGCGCATTGTGCTGGCCGCGCAAGGAGCCGATTCCTTCGAGGAAGGCGACCCGGCTGTAGCGGCCGTGCACGGCTTCCATTAAATTCGTGCCATCGGCGAAATAACCGTCGGTCAGGGGCAGGCGCTTGGAAATCCGAATGACCTGCCGGCCTGCCCGCTCCAGCCGATCGGCGATCTGGGCGCACCAGGAATCGTCGACGCCGATGATTGCGGTCTCACTGCCGGCCACCAGCCGCTCCTTAATCGAGGCGTAGTGTTGCATCGTGCCATGGCGGTCGAGATGGTCCGGCGTCAGATTGAGCAGGACGCCGGCCGTCGGATTGATCGAGGGGGCAAGGTCGATCTGGTAGGAAGAGCACTCAACCACATAGTGCCGCTCGGGCTGCGGCGGATCGAGCGTCATCACCGCACGGCCGATATTGCCGCCCATCTGCGTGTCGCGCCCGGCCGACTTGAGTATGTGCGCCGTCAATGCCGTGGTCGTCGACTTGCCGTTGGTGCCGGTGATCGCAATGAAAGGTGCTTCCGGCGCCCGCGCCGTCCGCTCGCGGCAGAAAAGCTCGATATCGCCTATGATCTCGACGCCGGAGCCCCGCGCGAGCTCGACAGTCCAGTGCGGCTTCGGGTGCGTCAGCGGCACGCCGGGCGACAGCACGAAGGCGGAAAACCTCGCCCAGTCCGCGCCGCGCAGGTCCGCGGTTGCAATACCGACCGCGCCAGCCTTGGCGACGCTGTCGGGATTGTCGTCCCAGGCCAGCACATCTGCGCCGCCTTCGATCAGCGCGCGCGCCGTGGCGATCCCCGAGCCGCCGAGCCCGAAGAGCGAAACGCGCTTGCCTGAAAAGGATGCGGCGGGGATCAAGCGGCCTCCTATCTGAGCTTCAGGGTCGACAGGCCGACCAGCGCCAGGATGACAGCGATGATCCAGAAGCGGATCACCACCTGGCTTTCGGTCCAGCCGAGCTTTTCGAAATGATGGTGGATCGGCGCCATCAGGAAGACGCGCTTGCCGGTCATCTTGAAGTAGCCGACCTGGATGATGACCGAGAATATCTCGACAACGAACAGGCCTCCGACAATGACCAGCACGATCTCGTGCTTGGTCGCCACCGCGACCGTGCCGATCAGCCCGCCCAGCGCCAGCGAGCCGGTATCGCCCATGAAGATGGCCGCCGGCGGCGCATTGAACCACAGGAAGCCGAGCCCGGCGCCGATCACCGCTCCAAGGACCACCGCCAGTTCGCCGGTACCGGGCACAAAATGGATCTGAAGATATTCGGCGAATACCGCGTTGCCGGAGAGATAGGCGATGACGCCGAAGGACGCCGCCGCGATCATGATCGGCACAATCGCCAGTCCGTCGAGGCCGTCGGTCAGGTTCACCGCATTGCCGGCGCCGACGATGACGAAGCACGAGAACGGGATGAAGAACCAGCCGAGATTGACGAGAAACTCCTTGGCGAAAGGGAATGTCAACGACGACGAGAACGGCGCCTGGCCGTTATGCATGATCACCCAAGCGGCGATGCCTGCGATGGCAAATTCGAGCCCCAGCCGAGCTTTGCCGGAGAAGCCGAGATGCGATTGCTTCGTCACCTTGAGGTAGTCGTCGTAAAAGCCGATCGAGCCGAACCCCAGCGTCACCAGCATCACCACCCAGACGTAGATGCTCGACAGGTTCGCCCACAGCAGTGACGAACCGATGATGCCGGACAGGATCATCAGCCCGCCCATGGTCGGCGTTCCCGCCTTTTTGAAATGCGTCTGTGGCCCATCGGCGCGGATCGGCTGTCCCTTGCCTTGCCGCAGCCTCAGCGAATTGATGATGGTCGGTCCGAAGATGAACACGATCAGCGCCGCTGTGATCAGCGCCCCGCCAGTGCGGAAAGTTATGTAGCGGAAGACGTTGAAGACCGAGATCTTGTCCGCAAATTCGACGAGCAGTGTTAACATGCGCTTGCGTCCCCCGGACCGATCCTAGGTCTGTCTGCTGGTTGTGGCTTCCGCCGGAAACTTGCCGAGCAATGCCTCGACCAGCTTTGAAAAGCCTATGCCTTTCGACGATTTGATCATAACCACGTCACCCGGCCTCAACTCCGACAGAAGCACCGGTTTCAGATCTTCCGCGCCGGCGCGGTACTCCGTCCTGATCTCGCCGGGCAAAACGTCGGCCAGCGCCCGCATTTCCGGGCCGCCGAGAAAAACCGTGCGCGTGTCGGTGCCGACGATCAGGTCGGCAAGGGCGGCATGCAATTTCGCCGAGTGGCCGCCGAGCTCGAGCATATCGCCGAGCACGGCAATGCGCCTGCCCTCACCCGACACCGGCGTCGTGTTGAGCAGCGCCATTGCAGCGCTCATCGACGCCGGATTGGCGTTGTAGCTCTCGTCGATCAGCGTGATCGGCCCTTTGGGGTGGCGCAACATATAGCGTTTGCCGCGTCCGCGTTCGGGCGAAAGATCGGCCAGCGCCTGCGCAACCCTGGTGACGTCGGCTCCGACCAGATGCGCTGCACCCAGCACCGCCAGCACATTCTGCACCATATGGCGGCCCGGCGCGCCGATCCTGGCGACGATCTCATGCCCGCCAATCTTGGCGGTTATCACGGAATGATCGGCATCGAGTTCGCATTTGATCAGTTTGAAGGTCGCCCGGGCATTCTCGCCGAATCCGTAAACATGCTCGACGCCGGCCTCTTTCGCCATCTTCTCCAGCAGCTTCCAGCGCGAGTCGTCGCGGTTGAGAAGGGCGGCGCCACCGGGCTCCAGTCCTTCGAAAACCTCCGCCTTGGCCTTGGCAATCTCGTCCAGGTTGCGGAAGAAGCCGAGGTGAGCGGCCGCGATCAGCGTGATGATGGCGACATGCGGCCGGACCATCTTGACCAGAGGCCGGATCTCGTCCGGATGGTTCATGCCGATCTCGAAGACGGCAAAATCGCAATCCTGCGGCATACGCGCCAGCGTCAGCGGCACACCCCAGTGATTGTTAAACGACTGGGCCGATGCATGCACGATACCGACCGCGGAGAGAGCGTGGCGCAGTGCTTCCTTGGTGGTGGTCTTGCCCGCCGATCCGGTCACGGCAATCACCCTCGCCTTTGAGCGTGCGCGCGCCGCAACGCCGAGCTTTTCCAGCGCGACGAGCACATCCTCCACGACGATCATCGGTGCCGTCAGCCGCCCCAGCGACGGCAGCTTGCCCTCGGCGACGACCAGCACGCCGGCGCCCGCCTTGATGGCGGCGGTGACGAAATCATGGCCGTCCATGGCCTCGCCCTTGATGGCGAAGAAGGCGTCTCCCGGCTGCAGGCTGCGGCTGTCGATGGAAATGCCGGCGATACCTTCAGGCATCGGACCGAGCGGCCGGCCATCCATGGCGGCAACCAGCGCCTCGGAGGTCCACAGATAGCTCACGCCGCTTGCTCCCTGAGCGCCGAGCGAACTTCCTCGTGATCGGAAAAATGCAGCGTCTCGGCACCGATGGTCTGGCCTTCCTCATGGCCCTTGCCGGCCACGATCAGCGTATCGCCGGCGTGAAGCATCCCGACTGCCTGGTGGATGGCCTTGCGCCGGTCGCCGATCTCGATCGCCCCCGGTGCAGCCGCCAGGATCGCGGCGCGGATCGTCTCGGGGACTTCCGAGCGGGGATTGTCGTCGGTGACGATGACGACATCGGCCAGCCTTGTGGCGATCTCGCCCATGATCGGCCGCTTGCCCCGGTCGCGGTCGCCGCCGCAACCGAATACGACGATGACGCGGCCAGTGGTAAAGGGGCGCACCGAAGCCAGCACGTTTTCCAGTGCATCCGGCTTATGAGCATAGTCGACATAGACGGGCGCGCCGTTGGCGGCCGTCCCGACAAGGTCGAGCCGTCCCGGCGCGCCCTTCAATTTCTCCAGCGCCATCAACGCTTTGGCAACAGATGTTCCAGTCGAAATGGCGAGGCCGGCCGACACCAGCGCATTTGCTATCTGAAAGTCGCCAGCCAGCGGCAAGTCGACTTCACGGAGAACGCCGTCCGCTTCGACCTCGGCGCGCTGGCGGTGGCGCTCGTGCTCGACCCGCTTCAGCCGCAGGAAATCGCCGTGGCGTCCGACCGTCAGCACGTTCAGTCCCGCTGCATGCGCCGCCTTGATCGTCGGCTCCGACCACGGGTCGTCGGCAAAGATAACGGCCGGCGCGCCCTTCGGCAGCAGCGCGTCGAACAGACGCAATTTGGCGCGATGATAGTCCTCGACCGTCGGATGATAGTCCATATGGTCGCGGCCGAGATTGGTGAAGCCGCCGGCCGCAAGCTTGACGCCGTCGAGCCGGCGCTGGTCGAGGCCATGGCTGGACGCCTCCATTGAGGCGTGGGTGACGCCGGCCTGCGCCAGCTCCTTGAGCAGCCTGTGCAGTGCCACCGGATCCGGTGTGGTCAGCGAGCCATATTCGTTGCGGCCCGGCGCCACCACGCCGGTCGTGCCGATCGAGGCGGCGGCGAAACCCGCCTGCTCCCATATCTGCCGGGTGAATGCGGCGACCGAGGTCTTGCCGCTGGTTCCGGTCACCGCGACCATGGTTTGCGGTTGCTTGCCGAAATAACGGGCCGCACTCTGCGCCAGCGCAAGGCGCGGATCGTCTACGACAAGAACCGGCACTGGCAGCCCGGCGACCGCACTGCCCTTGCCGACCACGATCGCTGCGGCGCCGCGGCTTGCGGCGTCGGCTGCATAGGCTGCGCCATCCGCCTTGGAGCCGGTGAGCGCGAAAAAGACGACGCCCTCTGTTACCTGGCGGGAATCCGACGAAATCCCTGTAACCTCCATGTCGAAGGGAGCTGTCCCATCGACAGGCAGGATACCGGCTAGATTTTTCAGCTTCATCGAACCCCGTTCATCGCAACAAAATAGCGCGCAGTTGCCGGCGCGCCCGAAGAATCACTGATAGGAAACCAGCGTTGCACCATTTTCATGGCTGAAATCTGGCTTCACGCCAAGCATGGAAGCCGCACGTCGGATGATGTTTGCAGCCATGATGCCCGCGTTCGAGGCGGCCGTAGCACCCATGCCGGGCTTTTCCGGCTTCGGTTCGTCGGCGATCGTAAGCACTATGTATTGCGGATCGTCCATCGGGAAAGCTGCAACGAAGGCGTTGAAATTCTTTTCCTTCGAGTAGCGGCCGTTGACGACCTTCTCCGCCGTTCCCGTCTTGCCGCCCACCCGGTATCCTGGCACCCGTGCATTGCGACCGGATCCCTTTTCGGCATTGAGTGCATAGAGATAGCGCATGCCCTCGACCGTCTTGTCGCTGACCACTTTCTTGGCCACCGCCATCGCCTGCTCCTGCGTGCGAGGCAGGAAGGTTGGGTCCATCAGATAGCCGCCATTCATCAGCGCGGCGCAGCCGACCGCTGTCTGTAGCGGAGTCGTCGACACGCCGTGGCCGAAGGCGATGGTGATCGAATTGACCTGCTTCCAGACCTTGGGCTCGGTCGGCCGAGCGACTTCCGGCAGTTCGGTCTGCATTTTCTCGAGGATTCCCAGGCGATGCAGGAATTCGCGGTGTCCGTCGATGCCAACCGCTTCGGCTTCCTTGGCAGAACCGATATTGGACGAGTAGATGAACACTTCCGGAACTGACAGTATCCGGCCCTTGGCATGGAAATCATGGATGGTTTGATGGCCGATCCTGATCGGGCGCGACGCGTCGAAGCGGCTTTGCAGCGTTATTTTGCCGGAATCGAGCGCCATGGCGGTGGTGAAGCTCTTGAAGGTCGACCCCATTTCGTAGAGGCCTGCGGACATTCGGTTGAGCCGGTCCTTGTCCTGCGCATTATAGGGGTTGTTCGGATCGAAATCCGGAACGGAGGCCATCGCCAGCACCTCGCCGGTCTTGACGTTGAGCACGACGGCGCCCGCCGCGATCGCGTGGTACTTTTCCATGCCGGTGGCGACCTCGTCGCGCACGATATGCTGGACGCGCAGGTCGATCGAGAGCTGCACCGGTTTCAAATCCTTGGCCACCGCCAGGCCCGACGCCTGAAGGTCGCTCAAGCCTTGTTCGTCTATGTATTTCTCCATGCCGGAGATGCCCTGATTGTCGATGTTGGTGAGGCCGACAATGTAGGACGAGGTTTCGCCGGCCGGATAGAACCGGCGCTTTTCGGTGCGGAAACCGAAGCCGGGGATGCCGAGCTGCATGATGTCGGCCTGCTGCTTCGGCGTCAGTTGCCGCTGCAGCCAGACGAAGCCGGCGCCGCTCTTCAGCTTGTTGTATGTCTGCTCGTAGTCGATCTCGGGAAGCACCGTCGACAGTTTTTCGATCGCCTCGTCGGCATCGACGATGCGGCGCGGCTCAGCAAACAGCGACGCCGTCTTGATGTCGGTCGCCAGCACTTCGCCGTTACGGTCGACGATGTCGGGTCGCGATGCCGTCACCCGGCTCTGCGGGCCGCCCGACAGGTCGGGATTCTGGAAACCCAGATAGACCAACCGCCCGGCAATGGTAGAATAGATGCCGAAGAACACCGCCATCGTCATGACGATGCGGGTCCTGCCCTTGCCACCGGTCGCCTTGCGGGCTCCTTCGACGACGATCGATCCGCCCGCACCGGGCTTCGAACCGCGCTTCAGCAGCCTCCCAACCTTTGGAAATCTGGCGGCGATTGGAAATCCGCTGATCATTGGATGATGCCTCCGGTCACCACGGGATCCTTGCCGCCGACATCGGCCATGCCGCCCAGCCGCTGCGATGAAAGGTCCTCGATGTTGACGGGCTTCGCCGGCAGATCGTCCAGCCCGACGATCTGCCGCGCATTGACCGGCTCGAGTCCGAGTTGCGATTTGTAGATTTCGGTGAGCTTTTGCAGGCGCGACGGCTGGGTAAGCAGGCTCCAGTCCGCCTTGAGCAGGTCGATCGTGTCCTCTTCATAACGGATCTGCGCCTGGATCTTGTGCACTGCCGCCAGTTGCTCCTCGGCCTCGCGCTTGGTCTTGTAGGTCAGGGCAGCCGCCGAAACCATGACGGCGATCAGGACTATGTCGCTGGTACGAAACACGTGCTCACCTCTCGCCCGGTCGATCGGCGCCGGGAAGCTTTGGGCCAGGCAGTTTTGGCAGGCCGAAAATCGAAAAATCGTCGGCACGCGCCGGCGCCTCTGTACGGATCGCAGCGCGCAGCCTTGCCGAGCGCGCCCGCGGATTTGCCGATATCTCGGCATCGCCAGGCGTCACGCCGCCGCCCTTCTTGGTGAAGGTGGCGGTGCGCGCCTGGGCCTCGGGCAGATGCCGCGATCCGGTCGCTGAATCGGCTCTGTCGGCGATGAAGCGCTTGACAATGCGGTCCTCCAGGGAATGGAAGGTCACCACGGCAAGCCGCCCGCCCGGTTTCAGCGCGCGCTCGGCGGCAAACAGTGCCTTGGCCAGTTCGCCGAGCTCGTCATTGACGAAGATGCGCAGCGCCTGGAAAACGCGGGTGGCCGGATGGATCTTGTCTTTTGGCGCGCGACCGATATGCGTCTCGATGGCATCGGCAAGGTCGAGCGTGCGCTCGAAGGGGCGTTTTTCACGACGGCTCTCGATCATGCGGGCGATGCGCCCGGCATGGCGTTCCTCGCCAAGAAAACCGAAGATGCGGGCGAGATCGCCCACCTTGAAGGTGTTGACGACGTCGGCGGCGCTCAGGCCCGCCTGCGCCATGCGCATGTCGAGCGGTCCATCGGCCCGGAACGAAAAGCCGCGCTCCGGCTGGTCGATCTGCATAGAGGAGATGCCGATGTCGAGCACGACGCCATCGGCACTTTCAACCTGCTCGTCGAGCGTCGAGAACGGTGCCTGGACAAGCCTGAGCTTGCCGCCGGACTGCTGTTCAAGGGCCCGCCCCGCCGCAATCGCATCCGGATCGCGGTCGATGGCGACGACCGAGGCTCCGCTTGCCAGGATGGCCTTGGTGTAGCCGCCGGCACCGAACGTGCCGTCGACGATCACCTCGCCTTTTGTCGGGGCCAGCGCCTCCAGAACTTCGGCAAGGAGGACCGGAATGTGGCGGGCTGGTCCGCCAGCGGCATGAACTTCATCGCCGTCGCCCGCCATCATTCCGGCCGCTCCCCGGGCTTCGTCCCCTGCCGAAGCTGCAAAAGCCGGGCGCGTGCTTCCGTCCCATAGGCGCTGAGCCGTCCGGGCTCCCAGATCTGAAAGAAATTGCCGCGGCCAACGAAGGCCACTTCCGCTGAAATGCCGGTATGCTCGCGAATGAAATCGCTCATCGTGATACGGCCGTCCTGGTCGAGCTTCAGAAACGTTCCATCGCCATGGCAGAAGAACGACATGTCGTCCGCCGTCTGCAGGAACGGGTCTTCCTGGGCGATGCGCTGCTCGTAGCGATCGAGCAGGTCGAGCCCACCGACATCCATCGCCGGGCGATCCAGGCAGCGTAGCGCATAAAGTTCCGAATAGCCGCGTTTCTGCACAACGGCACGGAAATGCGCCGGCACGGACACCCGTCCCTTCGCATCGATCCTGTTCACCGCGTTCGACAGAAACCGGTCCATTACGCGTTACGGCCGCTTGCGCCGCCGCACCCCTCTGCATCTTCCTGTGCGCGCCGCCCCAGCCCGGTCGGCGTCCAAAACCCACTTCGTTATGACGGGCGAACGCAGGCAAACGCGCAGCCGCCGCGGCTGCCCGATTGGCGTACGCTTCACCCTGACACGGAACGAAGGCTTGAGTATCGGAATGGGATATCATGGGGTGCTATGGGCGTCAACGGGAACAGTCTTCAAAACGCGCCTGCCACAACTGGGGAGAGCAGCTTTGACGGCACTCCCGTCTTTATCCTCTATTAAGCCTAACGAAGCGTTTAGAGCCGTGTGGCCCAACCGGAGCCGACTTGCTGCGGATCGCTGCCGCGCATAGCCTCGGCATCTCCTTTTCCGGTCAGTAACGAGGTTGAAATCATGTCCGAAACAGCCAAGTCACGCGCCGCAGCACTTCCTCATCTGCGCCGCGGCGGGCTGGCCAAGGGCGACCCGATCCCCTTGCCCCTGACCATGGCCGCCATCTTTCATGCGCCCGGCGACGCCACCGGCTTCGATCAATATGGCCGCTTCAGCAATCCGACGTGGGATGCGGTCGAGCAAATGCTGGCGCATTTGGAAGACGCCCCATGCGTTGCCTTTCCCTCGGGAATGGCTGCCATCTCGGCGATATTTTTCGGCCTGCTCAAAGCCGGCGACCGTATCCTGCTGCCGTCCGACGGTTATCATACGACGCGAGCGCTGGCAGACCGTTTTCTGAAATCCTTCGGCGTTGCCTACGATGTCCGGCCGACGTCGAGCTTCCTCGACGGCGGCTTCGACGGCTATCGGCTTGCCTTCGTCGAAACACCCGCCAACCCAGGACTGGACATATGTGACATCGCAGCCGTCGCCGAAGCCGTGCATAGAGCGGGTGCGGTGCTTGTGGTCGACAACACGACGATGACACCTTTCGGCCAGCGCCCGCTCGATCTCGGCGCCGATATCGTCATTGCTGCCGACACCAAGGCGCCAAACGGCCATTCCGATGTGCTGTTCGGCCATGTTGCCAGCCGCGACGCGGACATTATCTCGAGGGTGACCGACTGGCGCGAGACGTCGGGCGCCATCCCCGGGCCGTTCGAGGCATGGCTGGTGCATCGCGGCCTCGAAACGCTGGACGTGCGCTTCGACCGCATGTGCACTTCCGCCGAAATGATAGCGCGACGGCTGAAAAACCATCGCGCGATCAGCGGCTTGCGCTTTCCGGGACTGGAGAGCGACCCATCGCACAATCTTGCCCGCGCCCAGATGGAGCGCTTCGGCTTTCTCATCTCGTTCGTGCTCGCCTCGGAGGACAAGGCCGAGGATTTCATCAACAACTGCGCGTTGATGCAGGCAGCGACATCGTTCGGCGGCGTGCACACGTCGGCCGAACGGCGATCAAAAAGGGGAGATGCCGTACCGCCCGGCTTCGTTCGCCTGTCGGTCGGCTGCGAGCCGGTGGAAGAGCTTTGGCAGGCGATCGAGGCGTCGCTGGACGCAATCGGTGGCTGAGCCGGCGTCGATCTTGCGCCGGCCGTGGAGGATGCGAACGATTTCGATCGCCTCTTCGACGACACGATACAGGGTGAGGTATTCGCCGACGATCAGGTGACGGATGCCGGGCGCGATGTCTTCGCGCGGCGCAGCTGAGAAGGGATAAGTGGCCACTTGCTGCCAGCGGGCTTCGATTTGATCGAGCAACCGATCGGCCGCAGCCTCGCTGTCTTGCGCGACATGGGTAGAAAACTGCCAGCTGGCCTGTAAGCCGGGTTCTGTATGGCCCTCGCCCCTTGCGGGGCGAGAACGCGGCGGCCATTCATCTTGGGCGCATGTTGCCATGCGCCTCACGCAACCTACCCGGACGGTGAGCCGGAAACAGCCCTCGAGGGTTTCCCCTCGCACCGTCCCTATTCGGTCTTGCTCCCGGTGGGGTTTACCGTGCCGCTCCTGTTGCCAGTCGCGCGGTGGGCTCTTACCCCACCCTTTCACCCTTGCCACGATTGGATCGTGGCGGTTTGCTTTCTGTGGCACTTTCCCTGGGGTCGCCCCCGCCGGCCATTAACCGGCACCGTGTCTCCATGGAGCCCGGACTTTCCTCACCCGCAGCCTTTCGGCTTCGCGGGTGCGGCCGCCCGGCCAGCTGGCAAGGCGTATAAAGGGGTTCGGGCCCGAAAACGCAAACGAAAAAGCAAGTTATCCCTTGTCAGGCGGGCGCTCCAAGCGCTGCCAGTTGCACCTTGACCTTGCCGCAATAGGCTGCGGACACCGGGTTCATCCGTGTGGCGGCGTGGCCGGCATTGTATTTCAGGATCGTGCCGCAGGTCGTGCCGCCGCCGAGATCCCGCGCCATGGCAAGGTACTTCATGCCGTATTTGATGTTGGTATCGGGATCGTAGAGACCCTGAACCGAACCGCTATAGCCCATCATTCTTGCCGTCGCCGGCTTGATCTGCATCAGGCGGATCTCGCCAGCGCTGCCGACCTGGTTCGGCTGGTAGTTGCTTTCGATCTTGATGACGGCATTGGCGAGCGACACCGGCACGCCATAGCTGGCGGCATAACGCGCAATGATCGCCGAATACTGTCCGCCGCCGTCGACAACCGCCACCTGGGGCGCTGGCCTGCTCTTCGGAGCGACTGACGCCGTTGCCATGCGGTCGATGCGTTTGCGGTTACGCTTCACATGCTGTTTGGCGATTGTCTTTGTCGCAGCGGTTGGCCTTTTCGCGGAGACTGGCTTTTTCGTCCTTACCGCGGCCGCTTTTTCCACTTTTGCGGTGGCAGTCTTCTCTACTTTTGCACCACCCTTCGGCATGGCGGTTTTGCCGGCTGCGGCACTGAAGCCCTGATCGGCCCGCTGGCTCAGCGGTGCGCTGTTTGCCGCACTGAAGGCAAAAGTCATTACGCCGGCAGCAATGGCTGCCGTTAAAACGGTCAATTTCTGCATGTGATCCTGTTCTGTTTGATCCGCACAAAGAACTTCGCGCAGATACCCTCAATCAACATCGGAACATCTGGGGGGATAGACGTCCGACAATCTGTACGGATCGCCTTTGACGACCGAATTGGCGCCAAAGAAGGCGACGCAAGTCACTTTGAGTAACAGATTGTAACTTTTAAGCTGGCAAAAGATTATTTGAGAGAAGCTATCCTTACGGAAGCAAGCAGCCTTTCCAGCGTGCGGATCGTCGATCCGTCAGCCACGCCGTCGACCAGGCGCTGCCGGAAATGCCGCTGAAATGCCTCGACCACGATTTCGGTCTGCCGGTCGAAAGCGCCGGTGATCTCGACGCCATAACCATAAAGCGCCAGCATCGACTGCAGTGCCTCAACATCGGCGCCGGTATCGCCTGGCCTCAGCACGGCGCCGCGCCGGATCGGTGCTGCCGGCACAACATGGCCGATGCCGGCGGCAAACAAGGCCTTCCATGGAAACTTCTCGCCCGGATCGACCTTGCGCCCCGGTGCCACGTCGGAATGGGCGAGCACCCGCTGCGCCGGAATGGAATGGCGCTTGACGATGCCGGCACACAGGCCGATCACCGCGTCGATCTGCGGTTTTGGAAAGTTGCGATAGCCGAGCGTATGCCCCGGATTGACGATCTCGATGCCGATCGAGCAGGAGTTGATGTCGCTCTGTCCGAACCACGAGCTCTTGCCGGCATGCCAGGCGCGGTCGCTTTCCCTCACCATCTGGACAATGCGGCCGTCCTCATGGACCAGATAGTGCGACGACACCTCGCTGGCCGGATCGCACAACCATGCCTCGGCACCGGCCCCGGTTGCCATGCCGGTGTAGTGCAGCACCATCATATCGGGTCCGGGCGTCCCGCGCCGTGGTCCGAAATTCGGCGATACCCTGACCTCGGCGCTCGGCTCGTCGGGCGGAAAGCCGCTCATGCGTGCCGCAGGCCTCGCTCGATCATTTCATAGGCCGCGTTGATCGCCGCCAGCCTGCTCGTCGCGATCTTGATGAATTCCTGCGGCAGGCCGCGTGCGATCAGCCGGTCCGGATGATTGTCGGAAACCAGCTTGCGGTAGCGCCTGCGGACCTCCTCGAACGGCTTCCCACGCTCGATGCCGAGCACGACATAGGGGTCAGCGGCACCCAGATCGACATGCCGCGCCAGGATGCTCTGGTAATGCGCCTCATCGATGCGGAAGATCTCGGCGATCCGGTGCAGGAATTCGCCCTCGCGCTCATGCACCAGCCCGTCGGCCTTGGCGATGTGGAACAGCCCGTCGAGTATGTCCTCCAGCATCAGGCAGTTGGTATGGCCCGAACCGCAAAGCTGCGCCATACGCTCGGCATAGGTTTCGAAACCGGCAATGTCGCGTTTGGCCAAATCGTAGAGCCGCGCCACATTGCGCCTCTGTTCCTTCGGCACCTCGAATATTTCCTGGAAGGCGCGCACCTCGTCTTGCGTGACGATTCCGTCTGCCTTGGCCATCTTGGCCGAAAGCGCGATCATCGCCACCGAGAAGGCGACACGCCGGCGCAAATCGGCATCGCCGGAGAAAACCGTACGCACGGCTTCGACCACTTCGGCGACGCCTGACGACGCTGAAGATGAAACGCGTGTGACGAAGTCGCCGAGGCGGTCCCAAATCGACATGGGGGCTTCATAGGACCAACCACCCATCGCTATCAAGCCAAGACAGTGCCGCAGGGCTGGCCCAATCGATTTGGCGGAATGCCTGAGACGGCTAGCGCTAGTGCTTGCCCATGGAAATCGGCAGACGGAAACCGCTGCACGCACACCCG
Organism: Mesorhizobium sp. M0045; assembly: GCF_040323385.1. Lineage (NCBI taxonomy): Bacteria > Pseudomonadati > Pseudomonadota > Alphaproteobacteria > Hyphomicrobiales > Phyllobacteriaceae > Mesorhizobium > Mesorhizobium sp. M0045. The sequence goes on from NZ_JAMYUY010000001.1 coordinate 111,145, forward strand.
CGTCGTCGCACTCGGCCACGATGCGCTGGTATCGTAAGCAACAGAAAGGCCGGCCTGTGAGGCCAGCCTTTCCTTGGTTGTCACTTAACTACTGCGCCGGGGCAGCCGGCGCAGGCGCCGGAGCCGGGGCCGGCTCGGCAGGCTTGTTTGCGTCAGGAGCAGCCGGCTTCATCGTCTGGTCGGATGCCGGCGGGTTGGTGCTCTGCGTCGTGGTGGTGTCGGTGCCGCTGTCGCTGCAGGCCGCAACGCCAAGCAAGGCAAGCGCCGAGACCGACGCAAGAATGAGTTTCTTCATGATATATCTCTCCTCTAATCACGCCACCGTTGCCGGCGACGATCGAGGGCACAATGCGTCAGATCATGATGAGTTTCGTAACGTTGCGTTTCCGCGTGTAACATCAAGCGCTTGGCCGTACAAAGCGTTGAGCACTAACAGGATGCCTAAATGAAAATGCCCGGAAGCGCTGCCATGACCGCAAAATGGGATTTCTGGATCGACCGCGGCGGTACCTTCACCGACGTCATCGGCCGGGACCCGCAAGGCGGGCTGCATCCAAGGAAACTCCTTTCGGAAAATCCCGAAGCCTATGCCGATGCAGCCATCCAGGGCATTCGCGAACTGCTCGGCGTCCAGCCCGGCGCCCCGATCCCCTCCGCGCTGATCGGCGATGTCAAGATGGGCACCACGGTTGCCACCAATGCGCTTCTCGAGCGCAAGGGCGACCGCGTGCTGCTGCTCATCACCAAAGGCTTCCGCGATGCGCTGAGGATCGCCTATCAGGCCAGGCCCGATATCTTTGCCAAGCAGATCATCCTTCCCGAACAACTCTATGAGCGTGTCGTCGAAATCGACGAACGGGTTCGCGCCGACGGCAGTGTCGAGCGCCTGCTCGACATTGCTTCCGTACGCCCGGCTATTGAGCAAGCCAAGGCGGACGGCATCGATGCGGTCGCGATCGTCTTCATGCATGCCTGGAAACACCCCGAGCACGAAAAGGCGGTCGCCAAGGTCTGTCGAAAGCTCGGATTCTCGCAGGTCTCGGTCAGTCACGAGGTCTCGCCGCTGATCAAGCTGGTCGGCCGCGGCGACACCACGGTGGTCGACGCCTACCTGTCGCCGATTCTGTCAAGATATGTGCAGAAGGTGGCGAAGGAGCTCGGCGTCCTCTCCCCCCTCGAGGGGGAAATGGCCGCGCAGCGGCCAGAGGGGGTCATCTCAGAAGGCACCGCCAGAACGTTGAGCACTGCCGCAACGACCCCACCCGGCGGCTTCGCCGCCACCCTCCCCTCGGGGGGGAGGGGAAGCCCTCGCCTCATGTTCATGATGTCGTCGGGCGGCCTCACCGCCGCCGATATGTTCCAGGGCAAGGATGCGCTGTTGTCCGGCCCAGCCGGCGGCGTCGTCGGCATGGTCGAGACGGCAAAACTCGCCGGTTTCGGCAAGGTCATCGGCTTCGACATGGGCGGCACCTCCACCGATGTCGCCCACTATGATGGCGACTACGAGCGCGCCTTCGACACCGAGGTCGCCGGTGTGCGCATCCGCGCGCCGATGATGCGCATCCACACCGTCGCCGCCGGCGGCGGCTCGATCCTGCATTACGAGGCCGGCCGCTTTCGCGCCGGGCCGGATTCGGCCGGCGCCAATCCCGGCCCGGCGGCCTATAGGCGCGGCGGCCCGCTGGCCGTCACTGACGCCAATGTCATGCTGGGCAAGCTGCAGCCCGAGTTCTTCCCGGCAATTTTTGGACCGGGGCAGGACGAACCGCTCGACGTGCAGACGGTTCGCGAAAAATTCACCGCGCTTGCCGCCGAGATCGGCGACGGCCGCTCGCCGGAAGCCGTCGCCGAGGGGTTCGTCACCGTCGCCGTCGAAAACATGGCCAACGCCATCAAGAAGATTTCCGTGCAGCGCGGCTACGACGTCACCGAATACCTCCTGAACTGTTTCGGCGGCGCCGGCGGCCAGCACGCTTGCCTGGTTGCCGATGCGCTGGGCATGGAGGCGGTGCTGATCCATCCGTTCTCCGGCCTGCTATCGGCATACGGCATCGGCCTGTCCTCCGTGTTTGCGTCACGCCAGCAGGCGCTGCTGAAGCCGCTGGTGGAGGACTCCGGGGCGGCGATCGATGAACTCATCGCAACGCTGCGCAAAGCCGTCATCGAAGAACTCGCCGCACAAGGCATCACCGAAGACGCGGTCGCCTCGAAGCCGGTGCTGCAGGTCCGCTATGACGGCACCGATACCGCGCTGCCTGTGAACTTTGGGCACAGCTCGATCGCGCAGGCCAAGGCGGACTTCGAATCGGCGCACAAGGCGCAGTTCGGCTTTGTCTACGACGACAAGCCGATGATCGTCGAATCGATCGGCGTCGAAGGTACCGATACCGGCGGCACCGGCCGCGACGAAAGCGATTCGGTAGTTGAAGACATGGCCGCAAGTCCTTCCGGGAACCGGAAAATCTTTGTCGACAGCGTCTGGCGCGACGCCGGCATCTTCCCTCGCGAAACGCTGGAGCCTGGTAACAAGATCGCCGGCCCTGCTTTGATCATCGAGCCGAACCAGACCATTGTCGTCGAGCCGGGCTGGCAGGCCGAGATCACCGCCAAGGACCACGTATTGATGCGGCGCGTCGAGAAGAAGCGCCGGCACGCCGCACTCGGCACCGAAGCCGATCCAGTGATGCTGGAGGTCTTCAACAACCTGTTCATGTCGATCGCCGAACAGATGGGCGTAACGCTGCAAAACACTGCCTATTCCGTCAACATCAAGGAGCGGCTTGATTTCTCCTGCGCCGTCTTCGACCGGAACGGCGCGCTGGTCGCCAATGCACCGCACATGCCGGTGCATCTCGGCTCCATGGATCGCTCGGTGGAGACCATCATCCGGCTCAATTCCGGCGACATTCACCCCGGCGACGTCTTTGCGCTGAACGCGCCTTACAATGGCGGCACGCATCTGCCTGATATCACCGTGGTGACGCCTGTTTTTTCCCTCCCCCTTGAGGGGAGGGTGGCCGCGGAGCGGCCCAGTGGGGTCGCTGGAGCAGCGCTCGACCTGATCTCCCCCCTTGAGGGGGAGATGGCCGCGAAGCGGCCAGAGGGGTCAGAAGGCACCCCAAGAGTGTCGAGCACTGCCGCGGCGACCCCCTCCGCCGCCTTCGGCGGCACCTCCCCCTCAAGGGGGGAGGAACCCCTCATCCTCTTCTACGTCGCCTCGCGTGGCCACCACGCCGACATCGGCGGCACCGCGCCCGGCTCGATGACGCCGCTTGCCACCACCGTCGACGAGGAAGGCGTGCTGTTTGACAATTTCCGCATCGTCGATCGCGGCCGGTTCCGCGAGAAGGACCTGGAGACGCTGCTCACCGACCACCCCTACCCGGCGCGCAATCCGCACCAGAACATCGCCGACCTCAAGGCGCAGATCGCCGCGAACGAAAAGGGCGTCGCCGAGCTGCGCAAGATGGTCGCGCATTTCGGCCTCGATGTGGTCAAAGCCTACATGGGCCATGTTCAGGACAATGCCGCCGAAAGCGTGCGCCGCGTGCTGGAGCGGCTGCCCGACAGTTCCGAATACGAATATCCGACCGACACCGGGCAAAAGATCAAAGTGAAGATCACTATCGACCGGCGGAAGCGCGAAGCCACCGTCGACTTCACCGGCACGTCGCCGGTCATGAAGAACAATTTCAACGCGCCAGAGCCGGTGGCCCGAGCCGCGGTGCTTTATGCCTTCCGCGTCATGGTCGAAGACAACATCCCGATGAATGCCGGATGTCTGCGGCCGATCAACATCATCATTCCCGACGGCTCGATGCTGAAGCCCACCTATCCCGCGGCAGTCGTGGCCGGTAATGTCGAGACCTCGCAACATGTCACCAACGCGCTGTTCGGCGCCATGAAGGCGATGGCCAATGCGCAAGGCACGATGAACAATCTCACCTTCGGCAACAAGCAGTACCAGTATTACGAGACGATCTGCTCGGGCTCGCCGGCCGGCCGGATGAACGACGGCCGCGGCTTTGCCGGCACCTCCGGCGTCCACACCCATATGACCAATTCGCGCCTGACCGATCCGGAAGTGCTGGAACTGCGTTTCCCGGTATTGCTCGAGGATTTTCATATCCGCGAAGGCTCCGGCGGCAAAGGCAAATGGAATGCCGGCGACGGCACCAAGCGCATCATTCGCTTCCTCGAAAAGATGGAATGCGCGATCCTGTCCTCGCACCGCAACCGCCCGCCGCGGGGGCTGGACGGCGGCGGTGATGGCGAGGCCGGTTCGACCAAGGTCCGCCGCAAGACCGGCGCGATCGAGACGCTGAAAGCCTGCGATCAAACGGTGCTCGACGCCGGCGAGGCAGTCATTGTGACGACACCCACCGCAGGCGGACTTGGCGAGGCCTGAACTCGCTTCAACAGGTTGTCACCGGCCTGTCATCCACCTGCGTTACCCGCTTGCGGCAAGCAAACGGGGAATCGCCTTGCCATGACGGACATTTCTGGGGAACTGGTTTTTCGCCGCGGCAAGGAAGTCGGCAAGGCCGTCTACCAGAACCGCCCGCTGTCGAAAGCTGGCATCTCCGAGCGCTTGTTCGCCTTCCTGTTCTCCGGCCTTGTCTACCCGCAGATCTGGGAAGACCCCGAAATCGACATGGACGCAATGCAACTCGGCAAGGGCCACCGCATCGTCACCATTGCCTCCGGCGGCTGTAACATCCTCGCCTATCTCACCCGGTCGCCAGAAAGGATCGATGCCGTCGACCTCAACGCCGCGCATATTGCGCTGAACCGCATGAAGCTCGCAGCGGTGCGTCACCTGCCGTCGCAGGGCGACCTGTTCCGTTTCTTCGGCGCGGCTGGGACCGGGCACAATTCGCAGGCCTACGATCGCTTCATCGCACCGCATCTCGACCCCGTCAGCCGCCATTATTGGGAGCGCCGCAACTGGCGTGGTCGTCGCCGCATCGCCGTCTTCGACCGCAATTTCTACCAGACCGGCCTGCTTGGCCTGTTCATCGCCATGGGCCACCGCACCGCAAAATTTTTCGGCGTCGACCCGGCCGGCATCATGGACGCCAAGAGCATCGCCGATCAGCGCCGCTTCTTCGACGAAGAGCTGGCGCCGGTCTTCGAAAAACCGCTGCTGAAATGGGCGACGTCGCGAAAAGCCTCGCTGTTCGGCCTCGGCATTCCGCCGGCCCAGTACGATTCGCTGATCACCTCGGGTGACGGCACCATGGCCAGCGTGCTGAAGGCACGACTGGAAAAGCTCGCCTGCGATTTTCCGCTGAAGACCAATTATTTCGCCTGGCAGGCTTTCGCCCGCCGCTACCCTAATCCGGGCGAAGCCGCCCTGCCCGCCTACCTCGAAAAACGCAACTACAAGACGATCCGCAACAATGTCGATCGCGTTGCCATCCACCACGCCAATCTGATCGAGTTCCTTGCCGGCAAGGATGCCGGCTCGGTCGACCGCTTCGTGCTGCTCGATGCACAGGACTGGATGACCGACGGCCAGCTCAACGGGTTGTGGGCCGAGATCACCCGAACCGCCTCGACAGGCGCCCGCGTCATCTTCCGTACCGCGGCGGAACCCAGCCTGCTGCCCGGCCGCGTCTCGAATTCGCTGCTCGACCAGTGGCGCTACGAGAACGACGCCTCGCGCGAGTTTTCGGCCTGCGATCGCTCGGCCATCTATGGCGGCTTCCATCTCTATGTGAAGCGGTCCGCATGAGCACGACCGAATTGCCGGCCAGCCATGCCGAACTGATGGACGGTGTCTACCGCTGGCAGCGTCACATCTACGACCTGACCCGCAAATATTATCTGCTCGGCCGCGACCGGCTTATCGCCGGACTGGATGTGCCGGCCGGCGGCACGGTGCTCGAGCTTGGCTGCGGCACCGGCCGCAACATTATCCTGGCTGCCCGCCGCTATCCCGGCGCGCGCTTCTTCGGCCTCGATATTTCGGCCGAGATGCTGGAGACGGCCGCTGCCGCCCTCGCGCGCGAAGGCCTCTCCGGCCGCGTCACACTGGCGCGCGGCGACGCCACTGATTTCGACGCAAAGGCGCTGTTCGGCGTCAAAAGTTTCGACCGCGTCTTTGTCTCGTATTCGCTGTCGATGATCCCCGGCTGGGAGAAGACGGTGTCTGCGGCACTTGCTGCCCTGTCACCGGGCGGCTCGCTGCACGTCGTCGATTTTGGCCAGCAGGAAGCCTTGCCCAGCTGGTTCCGCACGCTGTTGCGCGGCTGGCTGAAAAAATTCCACGTCGAGCCGCGTGAATCGTTGCGCGCGGTTCTGGATTCGGAATCTGCAAGAACCGGCGCAAGCTTCCGTTTCCAAACGCTTTGTCGCGGCTATGCGTGGCTCGCCGTAATCGGCCCAGGTCGATAGCCAGGATGTGTTGAGATTCAGGTCAGGCCGAGTCGAAAACGGTGGGGTTGCGAGAACCGGAGCGGAGCGTCCTTTAGGGTACGTGAGCACCGGCCTACGCCGGCCGTAGCCTTAACTGCCACGACCGCTCATGAGTGCTTTGGCCCGGCGAAGGCCGGAAGCGCAGGAAACCGCCGTTTGCAGGCCGGCATCACCTTAGTATCGATACAGCCTAATGCAGCGCCTTGACCAGCGCCGCCACCATCGCCTGCGGCCGGTAGCCGAGCCTGGCCGGCGTCAGGCCGAGCCGCACCACAACCAGCTGCTCCGAGGGGACGATGGCGACCGTTTGCCCGTCATGCCCCTCCATCCAATAGGTGTCCTTGGGCAGGCCTGCGGCAATGCCGGCGCCGGGGTTTTCTTCGTCGCCCGGTCCTTCGATCCATAATTGCCCCTTGCCGTAGACCTTCGAGGCAGTTGCCGGTTCCCGCATCCAGTCGACGAAGCCGGCGGGCAGTATCTCTTTGCCGTTCCAGACGCCGCCCTGCAGCAGGAACTGGCCGAAGCGCGCCCAATCGCGTGCCGTGGCATAGAGATAGGACGAGCCGACGAAGGTGCCGTGCTCGTCGGCTTCAAGCACCGCGCTGTGCATGCCGAGCGGATCGAACAGCGCGGCCCTCGGCCAGGCCAGCGCCTTGTCCTTGTCGCCGATCGCGTCCTGCCACAATCGGGACAGCATCACCGCCGTGCCGCTCGAATAGGAAAACACCTTGCCGACCTCGCCGGTCAGCGGCTTGGATCCGGCAAAGCCCGCCATGTCCGGTTCGAGATAGAGCATACGCGTCACATCGGCGACGTCGCCGTAATCCTCGTTGAATTCCAGCCCGCTCGACATCGCCATCATGTCGGCGAGGCTGATCATGGCGCGGCCATCTCCCTTCCAGGGACCGAACAGGCCCTGGTTGGTCATCGCCAGCTTGCCGCCCTTCACCAGCGTGCCGACGATCGCCGCATTCACCGTCTTGGTCATCGACCAGCCCAATAGTGGCGTCTTTTCGGAAAAGCCGTCGCCATAGCGCTCAGCGACGATGCGGCCGCTCTTGACCACCACCACCGCCCGCATCCCGGCGCCGGTCATTGCTGGATCGTCGAGGACCTTCACGACCTCGGGATCCTGCGAGGCACCGCCATCGTCGCCTTCCGGCCACATCGCATCGGGCAGCGGCGCCGGCGTCGGTGGAGCGCCGGCGATAACCTTGGCGGCGGCAATATCCCCGTCGGGAACCGAGGCGCAGCCGAGCCCCTCGCGAGCGACCGCGACACTTTTGCCGAGCGCGCCGAACAGGCCCGCCGAAACCGTTCCCTTCTCCTTGTCCACCGACACTCTCATCAGCTTCAGCAGCGGATGACCCGGCGCCTGCACATCGACGGCGAGCACGTCGTTGGCGTCGCGCCCGGCGATGAAGACGTTCGAGCAGACGATCTTGGCCGCATAGCCGGAACCGACGCGGATCAGTTCCGGCGGCGCGAAATACAGCCAGCCGGCGAGTATCGCGGCGGCCAGCACAGCCAGGCCGAGCAGCCATTTGACGAACTTCAAAAGGATCTGCATTTTGAGTTCCCCCGACGCGCTCGATCTATGTCATCGATTTGCCGCCATTGTTTCGGCAAAATCGCGGCTCTTGTCGAGCGCCGTCAACCGAATATCAACCATGATCGGCGATCACAGGTGCATGTCGCCCAAAAGCGCGCAGCGGTTTTGGGACCACGACATGCACAGACGAAAGAGCCAAGCGCGTCGAAGCGACGCGCTTGGACAGACCGGGCGATCCTGTGGGGTGACCGTCCGGCGGGGCTTGAATGCATGCGTCCCAAAACTGCGCAACGGTTTGGGAAATGCATGAAACGAAGATCCAGGCGCGTCGCGTAAGTCGGTTTCAGACACGCTGCGCCCGGTCGAGGGGCCACCCGCGGAAAGACCCATCAGCGGCCGGCTGAAACCGGCTCGGGAAGTAGCGATGCGCCGTTTCGCGGTCCTCATCACGCTGATGCTGCTTGGTGCCTGCTCGACGGTCGAGGATCTGACGCCATCGTCGTCCAGTGCCGCGACGGTTGCGGTACGCGCGCCCCGTTTTGCCGATTCCGACCCGCATGAATGGGATAGCGGCGCACCGTGGAGCTATGCCGTCCACGGCACCGACGTCTCCAAATACCAGACCTCGATCGACTGGCCGGCGGCCAGGGCCAGCGGCATCTCCTTCGCCTTCATCAAGGCAACCGAGGGCGGAGACCGGTTCGATGAAGCTTTCAACGAGCATTGGAGCCGCACCAAGGCCTCGGGCATCCCCCGCGCCGCCTATCACTTCTTCTACTTTTGCACGCCGGCCGCGACCCAGGCGCGCTGGTTCATCCAGAACGTGCCCAAAGACAACTCGGCGATGCCGCCGGTCCTCGACATGGAATGGAACCCGAAATCGCCGACGTGCAAGCTGCGGCCCGATCCCGCCACGGTACGCAGCGAGATGAGCACGTTCCTCGAAATCGTCGAAAAACACTACGGCAAGAAGCCGATCATCTACACGTCGCTCGACTTCTTCGAAGATAATGGTTTGTCGGGTTTCCGCGGCTACCCCTATTGGCTGCGCTCTGTCGCCGGGCATCCGCGCCAGAAATACGGCAGCCATCCCTTCACCTTCTGGCAGTATACCGGAACGGGCGTCGTGCCGGGCATGGCCGGAAACGCCGACATCAACGTCTTCAACGGCTCCGAAGCCGCGTGGAAGAAGTGGTTGCGGCAGAACACCCGTTGACACCGGGCCTGCCGCCTGCTTTTCGACACAGCCAATAACGAATGCCTGCAACCGCTGGTAATCTTTTCGGAAGGATGGCGATGCGATTGCGCTTTGGACTTCTCGCGGCGCTGCTCCTGAGCGCCGTGCCGGCCGCGGCACAGCAATGCGGCGGCGATTTCGAGGCATGGAAGCAGGGCGTGGCGGCGGAGGCCAGGGCGGACGGCGTCGGCGCTGCCGGCCTTGATGCGCTGGAAAACGCCACCCTCGATGAGAAGGCGTTGGCACGCGACCGCGCCCAGGGCGTCTTCACCCAGACCTTCATCGAATTCTCGAACCGCATGATCTCGTCCCATCGGCTGAAGCAAGGTGCGGCCAATCTGCACAAATATGCCGAGGTCTTTGCCCGCGCGGATCGCGAATACGGCGTCCAGGCGCCGGTCATTGCCGCTTTCTGGGCCCTTGAAACCGATTTTGGCGCCGTGCAAGGCGATTTTCACACACTGAATGCGCTGGTGAGCCTCTCGTATGACTGCCGCCGCCCGCAGTTGTTCCGGCCGCAGATCGTTCCGCTGCTGATCTTGATCGATCGCGGCGTGGTGCCGGCCGACGTGACCGGTGCCTGGGCCGGCGAGATCGGCCAGACGCAGATGTTGCCTTCCGACTATCTCGGCCACGGCGTCGACGGCGACGGCGATGGCCTGGTCGACCTGCGCGGCAGCGCGCCGGACGTGATCATGAGCACGGCCAGCAAGATCCAGTCGCGCGGCTGGAAGCGCGACCAGCCCTGGATCGAGGAAGTCCGTGTGCCCGACAACTTGCCGTGGGAGCAGACAGGGCGCACCAACAAGCTGCCGTTGACGCAATGGAGCCAGTGGGGCGTTACCAGGCCCGACGGTACGCCGCTTCTCGACAACGGCCTGAAGGCCGGCCTGGCGCTACCCATGGGTCGCAAGGGGCCAGCCTTCCTGACCTACGACAATTTCGACGTCTATCTCGAGTGGAACCAGTCCTTTACCTATGCCCTGACAGCGGCAAATCTTGCCGCCCGGCTGGGGGGCGCTCCGCGATTCGATCCGCGCAACCCCGACCCGGGCCTCGACGGCGACCAGATGAAGGCGCTACAGACCAAGCTCGAGGCGAGAGGCTATGACGTCGGCACCGTCGACGGCATCCTCGGCACCAACACCCGCGAAGCGATCCGCAAGGAGCAGATGCGGCTGGGCTTGCCGGTCGACGGCTGGCCGACGCCGGAGCTGCTGGCCAGGCTGTGAGGGTGGTGAATGGTAAAAGAATAGCACCGGAGCCGCACTTGAGCACCAGAGCTACCACCATTCACTATTCACATCACCGCCTCGCAAGCAGGAAATCGATGAAGGCTCGCAGCGGCGTGGGAACCTGCCGGGAACTCGCGTGGTATAAATAAAAGCCCGGAAATCTCGGCGACCAGGCTTCGAGAAAGCGGATAAGCTTTCCCGCTTCGATCCACGGCCGGACCTGATATTCCAGCATGTACGCCACGCCGACCCCATCCAGAACCGCCCCCATCATCAGGTCCGTATCGTTTACCGTCAGGCCGCCGCTGACGGCCACTTCCAGGGCACGTTGGCCCTGGGCGAACTCCCAGCGGTAGAGATTGCCGCCGCTCGGCCACTGGAAATTGATGCACTGGTGCTGATGCAGGTCCGCGGGATGGCGGGGTATCGGGCGATGCTCCAGATAGCTCGGCGCCGCCACTGCGGCCATCTCGAGTTCCTCGCTGAGCTTCACCGCCACCATGTCCTTGTGCAGCCGCTCACCCAGTCTGATTCCGGCATCGAAGCGACCTTCGACGATGTCGGTGAGCATGTCGTCAACGATGATGGTGAGGGCGATATCGGGATAGGCGCGGCGGAAGTCACCGAGGATCGGCGCGATGAAACGCGTGGCGGCAATGCGCGGAACATTGATGCGCAGCGAGCCTGCCGGCCGGCCGCGTGATGCATGCGCGTCGGCGACGGCCCCTTCCAGTTCGCTGAACGCCGGCGCGATGCGGGCAAACAGCTTCTCGCCCTCAGCGGTCGGCGACATGCTGCGCGTGGTGCGGTTGAGCAGGCGGACACCGAGACGCTCTTCCAGCCCGCGTATCGTCTGGCTGAGTGCTGGAGGCGAAATTCTGAGCTTGGCCGCGGCGCGGACAAAGCTGCCCTCTTCGATGATTGTTGCAAATGCCGTGAGTTCGGAAAACTCGGTTCCGCGCATTATGTACCCCAGGCTTAATAAGTCAGTTACATAATAGGCTATTCTCTGAGCAATAGCATGCCCCTAGCTGTCGCTGGAACGCCGCTCGATCGGGGCGGCCGTATCCAGACGGAAGGAACAGCCATGCATCGTCCACTCGAAGGCAAAACCGCACTTGTGACCGGCAGTTCGCGCGGCATCGGACGCGCCATCGCGGAGGGGCTCGCAACCAAGGGTGCTGCCGTGGTCGTCAACTATGTCGGCAACGAGAAAGCCGCCAGGGAAGTCGTTGCCGCCATTGAAGGGAATGGCGGAAAAGCCGTCGCCATCCAGGCGGACGTCTCCAGCATCCCCGATATTCGCAGGCTGTTCGACGAAACCGAAAGGCAGATGGGGCCGATTGACATCGTCGTCGCCAATGTCGGCGTCGCCGTCATAAAGCCGCTCGTCGAGGCTACCGAAGCGGACTTCGATCATGTGTTCGGCACCAATGCCAAGGGCACCTTCTTCACGCTTCAGGAGGCGGCGCGCCGCGTTCGCGACGGTGGCCGCATCATTGCCGTCTCCACTGGTGGAACCAAGATGTTCTTCACGCAGACGGCGCTCTATTTCGGCAGCAAGGGAGCCGTCGAGCAGTTCGTCCGCGTCCTCTCGCGCGAACTCGGCCCGCGCGCCGTTACCGTGAATGCGCTGTCGCCAGGCTTCACCGACACCGACCTGCTTCCGGAGCGGGACCGGGCCGTGGCCGCAGGCATGTCGCCCTTCGGCCGGATCGGAGCACCGCGCGACGTCGCCGATGTCGCGGTTTTCCTGGCTTCGGACGAAGCTCGCTGGCTGACCGGCGAGAACATCCAGGCCGGCGGCGGAGTAGCCTGACTACTCGGGGGCGAAGGGTGAAGGGTGAAGGGTGAAGGGTGAAGGGTGAAGGGTGACGATTCACCGAAGCGGACGGAACGCAAGAACCGCTTCCATTCACCATCAACTAATCCGCCATCGTCTCCAGGCTGGCAAACCCCTGCGGTGCATCGCCTTCGTCGAATGGCGTCGCCACCTCGACGAAAGTATCGGGATAGAAGCCGTTGAACCGTGTCCGGAGCGACAGCGAATAGGCGCCGATATGGCCGATCTCGATCCAGTCACCGGTATCGACGGTTTCGGGCAGCCAGAACGGCCGCGACAGTATATCGACGGAATCGCAGGTCGCACCACAGACCTTGAACGGCACGATGGTCTTGTCCTCGCCATTGCGCGAGCGGATCGCCGGATCGGGGATGAAGCGTGCCGGCAGCGTGATCTTGCCGGTCCATGAATCCGACAGCGACGCCCAGATGCCGTCATTGATGTAGAGCCTTTTGCCCTTGCGCAGCAGCACGCGCACGATCAGCGACAGGCAGCGCGCCACGATCACCCGGCCGGGCTCGGCCACCAGCTGCATCTGGTCGAATTGGTACTCCTGGAGGTCGCCCGACAGCCGCGACATGATCTGGCCGAGCGACGGCATTTCCGGCTTGCGGCTGTTCGGATCATGACCGTATTCGGCGGGAAAGCCGCCGCCGACATCGAGCCCGGCAATATCGAAGCCGACGCGGTTGCGCACCCAGTCGGCGGAGGCCAGCGCCCGCTCGTAAGTGTCGGGATCCTCGATCTGGCTGCCGACGTGAAAGCACAGCCCGACCTTGTAGCCGGTCCGGTTCAGCCGTTCGGCCAGTTCGACCGCGTTGGCCGGTCCGGCGCCGAACTTCTTCGACAGTTCGTAGGCCGCCGAGCCTTTCGTCTGGATGCGCACGAACACGGTGATGGCGCCCGGATCGATGTCGAGAGCCCGCACCACCCTGGTCAGCTTGGTGATCTCGTCCTCATGGTCGAGCGAAATGACGCGAATGGCGTATTTTTCCAGCGCCAGCCTGATGTCCGACTGCGCCTTCACCGGGTGCATGTAGAGCATCTCGGCGTCCGGCGAGACGGCGCGCACGGCGGCGAATTCGCCGGGTGAGGCCACATCGAAGGCGCTGACGCCGGCCTCGACCAGCGCATTGAGCACGATCTGCTCGCCATTGGTCTTGACCGCATAGGCGGTCTTGCCGGGAAACATGCCCATGAACTGTTTGGCGTCCGCCTTCAGCACCTGCGGGCGGAAGCAATAGATCGGATCGTCCGGGCGAAGCGCCAGCGCTGCCTCGCGGGCATTTTCGAATCGCTGCATGGACGAATCCCTTGACTGAGGCTGCGCACAATTAATCCAAGCTAGCGGCTAATGAAAACAATTCTATGTCTCGCCGCCCCGGCTTCGCGGCGCTACGCCGTTCTGTGCGCCGGTTATGAGCGAGCTAGGCCATCACTCAGGTTTCGGGTGGCCCTTGCCGCCGGACCGGGTAGAGCGTGAACAGATGCCTGAAGAGAGCAAGGCATCTCGTCTGGGAGGACGACCAATGGCGATAGCTGCCACCACCACGATGCGCGGGCCGATGGTGCTCAAGGACTGGGCGCAACTTCTGCTGCTCGGCGCCATCTGGGGCGGTTCGTTCTTCTTTGCCCGGATTGCGGTGTCGGAACTTCCTCCGCTGGTGCTGGTGCTGTTTCGCGTCACCATCGCGGCGACCGCGTTGCAGCTCTACCTTGCGGTTCGCGGTCCATCCTTTCGCCTCGCCTTCCCACATGCCGGACTGTTCTTCCTGCTGGCGCTCGCCAACAATGTCATCCCTTTCTCGCTGATCTTTGCCGGCCAGACCGAGCTCGGCGCCGGTGTCGCCTCGGTGCTTAATTCGACCACGCCGTTCTGGACGCTGATCCTCGCCAACGCCCTGACCAGCGACGAAAAACTGTCATGGAACAAGCTTGCCGGCATCGCCCTCGGTATCGCGGGAACGGCGGTGATGATCGGTCCTGGACTGATTGCCGGGCTCGGCGGCCCGGTCTGGGCGAAATTCGCGCTCATCGGTGCCTCGGTCTCCTATGCGGTTGCGCTGATGATTGCCCGCCGCTTCAAGGGTGTGCCGTCACCGGTCATTGCCGCCGGACAATTGACCTGCTCGACCATCATCATGATCCCGGTCGTTCTGTTCACCTATGACGCTGCCACTCTGTTTTCGGCTTCGCCGCCGGTATGGGCGGCGGTGCTGGCGCTGGCGCTGCTGTCGACCGCCTTCGCCTACATCCTTTATTTCAACCTCGTCGCCTCGGCCGGCGCCACCAACGCCTCGCTGGTCACGCTCATCGTGCCGGCCAGTGCGATCCTGCTCGGCTTGCTGTTCCTGGGCGAGCGGCTCGAACTGTTCGAATTGGGCGGCATGGCGCTGATTGCGCTCGGCCTCGTCACCATCGACGGTCGCTTGTTCGGGCGGCGTTAGAGCATGTTCCCAACTCTCAGCTCGAAATCGATTCCGATTTCCGCTGCGGTAGCGCTGCCATTCTCGTTGTTGCCCCGGCTTCGCCACAAATTATTCACAGGTCCAACGCCGGCTTTTGACCAAGAGTTTCAATACCTAACGGCAAACGGCAGGTCGCAAATTCCACAATCTCGTCGCATTGCAGCAAAGTTTCTGCTTGCCTGTGGCACAAATGACCCTAGACTCTCGCCATAGCTCTTAAGAGGAGGCTATGACATGGGACTGACGAGGCCGATCAACGCATTGATGATTTGTGCTGCGTTTGCATTCATCGGCGCCCTCATTATGGGCGTCCTTCCATAAGGCCGCTGAGCGGGGGAAGACCAGCACCGAATATTACAAACCATTGAAAAGGCCGGGCATTTTGCCCGGCCTTTGCATTCCCCCGATCTTTGACATTTCAAAAAGGAGCTTGCCGCCTTACGCCGCGGCGGATCCCGCCGCCTCGACTTCGTGCGACCTGATGCCGATCATGTGGCAGATGGCGAAGACCAGATCGGCCCGGTTCATCGTATAGAAGTGGAAATCGCCGACGCCACGCTCGACCAGGTCCAGCACCTGCTCGGCGGCCACGGCAGATGCCACCAGCGCATGCGTTTGCGGATCGTTCTGCAGCCCATCGAAACGCTCGGCCAGCCATGCCGGCACCAAGGCGCCGCACCGCGCCGAGAAGTTGGCGACCTGGGTGAAATTGTGCACCGGCAATATGCCCGGCACGATTGGTATGTAGATGCCGGCCCGCCGTGCCCGCTCGACATAGCGCTCATAGAGATCGTTGTCGAAGAAGAACTGGGTGATCGCCCGCGTCGCCCCATTGTCGGCCTTGCGCTTCAGCATGTCGAAATCGGTGGCGAAATCCGGACTCTCCGGATGTTTTTCCGGATAGGCCGAGACCGATATGTCGAAATCGCCGGCGCCCTTCAGCGCATCGACCAATTCGGCGCCATTGGCATAGCCTTCCGGGTGCGGCCGGTAAGCCGCGCCGACCCCCTCGGCCGGATCGCCGCGCAGGGCGACGAAACGCTTGACGCCCATATCGGCGAACTCCCGGATCACCGCATCGACCTCGTGGCGTGCCGCGTCGACGCAGGTCATGTGCGCCGCCGGCGTCAGCGACGTTTCGTTGAGGATGCGCTTGACGGTGCGGGCCGTGCGCTCGCGGGTCGAACCACCGGCGCCATAAGTGACCGAGACGAATTTCGGCTTGAGCGGCTCCAGCCGGGTGACCGTGTCCCACAGCCTTGCTTCCATCTCGTCGTTTTTCGGCGGAAAGAACTCGAACGACACCCTGACCTTGTCGCCGATGTCGGGACGGCGGGAGAAGCGGAACTGGTTCATCAGGCGGTTTCCCCTATCGGATACGCATTGGCCGGTTGTCTGTCGTTGGAAGGCTCGGCAATCAGCATGCGCCGATCGCGGCCGAGCCAGAGTTTGACGGTGAGCTTGGCCTCGTTGCCACCGCGCGGTTCGAATTCCTGGCTGTCCTCGAGGTCGAGGCCGGCCTCGGAGAACCAGTCGGCGATTTGCCGGTCGGAAAAGCCGAGGCGCATATGCGCGTGCTCCTCGCGCAAGAACTCCAGCGTGTGCGGCGCGAAATCGACGATCACCAGCCGGCCGGCCGGGCGCAACAGACGCGCCGCCTCTCGGATGGCGCGGGCAGGATCGTCGAGATAGTGCAGCACCTGATGGATGGTAACGAGATCGAAGGCGTCGCGTTCGACCGGCGGCGCGAAAATGTCGCCCTGCCGCACCTGCGCATTCGAAACGCCGGCCTTGTCGAGATTGGCGCGCGCCACCGTCAGCATTTCGCGCGACATGTCGATGCCGATACCGCGCCGATAGAGCGGCGAAAAGATCTCGAGCAGTCGTCCGGTGCCGGTGCCGAGATCGAGCATCGACTGGAACGGCCGCTTGCCGACGAGCTTGATGAGAGCTGCTTCGACGGCGCGGTCCGGCACATGCAGCGAGCGGATATGGTCCCAGCTTGCGGCGTTGACCGAGAAATATTCGGCAGCCCGGTCCTGCCGTTTGCGCTTGACCGCAGCCAGCCGTTCGAGATCACGCTCGACCTGCGGATCGGCGCCGCGGATGCCGGAGACCAGCCTGAGCACAAAATCGCGCGACGTGTCGGAATCCGAAAGCCGGAAGAAAGCCCACGAGCCCTCCTGGTAGCGGCCGATCAGCCCTGCCTCCAGCAGCAATTTCAAATGGCGCGAGACGCGCGGCTGCGACTGGCCGAGGATTTCGGTGAGATCTGAAACGGTCAGATCGCCGCGCGACAGCAGCGCCAATATACGCAGCCGGCTGGATTCGGCAGCCGCCTTCAATGTATCTACCATCGTGTCGAGAGCGACATGCATGCGAGCATTCTCTTTTAAAAGATATAAACATATGTTTATGTCGGTTTTGATGGGTTTGCAAGCGCTATGTCGCTTCCGGACAAGAAAATGACGCATGCGCAGCGGATCGCGCAAAGCCGGATGCATCGAGGCGAGGCCCATGTTCGAAACGCGCAGCGGCGAAAAGCTCCTGGAAACCGACCCGGCAACGATGCCGCCGGATGGCCATGTCGTCTTCATCGGCCGCATCGCTTCGCCTTGGATCACGCGGGAGACTTGCCCCAAAAACATGGAGGCCGCGCGGGAGACGGGACAGCCGGCGCACTTGGTCATCGACCCGCTTTATCGTGATGGCCTGCTTGGGCTGGAACGCGCCAGCCACGTGATCGTCCTGTCCTGGCTGCACCATGCGCCGCGGCAACTGATTGTCCAGAAACCCCGCCATGCCACAGAGCCGAAAGGCGTCTTTTCGCTGCGCTCCCCTGCCCGGCCGAATCCTGTCGGACTGCATGTCGCCAGGCTGGTTGCCGTCGATATCGATACCGGCCGCATCGATCTCGATGCCATCGACGTGCTCGACGGCACGCCGGTCATCGACATCAAGCCCTACTTCGCCTCGACCGATGCCTTCGCCGAGGCGACCATGGCCGGGCGGGACGAGTCGTCCAGATCGGACGGGCAGTGAGCGCCCCGACCGGCCGCCGCCGCGCCATCGCCAAGGCACTGACAGCGCTCCTGCCGCTGGCGCCCTATGCCGACATGGAAAAGATCCGTTCCGATGCCGGCGCCGTGCACATGAAGACCTTACCACCGAGCATTGCGGTGTGGCTGGCGACGATAGCGCATATTCGCCACGCCCATACCGACTACGAAAAGCTGCTGGCCGAAGGCTATGACCGCGATTCCGCGCGCTTCTTCGTCATCGAGCAAACCAACATCGTGCTAACCCGCTGGCGTGCCACCCGTCTGCTCGATGACGAGGACGAGGAATAGAGCGATGGCAGATACACGCGTCGAGTTCTACGGCGCCCCCCTCTGTCCTGCCGACGTCAGTCCGGCAACATCGGAACTTTCAAAGCCAGAAACAAAAAAACCGCCTCGGAGGGCGGATCGTTGGAGCCAATTAGCACCATGCCGAAATTAGTAGCATAGCTGCCGGCACAAAGCAAGAACAAAATACGCAGCGCGCGGCTTTGCCTGGCTTTGCCGCCTTGCCTAGAAAACAATCAGGCCCGGTAAATCCACTGCTCCGGCACGCGCACCGAAATCTCCTCGCCGGCAGTGATCGTGCCGGGCTTCTCGACCCAGGCGACGAGCCCGCGCAACCGCTTCGCTGCTTTCGGGAACAGCAGCGCGCCGGCCTCGACGTCGGCTATCCCGGCATGCTCGGCGACCGACCTGCCCGCGATCCGGCAAGGCCCGTTCTGCGCGTCGACCTTGACGGTTGCGCCGCCTTTGAAGAACAGCAGCGTGCCGGATGGCAACATCGAGAGGTGCGGCAGGCCTTCGATCACGAGATTGGCGCCGATCCATTCCGGCTTGATCTCGGCGATGCCCATCCGTTCGGCGACGATTGCCAGTTCGTCCGCCGCCACGATCGACAATTGCCGCTCGTTGCGCATCTCGGTGCCGCGCGGATACCAGGGCTCGCGCCCGCCGGAGCGCCGCGTCGTGCCGGCGTGGAAATCGCCATCGATGCCGTCGAAGCCGAGCTGCAACGTATCCACTGCCCGTGTCTCGAAATGATCGAACGGTGCGAGGTAAAGCGCTGCCACCCTGGCGGCGAGTTTTCGCGCGGGCACGATCTCGACCGGAGTTTCGGCTTCGGGAAAAAGATCCGGCATGGGTTCGTGCCTCGCGTGATACGCGCAATTAGCCGCGGTCAGCTCATCAGGTCCAGTCGAAAGCGCTGATGCTCCGATCAAGCGGACTGATGCGATTGCCAGGCGCGCTCCAATGCCTGTGCCGTCCGCGCCGAAATAGTCAGAGCATGCGCAACAGCGCACCGCCGATCGAGTAGCCGGCGCCGAACGCGCAGAGCAGGCCGTAGTCGCCGGCCTTCATGTCGGCATGGTTCTCCGACAGGGCGATGATGGCGCCGGCGGCGGCGGTGTTGCCGAGGCGCTCCAGCACCATCGGCGCGCGGTCATGGTCGACGTCATGGCCGAACGACAGTTTCAGGATCATGGCGTTCATCCGCGCATTGGCCTGATGCAGCCAGAAGCGCCGGATCGCTTGCGGCGTCAGCCCGTGCTCGGCCAGGAACTCGACGATGAATTTGTGGCCGGCAACGGTGACTTCCTTGAACACCTTGTTGCCGATCTGCTTGATCAGATTGCCTTCCAGATCGATCATATACGGATCGTCCTGGGTGGCGCGGGTATGATAACCGAGATTGGTGCGGATGCTGTTCGACATCTGCGTCCAGGTACGCGTATCCAGCACCTCGAATCGGCCCGGCCGCTTCTCGCCCTGGGCGAGCCCTTCGACGACCATCGACACGGAAGCGTCGCCAAAGATGAAATGCGTCTGCCGGTCGCGAAAATTGAGATGGCCGGTGATGATCTCCGGCGTCGTCACCAGCACGCGTTTGTGCGCCCCTGCCCGCACCAGGTTGACGGCGATGTGCAACGCGGCCGCCGCCGAAGAGCAGCCAAGCCCCATGTCGAAACCGGCGCCCTTCGTGCCCAGTGCCTGCTGCATTTCGATGGCGATCGCCGGATAGGGCCGCTGATGATGCGAGGCCGAGCAGATCACCAGGTCGATATCCCCTGGCTTTAGCCCGGCATGATCGAGCGCCTTGCTGGCCGAGGCGATGCCGAATTCGGCCTCCAGCGACAGCGCATCGTCGGGCCGCGCCGGGAAGCGCGGCGCCATGCGGGTCGGGTCGAGGATGCCCTCCCGTTCGATGACATGGCGGGTCTGGACGCCCGAGGCATGGACGATGAAGGCACTGTCCGATTTCTGCAGCAGCGGCTCGC
Source organism: Mesorhizobium sp. M0045 (assembly GCF_040323385.1). Taxonomy (NCBI): domain Bacteria; kingdom Pseudomonadati; phylum Pseudomonadota; class Alphaproteobacteria; order Hyphomicrobiales; family Phyllobacteriaceae; genus Mesorhizobium; species Mesorhizobium sp. M0045. Next base: position 131,238 of record NZ_JAMYUY010000001.1, read on the forward strand.
CGGACACCTCGCGGCGGACGTTCTCCATGTCCACCCAGCTGTTGAAGCTGGCGACGAGTTCCTCATTGGTGATCGAAGCCTCGGGGATTTCAACGCCGATGCCGCTGATGATGACGCGATGCATTTTCAGTTCGTCCCGTGCGCAGGCGTTGCGGCTTCATGTCGCGCCGCAAAAAGCTCGGCGCAACCTCTTTTGCACCTAGCCAGTTTATGCCGGCTTAAATCAAGTCCCTGGAAAGGGTCTAAAAGTTCCTAAGCAGCGCGCCGCGCCACGATGAAGAGACGGGGAAAGCGCAGCAACACCTTGCCGCTTGCCGTTTTCGGATAGGCTTCGCTGATCCCGGCCGTGTAGCGCTTCAGGAAAAGCTGCCGCTCGTCTTCGTCGAGCGGATCGAGGAACGGCTTCAGCCCCGTCGACTTCACCCATTCGACGATCGCCTCGGCATCGGCCAGCGGATGGTTGTAAATCGTGTGCCAGATATCGAGCCGATCCGAGAACGGCGACAGAAGGTCGTAATAGAACGAGACCGGCGGCAGCGGCGCGCGAGCCGCGCGCTCGAGCTTTTCGGTGAACGGCATCTCGGCCGCGGTCTCGCGCATCAGCCGGTGCGAGGGCTCAGCCATGTTGTCCGGCATCTGCACGGCAAGCGCGCCGCCGGGAGCCAAGAATCCCATCAGCCGCTGGAAGACTGCCGGATGCTCCGGCAGCCACTGGAACACCGCGTTAGCGAAGATCACGTCGACGGGTTCGGTCGGCTGCCACGCCGCCGCATCCGCCAGCGCAAAGCTGACGCCGGGCAGGCGCGCCTTGGCCTTCTCGATCATGTCGGGCGAGGTATCGAAGCCGCTGATTTGCGCCTGCGGCCAGCGCTCGACCAGCAATTCGGTCGAATTGCCCGGTCCGCAGCCAATATCGACCACCAGGCGCGGTTCTGGCACCGGCACCTGTGCAACGAGATCGCGCGCCGGCCGCGTGCGCTCATCCTCGAATTTCAGGTAGAGGGCGGCGGACCAGTCTTTTCCTGTTTTGAAAGTTAACTTTCCGCCCCGTGAATCTTTCTGTGCCGTCATAACGACTCGCCGCCATGCGTTGATTGACGTTCACGCATATTGCGTAGACCCTTTGACCATGAAAATGGGATTCCAAGAGACTCAAGCAGCATACGACAGCGGTTCGCAAAGCGCGAGAATCTGGACGGAGCGGTGGGCGTCAGAATGGCTATACTGCCCCAACTGCGGGAATTCGCGCCTGACGCAGTTTCCGGCAAATCTCCCTGTTGCCGATTTTTACTGCGATAAGTGCGATGATCAATACGAACTAAAAAGCGCAAAGAAACCGTTCGGCAGAAAACTCGCCAATGGTGCGTATAGCAGAAAAATCGAGCGGCTGAATTCGTCAACGAACCCCAACTTTTTTCTACTCAAATACGATTTTAACCAGCGACTGGTGGAGTCCGTCTGCGTTATCCCAAAACATTTTTTCACGCCAGCAATCGTAGAACGCAGGACGCCGCTCTCCCAAGCAGCACGCCGCGCCGGCTGGATTGGTTCGAATATCCTTCTTAGCCGGGTCCCTGAAGCGGGAAGAATCCACCTTGTCAGAAACGGTGTGATCACCTCGAAAGAAGAGGTTTTGGCAGCTTGGAAGCGAACTGTGTTCCTACGCGATGCGCCCCACGACACCAGGGGATGGCTCGTTGAGGTCATGCGATGTATCGAGTCGATCGGCACAGACGAATTTGACATCGACCAGGCCTACGCATTTGAGCCACAGTTGGCTCTCCTTTACCCGAACAACCAGAATATTAGACCTAAATCCGTCAACAACTTCAGTTTCTTCGCGACAAGGGATATCTTAGGTTCCTGTCCCGTGGTCGATATCAGGTAGCGCGATAACGCAGGTGATCTACGTCAGATCGTTTTTGGTCAGGTCTAAGAATGGCTTGGTATCTCAACAACTACAGATGTTATAAATGTCACAGGTATTGGGCTACTGATTGGTCCTGCGCCTGTGACGACGAGTGTCCATATTGCCAAGCGCGCAATGCGACAGCCATCGATAGCGTCGATCTGACCAACATTGTGGTTCAAGAGAACGACGCGTTTATAGTCCTTAACTCGCCACCGACGGCAGAACACCACCCCGACTACCGGGAAGTTGCGCGGTTCTCTTCAGCCAAACTCGCCGAGGACTTCATAGAGACACTCGACAGAGAATTCTAAACGAGGCGCACGGACTATCTTGTCAGCCGCTTATACGTCATGCGGTGCGGGTTGACCGCGTCCGGCCCGAGTCTACGGATCTTGTCCTGCTCGTAATCCTCGAAATTGCCTTCGAACCATTCGACATGGCTGTCGCCCTCGAAGGCGAGGATGTGCGTCGCCAGACGATCGAGGAACATGCGGTCGTGCGAGATGATGACGGCGCAGCCGGCGAAGTTTTCTAGCGCGTCTTCGAGTGCGGCCAGCGTTTCGGTATCGAGATCGTTGGTCGGTTCGTCGAGCAGCAGCACATTGCCGCCGGTCTTCAGCATCTTGGCCAGATGCACACGGTTGCGCTGGCCGCCGGACAGGTTGCCGACCTTTTGCTGCTGATCGCCGCCGCGAAAGTTGAACGACGCGCAATAGGCGCGCGTGTTGGCCTCGAACTTGCCGAGCTTGACCACTTCGGCGCCGCCCGAGATTTCTTCCCAGACGGTCTTGGTCGGGTCGAGCGCGTCGCGGCTCTGGTCGACATAACCGAGCTTGACCGTCTCGCCGACGCGAATGGTGCCGGCGTCCGGCTTTTCCTGGCCGGTGATCATGCGGAACAGCGTCGTCTTGCCGGCGCCGTTCGGGCCGATGACGCCGACGATGCCGCCCGGCGGCAGCTTGAATTCGAGGTCGTCGATCAAAAGCGTGTCGCCAAAGCCCTTCGACAGGCCCTCGACCTCGATCACTACATTGCCGAGCCGCTCGCCATGCGGAATGACGATCTGCGTGTCGCTCGGACGCCGCTTGTCGGCTGCATCCAGCAGATCCTGGAAGGCCTGGATACGGGCCTTCGACTTGGTCTGCCGGGCTTTCGGGCTGGACTGTATCCACTCGCGCTCGCGGCCGATCGCCCGCTGGCGGGCATCGTCCTCGCGGCCTTCCTGCTTGAGCCGCTTGGCCTTGGCTTCGAGATATTTGGTGTAGTTGCCTTCGTACGGGATACCGCGGCCGCGATCGAGCTCGAGGATCCAGCCGGTGACATTGTCGAGGAAGTAGCGGTCGTGGGTGATGATCATCACCGCGCCTGGATAGGCACGCAGATGCTTTTCCAGCCACGCCGTCGTCTCGGCGTCGAGATGGTTGGTCGGCTCGTCGAGCAGCAGCAAATCGGGCTGGCGCAGCAAGAGCTGGCAGAGCGCGACACGGCGGCGCTCGCCGCCCGACAGCTTGGTGACATCGGCCTCCTTGGGCGGACAGCCGAGCGCTTCCATCGCCATCTCGACCTGCTGTTCGAGATCCCAGAGGTTGAGCCGGTCCATCTCGTCCTGCAGCTTGGCCGACTCGTCCGCCGTCTCGTCGGAATAGTTCATCATCAATTCGTTGTAGCGCTCGATGATGGCGGTCTTGGCCGCGACGCCTTCCATGACGTTTTCGAACACGTTCTTGTTCGGATCGAGCGCCGGCTCCTGCGCCAGGTAACCGACGGTAGCACCCTCGGCCAGCCAGGCCTCGCCGCTCCACTCCTTGTCGATGCCGGCCATGATCTTGAGGATCGTCGACTTGCCGGCGCCGTTGGGGCCGAGGATGCCGATCTTGGCGTCCGGGTAGAAGGACAGATGGATGTTCTCGAGCACCTTCTTGGTGCCGTAGGCCTTGTTGAGGCCGGCCATGTGATAGATGAACTGGCGTGCCACGCGCGCTTTCCCTGAAAAGTCGACTGATGTCGGATTGAATGGAAGTTGGGGGCTATGTAAGCGATGCGGCCCCGAACGGCAAACAGTTTTGGCCCCAAGCGGATTTGGTCGCACCCACAAACGCTTAGCCGCTTCATTTCGTGCCGGCACCCAGGCGAAAGCTCCGGTTAACCATTCCGCGTCAAACAATGTTGGATAGGAAATCGCTGGCAGCCGCGATTTCGGGGAGAGAGATCGGGCCGTGTTGAACAGTTTCCTGCTTTTTGCCGAAGCGGTTCTCTATTTCGGCATCATGGTCACGCTTTTCCGGTTCAGGGGCCGCATCGGCCTCGGCGTCTTTGTTTGCGCCCTTGGCGTCATGCATTTCCTGGAAACCTATCTCGCCAGCGTCTTCTACGTCGCGCTGCCGTTCGGCATGGTATCGCCGGGTTCGGCCGTGCTCTTTTCCGGCAAGCTGGTCATGCTGCTCCTGCTCTACATCAAGGAGGACGCGGCAACTGTCCGCCAGCCGATCTACGGCCTGCTGCTCGGCAATGCCCTGATGATCGGGCTCGTGCTGATCCTGCGCCTGCACGACATCGCACCGCTGCCCGACGGCAAGCTTCCCGACATCGGCTTCATCGACGAGATGGGCTGGCTGATGGTGTGGGGCACGACGCTGCTGTTCGTCGACGCCATCCTGGTCATTCTGCTCTATGAAAAGCTCGGCAAATATCTGCGCAAGGCGCTTTTCACCCGCATCCTGGTCTGCGTCGCCTGCGTGCTCACCTTCGACCAGGCAGGTTTTTTCACGGCGCTGCATTTCGTCACCGGTGCGCCGGTCGCCGTGTTTTTCGGCGGCTGGTTCGCCAAGATGGCAGCGGCCGTGGTCTACAGCACCATGCTGGTCACCTATATCAGGTGGTTCGAGGCGCGGCAGGTGCCGGCGCCGCGCGGGCTTTCCGACATTTTCGACACGCTGACCTATCGCGAGCGCTATGAGGCGCTGGTCGAGCATGTCGGTCGCGACGGCCTCACCGGCCTCCTGCACAGGGGGCGCTTCGACAGCGACGGCGAGGCCGCCGTGGCCACCAGCCTGCGGACCGCCAGGCCGCTCAGCCTGCTGATCATCGATGTCGACCATTTCAAATCGATCAACGACCGCTTCGGCCATGCCGAGGGCGACAGGGTGCTGAAAGCCCTGGCAATTTTGCTTGGCGAACTTGTCGGGACCGACGATCAATTGTTCAGGATCGGCGGCGAGGAATTCGCCATCCTCGGCTGGCGTCCGCAGCCGCTCGCCAGACTGCTGGGCGAGACCGTCAGGCAAGCGGTCAAGACGTCCGCGAGCACCAGCCGGTTCGACATTACCGTCAGCGCCGGCATCTCGACGGTCAGCGAGACGACCCGTTGCCTTGCCGATCTCTTCGCGCTGGCCGACCAGCGTCTCTACAAGGCCAAATCCACGGGACGCGATCGCGTTGTCGGCGAACCGGGCGGCAACGAAGCAGACGGGCGCAACACATGGACCAGGCCGGAGCGCAGCGCCGGCGCGTAACGCTACCCTGGCCTGCGATTGGCTCAATCAGGGTTGTTTGCGCCGCTGCCATGCGCCGATCGCAACCGAAACCGCCATCAGCGCGATCGCCAGCCATTTCAACGCGGTAATAATCGGGCCGGCTTCGATGTCGTAGGCAATGAACAGAAGAATGCCCGGTACCAGCAGGCCGCAGAGCACGAGCGTGATCCGGTTGATCTGCCATGACACTTTTGCCGCAAGCGCCTGATCGCCGGGCACGGCGACAAGTGCGGCCCGCATTGCCTTCGGCGCCACCAGCGCGGTCGAAAGACGCAGCGAGATAGGCAGGCCGATGCCGATGATCAGCAAGGCGCATGCCGCTAGGAGCAGCGAAAACTTCTGCGCACTGGTTTCGGCCGGTAGCGGGAACAGCAGCGCCGCCAGCGGCAGGAAGATACAGAATATCCCGAACGCGGCGATGGCGATGAAGATCGCCGCGTTGACCAGCGTGAACAATTGGTACGTGCCGCCGTCGACGGGTTTGGCGAGCGTGGCCATGCGCGCCCACTCCACTTCGGTGTAGGAAAAGCCCGGCCACTCCATATGGCCGTCGCGGGTCGCCGTCATGCCCTTGGCCCAGAACGCCAACCGCGCCAGCGCGCCGCTCGTCACGCCACTCATCGCCACCCCCTGCGAATGATACCCCCCGGGATCATACCATCCCCGGTGCAAAGCGACAGTCGCGTACGGCCTGTTTACTGGAACCCGACGGCATCGACCGCGCCCTTCGGGCAGCCGGCCTTGGCTGTCGGCGCCGAGGCAAGCAGCAGGCGCCGCCAAACGCAAGAAACACCGCCCCCCATATCGCCCAAATCCGCATTCCGGCACTCCTCGTGAATCACGCCGCAAGCTAGAAACTTGCGACATGTCAGAATTACGATTTCTTTCGCCGGCCGTAAAAACAATCGCCAGCGCATTGAGAGGCTGTGACCGCAGCTGATCTTGACCCAGCGGCGCTCCGGATCGGCGCCCGGCACGCGAATGAGATAGTGAGTAGGCGCAAGCGCGGCGCGGGCCGATGTGAAGATGACCGGCTCTTTCGTCGCCGACGCCGCCTGTCCGGCAACGCAGGCGATCAAGAGCGGCAAGAATCCCGGCAATGTCTCGACCGCGGCTGGTCAGAGTTATGATCTGCTGGCCGGCAACAAGGACGCGGTCCATACCCTCCGAAATGCGGTTCGCCCAAACATGCTGGCGTGTGCCGATATTCTTGACCGCTGCCCGGCCGGCATCGGTTATCGACAACAGCTTGGCGCGGCGATGCGCCGGGTTGTCGGCGTAGACGGCAAGCCCCTCCGCAGCCAGTATGTCGGCCAGCCGCTGTACACTCTGACGGGCGAGACCCATGTCGCGGGCGATGTCGGCCACAGATTTCGGCTCCTTCAAAACTGCACCCAAAACCTGCCAGCGCGCTGCCGTCAGCCCGGTTGGAGCGGCCAGCCGGTCGGCCGCGTCCAGAAAACTGCCGTTCATCCTGAACACGGCAAGCACCAGTTCGGTGAGCACATTTGCCGCTTCGGTCCTGGTCGTCATTTCTGGCCGGCCTCGATGGTCGCGACGAAATTATTAACGGCTTCGGCTACGACCTCGGGCTTGTCAAGCATCACCCAATGGCCGCTGCCCGCCACGATCTGGCGCGGAATGTCCGTGCGCAGCCGGTGGAGCGCGGCTGGAGTGTCACTGGCCTCGGTAGCCAAAACGAACATAGGCCCGCGATACGCATCGAGTGCCGGCTCCGGGTTCCATTCGGCCAGCGCCTTGCCGACACCTGCCCTCGCCGCCGGATCGACCACTGCCGCATCGGCCAGAACACGCTGGCGAACAGCCGCGTTAGGGCCGGCAATCGACGTGTAATAGGCGTTCAGGACATCACGGCCTTGCGGACCGGCCAGATCGCGGACAAAGCCGTCACGAATCGCCTGCGGCAGCGCACGAGGATCGGTCGCCGGGTCGACGAGCAAGACACCGGCGACCCGGTCGGCATGGCTGGCGGCATAAGCGAGCGCCACGCCACCGCCGCCGCTGTGCGCGACAATGAGAAACCGCTTCAGGCCAAACGCGTCGGCCACGGCACCGACATCCATTGCACGACCGTCATAACCGTAGTCACCGTCCTGCGCCGGCGCGGAGGCGCCATGACCGCGAAAATCGAAGGCTACCGCCTCGCGGCCTTCGACGGAGAGCTGCATCACGCGGTCCCAGTGGGAAGCGCGGCTGCAATCTCCATGCAGGAACATGATCGGCAGGCCATTGCCAGCGTTGATCCTGTAAGTGGCAAGCTGGCCTTGCGGGCCTGGAACAGTGGACGTCATCATGGTCATCTCCCTGGTTTCCTGACTGAACGCAGCAATCCCTGACAACAGGGTGGCCGTCGTGAAGGCGAAGCCCGCCAGCAAGATTGCACGCCGCGAAATGGCCCCGGTGGTTTTCACAGTCATACCCGCAATCTGCCGCTGACAATTTGACAGTATGCTGTCATGTAATCACATTGACAGTATACTGTCAATTGCCGTCGAATGGGTACCTACGTCTCTTGACGTCGATCGCCGCGTCGCCCAACAGTCGCCGACGGGAGCGAGACATGCCATTTGACAAGCAGAGGATGCTGGCATCGCCGACCGGCGCCGAGCTCAACCTTTATGTGAAACACGCCACCGGCCAACCGCGCGCCATTGTCCAGATCAATCACGGGCTGGCCGAGCACGCGGCGCGCTATGCCCGCTTCGCCGATTTCCTCGGCGAGCGCGGCTACCAGGTCTACGCGCACGATCACCGTGGCCACGGCGCCACCAAGGCGCCCGATGCGCCACCGGGCAGGTTCGCCGATGCGGATGGCGGTGCCAAGGTCATCGCCGATGTCGCCGCCGTCCATGATCTCATCGCCAGGGAACAACCTGGCCTGCCGGTCATCGTCTTCGGCCACTCCTTGGGCGCGTCGGTCGCGCTGAACTTTGTCCTCCACCACTCGGCGCGCATCCATGCCACCGCGATCTGGAACGGCAATTTCTCGGCCGGACGGCTCGGCCAAATCGCGCTGGGCGTGCTTGCCTGGGAAAGGTTCCGGCTTGGCTCAGACGTACCGTCGCGCATGCTGCCCCGGCTGACGTTCCGGGCCTGGGGCAAGGCAGTGCCCGATCGCCGGACGCCATTCGACTGGCTGTCGCGCGATGCCGCCGAAGTCGAGAAGTACATCGCCGACCCGCTCTGCGGCTGGGACGCATCGGTGTCGATGTGGCAGGACATCGTCAAGATGACGCTGCATTGCGGCAGCGACCGCAATTTCTCCGGCGTGCGGCGCGACCTGTTCGTCAATCTGGTCGGAGGCGAGCAAGATCCGGCCTCGCACGGCGGCAAGGCGGTCAGCCATCTTGCCGGCCGAATGCACATGATGGGCTTTTCGAATCTCGTTTCAAAGGTTTACGCCAAAACCCGCCACGAAAGCCTGAACGAGATCAACCGAGACGTCATCATGGACGATTTTGCCGCCTGGGCCGATCGCGTGCTGAGGGCACGGTAATACTGGCCCATTGCAAGGGCCGTGACAGCGGCGCGCGGGATTGATAGAGGCTGCACTTTCGATCAACCACGGTGATCCATGACTGAGCCTCCGCTCAAAGGCATCCGCGTCATCGAACTCGCACGCATCCTCGCCGGGCCATGGGCCGGACAGCTGCTTGCCGACCTCGGCGCCGACGTGATCAAGGTCGAGAGCCCGGACGGTGGCGACGACACCCGCAAATGGGGACCGCCCTTCGTCATCGGCCATGACGGCGAGAACCTTTCAGCCGCTTATTACCATTCCTGCAACCGCGGCAAGCGCTCCATCGCCATCGATTTCTCGACGCCCGAGGGCGCCGAGACGGTGCGCCGGCTGGTCGCGACATCGGATGTGCTGATCGAAAACTTCAAGGTCGGCGGACTGAAGAAATACGGCCTCGATTATGACAGCCTGAGGAAAATCAACCCACGGCTGATCTATTGCTCGATCACCGGTTTTGGCCAGTCGGGGCCGTATGCGCCGCGCGCCGGCTATGATTTCATCATCCAGGGCATGGCCGGCATGATGTCGATCACCGGCGAAGCCGGGCGCGAACCTCAAAAGGCGGGCGTCGCTATATCAGATGTTTTCACCGGGCTTTATTCGGTCATCGCCATCCAGGCGGCGCTTCGCCATGCCGAGAAGACCGGCGAAGGCCAGCATATCGACATGGCGCTCTACGACACCCAGATCTCGACGCTCGGCAACCAGAACCTCAACTACCTCGTCTCCGGACAGTCGCCGGTGCAGATGGGCAATGCGCATATGAACATCGCGCCCTACGAAGTGGTGCCGGTGAAAAATGGCCACATCATCCTGGCGGTCGGCAATGACGGCCAGTTCGCAAAGTTCTGCGCTGCCGTCGGCCTCGACGAGCTGGCGTCGAACCCTGACTTCGCTACCAATCCAGCCCGCGTCGCCAACCGGGCGAAGCTGCGCGAGCACATGATCGAGGCGCTGAAGGCCTTCGATCGCGATCCGCTGCTGGCCAGGCTCGAAGCCGCCGGCGTGCCGGCCAGCCCGATCAACAACATAGGCCAGATGTTTGCCGACCCGCAGACTATCGCGCGCGGCATGCGGCTCGACCTCAATGACGGCCATGGCAATCTCTTGCCCTCGGTGCGGGCGCCGATGGTCATGTCCGGCACGCCGCTGGTCTATGAACGTCCGTCACCGCGTCTCGGCGAACACACCGAAGAAATCCTTGCCGAACTGGAGAGGTCAGGAAAATGAAGACCGGCGGACAACTCATCGTCGATGCGCTCGAAACCAACGGAACGGACCGTATCTATTGCGTACCCGGCGAATCCTATCTGGCGGTGCTCGACGCGCTGCATGATTCACCGATCCGCACCATCGTCTGCCGCCAGGAGGGTGGTGCCGCGATGATGGCCGACTGCCACGGCCGCCTGACCGGCAGGCCCGGCATCTGCTTCGTCACCCGCGGCCCCGGCGCCACCAATGCCTCGGCCGGCATCCACATCGCGATGCAGGATTCGGTCCCCCTCATCCTGTTCATCGGCCAGGTCGCCAGCCACGCCAAGGGGCGCGAGGCCTTCCAGGAAGTCGACTACGTCAGGTTCTTCGGCGATATCGCCAAATGGGTGGTCGAGATCGACGACGCCGCACGCATCCCTGAATTCGTCACGCGGGCCTTTTCGGTGGCGACCTCCGGTCGGCCCGGCCCGGTCGTCATCTCGCTGCCCGAGGACATGCTGACCAGCCTCGCCGAGGCACCGGAAGCCCAGCATTACACCCCTGTCGAGACGCGGCCCGGCGAAGTCGAGCTCGACGCGCTGGAAGGGTTGCTCAACAAGGCAAAGCGGCCCTTCGTCATCCTCGGCGGTACGCGCTGGGACGCGCCGGCCGTTGCACGGATGCGGACGATAGCCGAAGCCTGGTCGCTGCCGGTCGGCTGCTCCTTCCGCCGCCAGATGCTGTTCGACCATCTCCACCCGAACTATGCCGGCGATGTCGGCATCGGGATCAACCCCAAGGTAGCAACCGCCATCAAGCAGGCCGACCTTGTGCTGCTCATCGGCGGCCGTATGGGCGAGATGCCGTCATCCGACTACACGCTGCTGAAGAGCCCCTACCCCGACCAGACACTGGTCCATGTCCATGCCGACGCCGGCGAGCTCGGCCGCGTCTATCGGCCGGCGCTGGCGATTAATGCCTCGCCTGCCGCTTTCGTCGAAGCCTTTGCCCGACGCAAGCCGGCCGCGGGGCCGGTGTGGGCGGCTGAGGCAGCGAAGCTGCACGCCGCTTATCTCGACTGGTCGACGCCTCCGGAGAGCGGCCCCGGCACCGTCCAGATGGGGCCGATCATGAATTATCTCGAAACGATGCTGCCTGACGACGCCATCCTCACCAACGGTGCCGGCAACTACGCCACCTGGGTGCATCGTTACCATCGCTTCCGGCGTTTCGGCACGCAGGCAGCACCCACATCCGGCTCGATGGGCTACGGCACGCCGGCGGCGGTCGCCGCCAAGCAGCTTTTCCCCGACCGCGACGTGATCGCCTTCGCCGGCGACGGCTGTTTCCTGATGAACGGCCAGGAATTCGCCACCGCCGTGCAATACGCACTGCCGATTATCGTCATTGTCGTCAACAACGGCATCTACGGCACGATCCGCATGCACCAGGAGCGCGAATATCCCGGCCGTGTCGTCGCCACGGATTTGAAGAATCCCGACTTCGCGGCGCTCGCGCGTGCCTATGGCGGTCATGGCGAAACAGTCGAGAGGACCGCCGACTTCGCGCCGGCCTTCGAACGCGCCCGCGCCAGCGGCAAACCGTCGATCGTCGAGATCAGGCTCGATCCCGAGGCAATCACGCCGACGCGGACCATGACCCAGATACGGGACAGGGCCTGAGCGCCAACGGGAAGGTCGAATCCCTTCCCAAACTTCAACAGGTTGATGCAGCGCTATGATCGCTGCGCTACATCGTCGACGGCGCCTTTTCGATCTGCCCGCGGATCTCGCCATCCGCGTGGGCCGCAGTGTGGATGTTGACGTAGTACTTGCCCGCCTCCAAATCGGTCGCCTGGGCATCGGTCAACGTCGCCGAGCCCTTGATCGGGCTCCTCAGCTTGCCTTCGAACGGTATCACCGGGTCGGCGTTTTCGCCCTTTGCCGCCGGGCCGTGAATGTGTGCGGCCTTCGCCGGCCCGCTGAGGCCGGAATATCTCACTGTCCAGCTGAGTTTCTTGGTTGTGGTGTTGAACCTGAGCGTGGCGGTGCCCTTGCCCTTCGTTGTGACGGGTGGGCTCTGCTGAGCACCATCGAGCGTCGCCGTCATCTTTATGATTTCGGCCAAGGCCGGTGAAGCAGAGAAGATGGCTGCAGAAATGGCCAGCGCCGAAAGCATCGGCGTGAAGGACTGGATGCGCATGGAAACCTCCGTTGTGACACCCTTGAGGCGGATGCACCGGCACAACGATTTTGCGAGCGGATGTTTCCGCCGGTAACGTTCATTTTACATCCCACTAAAAAGGGGCGGTCGCCCGCCCCTTTTCCGCTACAAGCCAGTTTGACAGCCCTATTTGATGGCCTTGTCGGTGATCGCCGTCGTGTAGGCGCCGGTAGGCTCCTTGCTGATGATCTTCTGGTCGAGCAGCGCCTTGGCGGTGCGCTCGTAGGTCGCCGGATCGAGCTTGCCATCGGCATTGTCGATCAGCTTGGCGACTTCGCCCATCATGCGTTTCTGGTGATTCTCGTCCTGGCCGCCATTGTCCATGACGATGCCAGCCGCTTCGTCGGAATTGTCGACGGCGTATTTCCAACCCTTCATCGAAGCGCGCACGAAACGCACCATCTTGTCCTCGAAGGCCGGATCCTTGAGCTTGTCCTCCAGGGCATAGAGCCCGTCTTCGAGCAGATCGTTGCCCATGGCGGAATAGTTGAAGACGGTCAGCTCTTCCGGCTTGTAGCCGGCGTCGATGAGCTGCCAGTACTCGTTATAGGTCATCACCGAAATGCAATCCGCCTGCTTCTGGATCAGCGGCTGCACGTCAAAGCTCTGCTTAAGCACGGTGACGCCGTCCGGCCCGCCATCGGTCTTGAGGCCAAGCTTGTTCATCCAGGCATAGAACGGATACTCGTTGCCGAAGAACCAGACGCCGAGCGTGTGGCCCTTGAAGTCGGCTTCTGTCTTGACCGGCCCGTCCTTCGGGCAGACCAGCTCCATACCGGCTTTCTTGAACGGCTGGGCGATGTTGACCAGCGGCACGCCCTTTTCGCGGGCAGCCAGCGCGCCGCCCATCCAGTCGACGATGACGTCGGCACCGCCGCCGGCGATGACCTGCTCCGGCGCAATATCGGGACCGCCGGGCTTGATCTCGACGTCGAGGCCTTCGGCCTCATAGAAGCCCTTGTCCTTGGCGACATAATAGCCGGCAAACTGTGCCTGGGTGACCCATTTCAGCTGCAGTGTCACCTTGTCTGCGGCCATCGCCTGGAACGCGGCAAGCGACATCGCGCCGGCCAGCATCGAAACAACAAGTCTTTTCATGTTTTACCCTCTGAAGTTAGCGCCCTAAACCCACCGCCCTATCCACCACGGACAGAGGGATGCCAAAACGTGATTGCTCTTTCGAAAAGAGCGACCACGCCATAAAAGACCGAACCCGCAAGTGCTGCAACTGCGATTTCGGCCCACACCATGTCGATGTTCATCCGGCCGACTTCCGTCGAAATGCGGAACCCCATGCCGACCACCGGGGTGCCGAAGAACTCGGCGACGATGGCGCCGATCAGCGCCAGCGTCGAATTGATCTTCAACGCATTGAAGATGAAGGGCGCGGCCGCCGGCAGCCGCAGCTTGAACAGCGTCTGCCAATAGCTCGAGGCATAGGTGCGCATCAGGTCGCGCTCCATATGGCCGGAGGCGGCAAGCCCGGCGACGGTGTTCACCAGCATCGGGAAGAAGGTCATGATGATGACCACCGCTGCCTTCGACTGCCAGTCGAAGCCGAACCACATGACCATGATCGGCGCGACGCCGATGATCGGCAGCGCCGACACCATGTTGCCGATCGGCAAAAGCCCGCGCCGCAGGAACGGCACGCGGTCGGCGGCGATGGCAACGAGGAAGCCGGCGCTGCTCCCCACTACATAGCCGAAGATGACCGCCTTGAAGATGGTCTGCCTGACATCGGCCCCCAGCACCGGCAGCGAGCCGACGATGCGGGCACCGATGGCGCTTGGCGGCGGCAACAGGATAAAGGGAATGCCGGCACCGCGCGTCACCGCTTCCCAGATGATCAGGATCCAGGCGCCGAAGATGGCCGGAATGATCAGGCGCAGGGCGGTTGACGCCCAGCGCGATATCGGGCGAAACGACGACAACACGGTTACGCAGCGCCAGGCCAAAAACCACGCGGCGGCGAGCAGCAGATAGAACGATGCGCGAGCGCTGCCCTCATTGCCGGTTATGCCGGCGAGCAGCATCCACGCCGCGCCATGCGCGCCAAGGAACAGCAACACCACCCCGATCATCGGTGGAAAGTTGTCGGCCTCGATTGCCACGAGCAGCAGAATGAAAATCGAAACCGTAGTCGCCATGCCGTAACCGGGCGTAGCACTGACGAGCGGCAAAACAAGCAGCGCGCCGACAAACAGGACAAGCGCGGCATACCCCTGCCAGGATCGAGGCGTGATTGAGGAAAGGCTCAGGAGCGAGCTCATGCCGGCCTCCCGCCCATGGCGCGGTCGACAAGGCGCCCGGCAATGCCGACCAGCATAACCAGCAGCGCCGCGACCACCGACCCGGCAACCAGCGCCGACCAGATGTCGATGGTCTGGCTGTAGTAGGCGCCGGCGAGCAGTTTGGCGCCGATGCCGGCGACGGCGCCGGTCGGCAGCTCGCCGACGATGGCGCCGACCAGGCTGGCGGCCACCGCCACCTTCATCGAGGTGAACAGGAACGGCACCGAGGCCGGCACCCGCAATTTCCAGAAGGTCTGCGAAGGACTGGCATTATAGGTGTGCATCAGGTCGAGATGGGTAAGCTCGGGCGAGCGAAGCCCCTTCACCATGCCGACCGCCACCGGGAAGAACGACAGATAGGTCGAGATCAGCGCCTTCGGGATCAGCCCGGTGATGCCGACAGCGGCCAGCACAACGATGATCATCGGTGCCACCGCCAGGATCGGAATGGTCTGCGAGGCAATGATCCACGGCATCAGGCTGCGGTCGAGCGTCGCCACATGCACGATGCCGACGGCGATGACGATGCCGAGCGCCGTGCCGAAGGCAAAGCCGAGCAGCGTCGACGACAGCGTCACCCAGGCATTGTAGACAAGGCTGCGGTTCGAGGTGATGCTGCGCAGAAAGGTGTTTTCGAAGAAATTCACTGCCACCTGATGCGGCGCCGGCAGCGTCGGCTTCGGCTGCGCCAGCGTCTTACCGATGAATTCCACAATACCCGGTGTCTGATTGGCGCGGCGGTCGAGATCGCGCTGGAACGGCGTGTTAAGGACGACAGCCATGACGTACCAGACGACGACAACGCCCAGAAGGATCGAGGTCACCGGAACGATCTTGTCGCGAAACGAGTCCATTCTAGCAGGCCTCGCCGGGTAAGCGCCCTCCTCTCCCCAACGGGGAGAGGGTGGCTGGAGCGAAGCGGAGGCCGGGCACTTTCGCCCCGGCATTCGTTTCTTTCGAAGGGCGGAGCAGCCGCGAAGCGGCGTGCGTAAAGGGCGCCCCCAACCACCCCTTCGTCATCCTAGGGCGCAGCGAGGAGCGAAGCGACGCGGCGCAGACCCTAGGATCCATTCCGTTACCTTCCCGTTCCGAAGCGGTGCTGAAAATAGCTCCCTCTCTGGAAGGAACGGCGCTTGCGCTGGCTTGCCCGGCGCTTATTCTCGACCGCTTGCGCGTTTCGGCCGACGTCACGGCATGGATCCTAGGGTCTGCGCACGCCGCTTCGCGGCGGCTCCGCCCTAGGATGACGAATGCACGGTTAGCGCCTCCCTCGCGAGGGCGATGCACCTCCGAACGCGCAAGCCCGTTCCGCGCCGCCTCAATCATCATAGCTGTGCCCCGCCCTCAGCCCGTCCCGCACCCGCGCGGCGATGGCCAGGAACTCCGGCGTCTCGCGGATATCGAGCGGCCGCTTTTTCGGCAGCGTCGATTCTATGACGTCGCTGACACGCCCCGGGCGCGGCGACATGACGACGATGCGCGTCGACAGATACACCGCCTCGGGGATCGAATGCGTGACGAAGCAGATGGTCTTGTTGGTTCGTTCCCAAAGCTCCAGCAACTGTTCGTTGAGGTGATCGCGCACGATCTCGTCGAGCGCGCCGAACGGCTCGTCCATCAACAAAAGGTCGGCGTCGAAGGCGAGCGCCCGCGCGATCGAGGCGCGCTGCTGCATGCCGCCCGAGAGCTGCCAGGGGTATTTCTTCTCGAAGCCGCTGAGGTTGACGAGGTCGAGGGTTCGCTTGATGCGCGCCGCCTGCTCCGCCCTGGACAGGCCCATGATCTCCAGCGGCAGCGCCACGTTGCGCTCGATCGTGCGCCACGGATAAAGTGCGGCCGCCTGAAAGACATAGCCATAGGCGCGGCTCTGGCGCGCCTGCTCGGGCGTCATGCCGTTGACGGAGATGGCTCCCGATGTCGGCTTCTCCAGATCGGCGATCACGCGCAGCAAGGTTGTCTTGCCGCAGCCGGAGGGCCCGATGAAGGACACGAATTCGCCCTTGCCGATGGTCAGGTCGACATTAGACAGCGCCTGCACCGGACCATCGTTGGTCTGGAAGGTCAGGCCAAGCTTGCTTGCCAAAACAACGGCTGGCGATACTCCCGTCATCGGCCGTAGCCTGTCGCTTCCGGCCACTGCGGCGCCGGCCGGAATCCCATTGATTTTACCCCGATGTTGCTTTCCACTCGCCCAGTCCTACTCGCCCCAAATCGACGCGCCCTTGTCCCATCAGATAGACGCCCGGAGTTACCCCGATGTCGCCCAAACCGACGTGCCATCTTATCCGCCCTGAAAGCTCTTATGAAGGCAAACAGGGCCTGAGTTATTTTGCCGGCATCGCCGCCGAAACAGTCGGCTCGTCCGGCATCTGCATGCATCTGCTGACCATGCCGCCGGGTGCCCGCGCCAAGGCGCATTTGCACGAAAACCATGAAACCGCGATCTATGTGCTCTCCGGCGAAGTCCATACCTGGTATGGCGACCGGCTTGAACAGCATATCGTGGTCAAGGCCGGCGATCTTTTCTACATTCCGGCCGGCGTGCCGCATCTGCCGGCCAATCTGAGCGACAGCCCCGCCTCGGCGGTCATTGCCCGCACCGATCCCAACGAACAGGAAAGCGTCGTCCTGCTGCCGGCACTGGACGGGTTGGTCGCCTGAAGCCGGCATCGAGGCGGCGGCCGTCATCGGCACCGTCACGAACATGATTTCAGCGGCCCTATCTCCTCAAGGCCGGGAATGGTCACGAAGAAACCATCCCCTCCTTTGTTGACGACCTTGACGGCATCCGTGGTCGTCCCCTCCTCGCCCTCGGCGAAACAGGTGGAGTTCAACAACTGGGTGCCAGGCATCGTCGTCAATCGCCGTGCGAACTCGCAGCCGCTGCCATAGGTTTCGACGCCGTCGGCGGTCAGCACGACATAATCGTCGCTGTCCTGATAACCGAGCCGTACGCCAGCGCAACCGACCCCATTGCCATAGGAGCCGGCAAGGACGTCAGCCGCCGCCGGCCGGGCGGCAAGGATCACCGCGGCCAGTGAGATAATCGCACCGTGGCTCGCCAAGCTCAAACGCCCGTCGCCGGGATGCCTGTACGTTCCACCTTGCGCGGCGCGGAAATCTCCTTCCAGGTCGACAGTGCCCGGTTGACCGCCGCGTTCGGCTCACGAGCGACGAACTCGCCATGGCCGGGCTTTGCCTTGACTTCGTTTTCCTCGATGGACAGTTCGCCGCGCGAAAAGACGAAGCGCGGCAGGCCGGTCACCTCGAAACCTTCGAAGACGTTGTAGTCGATCACCGACTGCTGCTTCTTGGCCGTGATCTTCTTCTTGCGCTTCGGGTCCCAGACGAGGATGTCGGCGTCCGCGCCTTCGACGATGGCGCCCTTCTTCGGGTACATGTTGAGTATCTTGGCGATGTTGGTCGAGGTCACCGCGACGAACTCGTTCATCGTCAGCCGGCCGGTGTTGACGCCGGTCGTCCACAGTACCGGCAAACGATCCTCGAGCCCGCCGGTGCCATTCGGAATCTTGGTGAAGTCGCCGACGCCGTTGCGCTTCTGTTTGGTGGTGAAGGCACAATGGTCGGTCGCCACCACTTGCAGCGACCCGGCCTGCAGGCCGGCCCACAGCGAATCCTGGTGCCATTTGTTGCGGAAGGGCGGGCTCATGACACGGCGCGCCGCATGGTCCCAGTCCTTGTTGAAATACTCGCTCTCGTCCAGCGTAAGATGCTGGATCAGCGGCTCGCCGAACACCCGCATGCCTTTCTGCCGCGCGCGGCGGATGGCCTCGTGCGCCTGCTCGCAGGAGACATGCACGACATACAGCGGCACGCCAGCCATGTCGGCGATCATGATGGCGCGGTTGGTCGCCTCGCCTTCCACTTCCGGCGGGCGCGAATAGGCGTGCCCCTCCGGGCCGTTGTTGCCCGCCGCCAGCAGCTTCTGCGACAGGGCGGCCACCACGTCGCCATTCTCGGCATGGACCAGCGGCAGCGCGCCAAGATCGGCGCAGCGCTGGAACGACGAATAGAGCTCGTCGTCGTCGACCATCAGCGCGCCCTTGTAGGCCATGAAATGCTTGAACGAGGTAATGCCCCTGTCGACGACGGTGGCCATTTCGTCGAACACCTGCTTGCCCCACCAGGTGATCGCCATGTGGAAGGAATAATCGCAGGACGCCTTCGAGGTCTTGTTGTCCCACATCTGCAGGGCCTCGAGCAGCGATTGCTGCGGCGATGGCAGGCAGAAATCGACGACCATCGTCGTGCCGCCTGCAAGGGCCGCGCGGGTGCCGGATTCGAAGTCATCGGCCGAATAGGTGCCCATGAACGGCATTTCGAGATGGGTATGCGGGTCGATGCCGCCCGGCATCACATAGCAGCCGCTGGCGTCGAACTCATGGTCGCCATGCAGATCCGGTCCGATGCCGATGATCTTGCCGTGCTTGAACAGCACATCGGCCTTCCACGTCCGGTCGGCGGTGACGATGGTGCCATTCTTGATGACTTTGGTCATTTTCTTGTTCCCTTGTTCTCTCGCGCTTCTTGTGAGCGGCGTTGCGAGGCTATCCCATCATTCGACAATGACCGCCGTGTCGACCACCGCATGGAACAGCACATCGGCGCCGGCCGCTGCCCATTCCTTGGTGATTTCCTCGGCCTCGTTGTGGCTGAGACCGTCGACGCAAGGGCACATCACCATTGCGGTGGGCGCAACGCGGTTGATCCAGCAAGCGTCATGGCCGGCGCCCGAGACGATATTGCGATGCGTATATCCCAAGCGCTCCGCCGCATCCCGCACAGCCTTGACGCAGCCCGCGTCGAAGGTGACCGGGTCGAAATGGCCGACCTGCTCGATTTGATATTTGATATCGAGCGCGTCGCAGATCGTGTCGATGCCTTCGCGGATGCGCCCGTCCATGGCGTCCAGCACCTCCTTTTCCGGCGAGCGGATGTCGATGGTGAAGACGGTGCGCCCGGCGATGATGTTGCGCGAGTTCGGATAGACCTCCATATGGCCGACCGCGCCGACGGCGTCGGGTTGGTAGTCCATGGCGATCTCGTGCACCAATTCGATCACCCGCGCCATGCCGAGCCCGGCATTGCGCCGCTTCGGCATCGGCGTCGAGCCGGTGTGCGCCTCCTTGCCGGTCAGCGTCACCTGCAGCCATTTCAACCCTTGCCCATGGGTGACGACACCGATGTCGATGCCCTCGTCCTCGAGGATCGGGCCCTGCTCGATATGCAATTCGAAGAAGGCGTGGATCTTTCGGTCACCGACTTTCTCGGTGCCCTTCCAGCCGATCCGTTCGAGTTCCTCGCCGAATTTCTTGCCGTCCTTGTCGACATGTGAATAGACGTCGGCCTGGTCGAGCACGCCGGCGAATACCCCGGACGCCATCATTGCCGGCGCAAAGCGGGCGCCTTCCTCGTTGGTCCAGTTGGTGACGACGATCGGGTGCTTGGTCTTGATGCCGAGATCGTTGAGCGAGCGCACGACCTCCAGGCCGCCGAGCACGCCGAGCACGCCGTCATACTTGCCGCCGGTCGGCTGGGTGTCGAGATGGCTGCCGACATAGACCGGCGGCAGGCTGGGGTCGGTGCCTTCGCGGCGGGCAAACATCGTGCCCATCTCGTCGACGCCCATTTCGAGCCCCGCCTCATCGCACCAGCGCTTGAACAGGTGCCGCCCTTCGCCGTCCTCGTCGGTAACGGTCTGGCGATTATTGCCGCCGGCAATGCCGGGGCCGATCTTCGCCATCTCCATTATCGAATCCCACAAACGGTCTGAATTGATTCGCAGATTCTCGCCGGGGGCGGCCATGGATAGTCCTTTACGCTTTCAGTTCATTGAGGAACATTTGTGCCAGGCGCGGTTCTCCTGGACGATTGGACCCTTGCTCCGCCCTCAATTCAACCAGCCGCTGCATAGGAGCAAAGAGGTCGGCAAAACCCATCTTTTCTCGAACCAAGACAAGCTCGTCTCCTATTGCGTCCAGCCGCTTTACACTTTCCGGCAAATGACGATCTTCGAGATGTGCCGGAAGGGTTCCTTCGTTCTGGCCGAACAGACCCCATCGACCGTCGGCGCAATCGCGAAGCGCAACAAGTAAAGCATCGAAATAGGCCGTCTCGAGAGACTGCCTTTCCTTCTCCAATGCCGCTTCGCGCTTTGCAGAGGCCATTCACACCCTTCCTAGTCTATCGATCGCAACACATCACGGACGTGGTCGATCAGTTCGTTGATCTGGCCCTCGGTGATGATCAGCGGCGGCGACAGCGCGATGATGTCGCCGGTGGTTCGGATCAATGCACCGCGCTCGAACGCTTTCACAAAAGCCGAGAAGGCCCGCTTCGTCGGCTGCCCGGCGATCGGCGCCAGTTCGATCGCGCCGATCAGGCCGATGTTGCGGATGTCGATGACGTTCGGCTCGCCCTTCAGCGAATGCAGCGCGTCCTCCCAGTACGGCGCCAGTTCCTCGCCGCGCGTCAGCAGCCCCTCTTCCTTGTAGGTGTCGAGCGTGCCCAGCGCCGCGGCGCAGGCGATCGGATTGCCCGAATAGGTGTAGCCGTGGAAGAACTCGATCATGTGCTCGGGCCCGGTCATGAAGGCGTCGTGGATTTCCTTCTTCACGAACACCGCGCCCATCGGGATGACGCCGTTGGAGACGCCTTTGGCGGTGGTCATGATATCGGGCGTGACGCCGAAATAGTCGGCGGCAAACGGCGTGCCGAGACGGCCGAAGCCGGTGATGACCTCATCGAAAATCAGCAAGATGCCGTGCTTGGTGCAGATCTCGCGAAGCTTCTGCAAATAGCCCTTCGGCGGCAGGATGACGCCGGTGGAACCGGCAACCGGCTCAACGATGACGGCGGCGATTGTCGAGGCGTCGTGCAGGGCAACGATACGCTCTAATTCGTTCGCCAGTTCGGCGCCATGCTCGGGCACGCCCTTGGTGAAGGAGTTCTTTTCCGGCAGATGGGTGTGTGGCATGTGATCGACGCCGCCGAGCAGCGTGCCGAACATCTTGCGGTTTGTAACGATGCCGCCAACCGAAATGCCGCCGAAATTGACGCCGTGATAGCCGCGTTCGCGGCCGATCAGGCGGGTGCGCGAGCCCTCGCCTTTTGCGCGGTGATAGGCGATGGCCATCTTCAGCGCGGTCTCGACCGATTCCGATCCGGAATTGGTGAAGAACACATGGTCCATGCCCTTCGGCGCGATATCGACCAGCCGATTTGCAAGCTCGAACACGATCGGGTGACCCATCTGGAACGCCGGCGCATAATCGAGCTCTGCCGCCTGGCTCTGGATCGCCTCGGTGATTTTCGGACGGCAGTGGCCGGCATTGACGCACCACAGGCCGGCGGTGCCGTCGAGAACCTTGCGCCCGTCGCTGGTCGTGTAATGCATGTCCTTGGCGGACACGAACATGCGCGGCGCCTGCTTGAACTGCCGGTTTGCCGTGAACGGCATCCAGAATGCGCTGAGATCGTTCGGCGTGACTTTCAGCCGGTTGGACATGACCAAGACTTCCCCTTGTAACCCGTTTCGGTGCGGCTAACGCCTGGTCTTTCCAACACTTGGTCTTTGCTGCGTTTTCGTGCTACGCAAATTTTTGACCGGTTGGACAAACGTTAGCACCGCCTTATCAGCGGTCAAGGGATTACTAGCGGAAATGCGGCTTTCGAAGTGCGCTCCACAGGGCGGAGAAAAACTGGTCCAGAGAATTGGTCCAGACACGCCTCGCGGCGAAGGTTTTTCGAGGTGACGGGGGCGGTCGAAAGCTCCGCTCCTCGCCGCACCCGCATCCAGCTGGAAAAGCGCGAGCTCATTTTAGAGGCGGCGCTCGAAGTCTTCTCCACCAACGGTTTTCGCGGCTCGACCATCGACCAGATCGCCGAAGCCGCCGGCATGTCGAAGCCGAACCTGCTCTATTACTTCCGCCGCAAGGAGGACATCCACGAGACGCTGATGCAGCGGCTTCTCGACACCTGGCTGGCGCCGCTGCGCGAACTCGACGACATTGGCGATCCCTTGACCGAACTGCGCAGCTATATCGGGCGCAAGCTCGAAATGGCGCGCGATTTCCCGCGCGAGAGCCGGCTGTTCGCCAACGAGATCCTGCAGGGCGCGCCGCGCATCATGCCGATGCTGGAGGGCGAATTGAAGACACTGGTCGACGAGAAGGCCAACGTCATCAAGGGCTGGATGCGCGCCGGCAAGATTGCCCGCACCGACCCCTGGCACCTGATCTTCTCGATCTGGGCGACGACGCAGCATTATGCCGATTTCGACGTCCAGGTCCGCGCCGTGCTCGGCCCCGACCGCGGCGGCGACGGCCGCTTCGAGGATGCCGCAAGGTTTCTCGAGCAACTGTTCATCGACGGGCTGAAGCCGAAGGGCTGAGGCTTCAGCGAAGCGATGGGCATCACGCGCTGCGCCGCTCGGCCGGAAGCGTCTCCAGCAGTTGTTCGAGCTTGGCGATCGAGTTTTGCTCGGCGAGCGGTGTGTAGACGATCAGCTTCATGTCCGAGCCGTCGTCGATCGACAGGCTCATATGCTCGAAAGCCATAGCGCCCGCTATCGGGTGCCGGACATGCTTCACACCCGATAGGTTGCGGGCCACGTCGCGTAGCGGCCACCAGGCGCGAAACTCCGGGCTCGAGCGCGTCATCAGCGCGATCAGCCGCTCGAAATCCGGATCGCCGACATATCTGGCGCTTTCTGCCCGGAATGACGCCAGCACGGCACGCGCCAGTTCCTCCCAATCGACCAGCAGGCGCCGGTGCTGCGGGCTGGTGAAAACCATATGTACGATGTTGCGGGCATCGCCCTCCAGCAGACCATAGTCGCCGAACACGGCTGCCGCGGCAGAGTTCCAGGCCAGCACGTCCCAGCGTCGCCCAAGGACATAGGCCGGCTGAAGGATCAGGCTCTGCAGCATGTGCAGTAACGGGCTGTCGACTTTTTCCGGCGCGTCGACGCGACGCTCCGGCTGCGGTCGGCCGGCAAGGATGAACAGATGCCGTTGCTCGGCCGCGTCCAGGCGCAGCGCCCGGCTGAGCGCCGTCAGCACCTCTGCCGACGGCCGAACGTCGCGGCCCTGCTCCAGCCAGGTGTACCAGGTCGTGCCGACGCCGGCGATCATCGCCACTTCCTCGCGCCGCAGCCCCGGCGTGCGCCTGCGCAACCCTGTCGAGATGCCGGTGGCCGAAGGCGTCAGCCTTTCGCGCCGCGAGCGCAGGAAGGCGCCAAGCTCGCGGCGGCGGCTGTCTTCGGCGGAATGCGTGGTGGAATCCATCGGCGCTATTATAGCAGTACCGATACCAGGATAAAGTTTGAACTGTTTGCCAAGTGGCTGGTGCCCCATCTTTCCGCTCAGAGCTACGAGATGGAGGCTCCGAACATGGAACTGAAAGACAAGACAATCCTCATCACAGGGTCTACCGACGGCGTCGGCCGCGTCGTCGCGCAAAGGCTCGGCGCCGGCGGCGCGCGCATCCTGGTGCATGGCCGCGACGCGACAAGGGGCAAGGCGATCGTGGCCGAAATCGAAGCTGCCGGCGGCAAGGCTGAGCTGCTGGTCGCCGACCTCTCCTCCCTGGCGGAAGTTCGCCGCCTCGCCGAGGCCGTGCGCGCAAGGACCAAGCGTCTCGATGTCCTCATCAACAATGCCGGCGTCGGCACCGCCGGCCCCAACGCGAAACGCCAGGTCAGCGCCGACGGCTACGAGTTGCGCTTTGCCGTCAACTATCTCGCCGGCTTCCTGCTCACCACGGAGCTGTTGCCTCTGCTCAAGTCCAGCGCGCCGGCGCGCATCGTCAACGTCGCCTCGGCCGGCCAGCAGGCGATCGACTTCGACGACGTCATGCTGACCCGCTCCTATGACGGCGTCCGTGCCTACTGCCAGAGCAAGCTGGCGCAGATCATGTTCACCATCGATCTGGCGGAGCAGCTGAACGGCACCGGCGTCACGGTCAACAGCCTGCATCCGGCAAGCTACATGAACACTACGATGGTGCGGCAGGCGGGCATCACACCCTGGAGCTCCGTCGAAACAGGCGCCGAGGCCATCATCAACCTCGCCACATCGCCGGCGCTAGAGGGGCGAAGCGGCCTCTATTTCGACGGCCAAAGAGAATCCCGTGCTGATGCACAAGCCTATGACGCGAAGGCGAGGCAGCAGTTGCGCGAATTGAGTCTCGGCCTTGTCGGGCTCGCACGCTCCTCCGAAACATCGAAGAAAGAAAATTCATGATCGAGAAAACCAATCACGCCGTGGTGGTCGGCGGCTCCTCCGGCATCGGCCTGGCCACCGCGAAAAAGCTGCTCGGCCCGGGCATGAAGGTGACGATCACCGGGCGCAACCAGGAAAGGCTCGACAACGCATGGCAAAGCCTTGGCGGCGCGGTCGAAAAAGCTGCCTTCGACGCCGCGAAGCCGGACGAGGTTCGCCAGTTCTTCAGCGATCTCGGCCCTTTCGATCACCTGGTGCTGGCCGCTAGCGGCGGCAAGGGGCTCGGCCCGTTCGAAACACTTGACCTGACCGACATCGGCGGTGGCGTCGACGAGAAGGTCCGGCCACAGCTCTCCTGCCTGCAGGCCGCCTTGCCGACGCTGAACAAGAGCGGTTCGGTGACTTTCATCTCGGCGGTGTCGGCGCAGTTGTCGGCGCCCGGCGTCGCCGGCATCGCCGCTGTCAACGGCATGCTACTGACCGTGGTGCCGATCCTGGCGATGGAGCTGAAGCCGTTACGCGTCAATGTCGTGGCACCGGGTGTCATCGACACGCCATGGTGGGATTTTTTGCCCGACGATCAGCGGCAGGCGGTGTTTGCCGAATATGCCGGCAAGACGCCGGTCGGCCGCATCGGCCGCGCCGAGGACGTCGCCGAGGCAATTGCGTTCCTGGTTTCGAACAGCTTCGTCACCGGCCAGATCCTGACCTGCGACGGAGGTTTGCGGTATGCGGCGTAAAGCGGCTGCCCCAGGCGACGGTCGTTGTCAAAGCGGTTGCGCGATCAGCGCCAGAAATCCTCCGGTCAACGCCACGTTGCCGACAAAGCCATTGATGCGGGACGCGCGCTCCGGGCCCTGATGATCCCAGAAGTTATGGAACATCGGCGTAGCGACAATCAGGAACAGGATCAGGCATGCCGCCGCCAGAGCGGTCCAGATGCCTGCGATCACCAGCGCTCCGGCGATGATCTGCAGGACGATCCCCAGCCACAGCACCAGCCGCGCCTGCGGCACGCCGCGCGTCGTCATCAATTGGCTCACCAACGCCGCGTTCTGAATGTTGCGTAGGCCGGCAAAGACAAAGGCGCCGCCAAGCAGCAGGCGGGCGGCGAATAGGATCTCATTATTAAAGCTTGAAAACATGCTGTCGGTCCTTGGAAAAGAGGCGCGCGGCGCAAGGCCGCGCGCCTGGTTCTCAAGCGGCCATGACCGCCGGCATCGGATGGATTGCATGGAACGGAACGCAAAGCCGGTTCCAGGTGTTGATCATGCCGAGCGCAACCGACAGCTTGACCAGTTCCTCTTCCGAGAAATGCTCGAGCGTCCTTGCATAGAGTTCGTCCGAAATATCGTTATCGGCGATCCTGGTCAGCGCGTCGGTCCAGGCGAATGCTGCGCGTTCACGCTCGGAAAACAGCGGCGATTCCTTCCAGGCGGAGACCAGATAGAGCCGCTGCTCGCTTTCGCCGTCGCGGCGCGCTTCGCGGCTATGCATCTCAACGCAATACGAGCAGCCATTGATCTGCGACGCCCTGAGCTTGATCAGATGCAACAGGCTTTTTTCGAGCCCGCATTCGTCGACTGCCTTGTTGAGCGCCGACACCGCCTTCATGATCTCCGGCGCCGCGCCGAAAAATTGCAGCCTCTGTTTCATCGTCTGTAGCCTTTCATGCTTGCTTGGTTGAACTTGATTTCTGCGGCCGCTGATGGCGCTCGACGAAGGCGCAGTTCGCGGCGATCGAACGGGGATCGGCGTCCGCCGTGTATTCTGCAACGATGTCGGACAGCCGGGCGTCGGCGAGCGCGGCGCGATAGGCACGCTCGGCCTTCAGCATGGCCACGTTGATGCCGCAAGGTTTGAGATAGACCGAGGCATCGAGCTTCGCTGGGCCGCGCTGGCGGATTTCGGCGCAGCGGAAGGCCGGTTCGCGCCCCTCGACGGCCAGCACGATATCGAGCAGCGTTATGCGTTCCGCCGGCCGCGCCAGCCGGTAGCCGCCGTACGGCCCCGGCACCGATTCCAGAATGCCCGACGTTGTCAGCATGTTGAGATGCTTAAGCAGATAGCTCGGCGACAGCCCGAACGCTTCGGCCATGGCAGCACCCGGCAAGGTCGCGGCGCCATCAACGCCGGCAAGCATGGCGGCGCAATGAATAGCCGCCTCGACCCCTTCGCCCAGTTTCATTTCGCTCTCCTGTTCATGGATATAGGTTATCGTGGATAACATTTATCTGCAATAGGAAAGTTAAAAAGCGGCGCCCATGAACGCCGCTTTTTTTCGCAATGCTACTCCGCCGCCACCTTGGCCATCGGATTGTTCGGATGCGTCGTCCAGTTGGCATAGATCGGCGATACCGGCCTGCCGGTGCGCTGGTCGATCACGCCGGCCGCCAGCGGCTCCATGGTGATGCAATTCTCGACCGGACAGACATTGACACAGAGATTGCAGCCGACGCATTCGGCCTCGATTACCTCGAAATGCCTGACGCCGTCGACCATGCTGGTGATCGCCTGGTGCGAGGTGTCCTCGCAGGCGATGTGGCAGCGGCCGCATTTGATGCAGGCGTCCTGGTCGATATGCGCCTTGGCGACGTAGTTGAGGTTGAGATACTGCCAGTCGGTGACGTTGGGCGTGGCGCGGCCGATGATGTCGTCCAGCGAGGCATGGCCCTTCTCGTCCATCCAGTTTTCCAGGCCGGCGATCATCTCCTGCACGATCTTGAAGCCATAGGTCATCGCCGCCGTGCACACCTGCACATTGCCGGCGCCGAGCGCCATGAATTCGGCGGCGTCACGCCAGGTGGTGATGCCGCCGATGCCGGAGATCGGCAGGCCCTTCGTTTCCGGATCGCGCGCGATCTCGGCCACCATGTTCATGGCGATCGGCTTCACCGCCGGGCCGCAATAGCCGCCATGCGAACCCTTGCCGTCGATCGTCGGCTCCGGCGCGAAACTATCGAGATTGACGCCGGTGATCGAGTTGATGGTGTTGATCAGCGACACCGCGTCGGTGCCGCCGGCAAGGGCAGCGCGTGCCGGCTTGCGTATGTCGGTGATGTTGGGCGTCAGCTTGGTGATGACAGGCATGCGGGTGTTGGCCTTGCACCAGCGCACCACCATTTCGATGTATTCCGGCACCTGGCCGACCGCCGCACCCATGCCGCGTTCCGACATGCCATGCGGGCAGCCGAAATTGAGTTCGATGCCGTCGGCGCCGGTCTCCTCGACCACCGGCAGGATCGCCTTCCAGGCATGCTCCTCGCACGGCACCATCAGCGAGACGACTATTGCCCTGTCGGGCCAGTCCATCTTGACCTGCTTGATCTCGCGCAGATTGACCTGCAGGTCGCGGTCGGTGATCAGCTCGATGTTGTTGAGGCCGAGCAGACGACGGTCGGCGCCCCAGATCGCGCCATAGCGTGGCCCGTTGACGTTGACCACCGGTGGGCCCTCTTCCCCGAGCGTCTTCCACACCACGCCTCCCCAGCCCGCCTTGAAGGCGCGGATGACGTTGTAAGCCTTGTCGGTCGGTGGCGCCGAGGCCAGCCAGAACGGGTTCGGCGACTTGATGCCGACGAAATTGTTGCGGATGTCTGCCATGCTCATGCCCTCCCGTTCGAGGTCAGTGCCCGATGAATGCTCTCCGCCGCATCGCGGCCTTGCGCGACGGCTGAAACAGTCAGGTCGTCGCCGCCGAAAATGCAGTCGCCGCCAGCCCAGACATTGGCCAGCGAGGTGCGCCCTTCCGCGTCGACCTTGATGCGGCCGGCTTCCAGGGCAAGCAAGGCTCCGCTGCCGTTGAGCGCAGCCGGGACAAAGCTCTGGCCGATCGCCTTGAACACCTGATCGGCGGTCAGCGTCAGCCGCTCGCCGGTGCCGACGAGCCGGTCGCCGTCCATCGCGGTGTATTCGAGCTCGATCGCCGACACCTTGCCGGCGTCGGCAATGACCCGCTTTGGCTGCAACCAGTGCCGGATGATGACGCCGTTGGCGGCAGCCAGATCCTGCTCGAATTCGGAGGCATTCATGTGCTCCGGGCCGCGCCGATAGCAGATCGTCACCTCTTCGGCACCGAGCAGCTTCGATTGCACCGCCGCGTCGATCGCCGTCATGCCGCCGCCGATGACGACAACACGCCGGCCGACCGGCAGGCTGGCCAGATCACTGGCCTGACGAAGCTCGGCAATGAACTCGACGGCATTGGTGACGCCTGGCGCCTCCTCGCCATCCGCCCGCAAGGCATTGACGCCGGCAAGCCCCATGCCGAGGAACACCGCATCGTAATTCCTGGTCAGGTCCGACAGCTGGTAATCACGGCCGAGCGCCTTGCCGTTCTGGATGTCGATGCCGCCGATCGACGTGACATAGTCGACTTCGGCCTGAGCAAAATTGTCGACGCTCTTATAGGCCGCGATACCGTACTCATTGAGCCCGCCGGGCTTCGGCCGGGCTTCCAGGATGGTCACGTCGTGGCCGTGGCGGGCAAGCCGATGCGCGGCCGCAAGCCCGGCCGGTCCGGCGCCGACCACGGCGACCGTCTTGCCGGTCGGCTCGGAGCGTTTGTAGAACTGCTTGTTTTCGGCCATCGCGACATCGGTGGCGTAGCGCTGAAGGCGACCAATCTGCACCGGCTTGCCTTCTGCCACCTCGCGCACGCAGACCTCTTCGCACAGCGTCTCGGTCGGGCAGACGCGGGCGCACATGCCGCCCAAAATATTCTGGTCGAAGATCGTCTTGGCCGAGCCGATCGGATTGCCGGTCGCGATCTGGCGGATGAACAGCGGGATGTCGATCGAGGTCGGGCACGCATTCATGCACGGCGCGTCGTAGCAGAAATAGCAGCGGTCGGATTCGACCAGCGCCTCGTGATGATCGAGGGGCGGATGCAGATCGGAAAAATTGTCGGCATATTGTTCCGGCGAAAGTCGCCCGCCGGCAATGCCTTGCTTGAACTGGCCTTCTGGCATCGTCAGTTCCCCATGTTCTTGTTTTGGGGAAGGCTAGCACGTTTTATTTTTTTATCAATTGGTCAATTTTCGGCGCAAGCCGCTGGAACGGTTCAACAAACATGATAATAAAACTCATATTTTGAGCTGCCTGATGGCTCTGTCGAAAGGCCGAAATGCCGCTTCGTCGGCGCTAGGCGCTTGCATAAGCTTGAGCACTTGATGCCATCCCCCGCGAACGAGGAAGAAACGCATAACAACCATGCGGATGCACGTCTCGCAGGCTAAGCCGCCACGAGCGATATAGGCCGCCGGCGTTCCAGCCGGGTGGTATAGACCGAAGATCCTCCGCTGTAGGAAAATCCAAACACAAAGCGCGCAGGCCACGGGCTGTGCGCCATAACTTTTTTGGCCGCTGTCTGATTTTCGTCGCGAAGATCGTCCTAGAATGGATCGCGCATGATCGATGTACAAACCGCAAGGAGCACGACAATGCCACAGTCCCCGATGCCCTTCTTCTGGTACGAGTTGATGACCACCGATCTCGACGCCGCCGAGGCGTTTTACACCTCGGTGGTGGGCTGGAGGGGGCAGCCTTTCGAAGGCGCCCCGGGCATGCCGCGCTATATCGTCATGAATGTCGGCGAGCGCGGCGTCGGCGGGCTGATGACGCTGCCCGAGGACGCGCGCAAGATGGGCATGCCGCCGGCCTGGATCGGTTATATCCTCACCAGGGACGTCGATGCCGCAACGGCGTCCCTCAAGAAGGCTGGTGGCGCGGTTCACCGCGAGCCCGACGACATTCCTGGCGTCGGCCGCTTCGCCGTCGTTGCCGACCCGCAAGGCGCGATATTCAACTTCCTGCAGCCCAGCGGCCCCGACCAGCCGCCGCTGCCATCGTCGACACCCGGCAACATCGGCTGGCATGAGCTCTACACGTCAGACTGGAAGGCGGCATTCGATTTCTATTCCAGCCAGTTCGGCTGGGAGAAGGGCGACGCCATGGATATGGGTCCGATGGGCGTCTACCAGCTTTTCGCCTTCGGCGGCGGGCCCGTTGGCGGCATAATGAACAAGCCCGAGCAGATCCCGGCGCCGGTCTGGCAGTTCTATTTCAACGTGCCCGGCATCGACGCGGCAGCCAAGCGTGTCACCGATAATGGCGGCAAGATCCTCATGGATCCGATGGAGGTTCCCGGCGGCAGCTGGATTGTGCAGTGCACGGACCCGCAAGGCGCCCATTTCGCGCTGATGGCACCGACGCGGTAACAGGCCGCGCCAATTGCGGGGCCGCCTTCGTGCGGCCCCAAGGCTGCAGCACTCCTCACGACTCACTCACCGACAGTTGATGGCAGGCCGGATCATGTGAATGGTCCGGCCTTTGGTGATGACCTATGGCCGGGCGAGGTGGAAATGGAGTCGTAGATGAAGCTTTTCGAAGGCTTGGCCGGATATCAACCGTTCGCTCTTGCCGCCTTGCGCATCATGACGGCGCTGCAGTTCATCGAGCACGGCACTCAGAAACTTTTCAATTTCCCTGTCGGCGACCATGCCGGCACCCTGAGCGGGCTGTCGCTGACTGCGGCCATCCTGGAATTCGCCGGCGGCATCCTGCTGGTATTGGGGCTTTTCACCAGGCCGGTGGCATTCCTTCTCAGCGGCGAGATGGCGATCGCCTATTTCATGGCGCACATGCCGCGCGACTTCTTCCCGGTCAACAACGGCGGCGATGCGGCAATATCGTTCTGCTTCATCTTCCTCTATCTGGTGTTCGCCGGCGCCGGCGCCCTGGCGCTGGACAACCGCCAGGCTTCGTAATTCACCGTCTCCCGGCCGTGGGCCCGCTGCCTCCGACAGCTCCCCGGCGTTCGGAACTTTTCGCCGTGCCACCGGCACGGCGAATTCGCTGTGCGAACCGGTTCCTCACCCTCTCATCCGTTCGAAATTCGCGTCGAACAGCGGGGTCGGCTGCATGCGCGCGGCGTGGCGTTTGCCCAGAAGCTCAATCTCGAAACCGCAGGCTTCGTCGGCAATCTCTTTCGGCACATAGCCGATGGCGACGGACTTTTTTGAATGATGCGCGTAACCACCCGACGTGACCCAGCCGCGCACGGCACCGCCATACCAGATTGGCTCGTCGCCGATGACGTCGGCATCGGCAGCATCGACGACAAAGGCCCGCAGCCGCAGTCTGCCGCCTTGCTTGCGCTCGGCCAGCGCCGCCTGCTTGCCGATGAAATCAGCCTGCTTGCCGTAGGCGACGAAGCGGTCGAGGCCGGCCTCCAGCGGCCCATAGATCGGCCGGTATTCGCGCGCCCATGAGCCGTAATTCTTCTCGAGCCGCAGCGCATTGAGGGCGCGCGAGCCGAACAGGCCGATGCCGAATTCCTCGCCCGCCGCCATCAGCGCCTGATAGGCGGCACGCTGATATTCCGGCGCCACCCAGATTTCGTAGCCGAGGTCGCCGGTGTAGCTGACGCGCCCGACCAGGCACGGCGCCATGCCGATATCCATCCTGGTGATGGCCATGAATGGAAAGGCCGTATTCGACACGTCAGATCGTGTGACCTTTTCAAGAAGCTTCCGCGCGCGCGGCCCGGCGATCGATAAGCCGGTGAGTTTTGCTCCCAGCGCCTCGATGCTGACAGAGCCGTCCTTCGGCAGATGCGCTTCGAACCAGCGCATATGGTACTGCTCGGCGACGCCGGAGCCTGCCAGGAACCAATCGTCACTTTCAGAATTGCCGAGATTGGCCAGCGTGAAATCGCCGATCAGCCTGCCGTCTTCCTTCAGCATCGGCGCCAGCGTCATGCGGCCGGGTTTCGGCAGCTTGCAGGCAAGCACGCAGTCGAGCCAGGCTGCAGCGCCCTCGCCGGTTACTTTGTATTTGGCGAATGACGAGATTTCCGACAGACCAACGCGCTGCCGAACCGTCTCCACCTCTTTCGCGACATGCTCGAAATCACTCGAGCGGCGCCAGGAGAATTCGTCTTTGACGCCTTCGGGCGCGTACCACAGCGGCACCTCCAGCCCATAGGCGACCCCCCACTGCGAGCCCTTCGCCGACAACAGATCGTAGACCGGTGTCGTCTTGAGCGGCCGGCCGGCCGGTAATTCCTCGTTTGGGAAGCGGATCGAAAACCGCCGCGAATAGTTTTCGCGCACCTTGGCGTTGGTGTAGGCCATCGTGGCCCAGTCACCGTAGCGCGAAACGTCCATCGCCCAGATATCTGCACCGGGATCGCCTTCGATCATCCAGTTCGACAGCGCCAGCCCGACGCCGCCGCCCTGCGAGAACCCCGCCATGACACCACAGGCCACCCAGAACCCCGGCAGGCCGCGCACCGGCCCGACCAGCGGATTGCCGTCCGGCGCGAAGGTGAAGGGTCCGTTGATGATCTGCTTGATACCGGTGTTCTGGAACGCCGGGAAATGCCGGAAGCCAACCTCCAGCGACGGTGCGATGCGGTCGATGTCGGGTTCGAGCAGTTCGTGGCCGAAATTCCATGGCGTCTGGAACTCGGACCATGGCTTGTTGGCCTTTTCGTAAGTGCCCATGAGCATGCCG
The DNA here is from genome assembly GCF_040323385.1 of Mesorhizobium sp. M0045. Lineage (NCBI taxonomy): Bacteria > Pseudomonadati > Pseudomonadota > Alphaproteobacteria > Hyphomicrobiales > Phyllobacteriaceae > Mesorhizobium > Mesorhizobium sp. M0045. Next base: position 164,696 of record NZ_JAMYUY010000001.1, read on the forward strand.
CCGCGTTCCTGGCGCAGATACAGCTCGCCGTCGAAATCGACCGCGTGGATGATCTCCGTGCCGGTCTTCTGGTTCCAGGCGGCCACCTCGGGCATGTCCTCGGTGATCAGGTACATGTGCTCCATCGCCAGCACCGGCAGCTCCAGCCCGACCATGCGGCCGACCTCGCGCGCCCACAGGCCGCCCGCGTTGACCACATGCTCGGCCACCACCTCGCCCTTGTTGGTAATGACGCGCCACAGCCCGTCAGCGCGCCGCACGATGTCCTCGACCTTGGTGAAACGCTCGACCTCGGCACCGAGCTTGCGCGCGGCCTTGGCATAGGCGTGGGTCACGCCCGACGGATCGAGATGACCGTCCTCCTTGTTGCGGACCGCGCCGACGAACTGCTTGGGGTCGAGCAACGGCATCAGCTCGGCAGCCTCATCAGGCGATATCTCCTCGAGCTCGATGCCGAGATAGCGGCCCTTGGCGACGACGCCGCGCAACCAGTCGAGCCGCGCCTCCGTCGCGGCCAGCAAGACGCCGCCAGTCAAATGCACGCCGGTCGCCTGCCCCGACAGTTCCTCGATCTCCTTGTAGAGCGAGATCGTGTATTTCTGCAGTTTGGCGACGTTGGGATCGCCATTGATCGTGTGCATTCCGCCGGCCGCGTGCCAGGTCGAGCCGGAGGTCAGCTCGTCGCGCTCCAATAGAACGACGTCGGTCCAGCCATGGCGGGCGAGATGGAACAGCACGGAGCACCCGACAACGCCACCGCCGACAACCACGACCTTTGCATGTGATTTCATAGGATTCTCGTTATTTCAAAGAGTTGGATGGGTTTTATGATTCTGAAGGAGAAGAAATCCGAGAACAGTGGCGCTTAGGGCTCGCCCGCCCCGATCGCTTCCTTGCGCTTGACCAGGTACGCGTCCAGCGCCTCGCGCCTGGAGATTTCCATCACCGGCTCGACATAGTCCTCCAGCGCCTTCTTCCACAGCCTTGTCGCTCGCGCCGTGGCGTCTAGCCCACCAGCTTCCTGCCAAGCCTCGAAATTCTGCCAGTTGGACAGCATAGGCTGGTAGAAGGCCGTGGCGTAGCGTTCCAACGTGTGCGGCTCGCCGAAGAAGTGGCCGCCGGTCGGCACCGCACCCAGAGCTTCGACGGCGAGCTCGGCCTCGTTGACTTCGATTGGGCGCAAAAACTCCATCATGTGCTGGATCATCTCGACGTCGATGATGAACTTTTCGAACGACGCAGTCAGCCCGCCCTCCTGCCAGCCGGCGGCGTGGTAAATGAGGTTGCCGTGGCCGAGCACCGCGCCCCACAGCGCCATCAGCGTCTCATAGGCGCCTTGCGCGTCGGCGGCATTGGAAGCCGAGCCCGGCGTCGTGCGGTAAGGCAACTTGTAGCGCCGCGCCAACTGTCCGGACGCTATATTCGCCTTGGTGTTTTCAGGCGTACCGAAGGCCGGTGCACCCGACTTCATGTCGACATTGGAGGTGAAGGCGCCATACATCACCGGCGCGCCGGGGCGGACGAGCTGCGTCAGCACCACCCCGAACAGCGCCTCGGCATTCTGCTGGGCGAGCGCCCCGGCAAGCGTCACCGGGCTCATCGCTCCCATCAGCGTGAACGGCGTCACCGCCACCGACTGGCCGAATTCGGCCATGGTCATCAGTCCCTCGGCCATCATCTCGTCCAAGCGGCGCGGCGAGTTGACCGAAATGATCGTGGTGACGCCGGGATCGTCCCGCATCTCGTCAACCGTCAGTCCGCGCGCGATTGCCATCATTTCGATGCCGTCGAGCGCCCTGCCGCGGCCGATGGCCGAGACGTGAAAGCTTTTGTCGGTCAGTGTCAGATTGGCGAAATAGGTGTCGAGGTGACGGGAATTCGCCGGCAGCTCCACCGGCGCGCAGACCTGGTTGCCGAGCATGTGGATGCAGTTGAAATGCTGCGCCAGACGGACGAGATCGGAATAATCGCGCAAATTGCCGGCACGGCGGCCGCGCTCCATGTCGTGCACATTCGGCGGCCCGGCGACAAGCGTGAAGTTGATGGTATTGCCGCCGAGGTGGACGGCATGGGCGGGATTGCGCGGCGTAAGCGTATAGCTGGACTGTGTCGTCTTCAGCGCTTTGTCGATCATGCCACGATCGATGCGGACGTTCATCGAGGCATGATCGACCTTGGCCCCGGCCTTCTCGAATAGCCACAGGGCCCGCTGGCTCATCACCTCGATGCCGAAATTCTCCAAAATATGCATAGAGGCTTCATGTATCGCCTCGATCTGGTCGGCCGAGAGCATCGCCATCGGCGGATAAGGGTTTGTCACCCGCCTGTGCGGCAGTTGTGGGATGGCGGTCGGTCCCCTGTTGCTGGTTCGCTCGGCGCCGCGCTTGCGTCTTGGTTCGCTCATGCGGCGCATCAAAGCGCCGGCATGAGCATCGGGCTGTCAAGAATCCGCCACCTGCGGGCGTGATTTTAGCCAAGGCGCCATTGTGGGAATTTCACGTCGGTAAAAGCGACAGCAAACGTCGGAATGTTTATACCCGCTCAGTGTTGGCAAAGCGGCCGATGAGCCGTTAAGGAAGACAGCAAGATTCCTTTTATGTTTTCGGCCTAATGCTCTTCCAATGCGTAGGTCGAGTTTTGGTAAAATTGTAGCGATTGCCGTGCCGCTGACGCTTTCGGCCTGCGCGACGCCGCCGAACCACATCAACGATGTGTGCGCCGTTTTCGACCAGAATGACGGCTGGTTCGACAATTGGCAGGCGGCGGCACAACGCACCGAGCAGAAGTACGGTGTGCCGGTCCCCGTGCTGATGGCGACGGTGCGCAAGGAGTCCGGCTTCAAGAGCAATGCCAGGCCGCCGCGCACCAAGCTGCTGGGCTTCATTCCCTGGAAACATATCTCTAGCGCCACCGGCTTCTCGCAGGCGCTCGACGGGACCTGGGCGCAATACCAGAACGAGACCGGCAGCTGGGCAGCGCGCCGCACCAGGTTTGCCGATGCCGTCGATTTTGTCGGCTGGTATCATTCCAAGACCGCCGACACGCTCGGCGTCGCCCGCAACGACACATACAATCTGTATCTCGCCTACTATCTCGGCTGGAATGCCTACAAGCGCGGCAGTCGCGGCGACGCCGACGTGCAGCGCTATGCGCACGCCACCGAACAGATGGCGCAGGACTACGCCGCGCAGCTACGGCAATGCGCGCGCTAGCCTACCAACGGCTCTCAGCCGCCCTTGGGTTTGCGCGGCTTGCGCGTGGCGTCCTCGGCCTGGCGGCCGTCGCCGACAGTCGGCGGCATGATTGGTGCCACCGCGCTGTCGTCAGAGCTTGAGATGCCGCCGGTCTCTGAAACCTCGTCGCGGACCTCGTGACGGCGGGCTTTGGCGACCGCTTCTCCATTCTCCGCTGCCTGGCCCTCGGCATCGGCTTCCGCGCTGCCGGTCTTGCCGTGTGGACGCTTGGGCGGATCGCCGGCAAAGCCCGGACCAGTACCGTGCGGCGCATCGTCCGGCACGCCCTCATTCGCCGCGTGCTCCTTGTCGAATTTGATCACCGGCTCCATTTTCGCCAGCACGTCGTCGGCCAACCAGCACAGGCTCATATGGCCGTCGCCGAGATGTTTGACCGGCGGCACCTTGGTTTCGCAAAGATTGTCAGGCACCAGCTTCTTATAGCCGCAGCGCGTCTGGAACGGACAGCCCGAGGGCGGGTTCATCGCCGACGGAATGTCGCCTTCAAGCACGATGTGCCTCTTCACCACGCTGGTGTCGGCGATCGGGATCGCCGACAGCAGCGCCTCCGTGTAGGGGTGATAGGGCGGCGAAAAGATCTGGTCGGTCGTGCCTTGCTCGACGATATAGCCGAGATACATGACGACGACGCGGTCGGCGATGTAGCGCACCACCGACAGATCGTGGCTGATGAACAGCATCGTCGTCTTGTTCTTGCGCTGGATATCCATCAGCAGCTCGGTCACCGCCGCTTGCACTGACACATCCAATGCCGAGACCGGCTCGTCGGCCACCACCACCTTGGCGTCGCCTGCAAAAGCCCGCGCCACGCCGATGCGCTGTTTCTGACCGCCTGAAAGCTGGCGCGGCTTGCGCGACTCGAACGCCCTTGGCAGCTTCACCAGGTCGAGCAATTCCAGCATCCGCTTGCGGCGGTCGGCCACCGTGTTGCCGACATTGAACTTTTCCAGCGTACGGATGATCTGCGAACCGACCGAATGGCTCGGATTGAGCGTGTCGAACGGATTTTGGAACACCATCTGGATCGATGACACCGTGTCGACGCTGCGCTTCTCGATCCCGGTCGACTGGATCTCCTTGTTGCCGAGCTTAACGCGGCCGGAGCTCGCCGTTTCGAGGCCGAGCAGCACCTTGGCCAGGGTCGATTTTCCGCAGCCGGATTCGCCGACGATAGCGACGGTCTCGGATTCGCGGGCCATGAACGAGATCGTCTCGTTGGCCTTGACGACGCGGCCCTCGCTCGAGCCGAACACTTCGCTGCCGCCGACCTTGTAATACTTCCTGAGGTCTTCGATCTGGAGCACCGGCGCACCGGGCACCACCCGCTCGTTGACCTTCTTGGCGCCGGGCGGCAGCGCCTCCCAGTCGATCTCGTTGAAGCGCACGCAGCGCGAGAAATGCCCGTCATGGCCTTCGACCGCGATCATCGGAATTTCGGCGGCGTTGCAGACGCCCTCGACGAAATGGTGGCAGCGCGGGCCGAAATTGCAGCCCTTCGGCCGCTCGTGCGGCAGCGGCAACTGCCCCGGGATCGAGATCAGCGGCCGCGAATTCTTGTCGGCGCCGGGCAGCGGGATCGAGCGGAACAGGCCTTGCGTGTAGGGATGGCGCATCCGGTCGAAGACGTCCTTGATCTTGCCGGTCTCCACCGCTTCGCCCGAATACATCACCGTAATGCGGTCGCAGGTCTCCAGGATCAGCCCGAGATTGTGCGACACGAAGATCATCGAGGTGCCGAACTTCTCGCCCAGCCCCTTGACCAGGTCGACGATGCCGGCTTCCACCGTCACGTCGAGCGCTGTCGTCGGCTCGTCGAGCAGGAGCAGCGCCGGCTTCGACAGCAGCGCCATGGCAATAACGATGCGCTGCTGCTGGCCGCCCGAAAGCTGGTGCGGATAGGAACGCATCATGCGTTCGGGATCCGGCAGCTTCACCGCGCGCACCATTTCCAAGGCGCGTTTATAAGCTTCGTCCTTCGACACCTTGTCGTGGATCAGTGGCACTTCCATCAGCTGCTGGCCGACCTTCATTGCCGGGTTCAGACTGGCCATCGGCTCCTGGTAGATCATCGCGATCTTGTTGCCGCGGATGGCGCGCAGTTCCTCGTCGGACAGTTCTCCCATGTCCTTGCCCTGGAACTTGATCTTTCCGCCGACGATCTTTCCGATGTTGGAGAGGTCGCGCATGATGCCGAGCGACACGGTCGACTTGCCGCAACCGGATTCGCCGACGATGCCCATTGCCTCGCCGGGCATGACGGTGCACGAAAAATCCATGACCGCCGGGATCTCGCCCTTACGGGTGAAGAAGGAGATCGACAGGTTCTCGATCTCGATGATCGGCTCATTGGTCGGCCCATTGGTCGGCTTGGCGGGATTTCGAACTGCCTCATTCATGGGTCGCTCCAATCCTTGTTCTTCAGGCACGTCGGGCCGAACCCGGCCTCGGTCTTCCCGCCGTCAATCTTTCCCGGCATCAATCTTTCCCGGCATCAATCTTTCATAGACTGTTCGCGCAGCGAATCCGCCAGGAGGTTGAGGCCGAGCACGAACGACATCAACGCGATCGTCGGCGGCAGCGCCGGGTGGATGAAGGAGCGCAGCAGCCGGCTTGCATCCTTGATCGCCGTGCCCCAGTCCGGGCTTTCCGGCGCCAGTCCCAGCCCGAAATAGCCGAGCGTGCCGAGCAGGATCGTAGTGTAGCCGATGCGCAGGCAGGCGTCGACGATCAGCGGCCCGCGCGCATTGGGCAATATCTCCCACAGCATGATGTACCAGGGCGATTCACCGCGCGTCTGCGCCGCCGCAACATAGTCACGCGTTTTGATGTCCATGACCAGGCCGCGCACGATGCGGAACACGCCCGGGCTGGAGGCGAACACCACCGCCACGAAGATGTTGAGCTGGTTGGGATCGATGTGGATGATCTTGAACGGATCGGCATCGAAGACAAGGCCGGCATAGATCCAGCCGCCAAGTACCAACGTCAGGCCAAGCAGGATATAGAGGCGGTCGGGACGGTTCTTGTAGCGCGTCCAGAACAGCACACTGAAGAAGATGATCGGAAACAGGAAGAACAGCCCTGCCATCGCGTAGGGGATCGGCGTGTCCATGATGCCCGGCGTCACCAGTAGGTAGAACAGCAAGATCACCGGGAAGGCCAGCACAAGGTTTGCGAGGAAGGACAGCACCGTATCGATCCTGCCGCCATAATAGCCGGCCGGCAGGCCGAGCGTAATACCGACCATCAGCGCAAAACCGGTCGCCGCCGGCGCGATGATCAGCACGATCTGGCTGCCATAGACCATGCGGGAGAACACGTCGCGGGCGAGCTTGTCGCCGCCGAAATAGTATATAAGTTTCGACGCCGGCTCGATCGCGCCCGGCAGCGCGTCCTTCATGATCGGCACCTGGGCAAGCGGATCGAAGGGCGAGATGGTCGACGCGAAGATCGCCGTAAACAGCCAGAACAGGCAGATGCCGACGCCGACAATGCCGACGCCGCTGTCGAAAAGCTGGCCGTAAAGGCCTAGTTTCTTCTTGTAGCCGAAGCTCGCTCCCATCACCAGGGCAAGAGCGATCCAGACCGGCCAGAAGCGGGCAAGCACGCCGAGTACGACGTTGAGGGCGCTGAGATATTCGACCTGCATCCGCCCGGTCTCCTATTGAACTCTGATGCGCGGATTGAGGAACGCGTAGCCGACATCGGAGATGAGCTGTGTGATCAGGACGATAAACACCGAGACCAATGAGCAGCCGAGCAGAAGATCGATGTCGTTGTTCCCGGCGGCCTCGACCAGCGTGTAGCCGAAACCCTGGTAGCGGAACATCACCTCGACGATAACGACACCGGTGAGCAGCCAGGGAAACTGCAGCATGATGACTGTGAACGGTGCGATCAGCGCGTTGCGCAGAGCGTGCTTTATCACCACGCTGCCGAAGGAGAGGCCCTTCAGCCGAGCGGTTCGGATATATTGCTGTGTCATCACCTCCACCATCGAGGCGCGGGTCATGCGGGCGATGTAGCCGATGCCGTAGATCGCCAGCGTCATCACCGGCAAGGTGAAATTGTAGAAGGTGATGCCCTGGCTGGCCGAGGCCGCCGAACCGTTCAGCACGCCGAGCCAGGAGGCGAAGATCACGGTGAAGATGACGCCCGAAACGTATTCGGGCGTCGCCGTCGAGGCGATCGAAGCCACCGACAATGTACGGTCGGTGCGTGAGCCCTCGCGCATGCCGGCGAGAATGCCGATCAAAAGCGAGACCGGCACCATCACGGCCAGCACGCAGAGCATCAGGATGCCGGTGGCGCTGAGCGCCGGGAAGAGTTTCGAAGCGACCGTCGTCTTGAACTTCGTCGAGCAACCGAAATCGCCTTGCAGGATGCCGGAGAATGTCGGCACGACCGGATCGTTGCAGAAGGAGAAACGCTGTGCGGGCTTGCCGGTCGCCGGGTCGGTCACCGGCTGCTTTGGCATGATGCCCAGCCATTGGCCGTAGCGGACAAAGAAATTCTGCCGATAGCCATGGTTGACCAGCCAGGCCTCAAGCTGCTCGGCGGATGTGTGCATTTCGGTCTGGCTGATCGCCAGCTTCTTCAGATTGGGCCCGAGATTGACCAGGAAGAAGACGATCATCGTCAGGCACAGCATCGTCAATGCCATGGTGCCGAGACGCCTGATAACGAAAGAAAGCATGGCGGTCCCCTGCCGGTCGGGTTGGGGGTTGGAACCGGTTTGCAAGCCGCCCTGCCACCAGCGGCAGAACAAGCCTTCAGACCAGTCCCAGATGCAATACCCTTTTTATTGCAGACCCCGGCCGAAGAGTCCGCAACTTTTTGCTGCGCCGACTTCCGGTCCATGGATCATGCAAAGAGCGACGGAAAGGGGCGAGACGCCCCTTTCCGGATCGTCCGGTCAGGCCTGCTCGAGCCAGACCTTGCCATAGTCGCGCTCGAAGGTCGGGTGCATCTTGTAGTTCTGCACCGCCTTGACCGAATGGCTGTAGAGCTTGCGCCAATAAGGCTGGATGATAATGCCGGAATCCTGCAGGATCTGCTCGATATCCTTCATCATTTCCTTGCGCTTGGCGGCGTCGGCGACTGCGAGCGCAGCATTGAGCTTGGCATCCCACTCCGGATTCGACCAGGCCGTCTCGTTCCAGGCTTCACCTGTGCGATAGCCGATCGCCAGAACCTGGACGCCGAGCGGCCGCATGTTCCAGTTGGTCATCGACAGCGGATACTTCGTCCAGTCGTTCCAGAAGGTCGAACCCGGCAGCACCGTACGCTTCACCTTGATGCCGGCGTCGCGCATCTGCGCGGCGATCGCATCGCCTGTATTCTTGTGCCAGTCCTCGTCGACCGTGATCAGCTCGTGCTCGAAATCGGCCTGGCCGGCTTCCGCCATCAGCGCCTTCGCCTTGGCCGGGTCGCGAGCAATCTTCGGCAGTTCGTAGTATTCCGGATGGATCGGGGCGACATGGTGGTTTTCGGCAACCGTGCCGGCATTGCCGTAGCCGAGCTGGAGGACGACATTGTTGTCGACCGCGAGCTGCAGGGCGTTGCGAACCTTCTGGTCGCCGTAAGGCTTGTTGGTCACATTGGTGCGGCAGACGATCGTCGAGGCGGTGACGATCTCCGACTTCACCAGGTCCATGCCGTCGAGGATCGACACATAGTCGGCCGACGTCTCGAAGTTGGTGTGCACCTCGCCTGCTTCGAAGGCGCTGACCATGGCCGCCGGATCGGTGCCGTAGTCGATGAACTCGATGCCGTCGAGGAAGACGTCACCATCCCACCATTTGTTGTCTTCGCGGCGCTTGTAGACCACTTTCTGGCCGACATCGTAGGAGACCAGCTCGAACGGCCCAGTGCCGATCGGGCAGGACTTGAAGTCGCCGCCTTTTTCATCGAACGTCTTGTGGACGATGAGGCCGGGATAGTCGCACACGTTGGGAATGAGCGCGATATCCGGCTTGCTGAGCGTCAGCTTGATCGTGTGGTCGTCGACCTTGGTCACCGCGCTCTCATCCAGCTTGTCGTCCTTGACCAGCGAACCGAGGCGACCCGGCATGGAATTGCCTTCGGCCTTCTTGTCGGCCCAACGCTTGAGGTTGAAGATGACGTCGTCTGCGGTGAACGGATCGCCGTTGTTCCAGGTGACGCCTTTGCGCACATGCAGCGTGTATTCGGTAGCGTCATCATTCACGTCCCAGCTCTCCAGCAGATAGGGGCGGAATGTGTATTCGGTGGTATATTTGACCAGCGGCTCGAGCGCCTGGCGCTCGGCATTGGCGATTTCCGACCAGTCGGACTTGCGCGGATCCTTCGGATCCTTGATCCATTGCGCGACCTTCAACACGCCGCCTTTCTTGCCCTGGACCTCTTCCGCCTTGGCCGGCGTCGGGTCTGCAAGGCCAAGCATGCCATAGGCCATCGCCGTCGAGGCGCCGAAGACGCTGGCGAGAGCCAGAAATTCGCGACGATCCATCTTGCCTGCCTTGGCGTCTTCGGCCATGGCCAGGATGTGATCGGGAACGCGGTCGCCGTTACTCTTGTAGATCGTCATGACTAACTCCCATTGTTGGCTTTCTGCCTTTTAACATTCCGCATCCGCGCCATGATGTCAAAGACGGCACGGATTGGGAACATGCCAAGGAATGTGCAACTTTGAAAGCAGGCCGGTTCGCGCGATAGCGACAGTCTTGGCGCAAATTTGCTACTGCGCCAGGGATTTCGTCCGAAATCTCCACGGGCAATTAAACCGGGACATTCGCTGCTGCGCCGCTCGTTCTTCGGGCAACCAGTTGTTCTGCGCGAACGCCCGGTTTCAATATTCGCGTTCGTAGAAAACACCGCCTTTGGCTTCGCCGGCGTCGGTTGCCTCGCCACGCAGCTTGACGCCGCGCCCAACGTCGAGATCGACGGTTGCCTTGCCCGAGCCCGGCCTGTCGCCCTTCTGGATCGTCACGTAGGTGCGGTCGTTGAGATACTTGCCCGCCGAGACGGCGGTGCCGCCCTCTTCGTCGGTGATCACGTCGAGATCGTCGATGCCGATCGCGCTGCGCAGGTTCTGCAGCAGGGAGGTCGAGCCGCCGACGCCGGCCAGTTGTCCGGCAGCCTCGGCAAGCTGAGCGATCTGCAGCGGCGACAGGTTCGACATCGAACGGCCGAAGATCAGCTGCGCCAGCACCTCGTCCTCCGGGAGCGCCGGTACCGAGGAGAAGGTGAATTTCGGGTTGGTCGCCTCGCCCGACACCACGATGGTCACGGTGGCGCTGGTCGTCTTCGATTGCGCCGTGAGATTGAGGTAGGGCACCAGAGAGCCGGAAAAGCCGACCGTGCCTTCGGTGAAGGTCAGCCGCTTGGCAAGGATCGTCAGCCGCCCGCGCCGCAAGGTGAAGGTGCCGACCGCCTGGGGTGACGATGCCGGGCCGGTCAGCCGCAGCGACCCGCCGAATTCGGCGTCGACGCCCCTGCCCTGGATGAAGATCTGGCTCGGCGCATTGACCGTGACGTCGAGAATGAGGCCGCTGCCGCCGCCACCGCTGCTTGCAGCGGCCGGGCGCAACGCCTTGTCCTGCGCACGCACGGCGGCGGGCGCATTCTTGTGCTTGACGTTGAGCTCGGCCAGCGAGCCGGGCAGTTTTTCGGGTACGGTGATGACGGTCTTGGCCAGGTTGACGGTACCGGAAATCACCGGCGCGGAGGTGAGTGGTCCCTTGACGGTCAGGTCGCCGCCAAGATTGGCGGTGACCACCTTGCCGTCGGTATAGCGGCCGTCGACGAGCTTGATCGACAGATCGGCCGGAAAACCCTTAGCCGGATCGATGCCGACGGTGCCGCTGGCCGAAAGGCTGCCGCGCGTCGACAGCGTGCCGGTCAGTCGATTGATCCTTGCCACGCCGCCACCGACGGCGACATCGGCAGTGATGTCGTTGATCGCAAGCCCCGAACGCGCGTCGAGCAGGCGGGCGCCTGACGTGCGGACCGTGCCTGAGATCACCGGCGACGTTGCCGGGCCGCGTACCTGTATATCGACGTCGGCCGTGCCGCTCAAGGACAAGCCTTGCGCGGCGAGTGTCCTGGTGAGGAAGGCGAACGGCACCTTGCCGGAAAAGTTGAGATCAAGCGTGGGCGCGCCTGATGTCGTCATCGTGCCGCCGCCCTTGAGACCGAGGCCGGCGGCATCGCTCATGTTGGCGTCGAAGGTCAGTCTGTTGCCCGAATACGTACCTGAGGATGAAACGCCCATGGCGCCGAAGCCTGCACCGCGGGTCTGCGACGTCTGAACGCCTGCTGCATCGATCTTGAAGGCAACGGCCGGATTGGCCGGCGCACCCGTCACCTTCACCGTGCCCGAGATGGAACCGGCGGCATCGAGGCCCGGCGAAAAACTGTTGGCTATCGAGATCGGGACGCGGGCCAGCGTCGCGTTGAGGTCGAGCGCCTGCCCAGCTTTGCCCGTGACCGTCGCCGTGCCGCCGCCGAGGTTGAGCACCAGCCTGTCGAGGCTGGGCACTCCATTGGCGATGTTGATGGTCGAGGCCTGGGCGATAGCCGCCTTGATGCCGCGGATGGTCGCCTCGCCGGAGGCAAGTTCGACCGTCGTCGTGCCCTTGACCGCCTTGACCCGCCCACCGGCTTTCAGCGGAATATCCTTGACGGTGGCGCCACCGGAAAAACCGGTCCATTCGCCGTCGCGCTTCAGATCGACGTCGACGCCACGGATAACCGTGCCGCCGGAGGTCACGCTGTCGGCACGGATTTTTCCCGAGATCACTGGTGCCGCCAGATAGTTGGCGATCAGCGCATCGATGGTCACGGCCTTGGCCGAGACATCGCCGCGCGAGATCGAGCCCGTCATCGCCTTGACGGCGACCTGCGGCACGGCGCCCGACTTGGAGAAGGCGATCGTGCCGCGCACATCGCCATCGGCCTTTTCCAGTGCCAGGGCAGCAAGCGGACCGATATCGGGCAGGTCGAGTGCCACCGTGCCGACCGGGACGAAGGCATCGTCAAGCGCCAGGTCGCCGGAAATACGGTTCTTGCCCAGCGACAGCAAAAGCCCGTTGATGGCGCGTTTGCCGTCGGATGTCGCCAGCACGGCGCTGCCCTGCAGCGATTGCCCCGCGACGTTTCCGGTGAGTTGCACATTCGCAGCCGGGTTGGCGGCATCAGCCTTGCCTGTGGCAGTGAGCTTCAGGCCAGTGATCTCGCGCGCCACCACCGAAAGCCTGTCGCTGTTGACAGTCAGCGACAGATCCGGCGCGGTACTGGCGCCTTGCGCATTCAGCGCGAAAGAGATGGCGCCTTTGGCGTCCTTGGATACCAGCGAGACGTCGTCCAGCGCGCCTTTGACGTCGGCGCTGAGCTTGTTGTCGGCAAGGCTCGCCTGCCCGTCCGCGGTCAGCGCACCGGACGACAGCCTGACGGCGTTGGCGGTGACATTGCCGTTGGCGTCTCGCTTCAGCGCGGCACTGAGTTGTGTTCGCTCGGCGAGCACGCCACGTACCGCCGCCGGCATCGCCGCCGACGCGGCATCCGCCTTGAGATTTAGATCGATGGCGCCGTCGGCCAGCGAGACCCGCCCGTTGAAGCCGCTGTTCAACGCGTCGCTGGTCACGGTGCCGCTATCGATGATGACAGCGTCGGCGGCAAGGCTGCCGGCGAGTTTGGCAGTGACCTGGCCGGCGATCAGCGGTGCGACGGTCGGATTGTCGAGGCCGATTTTTTCGGCGGTCACGGTGCCGGCGATCGGCCCGGTCCGGGCTTTCACGTCGAAGCGATCGGAGTGCAGCGCCAGCGTGATGCCCTCGATCCTAGCTAGATTGGTGGCTGCCGATGGCAGCGTCGCGGAGATGTCGAGCTTCGGCTGCGTGCCCTGCCCGGCCGCCTTGAGCGATATCGCCTGCAGCTCGAGCTTGATCGGGCTTGCCTTGCTGCCAAGCGACAGCGGCAGGCTCGGACCGGTCGAGGCGAGGTCGAGCGAGAAATCGCTGGCGCCGTTCGGATTGATGGTGCCGGCTGCCTTGCCGGAGATTTTCTCGCCGGCAAGCGTCGCCTGCTCGATGGCCAGGCCGCTGACCGACGAGAAGCGGCCTGCCGCATCGAGATCGAGCGGCCCGAGCCCGGCCCGCCGGGTCTGGTTGGTTTCGGCGCCGCTGAGCCGTGCATTAAAACGGATGTCGGGGGCAGCCGACGATCCCGTGACCTGCGCGGTGCCGCTGAGCGCGCCCACGGCATCGAGACCCGGTGAGAAATCATTGGCAAGCGCTGCCGGCACCGCCGACAAGGTGGCAGCGAGATCGAGCGTCTGGCCAGCCGTACCCGACACGGCAACCGAACCGCCGCCGACACCGAGCGCCAGGTTCTCTATGCTCACGATGCCATTGGCGATTGTCAGCGCCGACGGCTGTGCGATCGCTGCCTTGATGCCGCGGATGATTGCCTCGCCCGAGGCAAGCTCGATGCTGGTGATGCCGTTCGCGATCCTGACCCGCCCGGCCGCGCTGGCCGGAATGCCGGCGACCGTGGCGGCGCCGCTAAAGCCGGTCCAGTCGCCGTCGCGCTTCAAGTCGACATCGATGCCGCTGATCACCGTGGTTCCCGAGGTGATCCTGTCGGCCTTGACCTTGCCGGCGATCGCCGGGGCTTTGAGATAATTGGCGACCAGCGCGTTGACGGCGATTGTCTTGGCCGCCAGTTCGCCGCGCGAAATCGCGGTGCTCGTCGCATCGATCGCGACCGTCGGTGCTCCATTGTCGTTGGCGAAGCGGATCGTGCCACGCACGTCGCCGGCTAGCATTTGGCCGGCAAGTCTGGCCAGCGGGGCAATATCGGCGGCATCGAGGGCCAACGTGCCGAGCGGCAGCAGGTTGTCGTCGAGCCCGAGGTCGCCGGAGACCTTGTTGTCGGCCAGCGAGACGGCAAGTCCATTGATGGAGCGCTTGCCGTCGGTTGTGACCAGCGATGCCTTGAGGTCGAGCGGCTGGTCGTCGACCGAGCCGGTCAGCGAGACATCGGCGGCGGGACTGGCGATATCGGCCTTGCCGCGCGCGCTCAGCTTGATCTGCTTTACCGCATGGCCGGACGCCGTCAGGCTGTCGCTGCTGGCCGAAACCGAGAAGTCCGGCGCGGTGCGCGCACCGCTTGCGGTCAGCGCGAAATCGACTGCGCCGCCGACCTTCGCGCCAACCAGCGGCGACAGCACCGACACGTCGCCGACCGTTCCTTTGATATCGGCTCGGATATCGGTGCCCTGCGCGCTGGCGGTGCCGCTGGCGTTGAGCGTGCCAGAGGTGAGCTGCAATGCATTGGCGGCAAACGCACCGTCCGGGTCGCGGGTCGCGGTCGCGGAAAACTGCACGCGCTGGCCGAGAACCGAGCTGATCTGCGGCGGCAGCGCCGTCGAAGCCGCGTCGGCATTCATCTTGAGCGTCATCGACAGATCGGCCAGCACCACGGTGGCCGTTACGGACGCATTGAGCGCGTCGCTGCGCAGCGTGCCTTGGTCGACGATAATCTGTTCCTTGCTGACGGAGCCGGCGAGACCGGCGCTGACCCTGCCCGTTATCAGCGGCGCCAACGTCGCAACGTCGGTGTTCAGGCCGGCCGCCGTCAGCTTGATGGTGACAGGTCCGCTACGGTTCTGGATGTCGAAACCATCGGAATGCACTTGCCCGATCAGGTCGTCCACCCGCGTGCCGCCCGCCACCACCGAGACCAGTGACGCGCCGATATCGACCGTCGGCGCCTTGCCATCGCCGAAAGCGCGGGCCGTGGCGTCCTTGATCGCCACGGTTATCGGCTGCGCCTCGCTGCCGAGACTAAGCACGATCGGCGGCCCCTTTGCGGCGAGCTTAACGGAAAGATCGCTGGCACTGTTCGGATCGACAGTGCCGGCGGCCGTCGCGTGCACGGCATCGCTGTCGATATTGGCGCGCTCCACGTCGACGCCGCCGGCCGCGGTCGCTGTGCCGGCGAGGTCGAAGCTGGTCTTGCCGGCAAACAGCGGCTTCAGATTTTCGGGCAGGAAGCGCTCGAATTCGCCGTCACCGTTGGCCTCGACATAATGACCCTTGTCCGTGAGTTGATGACGGCCGGTGAGTTGAGTGACGATCCGGCGATCGACGACAAAGGTCCCGATGCCATTCCAGTTGGCGAGTGGTCCGGTGCCGGAAACGACAATCTCGACTGGCGGCGCGCCCGGCAGCTTGAGCAGGTTGGCGATGATGCCGCCGGCCGGCTCGGATGCCCTCAAGTCGAGGTCGAGCTTGTTGTCGGCCGGCGCGAATTGGGCTTTGGCGTCGACCGTGCCTTGCTTGCCGTCATGGCGAACGATGTTGAGATTGGTCTCGATCGCCAACGGCGAGGCATCCGCCTTGAGCGCTCCCTTGGCTGCGAGCTCGGCAACACCGCTGCCGGCCAGAGCCTGCCCGAGTGCGATTTCGGGAAGGTCGAGCTGCTTGACGTCGATGGAAACCGGCAGCGTGGTCGCCCCGCTTTGGCGCGGCTGTGTATTGGCCACCGGCAGCCTTGCCAGCTCGATACGCTCGGCCCCAATGCGATCGGCGCTGAAGCTCTTCGACAGAAGTGCCAGCGGCGACCAATCGACGGCCACCTTGCGCGCCACCATCCAGGCGCCTTCGCGATCCTCCAGAACGACATGATCGACCCTCAGCGCGCCCGACCAGATACCGTCGATGCCGACGACAGTGACCTTGCGATCACCGGTCGAGGCCATGGTCGAGATGATGCCGGCAAGGTTTTCGCGGCCGCGCTCGGTTTTGGTCAGCACGACGAGCGCCCCCACCGCCGCTGCCACAACGATGAGCAGCGTGTAGAAAAGGATACGAAGGATGCGCCTGAATATTGCCATCAGAATGCCTGGCCGATGCCGGCATAAATGCCGAAATGAGGATCGTCGGGGCCGCGGTTGAGCGGCACTGCCGCGTCGATGCGCAGCGGCCCGAACGCCGTCAGATAGCGCAAGCCTACACCCGCGCCGACCTTCATGTCCGAAAAATCGGGGACCTGCCTGGTCGACACCGTGCCGGCATCGACGAACGGCACGACGCCGATCTTGTCGGTGACGGCGATGCGCATCTCGACCGAGGTCTCGAAGAAGGAAAGCCCGCCGATCGGCTCTCCGTTGCTGTCCTTCGGGCCGATGCCTTGATAGGCATAGCCGCGCACCGAACCGCCGCCGCCGGAGTAGAAGCGGCGGTCGGCCGGAACATCTTGAAGACTGGCGCCGATGATCGAGCCGATGGCGGCACGTTCGGCGAAAACGAATTTCGAGGCCGAATCGAGCGACTGGTAGGCCGACCCCTCGCCCTTCAGCTTGACGAAGGCAGCCCCGCTCAAAATGTCGTAGCTCGGCTCGGCATAGGCCAGCACCCTGAAGCCCCGGGTCGGATTGAGCTTGCTGTCGCGATTGTCGTAGACATATTGCAGTGGAATGCTGGCGATCAGATAGGTGTGCTTGCCGAAAGCGTCGTGGATCCTCGAATAATCAAGCGCGACTTGCGCGGAAACCGTCTGCTTCTTGTCCAGTTCGTAGGATAGGCCGGTACTGCCCTTGACCGAGAAATGGTCATAGGCGTCGGGGTGCTCCAGCACAGCATTGACGCTGGCAATGAATTTCGACGCCGGCCCGACCACGCCCGGCTTTTCGAACATGACGCCGGCATTGTAATTGAGCTGGGTCAAGTCGTTGCTGCCGATGCCGCTGATCTTGCCGTCGATGCGCAGCTTTTCGGCGCGGCCAAACAGATTGCGATGCCCCCAATAGCCTTCGAGGCCCAGCCCTTCGGTGTTTGAGAAGCTGCCGCCAATGCCGAAATAGCGCGGCTTGCGTTCGCTGACCTGGACACCGATCGGGACATTGCCCTCGGCGTCGAGGGCGTCGGCTTCCTTCACCGTCACGCTGTTGAAGACCTCGAGGCCGAGCAGCCGGTCGCGTGCATCGTCGATCTCATCGGGCGAATACTGGCGGCCACGCTTCAGACCGGTCATATATTCGGTGAAGTCGCGGTCGACCTTTTCGGTACCCTCGACAGTGGTGTCGCCATAGCCGGCGACCGGGCCGGCCGCGACGGTGAGCGTCACGTCGAGCGTCGAACCGGTGTGCTCGGCGACGATCTCGCGGCCCGTCACCTTGGCCAGCGGCCTGCCTTCTTGCTTGAGTGCCCGCACGATCGCCGCCTCGGCCTTGAGC
Organism: Mesorhizobium sp. M0045; assembly: GCF_040323385.1. Classification (NCBI taxonomy): domain Bacteria; kingdom Pseudomonadati; phylum Pseudomonadota; class Alphaproteobacteria; order Hyphomicrobiales; family Phyllobacteriaceae; genus Mesorhizobium; species Mesorhizobium sp. M0045. The sequence continues at coordinate 182,171 of NZ_JAMYUY010000001.1, forward strand.
ACGGCGCCCGAACTGGCGTCACCGCCGGCGATCAGACCGAAATCGGCACTTGCCAGCCCCGCTGCATCGCCTTTCAGTCTGATGTTGCCAAGCGTGAATTTCGGCCCGGCCGCTATGCTTATCACCACCGGAATCGGCTGCGGGCCGGAAAACTCGGCATCGGGCGGCAGATCGTCGAGCGGCTTGCCCTGAATAGTGATGGTGACGACCCCCTCGTAGCGGGCGTCCGCGTAGAGCGCGGCGACAAGTTGCTCACGGTCGCTGCGCGCCTTGGCCAAAAGACCCAGCGAACCTGATACCGGGTGTTCCTCGTCGGCTTTCAGCGCCGAGGCGTTTTCGAGCTTCTCGGCGAGATCCTTGTCGGCGTCGGGCGTCTCGATCGTCACGGCATAACGCAGCGGGTCAACGATGTCGGCATCTTCGTCCTTCGACGATCCCCATAGCTTGATGCCGAAAATCTCGAAGGCTGCCGCATTTCCGGTCTCGACAATAAGTGCCGCCGAGCACAGCAAGGCGAAAAGCAGGGCGCGCGAAAGCGCGCGCCGTGGCGCGGTTCCTCCCGACATCTGCCTTTCATACGCCGGCATTACGCTCCTAGCCTAGCTCGCAAACCTAAAATTGGAATGAAGTTCTGAAGCACTCGTAAAGGGGCCACAATCCAATTGCTGAAATAGACAGGGCTTGGAACTCACACCTTCTGCGTCGCCGCAAGAAAGCGTGATCCCCTGTCCTATGGAGCTACTACCGGTCATCGGCCGGAAAGCAAACCGTTGGCAGGCGGATCCTGCCGCGTCCTGATGTTGACAAGCGCGACTGAAGCTTGAAGATTTCTGGACGTCAGCACTTGTCTGGAGGGGTTTATGGCAATGCGCGCGGCTCGTGGTCTATCGATTCTTTTCCTTCTCTTTCTTGCCTGGAGCGGTGTCGCGCAAGCGGCCGAAGCCCGGCGGGTGGTGACGTCGAACAATTCCGACTATTTTGGTTTCGATCTCAGATCCGACCAGAATGTCAGCCTCGACCAGTGCAAGACCACCTGCCTCGGTGACCCGGCCTGCCGCGCCTTCACCTACAACCTCAAGGCCAAATGGTGCTTCCTTAAATCCGATTACAATTCGTTGAAACCCTTCAGCGGCGCCGTCGCCGGCAAGGTCGTCAACATCGATGGCGATCCCGACATCGGCGCGCCACCCGAACTCGCCTTCTTCCCCAACTGGATGGCAGACCAGGCCCAGCAATACCGCAACAAGCTCACCGGCCCGACCTACACCAAGCCGACCGAGGGGCTGACGGCGCTGAGGGCCGCCGCCGAACAGCCGGCGCTGACGGGCGATCATCGCTCGGCGATGCACAAATACGAGGCGGCGGTTTCGGTGTTGCCTGATGATGGCCAGCTCTGGCTCGAGCTGGCGCGCGAAACGCTTGCCGTTCATCCGACTGCCAACAGTTCGGAGCCGTCGACGCTGCCGGCGAACGCCACTTCCGCCGCCTTCAATGCCTACAAATTGCTGCGCACCACCAGGACGCGCGCCGACGTGCTGGCGCTGCTCGGGGACGGCCTTGATCGCCGCGATCTCTACAGGCCGGCCCTGCAGGCCTACGAGGCGAGCCTCGCTCTCGTCAATTCGCCGGCAGTCAGGGCCGCCTACCAGGATCTCAAGGCCCGCAAGGGCTTCCGCGTCATAGATCATACCGTCGATGCCGACACCAGCGCGCCACGCATCTGCGCGCAGTTCTCCGAGGGGCTGGTCAAGACCGGCGTCGACTACTCGCAGTTTGTTACTGTCGACAACGCCGCTCCCAAGGCCGTCGAAGCCAAGGACAAGCAGATCTGCGTCGAAGGGCTCGAGCACGGCCAACATTATGACGTGACCTTCCGCGCCGGCCTGCCGGCCGCCATTGGCGAGGTCACCGCGGCACCGGTGGTGCTGTCGATCTACGTGCAGGACCGCGCGCCTTCGGCCCGCTTCACCGGCGAGAGTTTCGTGCTGCCCGCCGGCGCACGCCGCGGCATACCGGTCGTCACCGTCAACATGAATGCCGCCGAAATGAAGCTCTTCCGCATCGGCGACCGCTCGCTGGCCCAGCTTCTGTCGGGGTACCAGTTCCTGCGCCAGCTTGACGGCTACGACATTTCGAACATCTCCGAACAGATGGGCGAGCCGGTCTGGCAGGGCCAGCTCGACATCGCCAACGACCTCAACAAGGAAGTCACCACCTCCTTCCCAATCGATGAGGCGTTGCCGAAGCGCAAGCCCGGCGTCTATGTGCTGACCGCACAAGCCGTCGACGATCGCAGCGACGACTATGATTCGCACGCCACGCAATGGTTCGTCGTCTCCGATATCGGCCTGTCGACCTATACCGGACAGGATGGACTGAACGTCTTTGCGCGTTCGCTCGCAACCGCCAAGCCGATTGCCGGCGCCGAGCTGACGCTGCTGGCCAGGAACAATGAAATCCTCGGCACCGCGACCACCGACGCGGAAGGGCGGGCGGTGTTCAATCCCGGCCTGACGCGCGGCGACAGCGGCATGGCGCCGGCCGTGCTGATGGCCAAACAGGGCGACGACGATTTCGTCTTCCTCGATATGGGCCGCGCCGGCTTCGACCTGTCCGACCGTGGCGTCGCCGGACGGCCGGCACCTGGCGCGCTCGACGTCTATGCCTGGACCGAGCGCGGCATCTACCGCGCCGGCGAAGATGTCCATGTCGCGGCGCTTGCCCGCGATAGTGCCGCCAGGGCGGTCGAGAACCTGCCGCTGACCTTCGTCTTCTCGCGGCCCGACGGCGTCGAGGACCGCCGCATCGTCAGCGACGGCGCGTCGGCCGGCGGTTACGCGGTCGACCTGCCGCTGGAACCTAACGCCATGCGCGGCACCTGGACGGTGGCGATCCATACCGATCCCAAGCAGGCGGCGGTCGCCAGCCAGATGTTCCTGGTCGAGGACTTCGTACCGGACCGCATCGAGTTCGACCTGTCCTCCGACAAGCAGGAGATCGCCCAGGGCGAGACCGCCAACATTACCGTCGACGGCCGCTTTCTCTACGGCGCGCCGGCCGCGGGCCTCGCGCTCGAAGGCGAATTGACGCTGTCGACCGCCCGCGACTGGGACCGCTTCAAAGGCTATTCCTTCGGTCTCGCCGACGAACAGTCGGCTGAACCGACAGTGACGCCCTTCACCGGCCTGCCGGTGGTCGGCGAGGACGGCAAGGCGACCTTCCCGGTCTCCGTCGACCAATTGCCATCCACCACCAAGCTGGTCGATGCCAAGATCACGGTCAGGATGCGTGAAACCGGCGGCCGTGCCGTCGAGCGCTCGCTGAATATCGGCATCCGCCCGCAGGGCCACATGATCGGCATCCGCCCGGATTTCGACGGAGACGAGGTGCCGCAAGGCGGCACGGCCAAGTTCAGCCTGATCGCCGTCGACCCAGACGGCAAGCGTGAGGCGCTGAAGGGCGCACAGTGGTCGTTGGTCAAGGTCGAGCGCAGCTACCAGTGGTATCGCTCGAGCAACTCCTGGAACTATGAGCCGGTCACCTTCACCAAGGCGGTGGCCAACGGCCAGGTCGACCTGAGCGCCGATGGCGAGGCTACGGTGTCGCTGCCGGTCGACTGGGGCCGCTACCGGCTCGAGATCGAGACAGCGGATCCGGAAGGCCCGGCCACCAGCTATGAGTTCGACGCCGGCTGGTATGTCAGTTCCACCACCACCGAAACGCCCGACGGCCTCGAGATCGCCCTCGACAAGGATACCTATGCGGCGGGTGAAGTGGCCAAGCTCAAAGTGTCGCCGCACTTTGCCGGCGAGCTGCTCGTCACCATCGGCGCCGACAAGCTCCTGAAGACCGTCACCGCCAGCGTGCCGGCCGGCGGCAGCACTGTCGACATCCCGGTCGGCGACGACTGGGGTGCCGGCGCCTACGTCACGGCAACGCTATTCAGGCCGGGCGATGCGCAAGAGACACGCATGCCGGCGCGCGCCATCGGCGTCAAATGGCTGAAGCTCGATCCCGGCTCGCGGAAGCTTGCCGTCAGCTTGGCGACGCCGGACAAGACCATGCCGCGCCAGCAGCTGTCGATCCCGGTCGCCGTTGCCGGCGTACAGCCCGGCACCAACGCCTATGTCATGGTCGCGGCCGTCGACGTCGGCATCCTCAACCTGACCAACTACAAGGTGCCGGATCCGGAGAACTGGTTCTTCGGGCAGCGAATGCTCGGTCTCGAGGTTCGCGACATCTATGGCCGGCTGATCGACGGCTCGCTGGGCACAACCGGTAAGCTGCGCACCGGCGGCGACGGTGCCAACATGCAATCGCAAGGCAGTCCGCCGACCGAAAAGCTGGTCGCCTTCTTCTCCGGCCCGGTCCAGCTCGACGCCGACGGCAAGGCGCGGATCGACTTCGACATTCCGCAGTTCAACGGCACCGTGCGCGTCATGGCCGTCGCCTGGACCAAGGAAGCGGTCGGCCATGCCCAGTCCGACGTCATCGTGCGTGATCCGGTGGTAATCACCACCGGCCTGCCGCGCTTCCTGGCGCCCGGCGATTCCGCCGTCATGCGGCTCGACGTCGCCGACACCGACGGCCCCGCAGGCGACTACAAGCTGACCGTCAACACGACAGGCGACCTGTCAACCGGCAATGCCGCCTTGCCTGAAAAGCTGACGCTCGCCAAAGGCAAGCGGCAGACACTAACCGTGCCGTTGATTGCACAGACCGCAGGCAACGCCTCGATCACCATCAGGCTTGCGCATGCCGACGGCACCGCCGTCGAGCAGACGCTCTATGTGCCGGTGCGCCCGGCGCAACTGCCGGTGACCACCCGCATGGTCGTCGACCTCAAGGGCAATGGCGGCGCGCTGCGCGTCGACAAGGAACTGCTGGCGGCAAGCCTGCTCGATGGCGCTTCGGTCAGCGTCGGCGTTTCGCAGGCGGCTGCCTTCGACGTGCCGTCGCTGCTGATGACGCTCGACCGCTATCCCTATGGTTGCGCCGAACAGACCACCAGCCGCGCCCTGCCGCTTCTCTACGTCAACGACATGGCTTCCGGCATCGGCATGGCCAGCGACCCCGATCTGCATGGCCGCGTCCAGGACGCCATCTACAAGGTGCTGAGCTACCAGGCATCGGCCGGCAGCTTCGGCCTGTGGGGTCCGGGTTCCGGCGATCTGTGGCTCGACGCCTATGTCACCGATTTCCTGACCCGGGCGCGCGAGCAGAAGTACGACGTGCCGGCCTTGGCGATGAACCAGGCGCTGAGCAATCTGCAGAACGCGATCGGCTACGATCAGGACATCCAGGATCGTGGCAGCGAGATCGCCTACGCCCTCTATGTGCTTGCCCGCAACAAGAAGGCCTCGGTCGGCGATCTGCGTTATTATGCCGACACCCAGCTCGAGGCCTTTACCAGCCCGATGGCCGTCGCCCAGCTGGCGGCGTCTCTCGCGCTCTACGGTGACACGCAGCGCTCGGAGGCAACCTTCCAGGCCGCGCTGCAACTGGCCAAGTCGACACCCGAATATGACTATTACCGATCCGACTATGGCTCGCCGCTGCGTGACGGCGCGGCAATCCTGGCGCTTGCCGCGGAAAGCAAGCCGGTGCCGACCATCGTGCCGGCGCTGATCCAGTTGGTGACCAGGGAACGCGCCGAGGCCAGGTGGACCAGCACACAGGACGAGTCCTGGATGCTGCTGGCGGCCCGGGCGCTGAAGGCCGGCAATGATTCGATCGCGCTGACCGTCAACGGCGCACCGCATGCCGGCGGCTATTCGGACCAGATCGCCGGTGGCGACCTGGCCGACAGTCCGCTGACCATCGTTAATACCGGCAGAAATCCGCTGCAGGCGGTCGTCACCACTGTGGCCTCGCCGATCCAGCCTCTCCCGGCCGGCGGCAACGGCTTTACCATCAGCCGTACCTACTACAAGCTCGACGGCACAGAGGCCAACGTGACGGAGGTCAAACAGAACGAACGCTATGTCGTCGTGCTCAAGGTTTACGAGCAGAACACCTGGCCTTCGCGGCTGCTGATCACCGATCTGTTGCCGGCCGGCTTCGAGATCGACAATCCGGGCCTGGTCTCCAGCGCTCAGTTGACGAACTTCTCCTGGCTGGCGCAGACCGATGCCGCCCATCTCGAATTCCGCGACGACCGTTTCGTCGCGGCGTTCAATCCAAGCGACGGCGACGGCGACCGCAACATAACGCTCGCCTACGTCGTGCGCGCGGTGACGCCGGGCACCTATGCCCACCCGGCGGCAACGATCGAGGACATGTACCGGCCGCAATATTCGGCCCGCACCGCCACCGGCATGATGGAGGTCAAGGCGCCGTAAGGCAAAAAAGGCGGATAGGAATATGGCGATGGCGCTGCCTCTCATTGCCCTGCCGGGCATTTCTCCCCGTATAGAGACGGGGAGAAAGAGCCATGCGCCGAAGTTTTCGCCGAACTTTAACACCGCAGAAAAGGCGCCAAGGGTCGCGACAGCCTCCTTCTCCCCGTCACTAAACGGGGAGAAGGCGCCGGCAGGCGGATGAGGGGCAGCGCCATGCTCTCCAGAAAATTCCTGCGCCGAGCGGCCATCACGGGCATTTCCTTGGCCGCTCTCGCTGCAATCACCGCCGTCGCCCTCTGGCAGCTCGACCGCTCATTTCCGCCGCCGCTGCCGGCTGCTTTGACGGTCTCGACCGAGGTGCAGGACCGAGACGGCCAACTGCTGCGCGCCTTCGCCACGCCGGACGGCTACTGGCGTCTCGCTACCAGCCTGGACCAGGTCGACAAGCAGTTCGTCGACATGCTCGTCACCTATGAGGACAAGCGTTTCTGGGGTCACCAAGGCATCGACGTGCTGGCACTGGCGCGTGCCGCCGGCCAGGTCGCGACCAGCGGCCATATCGTCTCCGGCGGTTCGACGCTCTCGATGCAGCTCGCCCGCCTGATCGAACCACGCGACAGCCGCAGCCTCGGCTCGAAGATCAAGCAGATGCTGCGCGCCCTGCAAATCGAACGGCGGCTTTCCAAGCGCGAGATCCTCGAACGCTATCTGACCCTGGCGCCCTATGGCGGCAATCTCGAAGGTGTGCGCGCCGCTTCGCTCGCCTATTTCGGCAAGGAGCCGAAACGGCTGACGGTCTCGGAGGCCGCCCTGCTCGTCGCCTTGCCGCAATTGCCGGAAAAGCGACGCCCTGATCGCAATCTCGAGATTGCCCACGCTGCCCGCGACAGGGTGCTGACCCGCATGGTCTCGGCAGGCCTGCTCGGCGAACGTGAGGCCGCGCGTGCCGGGCTCGACGATGTGTCGGGGCTGCGGCGCACCTTGCCGGCGCTCGCTGCCCATGCGGCCTATGCAATGCTGCCCAAGGCCATCCTCGGCCAGAAGCTGCAACTGACGATCCGCAAGAGCGTCCAGGAAGGGCTGGAGCAGGTGGCGAAAGACGCAGCCGCCAGGCTCGGCCCTCGCCTCTCGGTGGCCATGGTGCTGGCCGATGCCCGCACCGGCGATATCCTTGGCGAGGTCGGCTCCGCCGATTTCTTCGATGCTACCCGTTCGGGCTGGATCGACATGAGCAAAGTCGTCCGCTCGCCTGGCTCGACGCTGAAGCCGTTCATCTACGGCCTCGCCTTCGAACAAGGCCTGGTGGCGCAGGAGATGCTGATCGAGGACAGCCCAGCCGATTTCTCCGGCTACCGGCCGAAGAACTTCGACATGGGCTATCAGGGCGATGTCAGCATCAGGCAGGCGCTGCAATTGTCGCTCAACGTTCCGGCGATCCGCGTGCTCGACGCGGTCGGCCCGGCCCGGCTGATGGCGCGCTTTCGCCAGGCCGATGTGATCCCTGTACTGCCCGTCAACGAGGCGCCTGGCCTGGCAATCGGCCTCGGTGGCGTCGGGATGACACTGCGCGACCTGGTTCAGCTCTATGCCGGCCTTGCCAATGGCGGCAAGGCACACACGCTGCGTGACGGCACCGAGCCGGAGAATGCCGAACGCTCGACCACCACCATCCTCGACGGACAGGCGACCTGGCAGATCACCGACATCCTGTCAGGCGTCAAGCCGCCTCAGGGTGCCGCCCAACGCGGCATCGCTTACAAGACCGGCACCTCCTACGGCTATCGCGACGCCTGGTCGGTCGGTTTTGACGGCCGCTATGTGCTCGGCGTATGGGTCGGCCGCCCCGACGCCGGCGCGGTGCCCGGCCTGTCCGGCTACATCTCGGCGGCGCCCATCCTGTTCGAAGGCTTTGTCCGTTCCGGCCTGGCCGCCGTACCACTGCCAAGCCAGCCGTCCGGCGTCCGGCGTCCGAAACGCGAGGAGCTGCCGGTGACGCTGACGCGCTTCGGCGCAGACACCGATGGGCTGGTGCAGGCGACGCCGACCGAACCTGCGCCAACCATCATCTTTCCGCCCGACGGCGCCCGCGTCGATCTCGGTACTTCCTCGGCCGACGCCTCGCCGCTGGTCCTCAAGCTGCAGGGCGGCCGCGCACCATTCCGCTGGCTGGCCAACGGCAAGCCGCTGGTCGGCATCGACCGGCGGCGCACCGCGACCTGGCAGCCGGACGGCGCCGGCTATTCGACCCTGACCGTGATCGACGCGGCGGGACGCGCGGCCAGCGTAAAGGTTTTTGTCGAGTGAAAATTTCCCTTGAATAGATTCCGGCAGGTGATTCAGGAGATTGGGGTTTACGCCTTGCTTTCGGCCGCCGGTATTTCCTCGGCCTTTGCTGACACCCTCCCCGCCGGCTTTGTTCGGCTGGCCGACATCGATCCCAGTATCCGGCAGGATATCCGCTATGCCGGCCTCGAAAATTTCCTGCATCGCAAGGTAAGCGGCTACGACGCGCCGGTATGCGTCCTCACCAGGCAAGCGGCGCAAGCGCTTTCGGCAGTGCAGAAAGCGATTGCTGCCGAAGGGCTGACGCTGGTCGTGTTCGACTGCTACCGCCCTGCGCGGGCTGTCTCCGACATGAGTGAATGGACAAAAACGGGCGGGCCACCGGACCCGCAATGGTATCCAAAGGTCAAGCGCAAGGATCTCATCGCCAAGGGTTATATCGGCGAACTGTCCACCCATTCGCGCGGATCGACGGTCGATGTCGCGATCGCCCGGGTCGACCATAAAAAACGGGCCGGCCGCACGAGCGCTCCGAAACCGGCCTGCGGCGCGACCGATGCCGACACGCTCGATTTCGGCACCGGTTTCGACTGTTTCGATCCGGCGAGCGAAACGGCTCACCGAGCGATAGACAATGAAGCCGCGGCTAACCGCAAAAGACTTGTCGAGGCTATGCGCGCCGGCGGCTTCAAGAATTACGCACGCGAATGGTGGCACTTCACGCTGGAAAACGAGCCGTTTCCAAGAGAGCGCTTCAACTTTCCCGTTACCGGCAAATAAGCCGCCGAAACCTCGTTCGGACGAGACGCAGCCATTGCCGAAGAGCTGGCCGTCTCTAGTTAATCGCGTCGGGAGCGCGATCATGGTCCATGCGGGAAAATAGTTCCTCGCATCGCCGAAACCAGGCGAAAAATTGCTTCAATGAGCCAAAAAAGGCAACATTGATTGCATCTAAATTCTATCAATTCGGTAGATTTGGCGCGAGTTCAACGGAGGCGGAAATGACCAAACCTCATTTCAGGAAACTGCTCGGCGCACTGGTCGCCACATCCGTCCAGTTCGGCACGCTCGGCTTCGCGTTTGCCGACACCACCATTCTCAACGTGTCCTATGATCCGACGCGTGAGCTCTACAAGCAATTCGATGAGGCCTTCATTGCCCACTGGAAGGCAGAGACAGGCGAGACGGTCACGGTCCAGCAGTCACATGGCGGATCCGGCGCGCAGGCTCGCGCCGTGATCGACGGCCTCGACGCCGACGTGGTGACGCTGGCGCTCGAAGGCGATATCAACGCCATCGTTTCGAAAGCGAAGAAGATCAATCCAGACTGGCGGACGAAATTCGAAAACAATTCGGCGCCCTACACCTCGACCATCATCTTTCTTGTTCGCAAGGGAAACCCTAAGGGCATCCATGACTGGGGCGATCTGGTCAAAGAGGACGTCCAGGTGATCACGCCGAATCCCAAGACCTCCGGTGGCGCGCGCTGGAACTACCTCGCCGCCTGGGCCTATGCCAGCGCCAAGGATGGCGGCGACGAGGCCAAGACCAAGGAATTCGTCGGCAATCTCTACGCGCATGTCCCGGTTCTCGACACCGGTGCGCGCGGCGCCACCGTGACCTTCGCGCAAAAAGGGCTGGGCGACGTGCTGCTCGCCTGGGAAAACGAGGCCTATCTGGCGCTCGACGAGTTCGGCGCCGACAATTTCGATATCGTCTACCCGCCGACCTCGATCCTGGCCGAGCCGCCGGTCGCCGTGGTCGACGCCAATGTCGACACCAAAGGCACACGCAAAGTTGCCGAAGCCTATCTGAGCTATCTCTATTCCAAGGAAGGCCAGACGATCATCGCCAAGAACCATTATCGCCCTTCGAAGCCCGACCTGGTGCCGGCGGAGGACTTGGCCAAGCTGCCTGAAATCAAGCTGATCACCATCGACGACCCGCTTTTTGGCGGCTGGAAGAAGGCACAGCCTTATCATTTCGGCGATGGTGGTATATTCGACCAGATCTACAAGCCGGCCCAGTAGCATTTAGATCAGGACGACATGACCACAGCACCCGCCAAGGCGGGGTGGCGGTTCAGACAGCCGAGCGTCATTCCGGGTTTCGGATTGACGCTCGGCTTCTCGCTTGCCTACCTCACCCTTATCATCCTCATTCCCCTGTCCGGGCTGATCTGGCGCTCGGCGGCGCTCGGCTGGACCGACTTCTGGGCGATCGTCACCGACCGCCGCACCATCAACGCGCTTGAGATCAGCTTCGGCACCGCCTTCATTGCCGCCGCTGTCAACGTCGTCTTCGGCACGATCGTCGCGTGGGTACTGGTGCGCTACAGCTTTCCCGGCCGCCGTATCGTCGATGCCATGGTCGACCTGCCCTTCGCGCTGCCGACAGCGGTCGCCGGCATTGCGCTGACCACGCTCTACGCACCGAACGGCTGGATCGGAAGCCTTCTGACGCCGCTCGGCATCAAGGTCGCCTACACGCCGCTTGGCATCGTAATTGCGCTGATCTTCATCGGCCTGCCCTTCGTCGTCCGCACCGTCCAGCCGATCATGGAGGAGATCGACAAGGAGGTAGAGGAAGTGGCCGCCACGCTCGGCGCCAATCGCTTCCAGATCATCAGCCGCGTTCTGCTTCCCGGACTGGCGCCGGCCATCGTCACCGGTTTCGCGCTGGCCTTCGCGCGCGGCGTCGGCGAGTACGGTTCCGTCATCTTCATCGCCGGCAATCTGCCCTATAAATCCGAAATCGCACCGCTTCTGATCGTCATCCGGCTGGAGGAATATAATTATGCGGCGGCGACCGCGATCGCGGCGATCATGCTGGCGCTGTCCTTCGTGATGCTGCTGGTCATCAACCTGGTGCAGACCTGGAGCCGCAAGCGCTATGGCTGACCCGGAGATCAAATCCTACGCGCCGCACCATGAAAGCCAGTCGCCGGCGGTGACCGAAAGCCGCACGGCGAGAACCGTGCTGATGGCCGTAACGTTTGCGTTCCTTGCCATCTTTCTGCTCTTGCCGCTGATCATCGTCTTCAAGGAAGCTTTCGCCAAGGGCATCGAGGCCTACACACAGGCGCTAGGCGAACCGGATACGCGCTCGGCGATCCGCCTGACGCTTCTGGTCGCGGCGATCTCGGTGCCGCTCAACATTGTCTTCGGCATTTCCGCCGCCTGGGCCATCGCCAAGTTCGAGTTCAAGGGCAAGGCGTTCCTGACCACGCTGATCGACCTGCCCTTTTCCGTCTCGCCGGTCATTTCGGGGCTTGTCTACGTGCTCTTGTTCGGCGCGCAAGGCCTGCTCGGCGCCTGGCTCAAGGCGCATGGCATCGTCATCCTGTTTGCGGTGCCGGGCATCGTGCTGGCCACGATCTTCGTCACCTTCCCCTTCGTCGCCCGAGAATTGATCCCGCTGATGCAGGAGCAGGGCAATGGCGACGAGGAGGCGGCCCTGTCGCTCGGGGCCAATGGCTGGCAGGCGTTCTGGTACGTGACGTTGCCCAACGTCAAATGGGGATTGCTCTACGGCGTGTTGCTGTGCAATGCCCGTGCCATGGGTGAGTTCGGCGCAGTCTCGGTGGTGTCCGGCCACATACGCGGATTGACCAACACCATGCCGCTGCATGTCGAAATCCTTTATAACGAGTACAATGCCGCCGCCGCCTTTGCCGTCGCTTCGCTGCTTGCCGGCCTGGCGCTCGTCACGCTGGTCTTGAAAACACTTCTCGAGATGCGCTACGGCGCCGAGATCGCCGCGACGCGCGGACACTGACAAAATGCATGTCGCCCAAAAGTGGGAACCGGTTTTGGGATAACGACATGCATCAACTACAAAAGGGATTTGCATGGAAGTTCGCGTTGCCAACGTGCGCAAGGAGTTTGAGCGGTTTCCGGCCCTGCGCGACGTTTCGCTCGACATCAAGTCGGGAGAACTGATCGCTCTGCTGGGACCGTCCGGTTCCGGCAAGACGACGCTGCTCAGGCTGATTGCCGGATTGGAGCGGCCGACCCGCGGAAAGATCTTCTTCGGCGAAGAGGATGCCTCGCAAAAGTCGATCCAGGAGCGCAATGTCGGCTTCGTCTTCCAGCACTACGCGCTGTTTCGCCATATGACGGTCGCCGACAATATCGGCTTCGGACTCAAGGTCCGGCACGGGCCGTCACGCCCGTCGGCGAAGGAAATCCGCCGCCGCGCCTCGGAACTCCTCAACCTCGTTCAGCTCTCCGGTCTGGAAAAACGCTATCCGGCACAGCTTTCGGGCGGCCAGCGCCAGCGCGTGGCGCTGGCCCGCGCCATGGCGATCGAACCTGCCGTGCTTTTGCTCGACGAGCCGTTCGGCGCGCTCGATGCCCAGGTGCGCCGCGAACTGCGCCGCTGGCTGCGCGACATCCACGACGCCACCGGCCACACGACCGTCTTCGTCACCCATGACCAGGAAGAGGCGCTGGAGCTTGCCGACCGCGTCGTGGTGATGAGCCAGGGCCGCATCGAGCAGGTCGGCACCGCCGACGAGATCTACGACACGCCGAACTCGCCCTTCGTCTACGGCTTCATCGGCGAATCGAGCTCGATTCCGGTCAAGGTCGAGGACGGCCAGGTCTGGATCGCCGACCGGCCGATCGGGCTTTCCGCGCCGCACGCACCGCAAGGCGAAGCGACGCTGTTCTTCCGCCCGCACGACGTCGATCTGGTGGAAGAATGCAACGGATGCATCGCCGGCACGGTCGCCGCCAGCCGCCGCGTCGCCGGCACCCGAAGGGTAGAACTCGAAATCGGCGGCGAGCGCCAGCGGGTCGAGATCGAATTGCCCGTCGACCATCCGGCGGCGCAGAAAAGCCGGGTAGCTTTCAGGCCGCGGCGCTGGAAGCTTTTTCCGGCTGCTTGATCTTCTATCAGGCGCTACGCCAGCCAGTTCTCGACCTTCAGGCCTTTGATCCGGTTGAACTCCCCGGTGTTGGCCGTCACCAGGGTAGTTCCCAGCGCACGGGCGTGAGCAGCAATAAAAAGGTCGTTTTGGCCGATGGTCTGGCCCCTGCCTTCCAGTTCTGCGCGAATCGCGCCGTACTCGGCATCCACTGGCACATCTAGCGGCAAGACGGGAATCTCAGCCAGCAATTCCTCGACCTTCTTGTGCAGTTTGGCCGATCTGTTCTTGACGCAGCCATATCGCAGTTCCGACGCGACCACGATGCTGGTACACACGGCGGCGTCTCCCACGCGCAGGACAGCGCTTGCGGCTTTCCCGGCCGGATTTCGGATCATGTCGTTGACAATGTTCGTGTCCAGCATGAACCGCATCAAAAAAATTCCTCGGATTTGACAGGCATATCCTCGACATCGGGAAAGTCTTCCTCGACACCGGGCGGTGGCTCTTTCGCCCATTGCGCGAGCAGTGCGGTGAGGCCAGGCTTGCGGACCGGCTCGATGATCAGGCGGTCGCCTTCACGGCTGATCAAGACCTTTTCGCCGGGAAGTTCGAACTCGACAGGAATGCGCACCGCCTGGCTGCGATTATTACGAAACAGCTTTGCCTCTTTCGGCGGGGTTGTTGAATGGCGGTGTTGAGGCATGACAGCTCCTTGTATATACTATTTGTATATGCCAGACAGCGCGGCGATGCAATCGCATTGCACCGCGTTGGCCGGCCGGGAACCATCGTACACGCCGACGGCATCGGCCCCCTGCCAAGCTGTCCTGAGACTCTGCTTGAAAGAAAAAACTAGAAATCGCCCACAGCGGGACTACTTTTTCTCGCGATAACGTCGAGGAGCCGCTCTGCGTGCCTCGTCGCGCACGAGGCCTTGCCGCTATGGTCCGGCAATAAGCGTACCGCATTGGAGCCCTGTTTTCATGAAGCGATTTTTGCTTGGCGTCGCCACATTGGCCGGCCTGGTCCTCGCATCCTCCCAAGCCTGGTCGGCCGACAGATTGCTGAACGCCTCTTACGATGTCGGCCGCGAACTGTTTGCGCAGGTCAACAAAGCGTTCGTCGCCGGCCACCCCGGTGTGACCGTCGATCAGTCGCATGCTGGAACATCGGCACAAGCACGCGCCATCGCCGAAGGCCTCGGCGCCGACGTGGTCACGTTCAACCAGGTCATCGACATCGACTTCCTGGTCAAGAAGGGCCTCATCTCCGCCGACTGGCAGAAGGACTTTCCGGACAACGCCTCGCCTTTCTATTCGCTGCCCTCCTTCCTGGTGCGCGCCGGCAATCCGAAGCACATCAAGGATTGGAACGATCTCGTGCGCGACGACGTCCAGGTGATCTTTCCCAATCCGAAAACCTCCGGCAATGCGCGCTACACCTATCTCGCGGCCACCGCCTACGCCAAGGAAGCCTTCAAGGGCGACGACGCCAAGGTGAAGGAGTTCATCACCAAGCTGTTCAACAATGTGCCGGTCTTCGACAGCGGCGGACGCGCCGCGACCACCACCTTCGTGCAGCGTGAGATCGGCGACGTGCTGATCACCTTCGAGTCGGAAACGCGCGGCGTCCGCAGGGAGTATGGCGAGGACAAGTTCGAGCAGGTGACGCCTTCGGTCAGCCTGTTGGCGGAATTTCCGGTGGCGATCGTCGACACGGTCGCAGACGCGCATGGCACGCGCGATCTTGCCAAGACTTATCTCGACTTCCTCTATACGCCGGAGGGCCAGGACATCGCCGCCCGCAACGGCCTGCGGGCCCGCGACCCGGCGGTCGCCGCCAAATACAAGGCTGAGTTTCCCGACGTCCGGCTGCTGACGGTGGAGGAGGTCTTCGGCGGCTGGGCCAAGGTCCAAGCCGAGCATTTTGCAGCGGGCGGCCTGCTCGACCAGACCTACGGCAGCCGCTGAGGTCGCCAACTCGTTGAAAGCTGGCCCTTGCCGGCTTTTCCTCCATTTTGCCCGCCGAAATTGCAGCTTCCGCACCTTCGGGACCGCCCGCCCGCCAAAACGTTACGAAGAATCAACGCGTTTGCGCGCAATATGTCGTCGGGCGGTCTGTCTGCGCGAACGGCATCGCACGGCCAAACCGTCATTATTTGCACACAAACAGCCGCCAGATGCGGGTGGTTGGGGCTTTGTGGGTTAGTTCGGGCATGCTTACCAAAAAAGGCAAATACGGCCTCAAGGCCCTCGTGCACCTGTCGGGCCTGCCGGTCGGCCAGCTCGCATTCGTCAATGACATCGCGGTCGCCAACAACATCCCGAAGAAATTCCTCGATGCCATCCTGGGCGAGTTGCGCAACGCCGGCTTCGTCCAGAGCCGCAAGGGCAAGGAAGGCGGTTACCGCCTCGCCCGGCCGGCTTCCGAGATCAAGATCGGCCATGTCGTGCGCGTCCTCGACGGGCCGCTGGCGCCGATCCCCTGCGCCAGCCGCACGCAATACCAGCGTTGCGAGGATTGCGACGAGGCGACCTGCCAGGTCCGGCACATGATGCTGGAGGTGCGTCAGGCGATCGCCGAGGTGCTCGACAACCGCAGCCTTGCCGCCATGCGCGACGCCGACAATGACGATTTCCCGGTCGAACTGACGTCGCAGATCTAGCGCGCGAGCAGGCTCAAGGCGGTCGCCACGGTATCGGCGACCGGACGCGTGCCATCCAAGGTCATTGCCGCCTCGTCCGCCGCTGGCGCCTCAAGCGTGGCGAACTGGCTGTCGACCAGGCTTGCCGGCATGAAATGACCCTTGCGACTGCCTACGCGCTGTTTCGCCGTTGCCGGGTCGATCTCAAGGTAAACGAAAACGATATCCGCGCAAAAGCCGCGCAGGCGATCACGATAACTGCGCTTCAGCGCCGAGCAGGCGGCGACCACACCTCGCCCGCTTGCGACCGACGCTGCCATACGCTGGCCGATCGCGTCGAGCCAGCCCTCGCGCAGCGCGTCGGTGAGCGGCTGCCCGCTCGCCATGCGCGCGACGTTTTCGGGCGGATGCAGCCTGTCGCCTTCGATAAAGAGCGCGCCCAATGCCGCTGCAAGCGCTTCGCCGATGACCGACTTGCCGCAGCCGGCGACGCCCATCACCACGATGGCAGGCAACGTTCGAACAGTGCTCGCCGGTCTATATGCCACGTCTTTCCCGGTCATGCAGGTCAGCGGCTTGCCGGCGCGCGGCCATAGAGCAGCAGCATGGCGACGATGACGACGCCATAGATGATCTGCCGTCCCGCCTCCGGCATCTGCATGACGGAAAGAATGGATTGCAAAAGCGTGATCAGGATCACGCCGGCGACGGTGCCGAGATAGGAACCGCGCCCACCGAGGATCGAGGTGCCGCCGAGCACCACCGCTGCTATCGACGGCAGAAGATAGGCGTCGCCCATCGACTGTGCCGCCTTGGAGGCATAGCCGGCCAAAAGCACGCCGCCGAAGGCGGAGAGCCCGCCCGAAACCGCAAAGGCGATCATCACCACGCGCCTTGTGTCGATGCCGGAAAGATAGGCGGCACGCTCGCGGTTGCCGATGCCATAGACGGTGCGGCCGAAGCCGGTGCGGGTCAGCACGAACACCATTGCGGCGCCGATCAGTGCCCAGATGAGAACGGCGTTAGGCACGCCAGGAACGGCAAAGCCGGTCGCCAGATAGCGCATCGCACCGGTCGCCGAATCCTGCGGCGAGAAACCGCCCGTGTAGACCACCATTAGCCCCTGCGCGACGGCGTTGGTGGCAAGCGTGATGATCATCGAGGGAATGCGCAGATAGGCGACGCCGATGCCGTTGACGACGCCGATCAGAACACCGCAGAAGATGCCGAACGGAATGGCAAGCGCCACACCGACCGGCCCATAAGCGGCCGCGGCGCAGGCCATCATCGCGCCGGCCGCCACCGACCAGGGTACCGACAGGTCGATCTGGCCGAGCAGGATGACCAGCATCATGCCGGTGGCGATGACGCCGAGAAACGACGCCACTTTGAGCTGCTGCAAAAGGTATTCAGGCGACAGGAAGCTGCGCGAATAGAGGCTGCCGAGGAACAGCAGCAGCACGATACAAGCGAACGCCGTCAGCACCGCCGGATCGGCGCGGCGGAGGAATTTCGGCATGCGGCCGGCGAGACCGCTTACAGTCGTTTCGCTCACAGGAACCACTCCAGCCGGTTGCGGACCCGAAACAGGGCGAAGGCGCCGAGGCTGACCGCGATCAGCAGGATGACGCCCTGGAATAGAGGCTGCCAGAGCGGATCGAAATCGAAGACGAACAGCAGGTCGCCGATGGTGCGGAAGGCAAGCGCGCCGAAGATCGCGCCGATGGCGCTGCCCTTACCGCCGAACAGCGACACGCCGCCGAGCACGACCGCGGCAATCGAAAACAGCGTATAGGCATTGCCGCTGGCATAGGCCGCATCGCCGGTATAGGTGAAGAACGTCAGGAACAGCCCGCCGATCGCGGCCAGCAGCCCGGCAAGCGTATAGGCGGCGAACTTTCCAC
This sequence comes from Mesorhizobium sp. M0045, assembly GCF_040323385.1. Taxonomy (NCBI): domain Bacteria; kingdom Pseudomonadati; phylum Pseudomonadota; class Alphaproteobacteria; order Hyphomicrobiales; family Phyllobacteriaceae; genus Mesorhizobium; species Mesorhizobium sp. M0045. The sequence continues at coordinate 200,216 of NZ_JAMYUY010000001.1, forward strand.
GCCGGATCGGCACGCCGGACATGTAGGCCGCCATCTCCGAGGAGCCGGCCGCATAAGCGGCGCGGCCGAGCACCGACCGGCTGAACGGCACCCAGACAACGAGCACGACCGCCAGCAGCGTCACCAGGCTCGCCGGCACAATACCAAACAGGCGCCCGGTCAGCGCATCGGCGAGCCCTTCATTGACCGAGCCGCCCGGAAACGGCCGAAGCAGCAGGGCGATGCCGAAATAGACCGCACCGGTGGCAATGGTGGCGACGATCGGCTGCAGGCGTCCATAGATGACAATGGCGCCGTTGATTGCCCCGCACAGCAGCCCGGTGCCGAGCACGGCGATGACGCCGAAGGCGGTCTCGAGGCCGGTGCCGACGACCAGCCACGAGGCCAGGCAATTGGTCAGGGTGAAGATCATGCCGACGGAGAGGTCGATGCCGGCGGTGATCACCACCAGCGTCTGCGCCATCGCAACGAAGGCGAGCAGCACGCCCTTGTTCGACGCCGTCTGCACGACATTGGCGGTGAAGCCCGCCGGATGGTTCGAGGTGTAAATGATGAACATGACAACGAAGATGCCGAACGCCAGCAGCGTTCCGCGCTGTTCGGCGAGCCAATAGCGCCAATCCTTCACGCGTCCGCTCCTTGCCTTGGCATCTCTTCGTGAATGTTGAGCGCGCTGGCAATCAGCGCCCTCTCGGTGATTTCGGCGCCGACCAGTTCGCGCTTGACCGCGCCGTCATAGAGCACCAGCACTCGGTCGCAGCAGCCGATCAGCTCGTCATAGTCGGTCGAATAGAACAGGATCGCCGCACCCTGGTCGGCAAGCTTGCGCATCAACTGGTACAGCTCCTGCTTGGTGCCGACATCGATGCCGCGCGTCGGGTCGTTGAGCAGGATGATGCGCGGCTGCCGCATCAGCCATTTGGCGATGACGACCTTCTGCTGGTTGCCGCCGGATAGCGCGCCGACCGGAATATCGAGGCCGGCCGTCTTGATCGCCAGGAGACCGACCATGTCGTCGATCAGCCGCTGCTCGGCGGGGCGATCGATGATGCCGGCCCTGGACAGCCGGTCGAGGGCGGCGAAGGAGAGATTTTCGCGCACCGTCATCGGCAGCATCAACCCTTCCGTCTTGCGATCCTCCGGGATCAGCGCCATGCCGATCCGGTCGTCACGCGCCGCGGCCGGACTGGCGATCGCCACCGGCGTGCCGTCGATCAGGATCTGGCCCGACAGGCCACGCAGCACACCGAAGAAGGCGAGCAGCAATTCGCGCTGGCCCTGGCCGTCGAGGCCGCCGAGCCCGACCACCTCGCCCGCCCCGACCGATAGCGAGACATCGTGCAGCCGATCCGTCCAGGACAGGCTGCGCGCCTCTAGAACCGGCGTGGCTGCGGCAGCCGCCCGCGCGGGTTTGGGCGGAAAGATGTGGCTGTATTCGCGCCCGATCATCAGTTCGACGACCTCGTTGTCGCTCTTGGTGCCGGCCGCGTAGCTGGCGACATTGCGGCCATTGCGGAACACCGTGCACTGGTCGGCCAGCTCGGCGATCTCGTTCATGCGGTGCGAGATGTAGAGCAGCGCCAGCCCTTCCGAACGCAGCCGCTTCAACACGGCGAAAACCCTGGCGACGTCGGCCGCGGTCAGCGCCGAGGTCGCCTCGTCAAGGATCAGGATACGCGGCTTGCGCGCCAGTGCCTTGGCGATCTCGACCATCTGCCTTCTTGAAAGAGGAAGATCCTTGACCAGCGCCAGCGGATGGATATCGGAAGCGCCGGCGCGAGCGAGCGCTTCTTCGGCGATGCGGCGCTGCGCCTTGCGGTCGATCATGCCGAAACGCTTCGGCGGATCGGAAATGACGACGTTGTCGGCAACGCTGAGTTCGGGGACGAGCGACAGTTCCTGGAAGATGCAGACGATGCCGGCCTGGTTGGCAGCGGCCGGCGAAGCGAAGCTCACTTCGTTCCCGTCCAGCATCATGCGGCCCTCGTCGGGCGCGACGACACCCGCCATGACCTTGATCAGCGTCGATTTGCCGGCGCCGTTCTCGCCGAGGATGGCGTGGATGCTGCCTGGAGTGACCGACAGTTCGGCCTTCTCCAGCGCGCGCACGCCGCCATAGCGCTTGGATATGCCTTCCATGCGGAAGAGCGGAACCGCACCGTCCATCGGCCCTCCCCAGGCGCTTGGCAATCAGGATGTCGAGCGCCGGCGCCGCGGGATCGCCCGCGGCGTCGGGCTGTCGGAGTTTACTGGTTTTCCTTGCTCTGGCCCATGATTTCCTGCGCCGTGAAATTGATGCCGCAGGTCGGGAAGGAATTGCCGACGAAGAAATTGTCGGATTGATCGGGGAAGTAGTCCTGGCCTTCCTTGAAGTTCGGATCCTCGACGATCGCCAGCGGCAGCTTGATCGATTGCGGCACGACCTGCCCTTCAAGTGCTGCAATCGCCGTCTTGATGGCAACCGCCACCTGAGCCGGGCCGGTGCCGGCCGACGAGCATTTCAGGCCTTCTGCGGCGAACTTGGCGCAGAATTTGCGGAAGCCGTTCTCCGTCTCGCCGCCGAACGGCACGAACGGATGCTTGGCATCGATCATCGCCTGCACGATGCCGGTATCGCCGCCCTGTCCGGTAATGCCGTCGAAGGGGCCGTTGGTGGCAATGGCATCGGCCGTAGCCTTTTGCGCAACGCCGTCATCCCACTTGCCGACGACCTCGGTGACATCCCATTTCTTGCCGGAGGTGTCGAGAACCTCGTGGATGCCGTTATGGCGGTCGGTATCGACGGACGTGCCGGCTACGCCACGCACTTCCAGCACCTTGCCGCCGTTCGGCACGTGCTTGACCAGCCAGTTGCCCCACAATTCGCCAAGGCCCTTCTGGTCCACATTGACGTTGATGGCATCCTTGGTGTCGAGGATGTTGTCGAAAGCGACCAGCACCACGCCGGCTTCCTTGGCCCGCTTGATCACAGGGCCGAATGCGGTCGGGTTCTGGGCGTTGACGACGATCGCATCATAGCCGGAATCGATGAAATTATTGATCGCCGAAATCTGGGCCGGCACGTCTTCGCCGGTCGAGACTACCTTGAATTCCTTGAGCTTGGCCGCGACCTCCGGCTGCGCTGCATAGGCTTTTGCCGTCTGCACCATCTGGATGCGCCACGTGTTGGCGATATAGCCGTTGGCCAGAGCGATGCGGTACGGGCCGCCTTTCTTGGGGAACTTGAAGAACTGCGTATCGGCCGACCAGGGCGCGAAGCAGTCAGGCTCGGCCGATGGCCCCTTGACGATTTCAGGCTCGGCGATCGCCGACGAGCTCAGCATGACAAAAGCAGTGGCGGCAACGATACCGCCAACGAGTGACTTGATCATCGATATTCCTCCCATTTGCAGTTTTGTTTGTTCTTACGTCGATGAAATTGCGCTTTTCCGGTCCGGCACCTCCCGCCGTATCCGCTGTGCGTTCAGGTGGCCGAATGCCGACCCGATCCCCTCCTTTGTTGCCCGGCTAGTCCCGCAAAAACTATCATATTATACATAATAAACAAGCATGAGCTGTCGCTTATGTATAATAAACAGCCTCCCATCTTCTGAGCGATGTACCACCCGGCGATAACTGGTAGCGCTACCATGACGTAGTGTAAAGCGCCATTGCGTTGAAGCTCGCTTCAGCGCGCCGTGCTTTCACGTCGCTTGAGTTCGAAGCCGAGATCGACAACGCGCGACTCCGGCCTGTTGCCCTCGATCGCCGCAAGCGCCATGGCGACAGCCCGCCGGCCGATCTCGTAACGATAGGTCCGAACGCTGGTGACCGACGGAAACGCCACTTCCATCATGTCGAGATCGTTGAAGCCGACGATGCCGATCGTCTTCGGCACGGCGATCGAAGCGCGATGGCATTCGAACAGCACCCCGAGGGCTATGTCGTCATTGTTGCAGAATACGCCGTCCAGGCTCGGCACCTTGGCCAGCGCGTCGCGGAACAATTCGCGGCCGAGGGTGACGCTGGAGGGCACCGGCGTGGTGGTGGTAAGCCGCGCATCGAACAGGCCGGCCGCCTCCATCGCCGCGCGATAGCCGGCCAAGCGCCGCTGCGAACGCGGATCCATGCGCGCCCCGATGAAGCCGATCCGCCGATAGCCTGCCTCGATCAGATGTTCGGCTGCCGCCTTGCCGCCCTCGAAATGTGAGAAACCGACCATCATGTCTACCGGATCGGGCCCGGTCTCCATCACCTGCACCACCGGACAGCCTGCCGTTTCCAGCAGTTTTCGCGACGCCGGCGTCTGGTCGATGCCGGCCACGATCAGCGCCGCCGGGCGTTGCGGGCCAAACACCTGCAGCAGCCGCTCTTCCTCGAGGCCGGAATAGTGAGTGTTGCCGAGCTGGATCCGGAAAGGGCCGTCCGACAGGCTGTCGTAGATGCCGCGCACCACTTCGGCAAAGACGTTGTTGGTAAGCGACGGCACCAGAACGCCAAAGACCTCGGCGCGCGCCGAAGCCAGCGCCCGCGCATTCGGGTCGGGCACATAGCCGAGCTCATTCACGGCGGACTCGATCTGGCGGCGCAGATCTTCCGAGACACGCCCCGGCTCACGCAAGGCGCGCGATACGGTAATGGCGCCGACCCCGGCCTTGCGCGCGACGTCGGCGATGGTCGGGCGGCCGCCGCCGCGGCGCGAGCGCGGCTTGATCACCGCATTGGTCCCGAGGCCGGGCAACCGCCCAGATGCGACCGTGAGACGATGTTCAGCGTCTTTGCCACTGCTGCCTGCCAACCTGGCCCGTTGCCACACCTGTCTGGCGTCGCGCAGCCTTCGGCTATTGTCAAGCGACGGACGGAGAGGCTGTACCCGTACCGCTGTGCTTCAGGCCGTCACAGCAGCGCTGCGCCGGGCCTTCCACAGCAGCAGCACCATGGCCAAAATGTTCAGCAGGTTCCAGGCAATGCCGTTGAGGAACGCGGCGGCATAGGAACCGGTCAAATCATAGATCCAGCCCGACATCCAGCCGCCGATCGCCATGCCGAAAATGGTCGCCATCATGACGATGCCGACGCGCTGGCCAGCCTCTTTGGCTGGCATATATTCGCGCACGATGATCGCATAACAGGGCACGATGCCGCCCTGCGACAGGCCGAAGACCAGCGAGACGACATAGAGCGAGGCAAGCCCGTCGAACGGGATATAGAACAACAGCGACAGGCATTGCAGCACCGAGCCGATCAGCAGGGTTTTCACGCCACCGATGCGATCGGCAAGGAAGCCCGAGCCTAGCCGGCTGACGACGCCCGCCGCCAGCATGATCGACAGCATATCGGCGCCATGTGCCACGCCGTAGCCGAGATCCATGCAATAGGCGACGATATGGACTTGCGGCATCGACATCGCCACGCAGCAGCCGAGCCCGGCGACGATGAGCAGTGCCTGCAAGGCCGCCGGCGACAGTGAGATCGGCTGCACCACGCGGCTCCCCGGCGATCCCGGAGCCGCCTGGGGCGGTGCGCCGCGCCGGAGCAGCAGGATCAGCGGCACCATGGTAACCAGGCAGACGGCGCCGATCGCGGCATAGGTGAAGCGCCAGCCTTGCGTCTCCATGACATAGGGCATCGCCGTCGGCCAGATCGCTCCGGCGAGATAGTTGCCGGACGCGGCAGCCGTCACCGCAACGCCGCGGCGCCGGTTGAACCAGTGCGAGATGTCGGCAATCAGCGGCCCGAAGATTGCCGACGAGCCGACGCCGATCAACAGGCCCTGGACGAGGGTGAACTGCAGGATCGAACTGGTCAGCGACGCCAACAGGAAACCGGCGCCAAGTGTAATCGCGGCAATCAGCGCCGGCACCCAATACCCCATGCGGTCGATGGCGCGGCCGACCAGCACATTGCCGGCGGCAAAGCCTACCATCGTCGCCGTGTAGGGCATCGAGGCAGCGGCGCGATCGACGCCGAATTCTGCCTGCACGGCGGGCAGCACCACGACCACCGCCCACATGCCGACCCCGCCGATCGTTGCCAGCAGCATCGAGATGCCGAGACGTATCCAGGCATAGGCACTGTCGATGCCGGAACTTCCTGCCTGGCTTGAGACGATTGGGGTCAAGAGCGTTTCCTGTCCGCAGTTCTTTAATCGGCGGTTCAGACCACTATCGGCGCATTCGCGTCGCCGAGCAGCGCCACGATGGGCAAATCCGTGGCTCCAGGGATTTCGGGCCGAAGTGGAACAGCGGCCCACCATGGGGCGTTTTCCCGGCAACGACCTAGTTGAAGGAGTTTGCCATGACCGCGCAACGGAAATGGTCCGCCGACGTCACCGAGCATAGCGACGCGCTGGACCTCGAGGAACACATCTTCGAATCGCACGATCCAAGGAAGATCGCCGCCTCGCTGAAGCGGTCGGCCGAGCGCAGCGACCGACGCAAGGCAGGGCCGTTTCAATCGGCCATGTCGATGCTGAATTTCTACATCAACCGCGCCGGCAAGAACCTGCCGGCGGCGCAGAAGAAAGTGCTGGAGGACGCTAAAGATGAACTCCGCGTCCTTTTTGGCCGCTCAAAGGAGGACTAGTAGTGAAAATCTGACGCTTGGTATCCGTTGGGAATGGCGGGGAACCGACCCGAAGCGGAACTCGGCGCATCTACAGCGAACGAAGTCACACCGCAATAAAAGAGATCGCGCCTATTAATACAATTGCCGCTGCTGCAGCAAACCAATAAGACGAGCGTAGAATGCTGCGGTCGTTTTTATTTCCATGGCTTCTTACAATCATAACCAGTCCGACCGAGCAGAAGATAACTCCCACAAGGGCCGACAGAAAAAAGAGATACATACCGGTCTCCACTCCAAGGCGAGCACTTTAGCAAATGGTGGGCATCTGTCGATGGTTACCTTCGTGTGCGGCACGCAGCGCTCTGGGGCGTGGACTCATTACTGCGTAGCCAGAGGCGGATTGCGACGAGTTTGAGCGCGGTAAGATAGTTCTCAGCCAGCTTGTCGTAGCGGGTTGCGAAGCGGCGGAATTGCTTCGCTTTGTTGAAGAAGCGCTCAACTAAGTTGCGGGCCTTATACAGGAAGGGGCTGAAGCAGATCGGGCCCTTGCGGTTGGCCTTGGGCAGGATGTTGGCCCCCATGCCTTTTCGCTCGCTGACCGCATTACGCAAGGCGTTGGCATCATAGCCCTTGTCGGCGAGCAGCATGGCACCCTCCGGCAAATTCGTGATCAGGTCCGCTGCTGAGGCAATGTCACTCATCTGACCTGCCGTGTGCATCAGTTTGATCGGCATGCCTTTGGCGTCGACAAGAGCATGGATTTTGGCTGTCAGCCCGCCTCGGGAACGACTGAGACAATAATCTCGACCCCCTTTCGCGCCCTGCTGATGGACGCGAACAATAGAGGTGTCGATCATCTGCACCTTGCCGTCATGGGCTTTGGTGATTGCGTCCATGAGGCGGTCTCACACACCTGCTTTCCGCCATCGGACGAAGCGATTGTAACAGGTGGTCACTGTCGGCGCGGGCTGTCAATCACGGTGCGGATAGCGTCGGCGGAATGTATTCGCTGTCCGGCACGGGAAGATGCCCGTCCGTTTCGATAATTACAGCCCACATCTCGAAGTTGACAAGCGCTGTGCAATTCACATCTGCCTGCCGAAGGTATGGTGCGCCATAGCTGCATGAGGCTCCGGCTACCTTGGCGATAAAGCCGGGCTCGCTTCCGATTGCACCGAACGCTACACCGTCAACAGCAAGGATAGTCTTGTAATTTTGCCAAAGCCGGGCTGACGCCTCTTTTGTACGGAAAATTAACCAGTTCATTCCGTCCGAAAAGCTGAAAGTGATCGTTCCATCGGAGAATTTGGTCCGCGTGACTTCACCGGTGCAGCTGGAGGTCAGCTTCTCGTTTCGGACGATAAGACGCTTGCACTCACCCTTGACCGTCCAAATCTCGGGCGGGCCATCTTTCGGTTTGACTGAGGCCCCGACTGCCCCTGTTGTAAGCGCCAATATTACTAAAACCCGGGCTGCCCCCTTGAACAAATCACACCTTTTTTGGCTGAGCTATGACGAGTTTTTTAGGCTATTCCTGTTAAAACCACTGCCTAGAACCCCTTAAATCTTGATTTGAAACGACGTAGATACGGGTTCGCAAGTAGGCCGCTTTCCACCCATCCCAGTCATTCCGCCTTTATGAGTTTACGGCCTAATCCACCGCCTATGTCGGCCTTCCACCCAGAGCGGCTGTTATCGTTACCATCAGACTTTCACCACCAGGATCGACCACCATCGACTGGTTCTGCCAAATTCGGCTGAACTGGACCTAGTGACGGGTCCTCCTTGCCGCCAGTCTGCAGGCTCGGCTTGTATTCCCAAGCCCGCAAAGGTCTGGCGCCATGACGGTCAAGATCGGCATCAATCCCATCACCTGGAGCAATGACGACGTTCCGGCGCTTGGCGGGAATACGCCCCTGGAGACCTGCCTGTCGGAAACGGCGCAGGCCGGCTACCGCGGCACCGAGCTCGGCGGCAAATTTCCGCGCCAGGCCGAAGTGCTTGGGCCGCTCCTGTGTTCCTATGGCCTGGAACTCGTCTCCGGCTGGTATGATGGCCGCATTCTCGACCGCACGGTCGACGAGGAATTCGCGGCGATCACTCCGCATCTGAAGCTGCTGCGCGATCTCGGCGCCAGGATCGTCGTCTATGCCGACACCTCGCGTGGTCGCCATGACGGTATTTTCGCACCGATCTCCGAGCGTCCGCGCCTCGCCGACAGCGACTGGCCGTCCTATGGCGAGAAACTTACCGCCCTCGCCGACCGCATGGCCGCATTCGGGGTCGGCATGGCCTTCCACCACCACATGGGCACCATTGTCGAGACGGACGATGAAGTCGACAGGCTGATGGCGGCGACGGGCCGATGCGTTGGCCTGTTGTTCGATACCGGCCACTGCCTGTTTTCGGGCGGCGACCCGCAATCGCTGCTGCGACGGCATCTCGACCGTATCGTGCATTTCCATTGCAAGGATGTTCGCAGGGCGGTGCTGGAACGGGCACGCCGCGAGGACATGAGCTTCATGGCGGCGGTAATGGACGGCATTTTTACCGTGCCCGGCGACGGCTCGGTCGATTTCCTGTCGTTGCTTAAACCCCTCGCCGCGCGCGGCTATGAAGGTTGGATCGTTGTCGAAGCCGAGCAGGATCCGGCCAAGGCGCATCCGCTGACCTATGCCAGCAAAGGCTATGTCTCGCTGCTCGCCACCGCCCGCGAAGCCGGCTTCGAAGTGGCGACGCGGCAGGCAGACTGACCGGACCGCATTGCGAGCCGGAGGAACATAATGGGCGCGCGCCTCGATGGGGTTAGCGACGCGAAAGCGCCCGGCGATCCGCGCCGTCTTGCTCCCTGTGCGGCGCGGATCGCGGAATCCCGGCTCTGGATTTCAAACCCCGACTTTCAAGCTTGAGGCCGGCCGGAGGCCGTGTCTTGATGCAACCGAGGAGGAGCGACATGGCTTTCGAAGCTGCGCTTGGCATGGAACGGCTTTGCACCATCCGGGAGATTGCCGAGAAGGCGGAACTTGGCGCCGCCACCGTGCATCGCGCGCTGAAGAACAGCCGCGAGGTCCACCCCGAAACCAGGCGACTGGTGCTTGATACCGTCTGTCGGCTCAACGAGGAAAAGATCGCCCGCGCTGCCCGGTTCGTCGGGGGATAGTGCCGTGGCCGACCACATGCGCCTTTCCCTCGACATCATGTCGGTCGACCGCGCTTCGGAAGAACCGATGCATCGTCAGATCTACGGCGCCCTGCGACGCTTCATCCTTGACGGCCAGATCCCACAGAACACGCTGCTGCCGTCGACGCGCTCGCTGGCCGAAGATCTGAAGGTCGGGCGCAACACGGTCATCGCCGCCTATGACCAGCTCCTTGCCGAAGGTTTTATCGAGGCGCGTGCCGGATCGGGCACCTGGGTGGCGCCGATCCAGCAGAACCGCCCGTTAGCATCCCTGCGCGCCGGACTGGCAGCGCCGCAAAAGCTGTCGCGGCGTGGCCAGACCATCGTCAACGGCCCGCAACCGCCGCGCAATGCCGGCGTCATCAATTTCCATCCCGGCGTGCCCGAAACGGCATCGTTTCCGTTCACCATCTGGTCAAGCCTTCTGGTGCGCAATGCACGCAGCCGCGACGAGAGCCTGCTTGGTTATCTCTCCTTTGCCGGCCACCCCGGCCTGCGTCAGGCCATTGCCTCGACCATCGGCCTGTCGCGCGGCATCAGCTGCACCGCCGACCAGGTGATCATCGTCACCGGTGCGCAAGCAGCGCTCGATCTCGTCTCGCGCGTGCTGATGGACGAAGGCGACCATGTCTGGATGGAGGAGCCCGGCTATCTCGGCGCCAAAAGCGCCTTTCTTGCCAGCGGCGCCAAATTAGCACCATTGAAGGTCGACCGGCGCGGCTGGCATCTTGCCGATCCGGAGCTGCCGCCGCCGCGGCTGATCTATGTGACGCCATCCTGCCAATGGCCGTTCGGCACCATCATGCGCATCGAGGAGCGCCTGCAACTGCTCGACATTGCCGAGCGCAACCGCGCCTGGATCGTCGAGGATGACTATGACGGCGAATACCGGTTCCGCGGCCGGCCGGTGCCGGCCCTGCGCGGGCTCGACCACGCCGACCGCGTCGTCTACATCGGCAGCTTCGGCAAGACGCTGATCCCGGCGCTGCGCATCGGCTATCTGATCGTGCCGCGCGAACTGTCGGTGCCGTTCGATCGGGCAGTGAGCATCACCGGCCAGTTCGCGCCGCTGATCCTGCAGGCAACGGTCAACGACTTCATCACGCAGGGCTATTTCGCCACACACCTCAAGCGCATGCGCCGGCTCTACGCGCGTCGGCAGGCGAACTTCGTCAAGCTGTGCCAGGAGCATCTGGCCGAATGGCTGACCGTGACGGAAAACGATTCCGGCATGCAGCTGCTGGCGAGCTTCGTCAGGCCCTACAAGGACAGTGACGTGGTTGCCGCCGCCCTCAAGGAGGGGCTCGACGTCCAGGGCATCTCCATCAACTACCACTCTACTGAACCCGAGCACGGCCTGCTGCTCGGCTATGCGGCGATGGACGAACGCCAGATCCTGCGCGCCGTGCTGGCGCTGCGCGCCGCGTTCCTAAGGTTGGACAGAAGCTAGAGCAAGCGCGTCATCTCGTTCACCGCGGTTGCAACAGTCGCCCGAGGCGATTAGAAATGCGGCATCGGTCCTGGTCCTTCGCCGCGTTCGCGCAAGGAGCCACTCGCAAGGCCGAAACTCCCCGAAAACCTGAAGCATGCCACCGCCGCTATGGCCCGGCGGCGCTTTCATCTGAACCATGAGGATTGCCATGAGAACCGCATCCTGTGCCTGCGGGCAACTGAGGATCTCCTGTAACGGAGAGCCGCAACTGGTTGCACAGTGCCACTGCCTCGACTGCCAGAAGCGAACCGGCAGCACGTACGGCGTCGCAGCCTTCTTTGCGCGCGACAAGGTAGAAGCCGAAGGCGACGCCAGCACCTACAGGCGATCGGCTCGGAGCGGCCATCACGTCACTTTCCATTTCTGCCCGGGCTGCGGCTCGAGCGTCTTCTGGGAGCCCGAGCGAAAGCCTGAATGGATCGCCGTCGCGGTCGGCTGCTTCGCCGATCCCGCCTTTCCGGCTCCGGCGCATGCTGGGTGGGAAGAACGGCGCCATCCCTGGGTTTCCGGTTAGCGACGCCAACCCGCCAGGGCAGCGCTTTATCCTACTGGTTGATCTCGGGTTCAACGAGCTTCGCCAGATTTCGCAGCGACTCCTGCCAGCCGAGATAGCAGGCCTCGACCGGGATGGCGTCTGGAATACCTGCCTGCGTGATATTCACTTCGGTGCCGACCGACACTTTCTTCAATGTCACGGTCACCTCGATCTCGCCGGCCAGGTTGGGGTCGTCGAACCGGTCGGTGTAACGCAGTTGCTCGTTGGGCACGAGCTCGACATATTCGCCGCCGAACGAATGGCTGTCGCCGGTGGTGAAGTTGCGGAAGGACATTTTGAACGTACCGCCGACTTTTGCCTCGAAGTGATGAACCGTGCAGGTGAAGCCGTTCGGCGGAAGCCATTTCGCAAGTGCATCCGCTTCGAGGAACGCGCGGTAGACTTTCTCCGGGCTTGTTGTCAGAACGCGGTGCAGCCGTACGGTGCCGGGCATATCGTTAATCCTCCGTGTTGGTGATCGATGCCCCCTAGGACGAGCGGAGCCCGGCCTATCCGACACGGACCCGCGGATTTTTTGACAACCGGTTATGCCGGCCGGAATCCTCTCCCGGCCACCGGACAAAGAATTCGACCGCAGGGTAGCAAACCGCGCCGGATCTGGTCTAGTTCACACTGTCGAACTTCTGCAGATCAACCGGTGCCGCCTTGCGCAATTCGATATCATCGAGCGAAGCATTCTCCAGGGCCACCCGCGCCGCCGCGTCGATGTTGTGGATCATGTCCTGAATGTCGCTATCGCTGTGCGCTGGGTTCATGGCGACCATCACGGTGCGGTTGAGGATGTCGAGCGAGCGCTTGCCGAGGTCGTCGGAATAATCCAGCCGCAGGCCCTGGTTCTCGGGCAGTGCGTAAGGATTGAGCGCCGGATGATGCGCCCCTTCATGCATCAGCACCTGGTCCCACTGGGTGAAATTGTGACGGCCGGTCTTGCCGGCAACGACGCTCGGAATGGTCTTCGAAAAGGTCTGCGCCGCCTGCTCGCTCGGCAGCAGGTACATCACCTGTGCGGCGCAGTCGTCGTCCGCGCTGTTCATCGGCGACGGCGTCAGCCCAAGATTGCTAAGGTGGCGGGTACCGGCCAGCACCGTCTTCTTCTCGGCCCGCATCGCCTCGATGATGCCGTCCAGCCGGTCGAGCTGGACGTTGAGCATCGCCCCCATCAGTTCGGAAGCACGCGCGCCGATGCCGGCGAAGGGTTTGATGCTGTCGCTTCTGCCCTGCCAGTAGAAATGGCAAGGGTCGATGGCGCAGCGCGCACGCTCAGCCACTTTCGGATCGCTGGTGGCGATACCGCCGCCCTCGCCCGAGGTCATGTTCTTGAAGTAGTTGAAGGAATAGGCGCCGGCATGGCCGATCGAGCCGAGCCTGCGGCCCTCATAGCCACCGCCGATGCCTTGGCAGACATCCTCCAGCACCAGCAGACCGCGCTTGGCAGCAATGTCCATGATCGCATTCATGTTGCAGGCCGCGCCCCACATATGCACCGGGATGACCGCCCTGGTGCGCGGCCCGATGGCGTCCCGCAAGGCGATGGGATCGATGGTCAGGCTCTCGTCGATGTCGACGATGACGGGAATGGCCCCGACCGAAAGCACCGCGGTCGCGGTCGCCATATAGGTGTGCGCAGGCACCAGCACTTCGTCCCCCGGGCCGATTCCGAGGCCGATCAGGCCGGCGGCGAGCCCATAGGTGCCGCTGGCGGCCAGCGCGAAATGCTCGACGCCAAGATGCTGCGCATAGCGGGCCTCGAAGCGGTCGCATTCGCTGTCCTTGCCGTAACGAAACAGCGCGCCCGAGCGGATCACCCTGGCAATGGCTTCGATTTCCTCTTCGCCGGCGGTGTACATGACAGGCCTCCAAGTCACTTGGTAATGTGGGTCGCTTGATGGTGTGGACAGCTGTAGGCTTGTCGGCACAGTTTGAAAGAACCACTCCGCCGCTATTCGACCAAGCCATCTGCGCCCGGACGACGGTTCCTATGAGTGGTTTTGAACCCTGATTGGGGAAATCGGCAGCTAAGTGTCGCAGCCGGCAGGCAAATCGTATCCATCCGAATTCGCCAAAGTGGCCCTGTCGGAAAGCCGGGTTTCGGCGTTCCATTCCGGCCATTTGGGCAAACGGTTGGTTCCATGAAATACGGGACACACTTTGGAAGACCCCCGAAACCGGTATGCCGGCGGGAAGGCGGCCATTCGTGAACGCCGCCGGCTCCAGCAAACGGATCGTGCTCCACGAGGACGATGTCGGCATGTGCCACGGCGCCAACAGCGCCTTTCTCGAATTGAGCGGGCTGGGTGTCTGCAGTTCCGGCGCGGTGATGGTGCCGTGCCCCTGGTTCCTCGAAATGGCCGAAGGCGCCGCCGCCAACCCCTGCCTTGACCTTGGCGTCCACCTGACGCTGAACAGCGAGAAGCAGCATTACAAATGGCGGCCCTTGACCGCGCCGTCGCGAGCGGCCGGCCTGACCGACGAGTTCGGCTTCTTCTGGCCCGATGTGGCGACCACGCGCCGCAAGGCGGTGCCGCAGGCGGTCGAGGCCGAGCTTCGCGCCCAGATCGACACCGCCTATCGCGCCGGCATCGACGTTACCCATCTCGACGCGCATATGGGCGCGGCATTGTCGCCGGAATTTTGCGACATCTACATCAAGCTCGGGCTGGAATATCAACTGCCCGTGCTGCTGACCAAGACGCTGTCCGCCTATTCCCCCAACGACAATCTGGTCGGCGTTACCGAGGAGGCGTTCCAGCGCGGCGTGGCGCTGGCCCGCGCTGGCGGCTTTGCCATTTTCGACGCCGCGATCCAGACGACCTGGGGCCGGCCGCGTTCCAGGCCGATCGAGCCCGCTTACAAAGCGCTCATCGAGGGTGTGCGCGAGGGCCTGACCTTCTTTTGCCTGCATTGCAACGCGCCCGGTGAACTCGAGCTGATCGAGCCGCGCTCAGCCTATATCCGCACCGAAGAGTACGAGCTGTTCCGCGGCCAGGGCTTTCGCGACTGGCTCGCCGCACAGCCGATCGACATCATCGGCATGAAGGCCCTGCGCGAGGAGCTTCGCGCCACGCTCTCGGCCGGCCGATCATCGACAACGGCCCGCGGCAGCAACGCGGGCGAACAGCGATTGGCGTCGGCAAAGGCCCGCAAAGCGGCCACCCGATCCGCGACGTGAGCCGATCGTCGCGGCCGGAAACGGCGCCAGAGGGATTGGAACTGCAACGACAAATGGGAGAACAAGATGAAAACTCTTCTGAAAGCGGCATTGGGCGCCTTCCTCTCGGCGGGCCTGATGACTGGCATTGCGTATGCCGCGGGCCTCAAGGATCCGAAGGACGTCCGCATCACCTTCGTGGTGCACGGGTCGGCGTCCGATCCCTATTGGTCGGTGGTCAAGCGCGGCGTCGATGACGCGGCCGCCCTCACCGGCGCCAAGGTCGAATATTACGCGCCGCAGGTCTTCGACGTGGTCGAGCAGGCCCGGCTTCTCGACGCCGCCATTGCCACCAAGCCGGACGGCATCGCCGTCTCCATCGCCGACGCCAATGCACTCGGCAAATCGGTCAAATCCGGGCTTGCCGCCAATATTCCCATGGTGGTTCTGGATTCCGGCGAAAAGGAAGGCGCCGAGCTCGGCACGACGCTCTATGTCGGCACCGTTTCCGAATATGATTCCGGCAAGAAGGCCGGCGAGCGGCTGGCCAAGGAAGGCACCCTGAAGGTCCTTTGCATCAATCACGAGGTCGGCAATGTCAGCCTCGACCAGCGCTGCCAGGGCCTCAATGACGGGCTGAAGCCATCCGGCGGCGGCACCGAGGTCCTGGCCGTAGCGCCCGATCCCGCGGACATCCAGCGCCGCACGGAAGCCTATCTGTCGGCACATCCCGACACGCAGGCCGTCTTCGCGCTTGGCGCCACTGCCGCCAACCCGCTGATCCCGATGTTCCGCGACAAGGAACTGTTCGGCAAGCTCAAGCTCTATACCTTCGACATCAGCCCGGAGGTTCTCGACTCTGTCGTCGCCGGCGAAATGGGCTTCGGCATGGACGCCCAGCAATATCTGATGGGCTATCTGCCGGTGATCTATCTGGTCGAGCAGGCGACGCACGGCTTCTGGCCGCAGAACAACGCCTATACCGGACCGCTGTTCATCGACTCGCCGGAAAAAGCCAAGGCGATCCTGGCGCTCGCCAAAGAGGGCATCCGCTAAAGCATGTCGCGCAAAAGTGTGCAGCGGTTTTGCGGTAACGACATGCATCAAAATTTAGGCCAGCGCTCCGGCGGAACGGGAGAATGCGCCAAGCGCTCTCCCGTTCCTTCGAAGATTGCGATTTGAGCGATTGGAGAGCCTAATGGCGGTCGTGGAAGACAAGGCGATATCTCCGGGTGAACTGAAGGCGACCGACCGCTTCGGCATGACGTCGAAGCGGGCCGCCGGCGCCGACGAACGGTTGGCCAGCACCGGCAAGCTGACCCAGTGGCTGCGCCGGCCGGAAGCCGGTGCCGCCGGTGGGCTGCTTGCGACGATCATCATCTTTGCGCTGCTGCCGGGCGCGGCGAACCTCTATTCGCTGCAGGGGTCAATGACCTTCCTGACGCTGTCGGCGGAGCTCGGCATCGTCGCCACCGCGGCAGCACTCCTCATCATCGCCGGCGAGTTCGATCTTTCGGTCGGCTCCATGGTCGGCTTCGCCGGTGTCGTCATCGGGCTGACGGTGAAGTACTGGGGACTGCCGCTATGGGGCGGCATCGCCTGCGCCCTCGCCGTCGCCATCCTCACCGGCTATCTCAATGGCCTGATCGTGGTGAAGACGCGCCTGCCCTCCTTCATCGTCACGCTCGCCACGCTCTATATCCTGCGCGGACTGTCGATCGGCATCACCCGCGCCGTCACCGGCCGCACCCAGATCCCCTACATACTCGAGGGCGCACCGGATCCGGCGACGGCCGGCATTTTCAACGGCCATCTGCTCACCGGCCTTTTCCACTGGATGGGCGCGCAAGGCTGGATCGCCACCCGCAGCGACGGCATTCCCTTCGTCGCCGGCATTCCGATGTCGATCGTCTGGTGGCTCGGCCTGACGGCGCTGGCCGGCTACGTGCTCACCCAGACGAAGTACGGCAACTGGATTTTCGCCACGGGCGGCGACCTGATCGCCGCCCGCAACGTCGGCGTGCCGGTCGATCGCGTCAAGATCAGCCTGTTCATCTACACCGCCTGCGCGGCGACGCTGCTTGCCACCATCCAGGTGATGGAGGCGGGCTCCGCCGACACCACGCGCGGCCTGCTCAAGGAATTCGAGGCGATCATCGCCGCCGTCATCGGCGGCGTGCTGCTCACCGGCGGCTACGGCACCGTCTATGGCGTGCTGTTCGGCGCGCTGATCTTCGGGCTGGTGCAGATGGGCATCTTCTACACCGGCATCGACACTGACTGGTTCAAGGTCTTCCTCGGCATCGTCATCCTGATGGCCGTGCTGGTCAACAACTACATCAGGCTGAAGGCGCTCGGCCGCGGAGGTGGCAAATGACCGAGCCAGCGCCAGCAATGGAACTGCGCGGCGTCAGCGTCAATTTCGGTTCGGTGCGCGCCCTCCAGGACATCGACATCAAGGTCTATCCGGGCGAGGTCCACTGCCTGCTCGGCGACAACGGCGCCGGCAAGTCGACACTGATCAAGGTTCTGTCCGGCGTCTATCGGCCGACCAAGGGCGAAATCCTGGTCGACGGCAAGCCGGTCACTTTCCGCAGCCCGCGCGACGCGCAGGAACTCGGCGTGGCAACGGTGTTCCAGGACCTCGGCATGATCTCGCTGATGTCGATCACCCGTAACTTCTTCCTCGGCCGCGAGCCGACCAAAAGCAGCCTGCCCTTCTCGCGCATCGACAAGGAGCGCGCCAACACCATCGCCAGGCAGGCGATGGCCGATATCGGCATCGACGTGCGCGATCCGACGCAAGCCGTCGGCACGCTGTCGGGCGGCGAGCGCCAGTCGGTGGCGATCGCCCGCGCCGTGCATTTTGGTGCGCGCGTGCTGATCCTCGACGAGCCGACCTCCGCACTCGGCGTCCACCAGGCGGCGATGGTGCTGAAATTCATCATCGAAGCGCGCATGCGGGGCCTGGCCGTCATTTTCATCAGCCACAACATCCACCATGCCTATCCGGTCGGCGACACCTTCACCCTGCTCAACCGCGGCCGCAATCGCGGTACCTACGCCAAGTCGGAGATTTCGCGCGACGAGGTCATCTCGATCATGTCGGGCGGCGAGGATCTGAAGGCGGTCGAGGCGGAGATTGCCGGCCTGCTGGCCCAGATCGGCAACCGGCCGCCCGCGGCGCCTTGAGCCTACATCAGGACATCGCGGGGATGATGGCATGAGCAGGTTACGCGTCGGGGTCGTCGGCGCCGGCATGATCTCGCAGGTCGAGCATATTCCCAATCTGCTGCGCCTTGGTGAATTGTTCGAGGTCGTCGGGGTCGCCGATCCCTCGAGGATTTCGCGGCAGTTCGTCACCGACACCCATGGCATTGCCAATTTCGAAACGATCGACCAGCTCTTCGACCAACGCCTCGACGCGGTGGTGATCGGCTCGCCGGACCCGCTACATCACGAACAGGTGCTGGCGGCGCTGGCGGTTGGCCTGCATGTCTTTTGCGAAAAGCCGCTTTGCTATTCGCTGGCGGAAATCGCCGAGATCATCGCCGCGTGCGACGCCGCCAGGAAAATCGTTCAGGTCGGCTATATGAAGCGCTTCGATCCGAGCTACCGGCTGGCGCTCGCTTCGCTGCCTGGAACATCAAACACGCTGCGCGCGGTCTCGGTGGAAGTGAACGATCCCGACGCCTGGCCGTTCATCACCCACCAGCCCTACAGGCGCGGCACCGATATCCCCAACGACCTGATCGCCGCTGTCGCCGCCAAGCAGAAGCGCCAGGTCGAATACGCCATCGATGTCCCCGTGACCAAGCTCGCTTTCCGTGGATTTATCGGCGCTTACAGCTCGGCCTTGATTCACGACGTCAACGCCGTCCACGGCCTGCTCGACGCGCTCGGCGTGCCGGACGGCGAGGTCGTCGGCGCGCAGATCTTTGCCAATGGCGACGGCGGCCAGGGCGCCGTCAAGTTGCTGGACGGGCAGGCGCTGTGGACCATGACCCATCTCACCGTGCCCAAGCTTGCCGACTACAAGGAGCGGATCACGCTGTTCTTCGACGATGCCAGCCTCGAGCTCGAATTCCCCTCGCCCTGGCTCAACCATCATCCGACCCGGCTGACGGTGACGACCTCGGACGGTCACATACTGTCGAAGCGTGATTTGCGCGCCGGCTACGCAGAAGCCTTCGTCGAGGAGATGCGTGGCTTCTGGGCGGCCATCGTCAATGGCGACCCCGTCGTCAACCCGCCCGAACACGCCGCCCGCGACCAGGAGCTGCTCCTCGGCCTGACGTGGCAGCATCTGGCGACCGAACCCTTCGACTGAGCGCTCAATCTGTAGCTGAACGGCCGCTACCTGGACTTGATGACGCTGTCGGTATTGGCCAGCAGCTTGCGCACCGCATTGCGCGCCGCGTCCGGCCGCTGCAGGCGGATGCTCTTCTCGATCGCCTCATGCAGCCTCTGCGCATGCTGCAAATCGTCGAGTTCCCGCGTAGTATAAGCAAATAGATGATCGAATGCCGATTCGATCAGCACGCCGAGCGGCACCAGCAGATCGTTGCCCGAGGCCCGCAGGATGGCGAGGTGGAACCGCGTGTCGGCGCGCGTTCGCTCCTGCAGATTGGTCGCCTCGCCCATCTCGCGGCAGGCCTGGCTGATCTCGGCCATCTGCTCGTCGGTGCGCCGCATCGCGGCAAAGGCGCTGGCCTCCGGCTCGATGATGTGGCGGAATTCCTGCACGGTCCTGAGGAACACCTCGCGATCCGGCGAGGTCGCGTACCAGGCCAGCACGTCGCGATCGAGCAAGTTCCAGCGCTCCTTCGGCTCGACCCAGCTGCCGATCTTCGGGCGCGAGGCAAGCAGGCTCTTGGCCATCAGCATTTTTATGGCTTCGCGCACCGCCGAGCGGCTGACGTCGAAGGTCTCGGACCATTTGGCCTCGTTGGGCAGGATGGTTCCCGGCGGATAGTCGCCGCGCACGATCCTCAGCCCGATCTCGTTGGCGAGCGACGCGTGAACGCTCGACCCCGGCATGCGCGCCGCATCGGCCCGGCGAATACCGCTCGTGCGTTCGGCGAACGCCTCGGCCGCTGTCTTTCCCTTGTTCGGCTTCGCGTCCTGCATAGCTCCACAAAGTCCGGATTTGGAGGCGTGTCAAGGAGATGAAATCGACGGCAATATCTCAGTTTGGTTTTCCGCCTCAGTCCCCTCCCCGACACCGCGCTTTGCCGAGCGCTCACGCCGGAGCGGCACAAACGGCTTCTCTTGGTTCCGATTGAATTCCTCGATCAGGAAATCAAGGAAGGCGCGGATTTTCGGGGCAAGATGCTGCCGTGCCGGATAGACCGCGTAGAGCGTGGTTTCGACCTTTTCCCAGTCATCCAGAGCCGATTGCAGCCGGCCTGCTTTCAGGTCGCTCTCGACATAGGGATAGGGGATCAGGCTGACGCCGAAGCCGGCGCGCAGCGCATCGCGCACGGCAAGGCTTGACGAGACCGTATATCGTCCGTCGATGGCGACCCGCTCGGCGCGGCCGTCCTTGCGGAATTCCCATATGTCCGCATGCCCCGAGAGGCTGAACCGGATGCAATTGGCCGCCTTCAAATCGGCAGGCGTCTTGGGCCGGCCATGCTCCTCGAAATAGGACGGAGCCGCGCAAAGCACGTGCGGCATGACCGCAAGCTTTCTCGCGACCAGGCTGGAATCCTCGAGATTGTCGCTGCCGCGAATGGCCAGGTCAAATCCCTCCCGCACGATATCGACGCGCCTGTCGTCAAGATGCAGATCGAGTTTCAAATCGGGATAGCGCGATAGAAACGCGGGGATGGCAGCCGAAAGCCGCGTCAATGTGACAGTCATCGGCGCGCTGACCCGCAACGTGCCGCTCGGCGCCGTCTTGACCGGGCCGAGGACCTGGTCGGCCCTGGCCAGCGCATCGAGCCCCTGCGTGACATGCTCCAGATAGATTCTGCCTTCTTCGGTCAGGGCCATGCGCCGCGTTGTCCGGTTGATAAGCCGCACCCCCAGATGCGCCTCCAATTCGGCGATGTTCTTGCTGACCGCAGGAGGAGAGAGACCGAGCCGCCGTCCGGCTTCGGCAAAGCTGTTCAGTTCCGCCACATGGCGGAAAACCTGCAACGCCGTCAGGCGATCCATCTCATCATTCTCTTCTAGTAAACAATGTCTTTCAATTATCGCGTATTATCGCTCGTTGGTAAATTCTCTATCTGCTATCCGAACGGCTTGCTCAATTCGGAACGACATGATGACCAACCCCACAATCTCCCTGATCGAGCGGCGCATGTCGGCCAATCGGTTCGATGCCTCGCACGCATTGACGGATGCCGAGGTCGAGGAACTGGCACGCCTCGCAACGCGCGCGCCAAGCGCCTACAACCTTCAGAATTGGCGGTTCATCGCCGTGCGGACGCCGGAAGCAAAGGCGCGGTTGCGCAGCGTGGCCCATGGCCAGGCCAAGGTGCAGGAAGCAGCGGTCACCTTCATCGTCTGCGGCGTACTGCCCGACCACGCTGCCCTCAATGCCAGGCTGCGTCCTTTCGTCGAAGCCGGCTTCATGCCGGCGGATATGGCTTCGGGCTGGCGGGAGGGCGCCCGCGCCCAATATGCCGATCCTCTAGCGGCCCGCGACGAGGCGGTGCGCTCGGCAACGCTCGGCGCTGCAACGCTGATTTTCGCGGCCGAAGCGCTGGGGCTCGTCTCCGGTCCGATGGCCGGCTTCGATGCCGAAGGCGTGGCGCGCGAGTTTGGCCTTGGGCGCAATGAAGTGCCGGTGATGCTCATCGCAGTCGGCCGCGCCGCGCCCGGAAACTGGCCGCAAAAGCCGCGTCGCCCCCTTGCCGAAGTACTGGAAATCTTATGAAAACGCACCGTTCCGATCTGTTGCTTACAGCCATTGCACCCGCAATATGGGGCAGCACCTACATCGTCACCACGCAGTTCCTGCCGAACTTTTCGCCGATGACGGTTGCAATGCTGCGAGCCTTGCCCGCCGGATTGCTGCTGCTCGCGATCGTTCGGCAACTGCCGACGGGCATCTGGTGGCTACGCAGTTTCCTGCTCGGAGCCCTCAACATCTCGATCTTCCTGAGCCTGTTGTTTGTCGCCGCCTACCGGCTTCCGGGCGGGGTCGCCGCGACGGTGCTGTCGGTCCAGCCGTTAATTGTGATTTTCCTTGCCGCTGCCATGCTTGGCAGCCCTGTCCGGCCGTTGGCGATCGTCGCCGCCCTTGTCGGGATCGCAGGTGTCGCGTTGCTGGTGCTGACCCCGAACGCGACGCTCGATGCGGCCGGCGTTGCCGCCGGCGTCGCCGGGGCGGCCTCCATGGCCTTCGGAAGCGTATTGTCGCGTAAGTGGCAACCGCCAGTATCGCTGCTTACCTTCACGGCATGGCAGCTGACCGCCGGCGGTCTGCTTCTCGTTCCAGTGGCTCTGCTTTTCGAATCGTCCATCCCGCTCCCGACCGGCGCCAACCTGCTTGGACTGGCGTGGCTCGGGCTGATCGGTGCGGCGCTGACCTATGTCCTCTGGTTCCGGGGCATTGCGCGACTAGAATCCGCAGTGGTGTCATCGCTGCTTTTCCTCAGCCCGGTGACCGCCGTGCTGCTTGGATGGGTATTCCTGGATCAGACGCTGACCTTGCCTCAAATCGCCGGCGTCGTTTTCGTCATCGGCAGCATCTGGCTGGCTCAACGGCCCAATCGGAACGAGGCTTGAGCCTGAGCGGGAAGTTGGTCAGTTTGAAATTTGGCCGCCGGCTTGGTCGATGACGGAAATGAGCTGTTTCGCGAGCATTGCGCGAATCATATTCTCCATCTCACTGATGTCCTCTTCACCATTGCTAGCAGCCTCATCGGCCATTTCGAGAGCCTCAATGTAATGGCTATTATCGGTCTCGATTTGTTGAGGGATTGTTGGGGACCCCGGCAACACGTAACCCAATTTAGTGCTCAACAATAAGTAGGATAATGCTCGAGAGGTGCGGCCATTTCCGTCAGCAAACGGGTGAATCCAATTCAGCCGCCACATGGCATACGCTGATAGATAAAACGCAGTTCGCTCGTGCCAATTGTCGTTTATGTAATCACAAAATTCGGTTAGGTGCGTTGTCACCAAATGAGGCGGCGGCGGCGAGTGCTTACTCTTGTGGATACCGGCGGGGTTTTTGCGTATTTCCCCGGGCTCGGCTTCTATTCCCTGAACAGCCTCTCGCTGCAGGTCCAAAATTAAAGGAACCCGAAGGGCGAACGGCCGATCGGGTTCCAAATAGTAACGAATGACATCTAGCGTTAGGTCGTACTGGCGAAATCCATTTTCAATCTCAAGCCGTGTGTTGTGATCGACCGCCACGCTTTACTCTCTACCGGCCGTGGACAGCTTCTCTCGGCACACGATGTGAGATTTCTTCCACCAGTTCACGCGTCACATTGCTATTTTCGATCTTCGTGTTTCCGTACACGAAGCTGTTGCGCTGTTCGTTGCGCTGCTCGTCGTTCATGTGAACGCCCTTTGCTAGCTCAACGAGTCTAGAAAGGTTGTGGTCGCCCATTCGTGCCTCCTGCTGATTTGTCACTAGAACATAGTGCGTACGCAAGAGGTTGCCAATGCGCTAATCGCCACCGGTACGCTTTGTATGGCCCGCGCTTTCCCGCCTTCGGTGCCATCGCTGGTCGGGGCGCGTGAAACTGAGGCACTACCGCCTAGGCCGCCACCTTGTGTCGGCGGATTGTTCGGCACTATGGTCAAGCGGCGGAGGATCTGCCGATGCCACAACGGCCCTATGATGAGCGTCTGCTCCGTCAGGCGTTCGAAGTCGCGCGCCGAGCCCGCGATGCTGGCGAACATCCCTTTGGTTCGCTCCTCGCCGATAAGGACGGCAATGTGTTGCGCGAGCAGCCCAACGGTTACAAAGCCGGCGGGGGCGACCGCACCGCTCACGCCGAAAGGCTGCTGGCCTCGTGGGCGGCGATGAATGTCAGTCTCGAAAAGCTGGCTTCCTGCACCCTCTACACCTCGGCCGAACCTTGCGCGATGTGCTCTGGGACAATCTATTGGGCGGGCATCGGACGGGTCGTCTTTGGGCAGAGCGAACATGACCTCAAGCGGGTAACGGGTGCACATGTCGAGAATCCCACGCTCGACCTGCCCTGCAGGATCGTCTTCGAAGCCGGGCAGCGTCCGACTGAAGTCGTCGGCCCGCTGCTTGCCGATGAAGCGGCGCAACTCCAGGCCGATTTCTGGAAAGACAAGTAGCTCGATTGCCCGCGCGCGGCAAACGCGTGAGCCTAGCCTCATGACGAAAAAATCGGGGCTGGCCCAGTGGCGGCTCCGCGTCAGATCCGCCCGTCAGCCCGTCTTGACGTATTTCCGCCAGCTGTGCTCAGGCCGGAAGCCGAGCATGTCGCGCGCCTTGCGGTTGGAGAGCAGCGTCTCGTATTCGCCGAGATCGCCCTTGACGGGCACGTCGGGATAAAACCGCTTCAAAAGTTCGGCCGTCGGCAGGTCGGACGAGGTGTCGTCATTGGCGGCGTTGAACACCTGATAGCCGAGCCCGTCCTTCTCGATGGCGCGCAGCGTGATCTGGCCGAGGTCGCGCGCGTCGATATAGCTCCAGGCGATGCGCTTGCGGAAACCCGGATCGGCGAACCATTTCGGAAATAGCGAATATTCATGCGGCTCGATGACGTTGCCGATGCGCAGGGCGTAGATGTCGCTGCCATCGCGTTGTGCAAACGCCCGCGCGGTCTTCTCGTTGACGACCTTGGACAGCGCATAGCTGTCCATCGGATCGACGTCGTACTCCTCGTCGAGCGGGAAATACGTCGGATCGCGCGGTTCGTTGGCGAAGACCAGGCCGTAGGTGGTTTCGCTGGAGGCGATCACCACCTTGCGGATGCCGAGCTTCACCGCGGCCTCGATGACGTTGTAGGTGCCGAGCGCGTTGATGCGGAACACCTCGTTGTCGGGCGTGATCATGATGCGCGGGATCGCCGCGAAATGCACCACGGCATCGACCGGCTGCGTGCGCAGCGACGGGTCGAATTCATGCAGGCCCATATAGCTCGACAGCGCGTTGAACACCTGCCCGCTGTCGGTGATGTCGGTGATCAGCGTGCGCACCTTGGGATTGTCGAGCGGCTTGGTGTCGATGTTGAGTACCTGGCAGCCCTGCTCGACGAGATACCGCACGACGTGGCGCCCGGCTTTGCCGCTGCCGCCGGTGAACATAATCCGCTTCGTCATTTTGCTCTCCCTGGAATTCATGTGTATTGTCAGACAATATCGAACTCTGCAATCGCCTGCCATGGCATGCGGCAAAAACCCGCTTCAACAATTCGCCGGCAAGCTGCAGCGCCGTCATCCATCATTGCAAGATAGGACGAAACGACATGAACACGACCGCCGCGAGCGAAAAGATTGGCTTCATCGGGCTTGGCCTGATGGGGCACGGGATCGCGAAGAACATCGTCGACAAGGGCTATCCGCTGACGTTTCTCGGCCGCAAGAACCGCGCGCCGGCGCAAGACCTGCTCGGCCGCGGCGCCAGGGAAGCGGCGACCTCGCGCGACGTCGCGGCGGCCTCCGACATCGTCTTCATCTGCGTCACCGGCTCGCGCGAGGTCGAAGCCATCATCCGCGGCCCAGGCGGCCTCAAGGAAGGCCTGAAGCAGGGATCGGTTGTCGTCGACTGCTCGACCTCTGATCCCGTTTCGACGGTGGCGCTGGCCGCCGAACTCAAGGGGCTAGGCGTCGATTATGTCGATGCCCCGCTCAGCCGCACGCCGAAGGAAGCCTGGGAAGGCACGCTCGACGCCATGGTCGGCGCGCCCGACGCGGTCTTTGCCCGGCTGAAGCCGGTGCTCGAAACCTGGGCCGGGCGCATCGTCCATATCGGCGACACCGGCGACGGCCACCGCATGAAGCTGCTCAACAACTTCATTTCGCTCGGCTACGCCGCGATCTATTCCGAAGCGCTGGCGCTGGCGCAGAAGGTCGGCATCTCGCCGCCGCGCTTCGACAGCGTCATCCGCAACGGCCGCATGGATTGCGGTTTCTACCAGACCTTCATGCGCTGGACGCTGGAAGGCGACCGCGACGCCCACAAATTCACCATCGCCAACGCCTTCAAGGATCTCACCTATCTCGAGTCGATGGCGGGTGCTGCCGGCATCGCCAACCCGCTCGGCAACGCCACCAAGAACGCCTTCGCCGGCGCCTTCGCGGCCGGCCCCGCCGACCAGTACGTGCCGATGCTGGCCACGCATATCGGCAAGGTCAACGGCGTCGACCTGATGCCGACCAGGGACGGCAAGAAGCAGACGATCTGAGAACGTTGAGATTAACGCCTGGGAGTGTCGCACAACTGTAGACGTTCGCTGCCGACCAGCTACAGCCGCCAATCTCCAACGCTGGCGATTAGCCACATGACACCACACCTTCGTCATCCCAGGGCGGAGCAGCAGCGAAGCGACGTCGCGCAGACCCTGGGATCCATGCCGTGAGATCAGCCGAAGAATGCAGCGCGGCTCAGAACGGCGCTTGTATCCGCCATTGCGCTCGTTGCCCTTCCACCATGACCGCGAGCCAGAAGCTGCTGAAGCGCTGGCTCCGCCAATGGAAGACCGAATTGATCGAGACGACCAGTCGCAGAGTGCTTCGAGCTTTTTCGCAGGACGGGGGTGGCAGCGTTTGGTTCTGGTCCGCTGGAGCACTGCCGCAAGGTAACGGGTCTGCGCCGCGTCGCTTCGCTCCTTGCTCCGCCCAGGGATGACGAAGGGAGGGGATGACGAAGGGAGGGTTTCGGCTAATCTCCTAAATTTGCGATTTGCGACTGACGGGAACGATCGACCTTCGTTGCTGGTTGACCCGACTTACACGCAGTTGGCCGAGAAACGATCGAATCAGCGCCGAAACCGGCCGATAACGTCGTCGGTATTGGCGAGAAGTCTGTGCACCAAAGCACGCGCACTTCCGATCGGAAGAAGCCAAAAACAAAAAACCCGCCTCGGTGGGCGGGTCGTCGGCGCCAATTCGCACCATACCCAAATTAGTAGCATAGCTGCCGGCACAAATCAAGAACAAAGTACATTGCGACGATAAAAACCGAATTCCTGTCCCACCCGAGTTCGCCAGCCCTGTGCAACCATCACCGCCGCGACCGGCCGATAACGTCGTCGGTGTTGGCGAGAAGTCTGTGCACCGCGGCACGGGCTGCAGCCGGCCGCTGCAGGCGGATGTTCTTCTCGATTGCCTCGTGCAGCCTCTGCGCATGCTGCTGGTCGCTGGTTTCGCGCGTGACGAAAACAAACAGGTGATCGAGCGCCGATTCGATCAGCACGCCGAGCGGCACCAGCAGATCGTTGCCCGAGGCCCGCAGGATGGCGAGGTGAAACCGCGTGTCGGCGCGCGTTCGCTCCTGCAGGTTGGTCGCCTCGCCCATCTCGCGGCAGGCCTGGCTGATCTCGGCCATCTGCTCGTCGGTGCGCCGCATGGCGGCAAAGGCGCTGGCCTCCGGCTCGATGATGTGGCGGAATTCCTGCACGGTCCTGAGGAACACCTCACGATCCGGCGAGGTCGCGTACCAGGCTAGCACATCGCGATCGAGCAGGTTCCAGCGCTCCTTCGGCTCGACCCAGCTGCCGATCTTCGGGCGCGAGGCAAGCAGGCTCTTGGCCATTAGCATTTTTATGGCTTCGCGCACCGCCGAGCGGCTGACGTCGAAGGTCTCGGACCATTTGGCTTCGTTGGGCAGGATGGTTCCCGGCGGATAGTCGCCGCGCACGATCCTCAGCCCGATCTCGTTGGCCAGCGACGCATGCACGCTCGAGCCGGGAAAGTGTGCGGCGTCGGCGCGCCGAACGCCGGCCGGCCGCTCAGCCTCTGCCTTCTTGGCGGGTCGCTTTTTTGATGTCGCGTCCGGCATTCGTATTCCCCGGCAGCTGCTTGTCGAAAGCCTGAATTCAGGGCACGACAAGGCAGCGGCCTACGCTCCAAAGCAGCGTCGCCTCGTGCGTTTGTATGGACGATGCGTAACGGGGCGCCCGTCGGGCGCCCCGTAATTGCCGACCTACTTCTGGATGCAGGTGTCGACAGTATCCTTGGTGCATTCGTCGAGGCCGGTGAACACCGGATCGGCCACCGGCTTGCCTTCGATCAGGTCGATCATCACCGAAGGCGCCTTGTAGCCCATCTCGAACGGCCGCTGGCCAACCAGTGCGGTCACCAGCCCGTCACGAGCAATCGCCACCTCGTCGCCGATCGTGTCGGCGGCGCCGATGACGAAGGCGTTGCTGGCGATCTTGTCGGCCATCGGCTTGAACAGGTCGCGATAGGGCTGCGGAGCGCCGAACAGCGGCCAGCCGCCCATGATACCGAAGGCGTCGAGATCGGGATTGGCGGCGAGGATGTCGGTCATCGCCTGCACGCCCTTAGCGCCGTCGTCATTGGTGAACACCGGGCAGCCGGCAACTTCGGTCCAGCCGCCTTCGCCCGCCAGCGCCGCGAGGCCGTCCTTGCCTGAAAGCGCGTCACGCATGCCCTGCGCGCGGCGCAGGATGTTGTCGGCCGCCGGATTGCCTTCGATGGTGCAGATCTTGCCGCCATTCGGCTTGGCCTTCTTGATGTATTCGCCGATCTTGTGACCCATCAGGTAGTTGTCGGTGCCGAGATAGGTCTTGCGCAGCGCCGCGTCTTCCTTGCTGAGGTCGGCGTCGACGGTCATGATCGGGATCGACGGATTGGCGCTTTTGATCGTCTGCGCGATCAATGGCGCGTTCGACGGCGAAATCGCCATCGCCACCGTGTCGGGCTTGCTCAGCATGTCCTGGACGATCTGGGCTTCACCGGCCTCATCCGAGGTCGACGCCGGTCCGGTGTAGAAGCACTCATATTCCGAGCTGGCGTTTTCCTTGTTCCATTTCTCGCAGCCCTGATGGATGGCCTCGAAGAATGGATTGTCGAGACCCTTCACGACGATGACGAGCTGTTTCTTGGCCATGGCCGGCCCGGCACCCAACGCCATGACGGCGGCGGCAGCGAGCAATAGTGATTTCCTCATGTCAGTCCTCCCTTTTGAAACAAACGGACACCGCGTGCCCGCCACACACAGATCGACCTGGAGCAAGATGACAGAGGACGTCGCACTCGTGTCGCCAAGCCAGGTCGATAAGCATTTTCATATTCAGTCTCAGACAGGCATCGACAGATATCGCCGGTTGCCAAATCCCTGACCGACAAACCCTCACCGATTTCCTTCCGGCAACCCGGTGGCTCGGCGCAAGCTCCTCCGACACTTAGCTAATATCGCCTTGTCACCGACGTCAATGCTATTTGTCCTACAAAACTGATTTTTCGAAAGAAGCCGTGGTTGACGCCAAGAAGGCTTATGCGTAAATGGGCGAAATCGCTGCTTCCGGGAGGAACTGGGAAGAGCGAAAGGCCGCGGCAGAACCGCAGGCCCCAAAGCACGGGGAGGCAAGAAGGCTGGTGGCGGTTCTCGAACTCACCAACATTTCGAAGCATTTTGGCGCCATCCAGGCGGTCAACGACGTTTCGTTGTCGATCGAAGCGGGACAGGTTGTCGGCCTGATGGGCGACAACGGCGCCGGCAAGTCGACGCTGGTCAAGATGATCGCCGGCAATTTCCCGCCGAGCCATGGCACGATGCAGATGGACGGCAAGGAGCTGATCCTCCACAAGCCGGTCGAGGCGCGCCAGCACGGCATCGAAATCGTCCATCAGGACCTGGCGCTGTGCAACAATCTGACGGCCGCCGCCAACGTCTATCTCGGCCGCGAATTGCGCCGCGGCCTCGGGCCGCTTCGCATCCTCGACTATGCCGCGATGTACAAGCGTGCCGGCCAGATCTTTGCCGAGCTGAAATCCGAAACGCGCCCGCGCGACCTGGTCAAACAAATGTCGGGCGGCCAGCGGCAAGCGGTGGCCATCGCCCGCACCATGCTTTCGCAGGCCAAGATCGTGC
This sequence comes from Mesorhizobium sp. M0045, assembly GCF_040323385.1. Classification (NCBI taxonomy): domain Bacteria; kingdom Pseudomonadati; phylum Pseudomonadota; class Alphaproteobacteria; order Hyphomicrobiales; family Phyllobacteriaceae; genus Mesorhizobium; species Mesorhizobium sp. M0045. Next base: position 230,143 of record NZ_JAMYUY010000001.1, read on the forward strand.
TGATGGACGAGCCGACGGCGGCGATCTCGGTGCGCCAGGTCGCCGAGGTGTTGAACCTGATCCGCCATTTGCGCGACCAGGGCATCGCCGTCGTGCTGATCAGCCACCGCATGCCCGACGTCTTTGACGTTGCCGACCGCGTTATCGTCATGCGGCGCGGCCGCAAGGTCGCCGACAAGACGATCGCATCCAGTTCGCCGGAAGAAGTCACCGGACTCATCACCGGCGCCATCGAACAGGTATGATTGACGCCTCAACCATGAGTAAAAAAGGTCGATAATGGCTGTCACCCTTGATCAGACGATCGCGCACAAGCAGCACACCTTGCTGAGCAAGGTGTTTGCCAGCCAGACCTTCTGGGTGGTGATCGCGGTCATCCTCGCCTGCCTGTTCCTGTCGGTGGCAACGGATTCCTTCGCCACGACCAAGAACCTCTACAACATCACCCGCAACGTCACCTTCGTCGCCATCGTGGCGCTCGGCATGACGTTCGTCATCATCACGGGCGGTATCGACCTGTCGGTCGGCTCCGTGCTTTGCCTTTGCTCGATGGTGCTGGCCGTGACCATGCATGCCGGCTACGGCATCGAGATCGGCATTGGCGCCGCGATCGCGACAGCGCTGATCATCGGCGCCTTCAACGGGATTCTGATCGCCTATCTCGGCTTTCCGCCCTTCGTGGTGACGCTCGGCATGCTGTCGATTGCGCGCAGCCTTGCCATGGTCGCCTCCAACAACACCGTCGTCTTCCAGTTCGGGCCGGACCACGACAAGCTGCTGGCGCTGGGCGGCGGCGCATGGGTGTTCGGCATCGCCAATCCGGTGCTCTACATGATCGTGCTGGCGTTGATCACCGGCTTTGTGCTGCGCTGGACGAAATTCGGCCGGCACATCTTCGCCATCGGCGGCAACGAGCATGCGGCGACGCTGACCGGCGTTCCGGTGCGCCAGATCAAGGTCGTCGTCTACATGATCTCGGCACTGGCGGCTGGCCTTGCCGGCATCATCCAGACCGGCTGGCTGGGCGCGGTCACCACCAATCTCGGCAACGGCATGGAGCTTCAGGTGATCGCCGCCACCGTCATCGGCGGCGCCAACCTGGCCGGCGGCATGGGCACCGCTTTCGGCGCGGTCGTCGGCGCGGCGCTGATCGAGGTCATCCGCAACAGCCTCGGCCTGCTCGGCATCAATGCCTTCTGGCAAGGCGTGTTCATCGGCGGCGCCATCCTGCTCGCCGTGCTGTTCGACCGCATCCGCAATTTCAGGCGCAACGACTGACGTTCAAGCCCCAACGTCCCCTTCTCCCCTTGTGGGAGAAGGTGTCGCCGAAGGCGACGGATGAGGGGTGCGCCAGCTTGGCATCGCCTCATTTCTTCCAACACCCCTCAACCGTCTCGGCGCTTACGCGCCGATCCACCTTCTCCCGCAGGGGGAGAAGGGGACGCGCTCCTATCGCCGAGTCTGAAAATCCGCCGGTGCGGCGCATGGCCGGCGCCCGGGCGTGCACATGCGTCTTGACGCAAGCCCAAACTGAGCCGCACAATCGCCCGCAGCAGGCGAAGGGAGGCCAGTCGCCTGCGGGAGGATGCACCCATGACGGAAGCGATCAGGCTCTACTGGGGCCGGTTCGGACATGTTTCTGTCCTGAACGTCGCCAGCGACTTCGTCACCCATGCCCATGTCGAGGCGCATATCATCATCTGGCTGGAAGGCACCGCCGGCGAGATGACCATCGGCCGCGAGACGGTGCGGCTTGGACCGGGCACCGCCGCCGGCATCAATTCCTTCCAGCCGCACAGCCACGCTCTGTCCCGCGACGGCACGCCCGGCCTGTTCCTCGCCTTTTACATCGATCCGGACTGGGCACGGAAACGCCGCGAGCTGCCTTCCGCCGCGCCGCTGTTCTCCGCCCCGGCAATCACGCTCGAGCCTTGGCTGCACAAGGCAGCGGCTAACCTCCTCGACCATCTCAGCGACAATGAGAGCATCGACGACATCGCCAGTTACGAGATCGAGCGCTTCATCGACAGCGTGCTCGATGCCGCCGACGCGTCCGCACCGCAGACCGTGCGTGCCCGCGTCAACACCATGCAGGACTTCCGCGTCCGCAAGGCGATCCAGCTGATGAAAGCCAATGTCTGCGAGCGCATCTGCTTCGACGACGTGGCGCGCAGCGTCGGCCTGTCGCGGCCGCATTTCTTCGCGCTGTTCAAGGAACAGACCAATCTGACGCCCAACGTCTATTGGAATACGCTGCGCATGGAGGAAGCGGTGCGGCAATTGCAATGGTCGCAGGAGCCGCTGATCTCGGTCGCCTGCAATCTCGGCTTCACTACCCAGGGCAATTTCTCGCGCTTCTTCCGCGACCATGTCGGCGTCCCGCCGACGCTTTACCGCGAGGCGGCACGGGCGATCAGCTGAGCGCCCGTTTTTCAGACTATTTGATAGGCGTTCAAGACGCATTGATAAGCGCCGCCAAGTCCGCCGCCCTACCCTCCCAGGCAGCTGATTTGCGAGGGAACGATCAAATGGCGAAAGTCACTATCTCCAGCGTCATCGACGCGCCGGTCGAAAAGGTCTGGGCGCGCATACGCGACTTCAACGGCCTGCCGACCTGGCACCCGCGCATGGTCGAAAGTCATATCGAGGACGGCAAGGATGCCGGCACGATCGGCTGCATACGCAATTTCCAGCTCGCCAGCGGCGCCCGCCTACGCGAAAAGCTGCTCGATTTCTCCGACGAGAATTTCCTCGTCAGCTACTCCATCCTGGAGACGCCGCAGCCGCTCACCAACCACAAGGCGACGCTGCAGTTGCGCCGGGTGACCGACGGCGACCGCACCTACGCCGAATGGACCGCCAGCTTCGACGCGCCCCCGGAGGAAGCCGACAAGCTGGCCGAAGGCATGGGCGCAAACGTCTTCCAGGGCGGCTTCAACGCTCTGAAGGCCCATTTTGCCGGCCAAGGTTGAACTGGACTGTGCTGACAAACAGGAGCGTTCCATGACGCTTGCACTGCAGACTTTCCCGACGGTGAAGGACGCCGGCGCGGCGCTGAAAGCCGCCGGCGCCCGCTATCTCGGCGGCGGCACGCTGGTCGTTCGCGCCGCCAATGAAGGCGATGTGTCGATCTCCGGTTTCGTCAGGTCGACCGAGCCGGCGCTGTCGGCCGTCGCCGTTTCCGATAACGAGGTCCGCATTGGCGCTTCGGTGACCATGGCGGCGATCGCCCGCCATCCGGATCTCGCCCCCCTGGCCCACGCCGCGCGCGGTGTCGGCGGACCGGCGATCCGCAACATGGCGACGGTCGGCGGCAATCTCTTCGCGCCGACACCTTACGGTGATTTCACCGTTGCGCTGCTGGCTCTGGACGCAACCGTCAGCACCGGTGACTCCGAGCTGCCGATTGAGACATTCCTGGCAAAGCGCGCGAGCAATGACGCCATCGTCACGGCGGTCGGCGTCACGCTTCCGAAGGAAGGCGGCTTTCGCTTCCTGAAAGTGTCGCGGGTCAAGCCAAAGGGCGTCTCGGTGCTGAGCATCGCAACCGTGCTGGAACAGGCGCCGGACGGAACCGTGTCGTCAGCGCGGATCGCGTTCGGCTGCATGGCCGACCGGCCGATCCGTGCCAGGGCGGCGGAGAAAGCCTTGATTGGCCGCAAACTCACCGCAGACGGCATTGCACCGGCACTGGCTGTTGCCCGCGACGGCACTTCGCCCCCAACCGATCCAATCGCCAGTGCCTGGTATCGCAACGAAGTCCTGCCGGTCCATCTCGCCCGGCTGCTGCTCGCCTGAAAGCCCATGGCGCGCATGTCCGTCTGGCTGCGGCGCAAGGAGTAAAAAGATGGCAAAGGTCCCGGTTCAGTTCACGCTCAATGGTGCGGAGAAAGCCGAGTTCATCGACAGCGGCACGACGCTGCTTCGTGCGCTGCGCGATAAGATCGGCGACACCTCGCCGAAGGGCGGCTGCCATCAGGGCACCTGCGGTGCGTGCTCGGTCATCATCGATGGCGAACTCAGGCTCTCCTGCCTGACGCTGGCAGAGGCCTGCAATGGTGCGACTATCACCACAACATCAGGGCTTTCGAAAGGCGGCGTGCTGCATCCGCTGCAACGCGCTTTCCTCGACGCTTTCGCCACCCAATGCGGTTTCTGCACACCGGGCATGATCATGGCCGCCAAGGTGCTGCTCGATCACACGCCGAACCCCAGCCGCGAGGACGTGGTCGAGGCGCTGTCGGGCAATATCTGCCGCTGTACCGGCTACGAGCCGATCATCCAGGCGGTGCTGACCGCCGCGCGGTCCAATTCGCAGAACGCGGCTTGAGGGGAGTTAAGACAATGGAACTCCGCAAGAGCTATTTCGCCGACCAGCGCAAGGACGATCTGCACGAGATCGGCCAGCCGCGGCCGCGTTCGGATTTACCCGGCCATGTCACCGGCAAGACCACCTATTTCGCCGACCGCAATTTTCCCGGCATGCTGCATTTGAAGATGGTGCGCAGCCCGCACCACCACGCCCGCATCCGCAGCATCGACATATCCGAAGCGGAAAAGCACCCAGGCGTCGTCAATGTGCTGACCGCCAAGGATGTGCCCCACAATGTCTACACCATCCTGATCCTGATCCAGATCGGGCCGGAGGACGAAACGGTGCTGGCCGACGGCAAGGTGCGCTGGAAGGGCGAGGCGGTGGTGGCGGTGCTGGCCGAGACCGAGCGTGCCGCCCAGGAAGCCGTCGCCAAGGTCAAGGTCGATTACGAGGTGCTGCCGGCCGTCTTCGACATGGACGAAGCGTTGAAGCCCGGCGCGCCGATCGTCAACGAATATCACGGCCGCAATTATTACCTCTACGACAGCGGCGAATGCCGCAAGGTGCGCTTCGGCGATGTCGAGGCAGGCTTTGCCGGAGCCGACCACGTGCTCGAACAGACCTACCGGTCTTCACCGATCGAGCATGCGCCGACCGAGACGACAGGCTGCATCGTCGCACCCGAGGGTAACGACCGCTTCACCTGCTACACCAACACGCAGGCGATGTTCTTCACCCTCGACAACGCCTCGATCATCCTGCAGATGCCCGGCAACAAGCTGCATTTCGTCGGCGGCACCGTCGGCGGCGGCTTTGGGGGCAAGGTCGACGTCATCGTCGAGCCGATCGCCATCCTCGGCGCCAAAATAACAGGACGACCGGTCTGTTTTATCTACAGCCGCGAGGAAGAGATGCAGATTTCCTCGCCGCGCGCCGCCGAGAAGGTCGTCATCAAGGACGGCGTCATGAACGACGGCCGCATCGTCGCGCGCAAAGTCACCGGCTACACCGATGCCGGCGCCTATTCGCGCCATTCGCCCTACGGCGCGCAGAAGGGCGCAGGCCACTATCCCGGCCCGTATACGATCCCGAACGTCTGGATCGACACTTATTGCGTCTACACCAACCGCACCCCGTCCTCGGCGATGCGCGGTTTCGGCGTCACCATCGGCGATTTTGCGCTGGAGGTGCAGATGGACAAGCTCGCACGGCTGATCGGCATGGACCCGCTCGAATTCCGCTTCATCAACGCCTACCGCGACGGCGACATGAAGGCGCATCGCCAGCCGACCGAGGGAGCGGCGCTGATCGAATGCATGCAGGAAGCCTCACGCGCCGCCAACTGGCCGGTGGCGGAGAAGTTCATGGCGATGTCGTCTTACGCGAAGGGAGCTTGAGATGGCGATCAGGCGCGGACGCGGCGTTGCCGCGATCAACTATCCGACCGGCATGAATCTCGGCGGCGACCCGACCCAGGCGCTGGTGCATTCGACGCCGACCGGCAATTTCATGGTGACGCTGTCGAGTGTCGATCTTGGCCAGGGCATGAAGCAGATCATGGCGCAGATCTGCGCTGAGACGATCGGCGTGCCGACCGACCGTGTCGTCGTAGACACCGCCGACACCGACACCGGTCCGCACTGCATGGGCACCTTCGCCTCGCGTGGCACGCACCGCGCCGGCAACGCCGTCATCCAGGCGGCCAGGGAAGCCCGCCAGGTGATGTTGGAAGTAGCGGCCGAGGAGCTGGAGGTGAATGCGTCGGACCTCGAGACCGATGGCCAGGGCAACATCCTGGTCAAGGGCGCGCCACAAAAATCGATCTCGATCTTCGATGTCGCGCTGTCGGCGCATTTCAAGCGCGGCCGCTCGATTTCCGGCCGCGGCATGTTTTTGATCCCCCGCTCCTATCCCGAAAAGGAAACCGGCGCGATGAAGCCGTCGACCTGCTACGCCCACGCCTGCACGGTTGCCGAGGTCGAGGTCGATGACGAGACCGGCGAAGTCACCGTGCTGACGGTGAAGAACGTCTTTGAGATCGGCCGCGCGCTGAACCCGAAAATGGTCGAGCAGCAGCTCGTCGGCGGTTCGTGGATGGGCATCAGCCATGCTCTCTACGAAACGACCGAGCCCTATTATCCCAACCGCGACCATGGCGGCACCGATTTCAACCAGTATCTGATGCCGGGTCCTGGCGATCTCGCGCAAACCGAGATCATCGTGCTGGAGAGGCCCTCGGCCGACGGGCCGTACGGCGCCAAGGGGCCGGGCGAAATGTGCGCCAACCCCCAAATCCCGGCGGTGGCCAACGCCGTCTTCGACGCCGTCGGTGTGCGCATCGACACGCTGCCGATCACGCCGGAGCGCATCCTGCGGGCGCTGAAGGCGCAAGCATCGAACTGAGTGCTGGAAATGCCCAAGAGAAGCGCCCGGACTTCAAGCGCAGAGACAGTCGCGACCTCGCCGGAGGCGGTGGCGTCCCGCCTCGCCGCCTCGCGCTATCTCGCCGATGAAAGCCTGGCCACCGCCATCTTCCTGGCGATCAGGCTGGGCAAGCCGCTGCTGCTCGAAGGCGCGCCCGGCGTCGGCAAGACGGAGGCGGCCAAAGCGATTGCCGAGGTGCTCGGGCGCGACTTGGTGCGGCTGCAATGCTACGAGGGTATCGACGCAGCACATGCGCTCTACGAATGGAATTACCAGCGCCAGCTGCTCGCCATCCGCCATGCCGGCGAGCACGAGGTCGACATCTACGACGACCGTTTCCTGATCGCGCGGCCGCTGCTGCAGGTGCTGAAGGCGCCGGAAAAGCGCGTGCTGCTGGTCGACGAAATCGACCGTTCCGACCATGAATTCGAAGCGCTGCTGCTGGAGTTCCTGTCCGATTTCCAGATCAGCATTCCCGAGCGGGGCACCATTCGCACGACGGCGCAGCCGATCGTCATCCTGACCTCGAACCGCACCCGTGAACTGGCCGAGGCGCTGCGGCGGCGCTGCGTCTATCACTGGATCACCTATCCCGACGCCATTCGCGAGGCCGAGATCATCGTGCTGCGCGCCGGCGACGTCGCCGAGGCCACGGCGCGCGCCGTGGCTTCCGCCGTGCGCGACATCCGCGCGCGTCCGCTGGCGAAGCCGCCAGGCATCGCCGAGGCGGTCGAATGGGCCAGTGCCGCCACCATCCTCGAAAAGGGCGGCAGCCCCTGGCCGGAAGCCTTCCGCCGCGCCATCGGCGTGCTGATCAAGGATGAGGAGGACCTTTCCTGCATCGCGCCCGAGCTCGGCAAGATTGTCGAGGAGGCGCTGGCGTGAGCGCGGCGGGCCTGCCTCAAGGGGCAGCACCCTTCCTCGGCTTCGGCCGGCTGCTGCGCCGCTACGGCTTCCCGGTGGCGCCCGAGCAGGTCTCCGGTTTCATGCAGGCGGTTACGCTGCTCGGCCCACGCTCGATGGCCGACATCCGCGAAGCGGCCCTCGCCACGCTGGCGCCGCCGCCCGACCGCCGCGACGAATTCGAGGCGCATTTCCGGAGCCATTTCTACGGGGATGCCGCGGCGCTGGTCGAAGGCGACGCCGACGAGGAAGCCCGCATCAAGGACGACGGCAAAACCAGCAAACAAGAAATCGAAGTGGTCCGCCAGGAGGAAGGCGGCGAACTGTCTTCGGCCAGCGAACAGTTGAGCGTCCGCGAGTTCCAGCGCGATCGCGACGGGCTTGCCGCCTTCCGCCGCAAGCTCGCCACCGCTTTGCCCGCCCGCCGGTCCTTCCGCACCGTGCGCACGCATGCGCGCGGCAAGCTCGACCTGCGCCGCTCGCTGCGCGAAATCGTCAGTGCCGACGGCGATATCCCCTCGCCGCTGCTGCGCCGGCGGCAGACAGTGCCGCGCAAGCTTCTCATCCTGATCGACGTGTCGGGCTCGATGAAGCACTACACATCGGACTATCTCAAGCTGGCACACGCGGCGGTGCAAGGCGCCGACCGGGCGGAGGTCTTCACTTTCGGCACACGGCTGACCCGCATCACCTCGGCGCTGCGTATTCGCGACCGCGACCAGGCGCTGGCCCGCGCCGCTGCCCAGGTCGACGACTGGGACGGCGGCACCCGCATGGGTCCAACGCTGCTAGCCTTCCTCTCGGTGCCGCGCTTCTCCGCCTTTGCACGCGGAGCGGCAATCGTCATCCTGTCGGATGCGCTCGAGCGCGGCGATCATGCCGAGCTGGAAATGGCGATGCGCCGGCTGCTTGCCCGAGCCTTCCGACTCTCCCTGGCGACGCCGTTGGCCGGCGATCCGCGTTTCCAGCCGGCAACGGCAGCACTTCGCGCCATCCTGCCGATGCTCGACGACCTGGTCGACGGCTCGTCCATCGCGGGCCTCACCGATTTCATCCTGTCGCTCGCCCGCCCCGCCCCCGTGGCCGCGGCAATCTGGAAGAGGGTTTCGTGATGCAGAAGGCGATTGACGCGCATTTCCACATCTGGCGCCAAAAGGACCAGCCGTGGCTGGTCGGGCCGATGGTGCCGCGCATCTTTGGCCCCTACGAGCCGATCCGCCGCGACTATCCGATCGAGGAATTCCTTGCCGACCAGCAAGGCTCGGGCGTCGAGAAGGCGGTCTATGTCCAGACCAACTGGGCCAAGGAGGATTTCGAGAACGAGGTCGCCTTCCTGCAGAAGACCGCGGAAGAAACCGGCTGGCCGCACGCCATTGTCGGCTATGCCGACATGACCGTGAACGACGTGCGTTCCCAGATCGACCGGCTGATCAAATACCCTCTGCTGCGCGGCGTGCGCATGCAGCTGCACTGGCACGAAACGCCGGCCTTCCGCTTCGCCGCCTCGGTCGATCAGGTCATCGACCCGAAGGTGCGGGCCAATGTCGCGCGCCTCAAGGATTACGGCCTGTCCTTCGACCTGCAGCTTTTCCCCGCCCAGATGAAGGATGGGCTGACGCTCGTCGGCGAGAACCCCGAGACCAATTTCATTCTCACCCACGCCGGCATGCTGACCGGCATGGAGCCCGAAACCACCGAGGCCTGGAAGGCAGGGCTGCGCAAGCTGTCAGCGGCGCCCAACCTCTATGCAAAGCTGTCCGGCCTCGGCACATTCGTCCACCGTAACGATCCGGCGCTCATCGGCTATATCGTCGACAATGCCATCGACATCCTCGGCAGCGACCATCTGATGTTCGGCTCGAACTTCCCGATTGAGAAACTGTGGACCAGCCACGCCGAGCTGATCAGGGCGCACCGGCAGGCCGTGGCAAAACACGGCGCGACCGCCGAGGCGGATGTCTTTTGGAACACGGCGGAGAAGATATATCGGCCGGTGTAGCACCGCCCTTTCCTTCTCCCCTTGTTGTGGGAGAAGGTGGCCGAGCGAAGCTCGGTCGGATGAGGGGTGCTGGAAGGATCGCTACCTCGAAGACGTAAGCACTTTAAATTCCTCGATATTTGCGCGTCACATTTCTCCAACACCCTCATCCGTCTCGGCGCTACGCGCCGATCCACCTTCTCCCCAAGGAGAGAAGGAAAAGCTCCCCGCCTCCGGCGACACAGGTCGGACAACTGCGGCCGATTTCAGCTCCGCAAAACATGGCCCGAGACCTCGGCGCCGGCAGCGTTCGGCAACGCCAGAAAGCGGCACGAGGCCGCGAGCCCGATTGCGCCGATCACCAGGAAGGCAAGGCGGAAGTCGATCAGATCGAGCGCTGCCGCGCCCCTGGCGATCTGCGACAGGTTGAGCAGTGCCGCCGCCACCGCCACGCCGAACAGCATCGCCACCTGTTGCAGCATGCTGGATAACGTCGCCGCCGAGCTGCGCTGCGGTGGGGCCACATCGGCGAAGGCCAGTGTGTTGAGCGCGGTGAACTGCATCGAACGCGACAGTCCGGCGATCAGCATCAGCACAACCACCAACGCTTGCGGCGTCTGCGGCGAAAGCGCCGCGCAGGCCGTGATCGACAAGGAGGCGATCACCCCGTTGACGATCAGCACCGAACGGAAGCCGAAGCGCCTCAGCGTCGGCGACGTCACCGCCTTCATGCCGAGGTTGCCGAAGAAATAGGCCAGGATCATCATGCCCGCATCGACCGGGCTCAGTCCGAAGCCTACCTGGAACAAAAGCGGCAGCAGGAACGGCGTGGCGTTGATGGCGATTCGGAAAATCGTGCCGGCCGACAGCGTTGAGACGGCAAAAGTCTGCACCTTGAAAGCTGTGAGATCGAGCAGCGGATGGTTGGCGCGTCGCAGATGCCGCACCGCCAGCCAGCCGACCAAAATGCCCGTGCCGAGCAGTGCCACGGTCGGCAAGGCACCGTCTTGCGGATGCGCGATGCGCTCGAGGCCGTAGAGCATCGAGGCGAGCCCCACCGAAGTCAGCAGGAAGCCCGGCCAGTCGAGCGGCTTGGCTCCGGCTTCGCGGTCGCCCGGAATGAAGCGGGCGACCAGCGCCAAACCGGCAACCCCAAGCGGGATGTTGATGAAGAAATTCCAGTGCCATGAGAGATAAGTGGTGATGAAGCCGCCAAGCACCGGCCCGACCACCGGCGCAAACAGCGCCGGCCAGGTGATCAGCGCCGTGGCGTTGAGAAGCTCGGATTTCGGTGCATTGCGCAGCACCAGGATGCGGCCGACCGGCGTCATCAGCGCGCTGGCCAGGCCCTGCACCGCGCGCGCGGCAACGAACTCGGCCTGGTTCTGTGAGATGCCGCAAACGAGCGAGGCCAATGTGAACAGGGCGATCGCAACGAGGAAGATGTTGCGCGCGCCAAAACGGTCGGCGAGCCAGCCGGACAGCGGCACGAACACCGCCATGGTCAGCATATAGACGGTGATGCCGATGCTCATCGCCACCGCGGGCACGCCGAAGGATTCTCCCATCTGCGGCAGCGAGGTCGAGATGATGGTCGAATCCAGAAGCTGCATGAAGAAGGCGACGGCGACGATCAGCGCCACCCGCCGGGCTTGCCGCGCCGCCGGCGCGGTTTCGGGCAAGGCTTTGTTTTCGGGAATGGCGGTCATACACAGACTGTCCGAAGGGGAATTTTCACCCGCTCCATCAGCAACCGCGTAATTGTCCGGCAAACCGATGACGCACCGGTTTCAACAGCATCTGGCCGGTGCCGTCCAGACCAGGTCCAACAAACTTTCGTGTGGCATCGCAGCCGGCCATTGCGATGACCTAGCCCTGGCGCCGAACCGGCTTTTTTCGATCCGCAATGACGCTTTGTGCCTGCTGGGGCGTCTTTATGCGGCTTCGATCTTCTCCAGGAACAGGCTGAGCTGGTCCGGGTCCATGTGCACGACGTGTCTGTCTTCGGGATACGCCAGGCTGTTCACATCGGCGACATATTCGGAGAAGGCAGCGATGCGTTCGGCCTGCAGGCGATCGTATTCGGCGGCGAAATTGCGATAGACCTTGGAATGGCGCGGCATGTGGCCACGGTTCTGGCCGAGGATGTCGTCGGCGAACAGGTATTGCGCATCGCAGCCGGTGCCCGCCCCCATCGACAACATGATCAGCGACGTCCGCTCCGAAATCGCCTTGGCCACCTCGACCGGCACCACCTCGATCTCGGCGCCGATCGCGCCGGCGGCCTCCAGTTGCTTCACCGCCTCGAACACCTGCATGGCGGTATCGGCGGTCTTGCCGACGGCCTTGAAGCCGCCAGTCCAGGTGGCGCGTGACGGGATGAGACCGACATGGCCGATTACCGGAATGGCATCGTCGGCCATCCGCTTGATGGTGGCGTAGCCGGCACTGCAATAGACCGCATCGGCGCTGGCCTTGTAGAGCCGAAACGCCCAGCGGACGAAATCATCTGCTGTGCCGATCTCGAAGAAATTCTCGCCCGGCATGGTGAACAGGCTGGGTGCCGCATCGCGGTATTGCGGATTGAGCACCAGCTCCGGCGGCACCGAGACGATATCGACGCCGGCGCGTTCGGCGGCCTCGGCCTCGTCCATCGTCAGCACGCGCAGCATCGTCAGCTGCCGCTTGCCCTTCATGGCACGCAGGTCGGCGACGGTCGGTCTTTTCCGGCTCATGGATTTTGGTCCCCTTTGCTACGTGACAGAAGGCCGGTCAGGCGATCTGGATCATCACCTTGCCAGCTTCCACCTTGACGGGATAGGTCTGCAGATTGACACAGACGGGAGCCCCTTTGGCCTGGCCGGTTTTGTAATTGAAGCGGCCATTGTGCTTTGGGCATTCGATGATGTCGTCCATCACAAGCCCGTCGGCCAGATGCGCCTTCTCATGCGTACAAAACCCGTCGGTGGCGAAGAATTCATCGTCCGGCGAACGGTAGATAGCGAAGGTGCGGCCGCCATGGTCGAAGCGGATGACATCTTCCTCGTCGACATCGTCCACGGCGCACGCTTCGACCCAATCGGCCATCTCTGCTTCTCCCGAAATTTCTGCGTTGCGCTGCTGCGGTGCCTATTCGGCCGCCGCCGACATGTTCACTTCGTGGAACTCGCCACGATAGGGCCGTGCCGTTGGCGGCAGTTCGCGCTTGAGGAAATAATCCTCGTATTTGAGCTGCCGGAGCAGGACCGGCCAGACCTCGCGATAGGCATGCCATATCGACGGGTTCGGCTCCGGCAGATCGTGCTTGATCAGTTCGTGCAGCCTGGGCAGCGCGTGGTAAGGCACCATCGGAAACATGTGATGCTCCACGTGGTAGTTCATGTTCCAGTAGATGAACCGGCTGATCGGATTCATGTATACGGTCCTGGTGTTGAGTCGGTGATCGACGACGTTGTCGGCCAGACCGATATGCTGCAGCAGGCCGGTCATCACCATGTGCCAGGTGCCGTAGAGGCGCGGCACGCCGATGAGCACCACCGGTATCCACGACCTTATGAAAATGGCGAGCGCGATCGTCGCAACGTAGATGGCGATGTGCCAGCGCGCGGCGATAACCGCCTTGTGCTGTTCCATCTCGGGAACGTAGCTTTTCTCGTCGGGCGTCAGCTTGCCGAACGCCTGGCGTACCAGCGCCGGAAGCGAATAGCGAAAATCGAGGATACCGGTGAAGGCCAGCGCGGCACGCAAAAGATCCGGCGGCCGCATCACGGCGATCTCGGCGTCGCGGCCAACGATGATCGTGTCTGTATGGTGGCGGGCATGGCTCCAGCGCCAGGTCACCGGGTTGCGCATCAGCATGAAGCTGGCGATCTGGTAGACGACATCGTTCATCCAGCGCGTGCGGAAGGCAGTGCCATGGCCGCATTCGTGCCAGCGCGAGTCGCTGGACGAGCCGTAGAGCACGCCGTAGACGAAGAAGAACGGCACGCACCACCAGGTACCCCAGAAATAGATGGCGCCGGCGGCCGAGCCGAGGATGGCGACGATCCAGATGATCGTGTCGCGGATCGCCGGGCCGTCCGAGCGCTGCATCAACTCCTTGATCGCCTTGCGGGGAACATCCGTGTGGTACCACTCCGCCGAGGCCAGTCCCGTCTCGATCGCCCTGCGCGTGCTTTCGCCGACCAGGCTGTAATCGCGCTTTACCGTGCCAGCCATTGTGACCTCCAATTCCCGATCGGCCGCGAGCCCTCCCCGCTCCGGCCGGAGCCAGCCTCCCAACTGGTGTCTCGTATCCTATTCGCCATTATCACGACCTGCCTCCAAGAACAGGAAAACGGCCCGACGGCTGCGGATAATCCTGCTGCGGCTGTCTGGCAATCGCCGCGATCCGGCTTTCGGCGGCGGCGATCTCGCCGGCGCCGTCGAGAACCCGGAACACCGCATCGTAGGTGCGGCTCTCGCCGTGCTCCAGCCAGATCATCTCGCCGCGTTCGCGCGCCGCCAGATTCCCAAGCACATGATGCGTCGACGGCTCGATGCCAAGCGCGTACTGTCCGGCCTGGAAGTTCTGCCATTGATAGGCGCAGGGCAACTGGTCCTTGCGCGTGACCACCTCGAAACCGAGGCCGAGCCTGTCGTTGACCACCGCCACCGGGACTTGGCCGGTGCTGTCGGCGCCGAGTTCGTGCTGCCAGACCTGTTCCTTGAATCCCGGTTGCGGCGCCGGCACCGTGCGGTAGCCGACCTTCTGCGCTTCATAGCGCTCGCCGGCATGGCCTGCCCAGACGACGTCGCGGATCGGCGCCAGGTAGCGCGATCCCACGTCGAGCACCGGATGACTGACATTGATGTGATAGAAATACATATGAGGGGTCCGGTTGAAGCCGTGATTGACGACACGGTCCGAAAGCCGGATCTCGTTGCCGCCGACATCGGCCTCGATGCGCCGCAGCAGGTGCAGATCCTCGCCGAATACAGTCGATTGCTGGACGATGCCTTCGGCCCACAACACGCATTGGTCGCCGTCCCAGGTCTCGCCGTAGCCGGTCAACCGCGCCGGGATGGTGCTGACACGGCCATGCAGCGAGTGGCGCACCGTCTTCTTGGGCGGGTAGTTGTAGGTGTCGGCCGGTACCTCGTTCATGAACAATATATGGTCGAGGCCGCAGGTCAGCAGAAGGCCGGAAAACGACCGCGCCCAGGCCAGCCCCTCCTCGCCTTCGTATTCGTGCAGGCCGGGATGGCGAAAGCCGCTCGGCGAATGCCAGCCGATCGCCTGGCCCCTGAAGTCGCAATCGGCGATATCGAGCGCCCGGTCGACCAGCGCGGTGAAGCGCAGGCCGGAGCCGGTGCGGAATTCGAGCATACGGATGCCGCGCTCGACCCCATCGCCAAGCGTCATCAGCCGCACGCCGGCGAATTGCGACAGCATGCCCGAGCGTTCCGAGACCTGCCGGCGCGACAGCGTCTTGCCGTAAAGCTCTACCATGTGACGGCCAGTTCCTTCACTTTGCTCCCGTCCTTCACTTCGCTCTCGTCTCCTTGAGGAGGGCCGACATGTCGGCGCCGGTGATGATGCTTTCCACGGTCAGCAGGTCGGTGTCTGCGACCGTCTGCTCGGCGACGATCTCGCCGCGGCGCATGACGATGATGCGGTCAGCGACCTGGAAGACGTGATGGATGTTGTGGGTGATCAAAAGCACCGAGTGACCGGCATCGCGCACCTCCTTGACGAAACGCAGTACGCCGTGTGTTTCCTCGACGCCGAGATTGTTGGTCGGCTCGTCGAGGATGATGACCTTGGCGGCGAACTGCATGGCGCGCGAGATGGCGATCGACTGACGCTCGCCACCCGACAGCGTTGAGACCAGCGCATCGGCGTCGAGTTTCTTCGAGATGCCGACGCGCTTCAAAAGTGCCGAGGCGGCATCGCGCAATTGAGCGAGATCGAGCGGCGCGAACACGCCAAGCCATTTGAGATTGACCGGCTCGCGGCCGAGGAAAAGATTGCGCGCGATGCTGAGATCGGGAGCCAGCGAGGTGTCCTGGTGGATGGTCTCGATGCCGAGATCCATCGCGTCGCGCGTCGAGCGGATGGAGACCTTCTGGCCGCGCACATAGATGTCGCCGCGATCGACCGGAAAGACCCCGGAGATCGCCTTGATTAATGTCGATTTGCCGGCGCCGTTGTCGCCGAGCAAGGCCACCACTTCGCCCTCGTTGAGCGTGAAGGAGGCGCTCTTCAGGGCGCGGACGCTGCCGAAGGATTTTTGCAGGTTCTGCAGCCGAAGCACTTCCATGATCAGCTCCTGGCGGCGTTCTTCTGCAGCAAAGCGTGCAGGATGAGCATGGCAAGGATGATGACGCCGACGAAGATGTTGTAGGCGAGCCCTGGCACGCCGATCAGCACGATGCCGTTGCGGATGCTGCGCAGCATCAGCGCGCCGACGATGGTGCCGAAAATGGTGCCGCGCCCACCGGTCAGCGCCGTGCCGCCGACGACCACCATGGCGATCACCTCCAGCTCATAGCCGGTGCCGGCCACCGGCGATGCCGCCGAGATGCGGAAGGCGCTGATCATGCCGGCGAGACCGGCCAGCACCGAGGTCAGGATGAACAGCCAGATCTTGACCGCATCGGCCGGCACACCACGCGCCACGGCAGCGTTACGGTTCGAGCCGATAGCGCTGATCCAGTTGCCGAGCTTGGCGTAGCGCAGCACATAGACCGCCAGCAGCGACAGGCCGATGAACCACCACAGCGAGGTATAGAAACGGAACGTTCCGATACTAAAGCTGCCGGCCAGCAGCGTCACGAAGAAGCCTGGCTGGTCCCAGGACTTCAGCGGAAAGCCCTGGGTGATGTAGAGGGCCGCGCCTCGCACCACGAGCAGCATCGACAGCGTCACCAGGAAGGACGAAATGCCGATCTTGGTGACGATCAGTCCGTTGATTGCACCGATGGCTATGCAGAGTGCCAGTCCGGCCAGCAGCGCCACGCCAATATCGACCCCGCCGTTCTGCACCAGCAGCATGACCACGACCGGCGCCAGCCCGAATACGGCGCCGACCGAAAGGTCGAACTCGCCGGCCGTCAAAAGCAGCGTCATGCCGAGCGCGATGATGCCGAGCTCGGGCAGGAACGCCATCATGTTGGAGATGTTGAGCGGCGACAGGAAATTGGCGTCGGCGATCGCGAACACCGCCAGCAGGACAATCAGGATGACGAGCGAAGAGAACTGCGGCGAGCGGATCAGGCTCGACCTGCGTTTGGCACGCGGCATTTCCTCTTCTGCGGCAATTGTCATGACAGCTCGAACCATACGTCAGGGTGACGCCCGCCGCCTGCGCGGCGAGCGTCAGTTCCAATCATTTGTTGTAGAGTTTCAGGATCGGTTCGACGCTCGAGGCGTCGTAGAGGCTGAAGGTGTGGATGTCGTAGCCGATCGGTTCGCCCGCGGCGGCGAGACCGAGCAGCGCCACCGGCATGAAGCCTTGCGCCGAGGGAAACTGCCAGGCAGCCGCGTTGACGAAACCGGCCTTGACGGATTCTGCCGTTTCCTTCGAATTGCCCCAGCCGACGACCGGGATCTTGCCGGCCGGCACGCCGGCGCCGTCGAACACCCGCTTGACGCTGGCCGCGACGGAATCGCCGAGCGCGATGATCGCCGGCGGGTTGTTGGCCACCATGTAGTCGGTCATCTTGGCGATGATGCCGGCCGGATCGGTGCCGCAATCGACCACGTCATATTTGATGCCGAGCGGATCGAAGACGCTGGCAATGCCTTCGGTCTCGAGCTGCTGGTAGCTGGCGCCCGGCACTTCGACCGGCAGGAACACCTTGTCGCCCTGCTTCACCATCTTGTGGTCGACCAGATACTTCGCCCAGATGACACCAGCTTCCTTCAGGTCGGCGCCGACGTAGGCCTGCCGGCCGGTCGCCGGATCGTCGGTGTTGAAGAACACGATCGGGATACCGGCAGCCTTCGCCGCCTTGACCTCCTCGGTCCACAGGCCGGGCTGCGCCGAGGTGGTGGCGATGCCGTCCGGCTTGGCGGCCAGTGCGGAGTTGAAGGCTTCCTTCTGCGCCGCCATGTCGCCGCCGCTGAACGAGATCTTGCAGGTTACCTTGAGCTGGTCGCACGCCTCGGTGGCACCGGCATTCCAGTCGATCCAGAAGGCGTCCGACGGGCCGCCATGCGACAACAGGTAGAACGTCTTCTGGGCGTCCTGCGCCACCGCCGAGCCCATGGTCACGCCGGCGAGCACGGTCGCAGCAGCCGTGATTTTCAACGCGAGTTTCAACATTTCTCTTCCTCCCTTGTTTCGTAGCCGAACCGCTCCGTCACAGTCCGTTGGCGCGGAATTTCCCGTCGAGGAATTTCTTGGCGCGCGGCACGTCGTCTTCCGAAAGATGCTCGATGATGACCGGAATGTTCGGATGCTTTTCGGCCAGCCGCTTGAGATAGAGGTCGTAATTCAGCGAACCGAGGCCAGGCGCCGGCAGCTCGATCTCGCCGACGCCGCGGAAAGTGTGGCTCTCCAGCGCGTCCTCGTCGCCGATGTCGGCGTGCTTCTCCGACTTGTCGCCGCCAGAACGCTTGACGTCCTTGGCGTGGGCGATTTTGATCTTGTCGGTCAGCGTGTCGAACACCTGGTTCAGGATCTGGTCCATCCTGTCGATATTGTGCGTTTCAAAATAGTTGGTCGGGTCCATCAACAGGCCGAGGCCTGGGTGGTCGACCTGCGCGAACATTCTCACCGTCTCCTCGACCGAACCGACGACATTGTTGACATAGGTTTCGAGCAGGAACACCGCACCGTGGTCATAGGCGGTCTGGGCAAGGTCGGCGATGACCTTGCGACATTCTTCAAAACCTTCCTCGGTCTTGTTCTTCGGGTGATGCACCCAGTCGGACTCGGTGTTGTAGGTACCGGTTTCCGAGATCACGTAAGGGGTGCCGAAATGGCGTGCGTTGCGGATGATCTCCTTCAGATAGCCGACGCGCCGCTCGCGCTCGCCCAGGTCCGGATGGATGATGTTGGTGTAACCCGATACGCAGCAGATCGGCAGATTGTGGTCGCGAAACGTATCGCGGACGGTCTTGGCTTTGTCCCTGGTGATCTGTCCGGCCGACAGGTCGATGTCCCTAAAATGCAGGTCGAGCTGCACGGTGTTGAAATCGAGCGCACGGATCTTCTGCGCGGTTTCCTTGAGGCCATACGGAAAATAACCCGTGAAAATACCTGCCTGCATCATGGTGTGAAGTCCTCCCTGTAAGTGATTCAGTCAGTTGATATTTCGGAAAGTTTGACCGTCCGGCCCTTGTCGATGGAGCGGTAGCCAGCTTCGACCAGCGCCATGGTCTTGACGTTGTCGGCGACGGACAGCGCCGGCGGCTCGCCAGTCTTGACGGCGTGCTGGAGCTGCTCCATGACGCCGATAAAAGCATGCGGGAACCACATCGTGTCCCAGCTGGGTGTCACCCATTCACCACCGGTGGTCTCGGTCGAGGCATAGGTCAGCGTCGAGGCAGCGCCAGTCGGCCAGCCGATGGTGCCCTTGGCGACGCCCTTGGTGCCGTCGACGCGCCAGTTGATGTGCTGGTCGTCCTTGTAGCCCTCCTGGCGCGGCCCGGACCAGACATCCTCCAGCGATACGGCAAGCACACCGGACGGGAACTTGATCGTCGACACTGTGATGCCGTCCGAATGGTCGAAGCGGGTGCGCGGGTCCTTGCGGGTCAGGGTGGTGATCTCTAGGGGATCGCCGAACAGGAAGCGTAGTACGTCGAGATGGTGGACGCTCATATTGGCGAGCGTCAATCGGTCATAGTCCTCGAGGAAGCTCTGCCAGTGCGGGATCGCATGCATGTCGATCTGGGCGAAGACGATGTCGCCGAGCGCGCCGCTGTCGATGACCTGCTTCAAGACGCGCATCGACTGGTCGTAGCGCATGTTCTGGTTGACCGAGAGGATCTTGCCTGCCTTGGCCGCCTCGTCGCGCAGTTTGACGGCCTCTTCAAGGGACAGCGCCAATGGCTTCTGCGCCAGGATCGCCTTGATATGTGTCTGCTTCAGCGCATGGCGGATCAGCGCCGGCTGCTGGTCGGGCGGAAAGGCAAGGTCGATGATCTCGATGTTTTTGTCCTCGATGAGCTGTTCCGGCGTGTCGCGGACGGCCGGGATATCCCAGCGTTTGGCGACCTTCTCGGCGCTGGCCTTGGTCCGCGAGGCAATCGCCACCACGGGGAAACCGGCTTCCTTGTAGGCGGCAAGGTGACATTCGGCCATGATCATGCCGGCGCCGACGCAGCCGATCCTGTATTCCCTGGTGCGGACTTTAACGTCCGGCTCGAAGCCGTTGCCCACCATTTCTTGGCTTGCCATATGTTCCTCCCGAAGCTCGTTTCTTGCAGCCGCCGTCACCTTGCCAGCGCTCCCCCGCTTTGCCCGAAATAATGCACCCTGCCCGGCTCGCAGGATATCGCCACCATCGCGTCCGGCCTGATGTCCGGCTGGCCGCGCAACAGCGCTCGCAGACGCGCCTGCCCGGCGGCGAGCGTCACTACGGTGTAGCCGCCGAGCGGCTCGACCTCGAACACTCGCGCCGGGCGGCCCGCGCCCCCCTCCGACCAGGCCTTGACCTTGATGTCTTCCGGCCTGAGTCCGATTTCGACGGCATCGGCTGGCGCCGTCTTGTCCGCGATGCGGATCCTGCCTTCCGCCGCCTCCACGCCTTCAGCGCCGTGCACCGACTTCAGTATGTTCATCATCGGCGAGCCAAGCAGCCGCGCCACATAGGTACTGGCCGGCCGGTCATAAATCTCGGCTGGCGCGCCGATCTGCCTGATCTTGCCGTTGTCCAGAATGGCCATTCGGTCGGCGACCGACATCGCTTCTTCCTGGTCGTGCGTGACATAGATCAGCGTCTTGCCGAGCTCGCGCTGGATGCGCTTCAGCTCGACGCGCGTCTCCTCGCGCAGCCGGGCGTCGAGCGCCGAGATTGGATCATCCATCAGATAGGCGGCGGGATCCCGTACCAGCGCGCGGGCAATCGCCACGCGCTGCCGCTCACCGCCGGAAAGCTGTGCTGGCGGCTTGTGCAGGATATGGCCGATATGCAGCTTGGCCGCGACGTCGGCGAGGCGCCTTTCGATCTCGGCTTCGGCGACCCGGCGTTCGACCAGCGGAAAGCGGATGTTGTCGCGCGCGCTCATATGCGGAAACAGCGCCAGGTTCTGGAAGACCATCGCGACGTTGCGTTCGGCCGGCGACACTGTGTTGACCGGCTTTCCGTCGATCAGGATCTCGCCGGCGTCCGGTGTCTCGAGCCCAAGCACCAGGCGCAGCACCGTCGACTTGCCAGATAGAGGCGGGCCGAAGAAGCAGAAGAACTCATTGTCGTTGACAGTGAACGAGGCGTCATCGACGGCGAGCGTGTTGCCGTAGCGTTTGGTCACATTGCGGAAGACGATATCGGCCATGGTCTCAGCCCGCTCTCAAGGCAAGGCCGGTGGCGGCGTCGAAGACGCGCACCGCCTCGGCCGCAGGTGCGACGACGGCTGTCTGCCCGATCGCCAGCCCGACATCATTGTCGAAAACCGCCTTAACCGCGGTTTCCCCGTCGCCAAGGTGGATGATGGTGCGCGCGCCGATCCGCTCGACGAAACTCACTGGCATGGACAGGCCACGGCCGTCTTCAGCCAGCTTCACCTGCTCCGGTCGAAAGCCATAAAACACCTCGCTGCGCATCCGGCGTGCGGCATCGGTGATCTCGACCGGCAGCGGCGGCGTCGCCCCGAGCGGGCCGAGATCGACGACCAGGCCACCGTCGCTTTCCGCCAGCCAGCCCTTGAGCAGGTTCATGCCCGGCGCGCCGATGAAGCGGGCGACGAAGACATTGGCCGGATCGTTGTAGACCTCGAGCGGCGTGCCAACCTGCTGCAGCACGCCATGGTCCATCACCGCGATGCGGTCGGCCATGGTCATCGCTTCGAGCTGATCGTGGGTGGAACTGCCGCTGCAACTGCTTCAGTTCGGTCCGCATCACCGCCCGGAAGGCCGCGTCGACATTGGAAAGCGGCTCGTCGAGCAGGAAGATCGCCGGCTCCATGATTGCCGAACGGCCGATCGCGACCCGTTGCAATATGTTGACCGAAAGCCGGTCGGCCTTGCGGTCGAGCAGCGGCGTGAGCTGCAGCATCTCGGCAATGGCGCCAACGCGGCGGTCGACATCGGCCTTGGGTGCGCCGCGCATTTTCGGCCCGTAGGCGAGGTTCTGCCGCACGCTCATATGGGTGAAAATGGCATAGTTCTGGAAGACGAAGCCGACGCCGCGCCGCCCCATCGGCACGCCGGCCATGTCGCGCTCGCCGAACAGGATCTTGCCGCTGGTCGGCTCTTCCATGCCGGCGATCATGTTCATCGTCGTCGATTTGCCGCAGCCCGACGGCCCCAGCAGCGCCATGAACTCGCCGTCGGCAATGGCCAGATCCATCGTCTTCAGCGCGGTGAAATCGCCGAATTTCTTGACCAGGTTTTGCAGATGGATCGTGCTCATGCCGTCACCTGGCGTACCCGGGCCATGCGTTTCATGGCAAACACCGCGGCGATGGACAGCACGATCAATATGGCCAGCGCGATTGCCGCCACATAGCCCCAGATCAGGTCCTGGGTGGTGAGCTTGTAGATGTAGACGGAGATGGTTTCGGTAGCGACGCCGGGACCGCCGCCGGTCATGATGTAGAGCGTGTCGAAGATCTTGAAGTTCTCGATCACCCTGATCGCCAGTGCGATGATGATGATCGTCTTCATCTTCGGCAGCACGATGGTGACGAAGCGCTGCCAGGGGTTGGCGCCGAGCAGCGTCGCCGCCTTGATCTGGTCCTCAGGCACGCCGACCAGGCCGGCAAGCAGGATCAGGAACATCAGCGGCGTCCACTGCCAGATGTCGGCGACCATGACGGCGATGAGTGCCAGCGTCGGGTCCGACAGCCAGGCGATGGTGACAGGAAAGCCTGAGATCGCCGACAGGATGTCGTTGACCGGGCCGCCTGATTGAAACAGCATGAAGAACATGTAGCCGGCCACCGCCGGCACCACCATCATCGGCATCAAGAGGATCGAGTAGAAGATCCGTTTGCCCGGAAACTCGTCGGCAAACAGCGTCGCGAGCGCCAGCCCGAGCAGGAACTCCGTCGGCACGCAGACGATCATGACGATGGCCGTGCGCTTCAGCGCGCTCCAGAAGCGTGCGTCGACGGCAAGGTCGGTGTAGTTGGCGAATCTATTCCACATCGACCAGGCATTCCACCAACCGGTGCCCGACAGCGGCGACCAGTCGGTGAGGCTGATATAGAGCTGCATCAGGAGCGGGAAGACGGCGATGAACAGCACCAGGATCTGCGCCGGCAGGGTCAGCCGGAAGCCGAGCCGTGCGCCCTCGTCCGGCAACACCGACGCCGCTTTGGAGGCTTGCATGTCGCCCTCCGAAATCGTCGCTGCCACCGCGCTCATTGCTTGAGCGCCCCGAAGGTCAGCCCGCGCACCAGATGGCGCTGGATGACGATGCCCATGATCACCGGCGGCACCGCGGCAATCAGGCCGAGAGCAGCCTTGGCGCCGTAGAGCTGTCCGGTCATCGAGGAGGACAGCGAGGCCATGTAGACAGGAACCGTCACCCATTCCCGCGTCGTCAGAAGCAGCGCAATCAGATAGTCCGACCAGTTGAGGATGAAGACGAACAGCGCCGCACTTGCCAGCGGCGCGCGCATCATCGGCAGCGTGATGCGGGTGAAGACGCGCCACCGCGAACAGCCTTCGACAAGTGCCGCCTCCTCGATCTCGCGCGGCATGTCGTCGAAGAAGGTCTTCATCAGCCAGAAGGCGAAAGGCAGCGTGACGATGCCATAGATCAGCGACAGCCCCCACCAGCTGTCGGTGAAGTTGAGGAAAGCCCACATGATCATCACCGGGGTCATGACCGCCATCGGCGGAAACAGGCGAAGCTGGATCAGCGCCAGCGGCAGGTTCTGGCCCGAGCCGAAGCGCGACAGCCCGTAGGCCGCCGCGGTGCCCGCCGACATGGCGATTGCCGTGCCGAACGTGGCCGACAGCAGCGACGACAGGATCGGCTTCAAAGCTGTGCGGTCGAGCGCGACGATCAGATTGTTGGTCGATTCCCCGAAGACGAAGCGGAAATTGCTGAGTGTCGGGTTCTTCGGCCACCAGGTCAGGTCAGCGCCGGTCGCCGACCATTCGGCGATCGGCTTGAACGCCATCGACACCATCCACAGGATCGGCACCAGCGTCACCGCCATCGCCGCAAGGATCGCGGCATAGCGGAATATCTCGAAAGGAACTGAACGCTTCATCTTGCGGCTTTGCTGGGTCCTTCGTTGGCGAGGGGAAGAGCGGCCGCTCCTCCCCTCCTTGGTAAGATCCTGCGAGGATCAGGCGATCGGATCGAGGACGGTCGGCCAGGCCTCCTTGTTGGTCTTGATGGCTTCGAGAAGCTTCTCCTCGCCGGTCCGGCGGGCAATCTTCTTCCACTCGGCCTCGGTGTCGGCCATCGCCTGCTCGGCTGTCTTGGCCTTGGTCAACGCGGCGACGAGATTCTCGTCCAGCGCGTTGTGGAAGGCGGTGGCGCCGGGATAGTTGATGGTGGGCACGGTGCGGGCGACCGTCTCGCGCACCACGTCCATGTGGTAGGCGTGATAGGTCTGGCGAACCAGCGGATCGGAGAAATCCGACAGCCGGAACGGATCGAAATAGCCGCCCGGATTGGCGGTCATCCAGGCGTAGATGCGGCTTGAACCCAGCCACTGCAGGAACAGGTAGCAGGCTTCCGGGTTCTTGGCTTGCGAGGAAACCGACGCCGACAGGTTAAGCCACAGCACCGAACGGCTGACCAGTTTTCCGTCGATCTCGCGGCCGGGCGGCAGCATGGAGCCGATCTTTCCAGTGACAGCTGAATCCTTGTTGCCGGCATTGTCGAGGAATTTCGGCAGGTTGGAGAAGGCACAGGTCATGGCCGCACCGCCCTTGGCGAAATTGCCGTACTGCTCCGGCCAACCCCAGGAGATCGCATCCGGCGAATGATGCGAGAGCGACGCAATGTACTCGCTGGTCGCCGCGATACCTTGCTCCGAATTGATCAGCGGCTTGCCGGCATCGTCGAACAAGAACTGATTGGGCGAAGCCATTGAGACATAACGCTGATACCAGTTGGTGTAGCCCCAGCCCTGGTTGCGCAGATCGGTCGAGCCGAACAGGCCCTTGTCCGGGCGCTGGAAGAAGGCTGCGATCTCGTCATGCTGCTTCCACGTCTTCGGCGCCGCCAGTTCATACCCGTATTTGTCGGAGAAAGCCTTCTTCTCGGCTGCGTCGCCGAACAGATCGGTGCGGTAGACCCAGGTCTGGAAATCGCCATCCAGCGACACGCCGTAGGTCGAGCCGCGATACTGGTTGAGCAGCGAGACGCCCTTGGCGCCGTTGACGTAGCCACGCTCGGGATCGTCCCATTCCGGCTTATATTGTGCAACGAAGTCGTCGAGCTTGAGGATGCCGCCGGTTTCGGCGAGGTCGCCAAGACGGTTCCATTCGACCGCGTAGATGTCGTAGGCTCCACCCTTGGTGGAGATGTCCTGCATCGTCTTGGTGAATTCCTGGCCGTTGGGCACACCGACGATCTCGAGCGGAATGCCGGTTTCCTTCTCCCATAGATCCTTGATCGACGGCGCGCCCGCCGGAAACGGCTGCGTCAGCTGGCCGATCGAACCGTCGGACAGGCCGAGCACGATCTTCGTCGGCGCCTTGCCGGCGCCCTTCATCGCCTTGGCTGCCTCGATGGCGCGGCCCTCGGGTGTGTCGGCGCCATACTGATAGCGCTCCGAGCCGTCGAAGCCGGTCGGGCCACCGATCATGCCGGGCGCCAGGGCATCGGCCGCATAGGCACGGCTTGGGCGAATGAATTTCGGCGCGATACCTGCGGCGGCAACAAGCACTGCCGCCTTTCCACCAGACGCCAGCAAACGGCGCCGCGACACGCGGATCAAATTCGACATTGGAAATCCTCCCTCAGGGCCTTGTTCCTCCACGGCCCTTATGATGGATATTGACGGCACTGCGCCAAGGCTGTCAACATCATAAATAATCAAGACACATCATAATATCTCAAGGGAGGGGAAAATGGCGTTTATCAAGGCTCTCGCACCGAAGCCGGTGCTTGAATTTGAGGGAACCAGGCCTGCCCACCTCGCCGCTTCGGTCCGCTTCGGAATTTGGTCTAGCGCAGCGGCTTGCGGATCGCCCAAGGCCGGTTACATCATTTCCCATCAGAATCGCGAGCGGCGATGAGGCCGCTCTCCGACATCGGACCTATGAAATGCGTAATCTCGATGCGCCTTTGGCACATTTTGGAATGAGGTGATCGACAGTGCGGTCCACCCTGACAGACATAGCCCGGGAAGCCGGCGTTTCCGCCGCCACGGTCGACCGTGTGCTCAACAACCGCGCCGGGGTCAGGGCGCGCACTCGCGAGGTCGTGCTCGAAACGGCACAGCGACTTGGCTATATCGCTGAAAATTCAAATAATCCGAGCTCGCTCAACGCGCTGCGCGGTGAGGTCATACGGCTCGATTTCGCCCTACCCGCCGGCACCAATTCCTTCATCAAGATGCTGCACCGCCAGATCGAGGCGCAGGCGCAGTCGCGGCCTGACCTCGACGTCCGCGTCGCCACTATCGAAGGCTTCAATCCGGATCGGCTCGCCCGTCTGCTGCAGGAACTGCACGGGCAGACGCAAGGCGTTGGTGTGATCGCGCTCGACCATCCGACGGTGCGCGAGGCGATCCGCTCGCTTTCGGCCAGCGGCGTCAAGGTGGTCACCCTCGCTTCCGACATCCTGCATGTGCCGAGGGTTGCCTATATCGGCATCGACAACCGCGCCGCCGGCCGGCTCGCCGGCTACCTGCTCAACCGCTTCATGGGCGCAGGGCGTCCGGGCAAGGTCGCGCTGTTCGCCGGTTCGCTCTCCTACCGCGGCCACGAAGAGCGCGAGATGGGCTTCCGCCACATACTGACGGAAGAATCGCCCAATCTGCAGATCGTCGAGATGCGCGAAATGCTCGACGATCGGGAAAAAGCCTACTCTGAGGCCTCCGCCCTGCTGGACCGGCACCCGGACCTAGCCGCCATCTACAATGTCGGCGCTGGCAACACCGGCATCGCCCGCGCGCTGAAGGAACGCGGGCGCGCGCTGTCGACGGTCTTTCTCGGCCATGAGGTGACGGAAGGCACCAAGGAGCTTCTGCTCGACGGCACGCTCGACGCGGTCATCGACCAGAACCCGCGCGTCGAGGCCCGCGAGGCGCTCAACACCTTGACCCACGCGGTCAAGGGCTTGCCCTACGAACTGCACCAGCCGAGGCTGCAAGTGATCTTCAGGGAAAGCATCCCGGAGATCTGAACCCAGGTGAATGGCCGGGGTTTCGTGAATCGTGCCGGCGCGCTTATCGACGCCAAGGTCGTCAGCGTCGTCTATTCTGGCCAGCCGCTGAACAACAGGATGTTGGAAGACCAGCTCACCGTTGGCGCGCAATATCTCAGCGTTGGCAAGATCACGCGCACCAACCGCAGCAAACCGGACGAACCGGCGCTCGTCGATGACGGCTTCGATCTGGTCAACGTCTTTGCCACTGGCGCACCAACGGCCACGCCAAACTCGATTTCAGCGTCGACCTGGCGGCGGGGCGCGGCAGGACTGATGGCCGGCTAGACTAGAGCTTGCTCACCATCGCTTGCGCATCTTCGCCCAGATCGATAGCGATCCGGTCGCCGGAGGCAATGCCTGATATGTCGCAGACGACCAGCGGCATGCTGATTTCGTAGAGGAATTCGGCAACGATGGCGCCGACGGCAAGGATCGGGTCCGGCCGCTCCAGGATAATACCGGCCGGCGCCGTTCCTCTGAGGATCGCTTCGGCCAGAACCGAAGACGAGGACGACGACCCCCGCCCGCTCGGCATCACCAGGATCCTGCCGGCGATATTGCCGCCCAGGTCCGGATGCGAATGGTCGATGATGTCGCCCGTTTCGACGTCGATCCCGCCCCAGAAGCTGAGCGCCTGCGAAAGCACCAGCGCCGGGCCTTGTGCGGAGCCGGCAAGGTGGAATGTACCGGTTCTGGCCGGCGCCTTCATGGCGCGCCTCGCACGACGCGGCCGGCCGCGGCCGAGCGGACGCAGTCTTCCATGTCGCCGAAGGCCACCGAGACACCGATGTTGCCAGGTGCGTAATGCGCCCATTTGCCCGAATTGGTCATCACCACGCCGTCGAGACGCTCGAGGATCGACGTGACATAGGTGCAGGTGTCGGTGACCGGGACAAGGCCGAAGGCTTCCATGCCGGCCAGTGCGCCTTCGTCCTGCAGTCGTGTCAGCGTGGCACGCCCTGTGTTGACATAGATCGGGACGCCCCTGCCCGGCGCAACTTCGCGCAGCAGCGGCAACAGGCGCATCCACTCTTCATGGGAGAAATGCGGCGTGCCTAACGACACGGCTGCAAGCTGCACGCCGTCGGGGACGCTCGACAGCCTGGCCAGCGCATGGCGGATATCAGCGCGAGAGATCCGGATTTTTTCCTCCGGCGCCAGGCCGTGCAACGCCTCATCCAGCGTCGTCGCCTCCGGCGTAATGCCGACCGCATGAAACAGCGCCACAGCGCCCGTCGTTGCCGCCGCCGCCCCCAGCGCCTTCAGTTGGTCCTCGTCGCGCGGCTGCGGCAGGCCTGATATGACAGGAATGCGGTCGCCGCTCTTTTGCCCGACAAGTAGTCCGACACCCACGAACAGGGCGTCGCTGGGCTCGAGGCCGCCAGTCAGCTCGAACAGGATCTGGCCTCGTCGATTTTCACTCAGATGCAGCCCCCAGGCCGGCGCGCGTCCGGTCATTGCGCAGCATAAATCGATGAAATCGCCATAGCGGTTGGTTCGCGCCCCGATCACCGAATTGGCAAAGACGATGGCGTTGGACTCACCCCAGGCTATCTGCTCGCCGAACCTTGGCCGGAACCGAGTCTGATAGGGTGCGCAGGTGAAGGTCGCCTGGCAGCCGAGGTCCAGATGCGCCATCATCAGGCGTCGCGCCGGCGCTTCTGGCGACATCGGCATCTTCACCAATCCGGGATGGATGAGGTCGAACGAACCGACATTCAGCGTCGTCGGCACCCGAACGCGGCCGCCGCCCTCGATCAGCCTTTCGACGAAATCGAGGCTGGCCTGGCCGTGATAGAGGCAGCCGTCGATATGGGCACCGGCAACATCCAACAACTTGCGCGCGCCGACCGCCTTCGCGAAGGCGACCAGGATCTTCATGGCGGCAGCCGCTGCCGAGCCTTGCTCGCCATGCAGCATCGACTGGTCGCCGGCCGTCAATTCCAGCGTCATCGGCAAATTCCCGAGCCCGCACTATGCCGATCAAGCACTCCCTGATTGCGGAGCGTCTGGCAAGACAGAGCTTCGGATCTCTTCTATTTCGCGGCGATCAGCAGACCAG
Source organism: Mesorhizobium sp. M0045 (assembly GCF_040323385.1). Lineage (NCBI taxonomy): Bacteria > Pseudomonadati > Pseudomonadota > Alphaproteobacteria > Hyphomicrobiales > Phyllobacteriaceae > Mesorhizobium > Mesorhizobium sp. M0045. The sequence continues at coordinate 259,321 of NZ_JAMYUY010000001.1, forward strand.
ACGTTCACAGATCATCGCAAAGCGAGAGAGACGCGAAGCACGGTCGGAGAGCGGGCGATCCGCGCGGAAACGGCGCTATTCCTTCTGGGACGGTCCGTCGGCCGTGCTGCGGTCACCATCTGCAGAATGCGGCAGGATGCCGAAATCGCGCGACTTGGTCCCATGCGCCGCCGTCAGGAAACCATCGGCTGTGAGACCTCGCCTCAAAAGCTCACGTACCGCGGCCGACCGGCTCGGCATGTGCTTTTCGAAGCGCCAGTTCTCCAACGCCGCCAGTTCATCGACAGTCAGCATGATCTGCAATCGTTCCGGGCGTTCCAGTTCGGACATCTCGGCCTCCAGTCATACCAGCCTAAACGCAGATGAGTTAGTATGTCCCTGATTTTGTGTAGAATTAGGTACGTGAGCAGAGTACGTCAAGACCTTCAGATGTGTGACTCATGCAGAAGTCCGATGAAGCGGATCAAGCATCAAATGGACAATCAACAAAATACGCTAACTATTTGACACGAAGCGATTTTTCAAGGGTCTTCGCTTGCCAATCACGAGCCCTGGGCGCATGGTAGAACACGAGGGACAAACCGCTCCTGAAAGGAAGGTTTTCCATGCGCTACGGATTTTCGGTTCGCCTGCACGAAGACGTCGGTTCCCGAGTTCGAGCTACATTGCGGTCCGGGATTGCCATCAATCTGACTGCTGTCGCCGAAGCCGTGCGACTGCAAAACCTCGCCGAGAATATTGCGCGCGAAGACATCGAATGGCTCGTCATGCAGGCAGCCCAGCTCCAAGGCGCAGCTATCGAGTTCGACGGCTTCGCGGAAGCCGATCTGGCGGAGTTTGCGTGCACTCAGCTGATGCAAAGCAGCCCCGCATTGGGCTGGGACGCCCTGGAAGGCGGGGTGGCCGTTTCGCCGGATCTTGGCCGTCAAACACATTGAAGCGCGTGCTCTTGTGAGCCCAGCCATGCTGCCGCCACGTGCTCGGCAAAAAAGCCCGCCGCAATGGCGGGCTTTGGACCGCTGGAGGTCTGGTGGACGAAGGCCTCTCGGCCCGGTCCGACATTTCATTCCGATGTATTCGCCTTAGCGGCGCGCGATAAGCAGGCACAATTGGCGCAGATCGCTATCGTAAGTGCCTTCGCTACTCAGCACGTCGACGCAGCGCTTCTTCATCCTGACCAACTTGTCGCTCGACATGTCGGCGACGACCTGGGGTAAGCTGGGATTGCTGGGATTGGACGGGCTGCCCGGGTTGGACGGATTGCTCGGATTGGTACCACCGATCCCGACACCGGCGCCGGCATTGATGCCGCTGCCGACCCTGACCCCCGCGCCAGCCCCAACGCCGCTGCCGATACCTACCCCCGCGCCGGCGGCAATGCCGCTCGAACCGCCAACCGTTGCGCCGGCACCAGCGTTGATGCCGCTTCTGCCCCCAACCGACGCGCCGACGCCTGCGGCGATGTCCCTGGAACCGCCAACCGTAGCACCGGCACCGGTGTTAATGCCGCTGCCGCCCACCAAGGCACCGAAGCCTGCCTTGATGCCGCCGCTGCCGCCAACCGTTGCGCCGGCACCGGCGTTGATGCCGCCGCGACCGCCAACCGTCGCGCCGAGGCCGGCATTAATGCCGCCGTTGCCGCCGATGGATGTTCCAACACCAACGGCAATTCCGTTCGCGGCATTCACGGGCATCGAGAGCATGAAAAGCGCTACGCTGCCTGCCACTGCACCGGTGATTGTTTTGATGTTGATGGTCATAACATTCTTCCTGCTGTAGTTTCGCTGAGCAACCCGCGAACTCGCCGGTTGCATTACGCCCTAAGTGCAAGGAAGAAGATCGGTTTCTTTGCCGATCAACTTGCTGGTCCCATGGTGTATTTTCAAAGAACAGCCGCGTGAAATTTGTATTGAAATTTTCCGAAAGTTTGAAGCGATGCGAGAGTCAGCTGGTGGGCGCCGCAACAGACGAACGTCGCAACGGGTCGGCGGCCGAAAAGGCGAATTCCTAATCTGCAAACCACAACATCAAACCGACCCCTCGGCAATGGAACAATGGGCCGAGAAGATCCGCGCTGCGCGGGTTTGCTTCACCGTGCTGCGTCATTTTTGACCGGTCTGGACTGTCTCTGCTGCCGACCGCGGACGAAAGTACAGAGCGCCGAACCGCGAGATCCAGCGTTGGAATCAAATCCGCGCGAGTTCACGCTTTGCGTGGTCGCGCCTTGGGTTTGGTTCCGTCCTTGGCGGCCGGCGCCGGCTTAGGCTGACGTGCTTTCGACTTCGGCCGGCTGGCGGTCTCTTTCGTGGCGATTTCTGCGTCGATTTCGGCGGTAGCCTGATCCCAATGCTGCTGATGCGCCCCGTCGGGCCTGCCTGCCTGTTCCCAGATCGCGTGTGCACGCTGGCGAATCCGTTCCTGTCTGTCCCTCACCGTTGCCTCCGTCGGTTTATGCGTAAGCAACTTTGTTCTAGCTGAAATTTCGACCGGCGTCTTGAGCCCCCAGGCAACACCGTCATTGAACCTCTCTGTCACACAGGACGGCGACGCCGAGGAGCGCCGCCTTCTTGATGATCAGCCCTTCAAGGTCGGCGTCCGAGCGCTCGGTTCCGGTGCGTTCGCGCAACAGTGCAATCGCCGCCTTCATCGACAGCAGCCCATCGCCTCGTTCAGCAAGCAGTTTGTCGACGGCGGCGGCCACGTTAGCCCGCTCGACATGCGGCAGCATGGGAATGGCCTCCTTTCCTTGTTTCGCGACGACAGCGGCTCCATCCCGATCGCTCGGGATGGAGCTCTTATTCGATAATTTAGACCGTGACCTTTCCAAATCCGGTTCGCGGTTTGGGAGCGCCGATCACTCGATGACGTGCACGATCTTGCGGGTGCCTGGGTCGACGAGCACGGTGCGATTGCCGACGACGACGTATCTGTACTTCACGTCGGGAACATCGATCGGTTGCAGCTCGACCGTATCTGGCACCGTGGAACCGATATTGAGCTCCACGCCCAGAAGATTGATCGACGCCAACGGGTGCTTATGGACGTATTCGCGGATGACCGTCTGCTGTTCGGGCGTGACAATCACCTGGTCCGCGGTGGCCACGCCGACGCCGGCGAGCAACACCAATCCCGCCGCAGCAGGAACAAGGTGGATTTTCATCGTCTACTCCTGTTGTTACGGGCCTCGCCCTTAAAGTTGCGACGCGGCATTCCGGTCGAAGCGGCGAACCCTCTAGGCAAACGCCCACGCCACCTTGTTGTTCCGTAAGTGGCGGCTAATCGAATGGTGGTGAAGTGCCCGCGCGGTGCGGCGAATGAACTGCGAATGAGCTACGGTGGCCCGCGTCGCAGGACGCGGGCCGATCGGTTTCCCGATCAGCAGCGACACCGGAGGGGGTGATATCGGCTGCGTCTGAAACAACGTTTAGGACAAGCTAATGTTCCTGAGCGAGGGCAACAAACCTGCCGGTACAGCGCGGCGTTACCGCCATGGGCAAGCCCCTGTGGCAGCAAATGAAGCGGCTACTGCTTGGGCGGCTGTGGCGGCACCTCGCCGGGCTTGAGCACCGGGGTCTTGCCCTCATTCGGCGGTGGCGTCGCCATGCCCTGATCGCCCGTTGGCGGCGGCTTCAGGACCCCACCGCATGGCTCGAGCGTGTCGGACAAATTGCTGCCGGCCGGCTTCTGCTGCTGGTTCTTCTGATCCTGCGGCTCGACCTTGCAGCGGTTGGATTGCGCCTGTTCGCCCGGCTGCGCGGCCGCCGGCGCCGCCAGCACCATCGCACCTAGCATATACGGCAAGAAAATGAGCGGTCTCATGTCGAGCTCCTTTCGCGCCAGTATCTTCTGAATGTGAAGGCGGGCAGGCGCGATTGGTTCCGTCGTGCGGCAATGCGCCCGGACCGCAGCGGCCCGGAACCGGCTGCCAGACTTATGAGTTCAACCACTGAGCCAGTTCAGGGCCGCCGACATTATGGAGAATCAGCGATGGAACCGCGCAGGAAAGAACGAACCGACGACGAGACCGAGAGCCCGACCATCCAGCAGCAGGACTGGGATGCCATCCGGAGCGGGAGAATCCTCCCTGACGGCGTGCCGCAAAACGGCGACATCCGTTACGACGTCGAGAAAGACGGCGAACTGCCGGAGGAGGACGACGACAACGCCTACCAGGACAGCGACGAGGCCTTGCCGGACGATACGGAGGAACGCGTTATTTCACGCGATCTCGCACGCGAAGGTGGTCCTTTCGAGAAGGAATGAGCCGCCGCCTGCTTTCAATTCGGGAGGTCGAAGACCGGCTCCTGGCAGCGATAGACCAGACATTGACCGTCACGCGTCTTGATATAAGCGGCGCGCGGCACTTGCGGCCAGTCGCATTCATTGCCGAATTGGCGGACGTAACGGTCGTAGGTGTTCTGGCCGGTGGTCAGCACCACCGAGCGATGCCTCTGGATCAGAAGCTGCGTCTGTTCGCATGTCATCGCGCGGCTGTCCGGCCGGGCGTCGGCCGTCGCGGCAAACAGAAGCGCCCCGGCTGTAAGGACTGCCGCTTGTGTCAGGACTCTGCCAAGCATGACACCATCTCCCGTGAAGCCTAACGCGCATCTTGGTTTCGCAAGCGCCGGATCGAGCCGCCCTCGCAAAGAAAAGATCGTACAGATTGCCAGGAAAAATGCAAAAGCCCGCCGCACCTTTCGGCGCGGCGGGCTTCAACTGACGTCACTCTTAGTCAGGCTTGGCGGCTTACTCCTCCTTCACCGGCCCGAACCGGCGCACGATCATTTCGAAGACGATATCCGAGATCCACATCGCCGATACGCCAATCAGAAAGGCCGCGGCCAGCGTCGTGGTGTCGTCGTCGGGAGAAGGAATGGGCAGGCCGGCGGCGCGGAAATAATGCACGACCGGCAGCGTCAGATAGGCCGCCGCCAGCGCGCCGCAGATCGGCGAGGCCACCATTTCGCGGACCTTGTAGCGGTGACGTGACAAGGCCCGCAAAATGCCGCCGGACAGGCCGGCGACCAATACCGGCGCCTTGATGCCCAGAACGTCGAGCAGCTCATGCATCATGGCGTCCACCCGCACCATCTGGCGCCCTGCCCGTTGAAGGCGTTCATCTCGTCGAGCTCGGGCCGGGTCATGGCGGCGACGACCGGGGCGGATGGCCGGCGTGGCTGACTTTGGTCGCACCAGACTTGCCGCGGATTGCCGGCCGGCGCGGTTGTCGTGCAGCCGGCCAGCACCAGGCAGAAGATCAGCGCCTTGCCCATTTCTCAGCCTCCGCTCTTGCTGCCGCATCGGTCATGCCGGCGGCCTTCCGCCATTCGGCGGAAGCCTCGCGGTTCATTTCGAGGCGGTCCCCGGCGGCCGCGATTTTTGCCTCGGCCTGTTTGACCGCCTCCTTCTTCGCCCGGTTGATGCCGCCTGCAATGTAAAGGCCGATGCCGCCGGCCACAGCAGCGAATACCGTCATGACGACCTTGTTGCCGATGATGGCGCTGAGAATGGCGAGGAGCGCGGTCATCACAAATCCTCGGCGCGGCGGCGGCGCAGGAACTCGGTCAAGACGCCGTTGATCACAAGAAACCAGGGGAACCATTCCCCTGGGATGACCGGCGAAAGAACCTGAGGGTCGACATAGGTGACGATGCTCGCGATGATGCCGATAGCCGCCTGAAGCCGCGCCCAGAATATTGTTTCGCTGTCGCGGAAGAAGCTCTTGATCCGGGTCCACATGTCATTTCCTTCCGAATAGTTTGAGGATTGCTGATAATTTGAGGATGGTGGCGATCAGCGCTGCCCAGAAGCCGGGCTTGGCGGCAGGCACAGGAGGCCCAGGAGGCGCGTGCGTGGCGGCCGCTTGTGGAACGGGAATTGGGCTCGCTGGCTCTGGCGGAGCTGCAGGGACGACCGCCGACGACACCGGGCCGGCAGACAGCCAAGGCGTGTCCTTGATGCGCGACCATTTGCGATAAGCCTCGGCAAGCCTGGTATCGTAGGCGTTCTTGCGATAGCCGGCGCCGTTGTAGCCCTTGGCGAAGCCCGCCCAGTCATGATTGCGCAGATTGTCGTCGAGCTTGTTCGTCTTGATGAAGTTGATCGCGGCCTCAAGCTGGGCTTCCTCGTCGGCCATCATGGCTTCCACCATGGCCTGCACTGTCGCAAACCCGGCGGCGGCGTGGTTTTCGCCGAGAACCTGGCCAAGACCCCATGACGCGGATTTGAGCGCCGCGGTTTCGTCGATCGCACAAGCTGCCTTGAGCCGTGGGTAGCCACCCCTGGGATAGGGCTTCTCGCCCCACTTCGGATAGGCGAGGCCAGCGGCTACCGCTCTTGCCCGCTTGGCACCCGACAGGTTGCGATAGAAGACGTGCGGCTCGAACAGGATGACCGGCCGGCCAAAGGCGTCGAAGCCGTGCCCGCTCGTTTCAACATCGAGGAACGCGTGCATCTCGTCCTCGCCCACGCCGATCCGGGCGCCGAGTTTCGGCAAGTCTATATCATCGAGGCGCCTGGCGGCGCCCTTGAACAAAAGGTCCATAGGTTTCCTTTCCGCCCTCGCGGGCAGGGTTTTGAGGTTAAACAGCACGTGCGTGGCGGCAGAGCAGAATTGGGCGGCAGCGCGCGCCGATGTGGCAAGCAGGTTGATGTTTTCGACCCGCCATGTGAAATGGCCGCGGGATGGTGCACATGTCTGATGATGAACAAACCGCTGCGGCACGCTGGACGGTGAAGTCCGAACTCCGCGCCGTCGGTCGCGACAAGCCGCTGCTGCTGGTGCTGGCGGCGATCCTCTGCCTCTATTGTGCGTTTATCGCCGGACCGATCGTCTATGCGGTGCTGGCCATCAACGGCATTGCGGATTTCTTCAAATGAAGCCAGTTCCGGCGATCTCGCTCCGGCCCGGTTCCTGCGTCCACCGCCCGAAATTGCTCGACCTGGATGAAATTGCTTAGCCGGGATGAAACTGTTCCCGTCTATCGTTCGTACCTGTAGCGGGTACGGGAGGACACGTGACGATAAGAATCAGGCTTCCAGGCGGGACCTTGAAGATCAAGAAAAGGGACGAGCTGCGGCGGCGCGAGCAGAAGCGCGAGGTGCCGGTTTGGCAGGTCGGCAATTATTTCGTGATCTGGTGGCCGAGCGGCATGTCCGATCGCCCATCGTCACCCAACAAGTCCTCGCCCAGGAAATAGCCCGGGCACCCGACGATCCTGACCCGGCACTGATGCCTCGGTGCCGGATCAGGAACCGCCGTGCGCGCCAAACTTCCGAGACCGCTCGACAAATCCCAGAAAAAGTCAGCGGACAGGCGTTGACTCTTCCGCCACGGAAGGTTTTGATGCTGCATTGCACAATCAGGCGGGGGCCGATGGCAGTACGTATCAGAATGCCAGGCGGCACGCTGAAGGTGAAAGTGTACCGCGAATTGCGCGATCGCGAGCGCACCCGCCGCATACCTGTCGTCAAAATCGGCCGGGTTTATTTCACCTGGTGGTCGAACCGACAGCGACTCATTGACGACCAGTCGCCACGGTGAACGTCCCAATTCTTCCGACCTGGCATGCGCCTGGGAGCCCGCTCAGCCTCCGCAGGCGAGCTCGCAAAATAAGTTGATGAGGCTGCTGTTGACTCTTCCGTAAGGGAAGGTCTCTATTTACCGCATTGCACGAAAATTGCTGCGTTGCACAACGGGAGTTGGACCGATGGCAGTGCGTATCAGGTTGCCGGGCGGCACTCTGAAGCTGAAGACCTATCGTGAGTTGCGAGCCCGCGAACGCGACCGCCGCGTGCCTGTGATGAAGATGGGTTCGCTTTATTTTATCTGGTGGTCGAAAAGCCTGGACCCTCACCAGAAGCCGCAGGACAGCAGACGGTAGCGGCTCCGCCGGCGACGGGTCCGCGTCACCGATAACCCCGACAATTCCGAAATACAACTCCAGCTGTAGGAATTTTTGGTCGGCCGGGTGTGCCATTGTTGGTGCGCACAGCATCCCGAGCGGCCCTCGCAGAGCAATTCTTCCGACGTTTTTTCGGCGATTTTCAAACGGCGTCCAGACTGGCGGGCGCGGGTGTTTGCAAGCTTGCAAACCGCCGCCGCTTGTCGCAAATAATTGGCCGCGGGCGGGCGATCAGGAGTCATTCATTGATGAATGTCCAATCGCGCATGCATGCTTTCCTTCGCTCAAGTCCGCTCCGATATTATTTTCACCTCGCAAAGGCTCGCCTTGCCGGGTCTCCGCAATCAGATGAAAGTGTGATCCTGTCGCAGATTGTTGGCCAAAGCCCGAAAACGTTCTTGGAATTTGGCTTCCATCCGACGGAATACAACTGCATTGGGCTTAGTGAATTCAGGGGTCTGCTCGTCGACGGCGACGCAACGACCGTGCGGTTAGCGCGCTCGCTGCTTCCAAAGCGGATTGAAGTGCGCCAGAGCTTCATTGATCTCAACAACATCGAAAGTCTCGCCACGCATTTTCCGCAACTTGGAGTCCTTTCCGTCGATGTCGATGGAAACGACTACTGGTTTCTGCAAGCCTTGCTGCCAGTGCGGCCGGCCGTCATTGTGGCGGAGTACAACGCCAGTTTTGGTCTCAATCCTATCACAGTGCCGTATGATCACGCTTTCGATCGCACCGCCAAGCACGACAGTGGCTGGTATCACGGTGCATCGATCACCGCCCTGGCCAATCTCTGCAAGAAGTACGGCTACAAGCTCGTTGCCGTCTCGTCCGCCGGGGGGAACGCGTTCTTCTTACCTAACGGTTCGGACATGCCGGGATTGGAGCCGGCTCAGTCCTATCGAGAGAGCACCCTGCGCAACCGCTGGTCTGGAACTACCGCTAAGGATCAATGGGAGCGTATCAAGCATATGCCTTTTGTCGAAGCGACCTGAAACGGAGACGAGAAATGTATGCTGGATAACCGCATCGACATGTAGCCATATACGATGGCACGACGCTCATTGATGAGCGGCAGCCAAAGGCATCACTTCACTAGGTCTTCGGCCGCACCAACGAATCGGCCGGGACGTCGTGTCGAACAATCGATCCGGCCGAGATAATCGCCCGATCGCCGATGGTGACACCCTTCATGACCATGGCGCTATTGCCGATCCAGACGTCATCTCCAATAGTGATCGGCGCCGAACGAATGCCCGGGTCGACATGCGGATGGCCCTCACGAAAGATGGCTTGCATCTGAGCAAAACGCTTCTGCGGGTCCATCGGATGCGAATTGGTGTCGTGGATCGCCACGCCCCATGAGACGTGCACTCGTTTGCCGATCTTGATCCCCACCGGGTCCGACGACCAAATCGTCGAGCCTGGACCAAGATAAAACCAGTCATCGATTTTGATCCGACCCTCGTGGGCAAACACCTGCAAATGCCCATCCAAATGGCTGTCCGCGCCGATCGAGACGCGAGACCGGTCGCCGCGGATATTGAAAATTTCCGCCCCGGCGCCAAACTTCGTGCGCGGCCCGATGACGGCATTTTCCCTAGCGGCGCCAGTGGCGATCCATGACCAAAAGCGGCGGCGAAGAGCTAGAACGGTGGAGAAGACGCGCATTCGCGAACATCTGCCACACAGGATCACTCCAGTCTAGGCTCCGAAGAAGCCCCGGCGCGAGAGACGACGAAGTTCCTCTGCATCGAAAGTTCCGTGCCGCAGGCTGCCGGTAGCAGTCGGATGAAGCTCATCGCTCATGTAAAGCAACGAGGTCAGGTAGCCGATGCCGCTCTCGCCTCCTACGTCAATTAACGGTATTGACAGCATATCGGCTACCTCCCGCTCCGCCTTCATGAACTGGACCAGCGTGTTGCCTTGACCGTTTATTCTTCCTATCCGGTGCGAACCATAGTGAGTGGCGTAAGTCGTGTCGCCGAGAGCGCCCAGGGGCGTCTCCTGCGCGCCAAAGGCGTTCGGGCCCGGCTCCAAGATTACCAACTCCGCGTCGACCGGAATGTTGGCGATCGCATTGGACATTCCGTAGCTCGGATAGGCGGTGGTGCTCAGCCCCAAGGCCGAGCCACTGACCGCTAGATTGGTAGGGACCATACCGGTCAGACCGGCGAGGACGGGAACGTAGTAGGCTCCGGCCGAAATGCTAGAGCCGATCAGGGTCAATTTTTTGCCAACCAGGGCGGCCGAGCCGTCGTCATATGGGTCGCCGCCGATGTTGGCCGGATCCGACAATAGGCCAAGATACAGAGCGCCATTGGCGACTGCCGTCACGCCGGCGCTTTTGGTCCAGGCCGAGTTGGAGAGGTTTTCCGAAGACGAGAAGACATTCGGCCCACCATTAATGCTTAGAGCCGACCTTTGGACATAGAATCCAGACACACCATCGCCGACATACGGGTGACCGCCAGCAGACGGGAAAATACGCTGTTGCCAGTTCGTCGCGGCCGTGGCTGTTGCCGTCTTCGTAACCGTGCATTCGTACCAGCCGTTGCCAAGAGCGACGATGCTCGCGCCTGTGCCGGTCGCGGTCCCGGTATCGAGATTGAAGGTGCAGTCGAAGATGACGGCGTTGTTGGAGTAGAGATTGAGACGATTGCGTTCGGCCTTTTTGGCGGTGACTTTCCAGACGATATTGTCGCCATTGACCACGGACCTGCCCTGATAAACGGAAGGATTGCCAGAGCCGACCATTTCGACAAGCTTCGATGCCGTCATTCGGCCTCTGACGGTCACGTCGAGGCCATCGACAAGCGGAGGCAGGGAGATCAGCACCGGTTCATAAGGGCTGACCGTGGTGGTAACCGTCACGTTCTGCTTCGTGAAGGCTGCGTTGGCGGGGTCGCTGCTCGGGAACAGGTTAGCCGGCAGGCCCTGCTTGCGGAGCACGACACTGCGAATGTACATACCGCTGGTTCCATCGCCGGTGAACGGAAAAACGCCAGCAGCCGACATACGTGCCTGCACATTGTTCGTAATATTTGCCGCAACCAGGACGACAGCCTTGCACTCGTACCAGCCGGAGCCAATATCTGTGATGGCAGCGCTGACGAGGTTCGCGCCTGAACTGCTTGAGACGATACCCTCCTCAAGATTGAAGTTGGCTGTATAGGCCGCACCAGCCCCCGCGTGGATAAGCTGCAGAATGCTTCGCTCTCCAGCTTTGGCAATGGCAATGTGCTCGATCGTGTCGCCCGACACAAAAGAGTAGGATCGATATACAGATGGGCTGACTGATCCGGCCGCCTCTGTTAGCCTGGCGGTCGGAACGCTAAGGCCTTCGATCATTGCTAGGCTATCGACGCTCGAAAGGAGAGCAGCCGTTGCCGCCCGGACACCCGTATCAGCTGCTACCGGTCCGGCCCCAACATTGAACAACCCCAAAGAACCTGTCGAAACTTCGGTCCAGAAATACTCACCGACATCGACATTCCTGCCCAGCACCGTCGCGGCGGCGGCGCCGGCCAGTCCTGCCGACGCCGCGAAGCTGAACGTCGGCGCCACTGTGTAGGAGCCCGGCGCCGTGATCAGTATCTGCGTCAGCGCCCCGCCCGCCACCACGAAGCGACCGGCAGCGCCCGACCCGGTGCCGCCGGTAAACGCCAGGTCGAACATGCCGTTGGCGCCGCCCGAGCCTGGCGTGATCGCACCGTTGCCGGCGACGCCGAAGCCGATTGCCGCGGCAGTCGTCGGGAAAATGCCCTTGCCGTAGAGCGAAGCTTCGCGTGCAGCCTGAGCGCTGATGACAGCCGCCGCGGCCGCGACGGCATCGGAATTGGTCGCAGCCCGGTCGGCAGTGGTTTGGCCGGCATTCGCGGCGGAAGCGGCTGCGCTGGCGGATGCCTGGCCGGCGCTGGCTTCGGCAGCATCCTTCAGCGCCTGGGTTTCATCGCGCAATGCTTCGACCTCATCGACCATGTCCGCGATGTCGGGCGGAACGGATGCGGCGACGGTGATGGCATCGGCGCCGACGGCCGGCTCGTCGGCCGTGAACTCGAACACGCGGCCGGCATTGACCGATCCGATCTGGGTGTGGACGGTCGTGCCCTTCTGCAGGGTGCGCGTAGTGCGGGCATCGGCGGCGCGGAACCATTCGCCTGCGCTCGCCGTGTAGATGCCGTTCTGCGTCGGGTCGGCCTGGTCCTTGACCAGCACGCGGTCTCCGACCTCGGCCGGCACGCCGTCGATCGCCTGCAGGCCATGCAGGAGGATGTCGGCCGTGGTCGCGAGGCGCACGGGTTCGCGTTCGCCGGTCAGGAGACGAACGGCGGCAGTTGCAGGTCGGGACATGAGGGCTTGCTCCATAAAAAAGCCCCGCACAAGCGAGGCTGGAAGGGGTTCAGTGCTGTCGGTGGGAGACTTAAGCTACGCGGCCGGACACCGCGCTATCCGGCGCAGCCGGCGATTTTCCGGACCGAGAGCGGCAACGGGCTACAGCAATCCGCCAATCAGCCTTCTTGTGCCGCCCATGGCCGCCAGTCCGCAGGCCATGCCGGCGCAGTCGGCGACCCAGTCGAGGATATCCATATCGCGCGCGATCAGTTGGGCGCCCTGAAGAAGCTCGATCGCCGCGCCGGTGATGGCGAGGAGCAGGACCAGTCTCGTCTTGTGTTCCGGCCAGCCGAGGCTTCCAAGCGCCGCCAGCACCGCGAATGCCGCGGCGTGGTTGAGCTTGTCGTGGTGGAAGGTGAAGCCCAGGTCCAACTCCTGCAGGAAGCGCACCGGCGAAAGCGCGAGCAGGAGAACGCCGGCCAAGGTGAGCAGAAAAACGATCCTTACCATGGTCGAAAAAGAGTCCGTGCGCAACAGGTCAATCCTTCGTCTGAAATGGGAGGCGATCCAGAAGGCACCACCGACTGGGACCGCTCTGCGGTTATCAGGCCATAAGCCAGCATCGTGACCACAATCAGACCGCTGGCTAGTTGCGGCACGCTCTAATCGGGCCGTCCGGCCACAAAACCGATAGCGCGCATCACAGACCGCGGGGGTTGCACCCCTTCAGACCAGAGGCAAATACCGCCTCTAGCCAAGCTTCAAACGGGAGTCCCCAGTGGCAGATCAGCGGAAACCCTGTTTTAGAGAAGGTCTCGGATATTGACAGGTGTTCCCGGTGGCAGGTCTTTCACCTTCGCAATAAGTTGGCCCATTATGTGCCAATAGACTTCCAGGTCCGACAGCTCCTGGTTTTTGATTTCGTCCTTCCCGTTGAGAAACAGCGGTATCTTATAGCCGACGCACTGGTTAAAGGCTGGCTCGGCGCCGCCGGCCTCACGCCAATCTGAGTAGAGATTGGCGGCCAATGCTGCATCTTCGTCCTCGATGACATCGACTTCGTGGAAGGTCCGGATGTTGGCAGGCACCTGAAGAGCCTCGCCCATGCCCGGCTCGAACATCACGACACCAGGTTCCCCTTGTTCCAGCCTTTGGCTATCGACTGCAAGCGCCGTCCCCAGCCAATCATAACCAAAGCAGGTGATCCGGCCGGTGAATTCCGGAAAACCCAGGCAGACACGTGCGTTCCAACGTGCCACGTCCTGCGCCCGGATTATCCTGTACAAACCGTGCTTGAACAAAGCACCGTCGAAACTGGCCAGCAGCTCGCTTAATCCAGGTACTTTCGTATCCAGGGAGAAATTGCCGGTGTCCGCGGGCACCCTACTATCCACCGGGAAGTTTTGGCGAAATGTCTCGAACATTGCGATCTCCAATCTACCAGCCCGATCAATCTGACGGTGCCTAACCTACTCTTGCGGAACGTGGAACGGTTTGATCGTAGCGGAAGGGAGACCTCGTTCATCAAACACATCGAAGACTCGCTCCGATAAGACGAGGTTAAAATTCTTGGCGATGCCGAAGTCATCGTGACCCGCTTTCCCGCTCACCTTCAGCCACACGAAAGATGGAAGCTCTACCTCGGGCTGCTGTTCGCGGAAATCTTCGGACGTTATGACTTCAACAGGGGCGAATGCCGCTCCGGTGAAGCCGATTTTTGATAATGCGTGCGCGGCCTCTTCCGTCACGAGAAAACATGGAAAGCTTGTTATAAGAACATCACCGATCCATCCCTCCATCTGGTACACAAGCTTGCTCACGATAGGAGGGTGGACACTGGTATCCATGATAGTGCCGTCACCCAATCCACCGGCCACATCGGGCAGAATGTCATAGTATCTCATCAGTCACCTATTGGTGGATCGAACAAATGTCCATACTTCTTGTCGATTTCAGTAACATAGTCAAGGACCTTCTGGCGGGTAGCGTGAGGGTTGTTCTTGTAGAAATATTCCCACTCGTTCCGAATTACCTTCTGGTGCAAATTTATGTCGAACTCTTTCCGGATTCCGCGAAGATTCTCGATTGAATGCAGCTCTTGCTCTGTAAAAAGCCCGGGATACCTTTTAAAAACTCCCTGCTCGACGCCATGATGCACTATGTAGTCGCTTTTGTTGAGACTAGGATTCGCGTCGAAAAAGGTTTTTCGATAGTCCTTGAATGGAGACCACCCAACCTTCGCCTCGGCATGTTTAACTTTGGACGTATCCCTAGCAAGCATCGCACCTAGTAACGCGGTATCAAAGGCACTATCGGACATTTCACCGGCTCGCGCCTTCCGGCGTGGGCTTGGTGGCGAGACCGAGCGCGCAAGCGCTTGCTGATGTCTAAGGGTTTCGGCATCTACACCATGAACAAGCGCCTCGCCGCCTTCGGCTAGGCCAGTTGGCAGCCTCGAAAATGTTGGGAGTTTCTCTACCCATGGCTTGGCAATCTTCGCGGCAGCGCGTTCCAGGGCCACTGCCGCCAACCTATTGCCAGGAATTGCGCCCGCGGCATTGAGCAGTATTTCGTCGTAGTTGCCCTCCAGCGCTGCATTTCCAGCCTTCTCCAGTGCAAATGACGTCCCCAACGGCGTGAAGTCGGCCACCGAGATGCTGTCTTCGCCAAGCCCATCGGAGCCCACGAGTTTCTGCGCGAGAAGACGCCCTAGGCTCCCCCGCTCACTGTCGCCGGCTATCAATTTCCCGAGCCACTCTTGATTCGTCGGGAGGTAGTTGGTGAGTTCCGCGTTTGCTCCCGATCGTCCTGGCTCGACAGTGTTGGCCAAATCGAGCAGCATCATCGGGTCGACTACAGCTGCCCGGAACGACCTGTCCGCGATGCTGTTGTCCGTTTGGGATACGCTGGTCTGAAGCAGGTGGTTCAGTACCGCTTCGCGCGCGACTTGATTCGGTAGTGCGGCGAACAGATTGCGCAGCTCTGCGGTCTGGTCTTGCGGCTGGGCCTTGAGTCTGCCGACAATGTCCTCAGCAACGGAGTTGGGTAGCGGCTGGGCGGTCTCAAAACCCAACTGTTGCTGGGCGGCGAGGGAGCCAATGATCGCCGCCTGATAGTCTCCCGGCGTCGACAGGTTGCTCCAGGCCGCATCAAGGTTCGCGAATGCCTCCCGGACATAGCCGCCCGGGTCGGCCCGCCTGGCCTTGAACGTCAGGTCCGCGGCGGTGGCGATAGCGTCGTGCCGCGCCTTGTCCTCTTCCGGCGCTGCACTGTCTGCCGCGGGGTCGGCGTCCTTGACCATGGCTCGCACGGCGTTGTTCGCAACGTCGCGCATGTCGTGGAAATGACGACTGACGTCGATGGTCCTGTTGAACGCCTCGAAGCGCCTGGCGCCCTCGGTGGCGCCATAGAGAGCGACGAACTGTTCCGACGTTGGGATCGGGCCGGAATAGGTTCCGGTGTCCCTGATGGCGACCGGCGCATTCTGCTCGGCTAGGCCAATGCTGATACGTGTGCCGATTTGCCGTGTCGCATCGGCAGCGTGGGCTCGCCGCACCAAGGCTGGCCGCTCTTCGGACGGAATGTCGTCCCGAAAAGCCTGCGCGACTCTTTCGTTCGGCGTAAGCTTGCCTACGCGGTCACGGGACGTAACCGGTGTGGCAGACCCACTCGCCCGAGGCCCACCCACAGCCTCGATGGTATCGTCCTTGGTCCTGCCGTCCGTTGAGACCGGCCCAGTCCCCAGCATCCCGGCAACGCGCTTCGGGTCTTGGGCGATCATCGCCTGGGCGAGCGCCTTTGCCGTGTTGGCGCGCCAGGCGGCCTCGGCCGCCTGCCGGGCCGCCGCGTTGCCCATCTTGCCGATCAGGTCGAGCCCGCTCTGCCTGATCGCCTCGAATGTTTCTATGTCGTTCGGGTCGCTTTGCGCGATCGAGCCGGTATAGATTTGCTCGACCTTGCTCCACTCGGTCTGTTCATAGCTCTGGCGCCGCGCGTGCTGCTGCGCGGCCATGCGCGCCGAGCCGGCAAGCCGCAGACCCTGCTTTTGCGCCAGGAAATTGGCGCGTTCGCCCTGCGGCACTTTCGCCGCGGTGTCGTCGAAGATCTGGTCGAACAGGCCGGGCTTGACGACGCCGTCGCTGCGCCGATCGAGCTGGCCATACATGAAGTCGTGCAGGCCGCTGCCGTCGGCCGGCGCGGTCTGCACCGCCACGGCCTCGGCGTGCGCGATGCGTGCGTTCAGCTTGCGGCCGATAATGTCGGCGTCGAACGCATCCTGCTGCTGCTTCTGCTGCCGGAAGCGTTCGGCAATCGCCGACAGCTCGTCCCCAAAGCCTTGCACGGCGGCGCCCATCGGCGAGCCGTGGAGGCCACATTGCCGGTATCGAGCCGGCGCTGGGCAAGCTGGAGCGGGATGGTGGCCATCAGTAGAGGCCTCCGCCCGGCGCCGGCGGGAAGGCGCTTCTGCCGAACGTCACCGTCTTGGCCGGGTCGTAGAGGCCGGAGATGCCCGATACGAGACTGCCGCCGGCCTTGAAGATCGAGGCGCCCACCGCCTGCCTGCCGGAAAAGCGCGCGATCGCCGCTTGCGTGGCGAGACCGTTCTGGCGCAGCTGCGAGCCGTACCGGATCGCCTTGAGGTCGAGCTGGCCCTGCCTGGCATTGGCGGCCAGCACCTCGGTCGGCGAGCCTGCGATTGCGACGCCCGAAGTGCCGGCCTGGGCACGCGCCTGCGCCTGGAGGAGATCCTGTTTGTGGCGCTCCTGGCCCTGCTCGAAGGCCGAGCTTTGGGCGTCGGCCCGCGCCTGCTGTTCATAGGCCTTGGCCTGGTAGTCGGCCATCTGCTTGGACTGCTGGCCTTCCGCCAGCGCGCCGCCGACGGAAAGCGCCGTACCGATAAGAGCTAGTGTGCACATGGTCAGCCTCGTTCGCCGGCGGGAATGAATTTGCTTTTGACGCCGTCGACCGGCGCGCCGATCGCAGGGCGCCGGTCGAGCACGCCGCCCGGGCTGAGGAAGGACAAAAGCAGTCGGTCGGCCTGGATCGCCGGGCGGCTGAGACGCGATGGCGGGGCGGCGCGCGGACCGGCCATGGCGGTGCGCCGGATGGTGGTCAGGTTGACCTTCCGGTCGACGGCGCCGTCGGCATCGAAAAGGCCGTTGGCGGCGGTGACGGCGCGGCTCAAGGCATCGGCCGCGAACAGCTCCTGGCGCAGCTGCTCGATCAGCTCGTGAACGCTCTTCCAGCGCTCACCGAGGGAAGCCGCCTTTGTTCGGATCTCGGCGCCAAGCGCCTCAATGTCGACGCGGGCTTCGCTTCGGGCGGCGGCGATGCGGCGCTTGTCCGCTGCCTCGATGGTCCTCTCGACGAGCGCAATTGCATCGTTGCAGTCGTCTAATGCGGCACGCGCCGCCGCCAGGTCGCCCTCGCCGAAAATCGCGCGATCCTCGGCCTGTTGCAGCTCCTGCTTGCGGGCGATCGCATTGTTAAGGTCGGTGTCGAGCAAGGCGCGGATGGCAGCGAAATCGGCAGCCGTCCGCGCCCTGCCGAGGTCTTCGGCATGGGTTGGGGTCACGGGTGGGTTCCTTGGTTGGGGAAGCGATGGAGGATAGGGAAGTGATCTCCCCCCTCGAGGGGGAGATGGCCGGCAGGCCAGAGGGGGTCGTCTCGCGTGGAGCGCCAACCCCTTCAATTCGCGATGGGAGGCCGCGTCAGGACGTGCCGACCCCCTCTGTCGCCTTCGGCGACATCTCCCCCTCGAGGGGGGAGATTAACTAAGGCTCGGCGTCGAACACCGGCGTCATGGCCCTAATCGTGCAGGGCGTCGGGTTGGCATGACGAATGCGCACCCGCCCCTGCCCTTCCCAGCTATCGTCGATCGGCACCTCGACATTGCCGGTGAACAATTTCGCCATGCCGTCGGGTGCAATCACGGAGGGGATGCGAACCTGCTCCCAGCGGCCGCGGATGAACGACTGGACCTGAAGCCCGGTTGTGTCGGTTTCCAGCAGCGAAAGAATGAGCTTGGCCACCTTCTTGCGCCGGCCGACGATCGATCCGTCGCGGCCGCCGACATCGAGCTCCAGCGTGTTGGCTTCGGACTGGTAGCCGAGCCCGACCTGCCATTTGGCTGCCGTAGCTCCACCGGGCAGCGAAACCGCGCCAGCGGCCACAGCAAGGCCCATGTAGACCTTGCCACCGGCCAGGACGTCGACTGTTTCGCCGTTGAGATGATCAAGCCCTGAGACCGTGCCCACAGCGACGCCATCATAGGTCAGGCCGCAGTCGACTTCGAATGCATCGCCGATCCTGCCATACTCGAACGGCGCGGTCTTTATTTCGATATAGCGCCTGGTCACGCCGCCGATCGTGCGCTTGACGATCAGCCAGAGATCGTCGTTGCCGTCCTGGCCGGGCGTCACCACGGCGCTTTCGACAACGGCCCAGTTCGATCCTGCGAAGCTTCCGGCGATCTTGTGGACATGCATGCCGCGAACGTCTTGCGACGGCTGGTGCGTGTAGCCGCCGAGTTCGCCATTTCCGAGCGGGAACCACAGCAGTGGGTCGGGGTCGGTCTGGAAGGCGAGTTCAACGACGCCTTTCTTCGGAATGTGCTCGGAAATCTGCCCGACATCATCCGAGGTGAAGCGGCCGGTGGCGTTTTGCGTCAGCTCGGCGATCGATTTGCGGGAGCGGGTCACATAGAGGAACGACTGCCCGGCATCGACGGGACGCAGCGGGGCACAACCGAAAGTCCGGGACCGGCGGTTCTTGAACGAGGACGGCGTCAGCGCCTCGTCGATGCCGGAGCCCGACAGCGCCCTCACCCCGCCAAGCGTTCCGATGATCAGCGCACCGTCCGATTCCGCCACCCACGTAATGTCATTGGCCTGACCGCCACCTGCCTGCACGAATTCCAGCGCGTCGGTGTCTTTCTCACCGGTGGCGAAGTTGTCGAAATCGCCGGTTTGCGAGGCATAGACCGAGAATTTGCGGCTGAACGCCAGACGCTCCTCGTAAAGCGAACCGCTCTGGACATACTTGCCGGGCACGAACGTGCCGAGACGCCAGCGGATGATCGGGCTGAGATCGGGCAGAGCGTGCCCGTATAACTGGACCGTGACTACCGTCGTGCTGGTCCGGCCAATGATCTTGGCCCAGCGCCAGAAGCCGTCCGCGCCAAGCAGACGAATGGCGCGACCGATATCGCTGGTCTGGAAGCCGATGCCGTCATTGATGCCGACGATCGAGGAGGCCGAAAGATCGAACGGCGTTTGCGACGGCGCGTATTCGTGCAGGGTCAGTTCGGCGATAGCGGTTCCGTCGCTGCCGCCACCTGAAAACAGCAGCTGATAATATTCGTAGGCAACCGTGTTGTTGAAGCCGTCGAAGAAGCGGGTTTCCGACTTGGACCAGCCGGTCTCTCCGTCCCGGCTGTCGAGCGTCGTCCAGTCGGTGCCGTTGTGCGAGGCCTGGAACTGCCACTGGGTTGGCGATGCCGTGTCTGAGTGATCATTCGTCGCTGTAATCCAGTAGGCGTCGACGGTCTTGGACCCGCCGCCGCCGAACTGGTAACGCAGATACCCGCTGGGAAAGCCCGCTATGTTCTCCCCCTTCTGCTTGTCGCCATCGAACACCTGCCACACGTCGGATGAGCCGTTGCTGTTGCTGACCGTGCCGCTTGGCAGCGTATTCGAGGCCATGACCGGCATGGCGTTGCCGGTTGCGGCCGGTGTCAACGTCGTGGCGGTGGTGTTGATCTTGTCGTATGGGCCGTCGAGAAAGACGAAATCGGCGAGCGTCCAGGTCGTGTGCGCGGTGCGCGTCAGCACTTTGACCGGATGATCCTTGTGGGTGATCCACATCTGGTCTGCCGACTGGACGAATTGCAGGTCGAACAGATCGGCCTCGAGATAAGGCGAAACGACTTCGACCGTGCCGACACGCGCACCATAGGCATAGACGCGGATGTAGAGATCGCCGAATTCGAGCGCATAGGCCTGGTCGGCCGAGAAGATGAACGGGATCAGCCGTGTCGCCTTTGACGGAGCCTTCACCTGCGCGCAAAAATACGTGCCGCCGCGCTTCCTGATGCCGCCATGCGGCAGCGTGACGAAATTGGTGCATTTCGACAGCGCCGCCCGGTAAAGCTCGAGCGAGGCGCGAGCATGCAAGCGGGGAGAAATCTCACCGCGGATGAAAGCGTCCTGGACCGGATAGAGCGTGGTCATCGGCCGACGAACCTGTTGTCGCCGCGCTGGAGAGCCCAGGAGGATCTGCAAAATCTGCCCCCGCGCTGGATGGCATTGGCCGAATAGGCGGCATCCAGCGCCCTCTCATAGGCGCTGCGGGCGACGTCGATCATGCCGGCCTTGTGGGTCAAGGGATGCGCGATCTTGATGGCGAGCGCCGCCACCATCACTTCGCTGAACAGTGCGTCCCAGTCGTTGGGGTCGGTCAGGTTGGCGACATAGCGGATGATGCGCGGCCCGGCCTGGTCCGAATAGATCAGCCCGGCCTCCTGCCGCCATGAGAGCGGAACGCCGTCCGGCTCGCCATTCCCCGTCAGCGGCAAGGGCCGCAGGCAATCGGCGGGAAGCTCATAGGCAAAGTTCAGCGTGCCAGCGCCGCTGCCGGTGTCGAAGCCGGCGACCGAGGCCGCCAGGATGGCGAAGACAAAGGCATGCTTGGTCAATTCGGCCTCGCGGGTCAGGTCGAAATGCAGATTGAGCAGGCGCGCCGCTTTGGCGTCCTGGTCGAGGCTGTCGATCGGCGCCTCGTCGAGCACGGCGAGCGCCATGTTGGCGATGTCGAGCGGGGTGATGGCCATGGCTCAGGCCTCCGGCTGTGTGATTGGTCGGGGAAAACGGGACATGGTGCCTCCACGGCAAAAGGCCGCTTCAAGGCGGCTGGGGATTTTCGTGATTTGTGGCTTGGGCAGATGTTGCACGTCTCGTGCATGAGGCCGTCACGCCACGAACCGCCCGTCAGGAAATGGCGTGGCAGACGCTTCGTCAGCCGTCTTTTTCCCATTCGAGCAAGAAAGACGGCAATGCTTGGGCTATTGCAGTTTCACGACCCCGCCGCGCAACGCGGCGATGTCTTGCCTTGATTGTGTCAGCCGATGCGTGCGCTGGTCGCGATCCACTGCCCTGTTTCGGCTGACTTGACAAAGGCGCCTGATTTCACCCTTCCGGCACCTCCTGCCATAGCCAAGCCCTTGTCCAGGGCATCCTGAAGACTCGGCGTGTAGTAGGCGGTGTTTTCCAGACCGCTGAAGAAGTTTATGCGATGAACTTCCCCCTTCTTGCTCATGACAATCCCCGCTTTTCGGAGCACTTCCTGAACTGTTTTGTACTTCATGTTCATAGTTGCCTCCCTTGCCGAGACAGTCAGCATCGCCCTTTCTTGTAACTGTTTGGTGCCGTCGATTGGCCAAAGGGCAACATGAATGTTGTAGCGAACCCCAAAATTCACATCACTCCGGCGCAGCGCAGCGGGTGAACTTGGGATTCGCCACGGTGGCCTGGCGTCCAGAAGGAGCGGGACGTCTGATGCCCGCCCCTTCGCCCGATCAGGCCTCGGTCGTCTTCAGCGCGATGAACGTCATGTGCTTGACGCTCGACGCGGTGCGGTCCCAGTTTGCCGCCAGTGCCAACTCGACATCGGTGGCGAATTCGCCGGCCGAGGACGCGTCGAGAAAGCGGGTGCCCGGCACATGCGGCACGAAATGCCGGCGGCCGACCATTTCAGTGACGCCGCCGCCATGGCCCTGCCGCGGCTTGCGGTCGAACTCGAGCGGCCCGCCTTCGGTGTTTACCGGCAGCTCGTTCCACAGAATCGCCTTGTCCTTGAACATGAACGCGGTGTAGACGCCGCCGGCAACCGGAATGTCGTCATCGACGACGGCCCTCAGCCCCATGTAATAGGGGATCAGCGGCCCGCCCTGCTCGGACGACGGCACATAGTCGATGAGGTCGGCGAGTTTCAGTGCCTTCATCTGTTTCGAATGCATCCAGATCGTCTTGAACTTGTCGGCGCGGTCGCCCATCAGGTAGGCGGCCTCGATGATGTCGGTGTCGACGATGGAGGCGCCGGTGACGCGCACCAGGTCGCCGCCGTCATTGGCGATGTTGTCGGCCAGCACGCCTTTCAGGATGCCGAGCAGCGTCAGCTTGTTGGCGCGCTGCCAGTAGTCGGTCTGGCGACGCACGATGAGCTTCTGCGGATCGTCACCGGCAAGGATCGAGGTCAGGTCCGGGATGCCCCAGGCCTGCGCACGCACATTGCGGGCCGCGACTTCGCGGCGCGCGCCGATCTTCTTCATCTCGATCGAGTCGGCCGGGTCGTCATTGACCGGCTCGGAGGGATCGTTGCCGAGATCCTTCCAGCCGGGCATGTCGACGGAGCGCCCGCCCAGGCTGAGCTTCGAGGCGATCGACGGGTCGGAAAACAGGATCCCGGCCTGGTAAATCTCCAGCGACTGGACGTGCTCCTCGAACGAGTATTGCGCGTAGACGGACGGAACGATCGCGTCCGCGATACGGGTGTAGGCGTCTGCCATTTTTGTCTTCCTTCAGGTTTGGGGTCAAAGAGGGTTGTTGGGCATCCACAGGTCGGGGTTTTCGCCGGCCTCGCGTGCCAGCCGCCGGGCGCGGGCGGGGTCGCTTTTGACGAGCGCCGAGATGCCAGTCAGGTTGCGCTCGCCGGCGGCATTGCGCTTGAAGGGGTTGCCTCCGCTCAAGGCAGCATTGCCGTCGATCGTGTCTTCGCGGAACATCGCCTCGCCGATAGCGTGGAACGCCTTGGCGATCTGCGGGTCGGTCAAGGCGCCGTCCGGCAGAAGGATGCCCTTCGCCTTGTAGGCATTGACCAGGCCGAGCTTCTTCATCGCCCGGTTGGCGACCTCGAGCTTCTGGCGAAAGCTATCGCTCCCGGTCGGTCCCCAATCCCGCACGAGGTCGTCGTGCGTAGTCTCGACCGAGCGGGCAACGGCGATTTGCTGTGCCTTGGCCTGCTCGGCCATGTAGCCGACGAAGCGGTCGTGATAGGCCTGTGCAACCTTCGGGGTAGCACCGGCCTCGACCGCCCAGGCCTTGGACGCAGTGGCGAGCTCGTCCGAATAGGCGAAGTTTTCGGGGAGCCCGTCGGGGCGCCGGTACTCGACCTTCTCGGGCGAGGTCAGCGGACGCATCGCCTCGGGCAGCCGGGCATGGAACCTGTCCCAGTCTTCCGCGGCTGCATCGGCTGCCGGAACGCGCAGGCTCTCACCCTGCTGCCGCTCCAGCTCCGCATAGGAGGCGAAAACTCGATCGAGGCTTTCAGGCTTGGTCCAGCCCTTGGTTTCAGCAAGCTTGCGGTTGCCTTCGGAAAGACCGTCAAACCAACTTTTGGCCGCAGGCGGGGCGGACCCGTTGTCCCCGTTGGCCGGTGGCCGTGCAAGGTTGCCCGCCGGTGGCGCCGCCACCACGGACCCGGCGTCTGCCAGATCTGTCATGAGAAGATTCCTTTTGCTGAGAGTTTGAAGGCCGGTGATGAGAGCACTGGCGGTGAACTTGGTATCTCCCCCCTCGAGGGGGAGATGGCCGGCAGGCCAGAGGGGGTAGCCGCGCGTGGAGCGCCGACCTCATCTGTCGCCGGGGGTCGCGCCCGGTCGAACCGACCCCCTCTGTCGCCTTCGGCGACATCTCCCCCTCAAGGAGGGAGATTGGCGCCTACGCATTGTCGCCCCAGTTCTCCCAGAGCAGCGTGATCGTGCCGGTCACGGCAATCGTGCCGTCGGCATCGATGTCGGTGCCGGTGGCAAACGCCAGGTTGAGATAGAGGTCGACCGGCGTCACGGTGCCGTCGAGCGTCAAGGCTGCGGCAACATCGGCAATCGACGCGCTCGACAGCGCGGCACCCGCGCCATCCAGCGCACGGCCGGTCGCCGCCAGCACATTGACCATGGTTCCGGCAAGCACAGCGCTCGATGCTGCCGTCGAGCCGAGCGACCAGGTCAGCGCGGCATTGTCGTTGATGGTCGACGCGCGGGTAGTCAGCACCGCAAACTGCAGCCGGGCCGTACCGCCCTTGATACGGATCTTGCCATCGATGAAATCGAACAGCTTCTGGCTGGCATAGGCCAGTGCATCGGTGACCGGCACCGGCATGGCATTGAAGGAGAAGACGGTGCGGTAGGCGCCGCCCTGTCCGGTCGTCCTGGCGGTAAGCCCCGCCTTGGACGGGGCAAGGCCGGCTTCTCTGGCGGCGGCACGCGAAAGCGTCCGGGCAAGACCTCGTGTCATTCGATTTCTCCATTTTTGAGGATTTGAGGAAGAGTTGGCCGCTGCGCAGAAAAAGCAGATCGGGCACATGGGGCCGTCGAAGATTAGTCTCGTTTGGGCATCGTCTTGCCGAGCCGTCGTCTCCGGCCGTCAGACAAAAACAACCATGTCTTATTTCGTGAGGCACGGTGCCTATGTTCCGCCGCAAATGCGACCGTACTTGGCAAAATCAGCCTGCGTATTAGTTCATAGACTTCAAGGGAGTATCAGACGATGACCATGTCCAGAGCCATTGCCGCCATGTTCGTAACCGCCGCGCTGGCAGGCTGCGCGCAGACCGAAGCACAGCAGAGAACCAGCACCGGTGCGCTGCTTGGCGCCGGCGCCGGTGCGCTTGCCGGCCAGGCCATAGGCGGCAACACCAAAAGCACGGTTATCGGCGCAGCCAGCGGCGCCCTGCTCGGTGCGGTCGTCGGCAACGCCACCACCCCGCAACCGCGCGGCGAACAGCTCTGCCGCTATCAGGATCGCTACGGCCGCATCTACACCGCGCCCTGCGACGACCGTTATTATAACGGTAATTATTGAGCGTAGCGAAAGCGCCGGCGACAGCCAATCTCCCCCCTCGTGGGGGAGATGTCCGGCAGGACAGCGGGGCGCCGTAGAGCGCCAGCCATAACAGCAATTCCAATCAATGCAGAACATTCAATCCACGAAATTTTCGTCCACGAACATCTCGGCAAATTTCTGGGGTGGGAGGGTTACACCATTGACGCGGGCGATCTCGAGATTCCTTGCCCACATATCCCGGATTGCTGCCGGCATTCCCTCGGGCATGTGCATAGAGTGGGCTATTGCGTCATGCCATTGTCCGTCGCCGCCATGGATAGATCGCAGTTTGGGGGCCATCCTTTTCAAGCCATCCTCCGACTCTTGAGAAAGTTCTCCGATCGCCCAGAGCACATAAACATCGAGCAGCCTAAGCAGCGGCTGTCCGTCATAACGTGGGTTAGTCAACATTTAACCTCTCACGCATCATAGGTGGCATAATAAATAACCCGTTCGCAGATGGCGGAAATGCTTGGCTTTTCTTTCTGCGATGCAACCAAAGCCTCGGTAATCTCGATCGCAAGGTTGATTTCGAGAAAGTATGCCAGGCCCTCTTTAGCTGCCTCGGGTGGTACCAACACCCCATCCTGCTGAGGCAAAACCATCGCGTCTGAATCCTCTGTCCAAGGCTCCGCCGCGTAGATTGTGGGCTCCGCTGCGTAGACCGGGTCCTCCTCGTCAAATTCCGACAACCGCCCAACGATATCCAGCAACTTCATTTTTTTCCCCATAGGGAAAATCCTCCTCGGCCATTCGGATGCAGTGTTTTCTGGAAGATACTCCCTCGATCATGTTGAGATCTAGGGACGAGTTGCATTACACCGGGTTCGTAAACTTGCACAATGATCGGCCGAAAGCGTCATGGCCTCCGCAAGGTCAGTGCTCCCCGCACCCTACCCATCCGCCGGTGCCGCTTTCTCCGGCGCCGCCTTAAGCAGAATCCCGATAGCTCGATTCCAGTAGCGCACCGCTTCAAAATGCCCTTGTCTGGTCAACCAGATCTTATTCTCCAAACTGACTGGATCGCCGATCTCAAACAGCTCCATGCCCTTGGGGCGCAAATATCTATTTTGGTCGGGCATTTTCAGTCCACCAACCGAGCAAATAGATCGGCGAGGTCACGCGCTATCGTCTCAGCGGATTGCCGATTCATACCTATGAATGGGATGCGTACGATTGGCATGGCCGCATCTTCAGTGTCGAAGCCATAGCCTTCACCTCCTCCGTCAAAGATGCCTGGCGCATATTTTTCAACCTCATATCCGCGGTTGAAGTCAGCCAGTTCTTCGGCTTTAAAAAAATAGTATAGTTATTGCCGATGAAACCTTCGCCTCCATTATGCTCTTTGAGGAAATCATGTAATCCTTGGCAGCACGACTCCCAACCGTGCGGACAGGCCGTCGACGACTGCGGATTCAGCCGGTGCGTCGAATGTCCCTCAGTTAAATATGTCCCATTGCTATCGTCCCAGGTCGCTCAGCAACTGGTTCCACCACGGCATACCCCTGTTGTCGGTGAACTGCCGCCAAACTTCACTGGATTGATTTCATGCACATCCACTACGGCGCGAACTATGGCAACAATAGCACTACCGACCGTCGTAGGGCTCAATCGTCGCTGACGGAATACCAAAGCGGTCGAGTAGATTCAGCACACGCTCTATATGACCACACGCAGATCGCCAGCAATGATAACATCGCCGAACCATCCTTCCATCTGGTAGGTGAGTTTGCTCACAACAGGGGGTGAACGCTTGTGTCCATGATGGTGCCACGGCCTATTCCGCCGGCGACATTGGGCTTTATGTAAAAATAGTCCACCATTCACCTAATGAGGATCAAAAAAATGAAAGCCCAACCTCATTGCTACTTACCATCGTAAGGCTCGATGACAGCAAACGGTATTCCCAATGATTCCAGCAAATCAAGAATGCGTTTCGAGATGACGAGGCGATAGTCCGCTGCGATCCCGAAATCGTCCCGGCCGGCCTTGCCATTCACTTTAAGCCAGACGAAGGGTGGAAGTTCCTGCCCAGGTTGATCCTCATGAAACTCTTCGGATGTTGTCACTTCGGCGTCGGCGAACGTCGCGCCTGAAAAACCCATCTTTTGCAGTGCGCGCTGGGTGTCTTCGGTGACGAGGTAACACGGGAACGTCGTAACGATCACATCGCCAAACCAGCCCTCTATAACGTAGTGAAGCTTGGTCACGATTGGCGGATGGACACTCGAGTCAAGAACGGTGTTTTCACCAAGTCCACCAGCGACGTTCGGCCATATGTAAAAATATTGCATCACTCACCTATTGGAGGATTGAACAGATGTCCGTATTGTTTGTCGATATAAGTCACGTAGTCCAGCACCTGCTGACGCGTTGGCTGGGGGTGCGACGCATAAAATTTATCCCATTCGAATCGGAAAACGATCTTGTGCAAAAGGTTATCTAATCCTTTTGGTATGCCGCGAAGATTTTGAAGAGAGTGCATCTCATCTTCAGCAACAAGGCTTGGATATCTGGTCCATATCTGTTGCTCTGCAGCGTGATGGACGACAACCTCTCCCTTTAGATTCGGGTTCGCATCAAGAAATGTTTTGCGGTAATTTTTTGAAAGAGCTTTGCCAAACGATGCTCCCGGATGCCTAATCTTAGAGGGGTCTCTGGCGATCGACTTTATTATCGCAAGAAGCTCAGCCTTGTCAGGCTTGACGCCGGTGCTCAAGAGGTAAGCGGCCTCTTTTGCTGCATTTATTGCACGAGACTCAACCTCGGTCGTCTGGCGAACCGCCGCTCCCTCAACGGCGAGTTCTGATGTGGCCCGCGACCCACTGGCCGTAAGCTCCTCTAACGGCTTGGCAAACTTGCCCGTCCCGGCGCGGACAATGGCCAGTCCTTTTGCAACGGCTTGGCCGAGTGACTCGAACGCCAGGCTGCCCTCTGCAGCTAATCCGGAGGCAGAAGTGACCGGCAGTTGACTGAGCGCGTCCAAAGGATCGTCGCGCAGATCCTGAAGAAACAGCCCAATGTCGTGCGGGGCTCGGCCTAGGCCTTCAAAACCTTCGGTGAGGTAGTTGCCGAAGTCCTCCGCGGCGAGTTCCAGTTTCGATTGAGGTTTCCTGCGGTTTGAAGGAGCAGGCGGTTGATTCTGCTTCCCGGCGATCACAGGTGCAACAACGGGCCTAGCCGGTTGGCTTTCGACCGATTGAGGAAGCCCGGCTTGGACGAGCTGTTGGGATAAGGCTGCTCGGACCTCTGGATCGGACGCCCCACCAACGAGGCTGTACAGGATGGTGTGCTTGTCCGCCTGTGGCACGCTCCCGTCTTTGAATGTCGTGGCGATGTTCTTGAGAACAGACCATGGGAAAGGTTGATAGTTCTCGATGCCCAGTTGCTTTTGTGCTGCAACTGAAGCGGCGATTGCTCGGACATAAGTTCCTCGGTCGTAGGTGTCCGGCCCTCCTTCACGATTCCATGACTCGCTGTCGGGAGTGGTGATCTCGCTCCAGGCTGCGTCGACGCTCGGAAAGACCTTGCGAACGTATGCGGCAGGGTCCGTCCGTCTGGCGTCCAGCGTCTGAAGCGCGGCGGCGGCCGTGACGTGATACCGCGCCTGCTCCCCTTGGGAACCTGCAGGACCAGGTTCGGCATCGCGTAGCGCCGCATGGATTGCTTGGTTCGGCATGGTGCGCATGCCGAAGGCCTGACGACCAACATCAATCTTTCTGGCAAAATCCCCGTACTGCTTGCCGCCCTCCTCGACGCCATAGACAGCGATGAAGGCGTCCCGACCAGGCATCTTGCCGGAATAGGCGCCAGTCTGTGCGATGGCGCCCGGCGCGTTCTGCTCGGCGAGACCAATGTTGGTGCGAAACTCAACCTGCTGAGCAATGTTGGCCGCCTGCGCCTGTCGGATCAGCGCTGCCTGTTCCTGTTGCGGAAGGTCGTCCCTGAACGCCTGCGCCAACCTTTCATCCGGGGTCTCGTTGCCGACGCGGTCACCCTTCGCTGCCGCCGCATTGGGCGCACCAAAGGCGCTGGAGCCGCCAACGACTTCGGTGGTGTCGTCCTTAGTTCGGTTTCCAGCCTGCGCGGCACCCAGCATCTCTGCAGCACGTTTCGGGTCCTGGGCGATCATCGCCTGGATCAGCGCCTTGGCCGTATTGCTGCGCCAGGCGACTGCCGCCGCTTGTCGGGCAAGCGGGTTGCGGAATTTGGCGATTAGGTCAAAGCCGTTCTGCCGGATCGCGTCGAAGTTCTCGGTGTCCTTCGGGTTGCTTTGCGCGATGGCACTGGTTGAGATGTTGTCGACCTTGGTCCACTCGGCCTGCTCATACTCGTCGCGCCGCTGAAGCTGCCTCGCCGCCATCCGTAGTGAGCCGGCCTCGCGCAATGCCTCCTTCTGCCTGGCGAAATTGGCGCGCTGGCTTTCGGGCATTTTCGGCAGGGCATCGGCGAACAGCGTGTCGAAAAGGCCGGTCTTGATCATCCGGCCGGTGCGCGGATCGACCTGGCCATACATCGTGTCATGCAGGCCGCTGCCGTCGGCCGGCGCATTCGCCACCACCTCGTCTTCCGCCTGCCCGATCTGGCCGTTGAACCGACGGCGCGCGAGGTCGGCGTCGAACGCCTCCTCCTGCTGCTTCTGCTGCCGGTAGCGTTCGGCGACGGCAGAGAGCTCGTCGCCAAAACCCTGCATCGCCCTGCCGACCGGCGATCCTTCGGGATAGGAGAGCACATTGCCGGCGTCGAGCCGGCGCTGGGCAAGCTGGAGAGGTATGGTCGCCATCTATTTGTGTCCTGCCATGAGCGCGCCGGGGATCGTGGCGCGGCGCTGCCGCGCGCCGGCCCCGTGCCGCCGCCTTCGTCGGGTCATGAATTTTGGAGAGGTCGCCAATGAGAGTGTCGCCGGCACTGAAGATGCTGGCGGTCTGCGCCGTCGGCTAAATGGCCTCGGCAAAATATTGTCATTCCCTTATGAGTTGGCCGGGCTCGCGGACTCCCGCGAACGATCGGTCGGAGCAGGCCATGACTGTGGCAAGGCCGCCGCTCCTAAGCCCGCTACCCTTCCAACCGCGCCGCCTTCTCCAGCGCCGCCAGCTGCGCTTCGTCCAGCGTCAGGAACCCCATAATGTGCTGCACCACTTCGGCCCGCGCGTTGCTGAGCGCGCTGTGCAGCTCGAAGCCGTTCGGCGTCTTGGTCTTGGCCAGCCATTCGCCGTAGGACGGGCGGCGGTAGTACCCGGTGACGCTGGCTAGGTCAGCCAGCACCATTTCGCCGTCCTGGCCTGAGAACACTCTGAGATAGGCCTTGGCCAGCGCATCCCGCGCCTTGGCCGGGCCGCCGGCCTGGCTGGAATGGGCGAAGCGTTTTTGGCTCATGCCCCGCCACCCTGTATGTCGCCACTCTGCACGTCACCGCCCTGCGGCATCAGCCCGCCGAGCCCATCGAGCAAGCCGCTATCGCGTGCCTGCACTGCCGCCGGCACGGCATCCCTGGCCAGCTTGCCGGCAGAAACGATCGAAGCCATGCCTGCTTGTGCGGTTTGAGCCTTGGCTCTGGCATCGCGGATGCCCGCCACTTCGTCCTGGCGGCGGAAGATGCGCTGTGGGCTGCGGCCGGCGCCCTGCACGATCTTCAGCGCCTCGTCGCCGTCGATATTGTCCATCACGCCGGGGTCGAACTGCGCCATCTGCATGGCGGTGGTGACAACCTGGATGGTGTCGCGTGCCTCGGCCGAGCGGCGCAGCACGTCGAGCGGGCCGGTGAAGGTCGGCCGCAACGCCTTGCCGGCAAGGCTCGCCGGCGGCAGGAAGCGGCTGTCTTCCTCGTAAAGTCCCTTGTCTTCCAGAATACCCAGCTCGCGGTCGAGATTTGAGGCAAAGCCGGCCTGGATAATCGAGCCGGAGGGGCCGAGCAGCGCGCCCTTTTCCTCTTGCCGGATCAAGGCCTCGGTCGCCGTCATCTGCGGGTTCTGTACCAGCGTCTGGAACAGATTGACGAACATCATGTCGCGGATCTCCTCGGCCCGGCTGTCGGCGTAATTGAAGGCATAGGTCGGGTTCTGGCCGGTGGCGATCGGCGCGATCAGCGGCCGGCCGGCATCGTCGATCAGGCCCGGGTAATTCTCGCCGGGATTGAGCACCGGCACGTAGTCGAGCCTGGCTTTCGAGGCGGTCGCCGGATCGGTGATCTGCTGAAGTGCGCGCAGGCCGGAGCGCCGCACGGCGTTCTCTTCGCGCACCGTCGTCAGTGCCTCGATGGTTGGCGAGATGCCGTAGGGATCGCCTTCGTAGCGGCGCCAGTTGAAGCACGATACCGGGAAGGAGCGAAAACCGCTTTCCCTGACGATCGCCTCCTCGTCCTCGATCACATGATAGGACGCGAACGCGGTGTCGAGATACTGGTAGGAGCCGCTCAGGCTGTACATCTTGCGCTCGTCGCGCGGCTGGATGCACTGGATCAGCGAGATTTTTGTCTCGCATTTGGCGGGGTCGTCGACCAGAACTTTGATCCGCGCCGGCAGTCTGTCGTAGCCGAGCAATTGCGCCGCCTGTCTTGCGGTGCGCTCGTAACGGCGGTGGAAAATGTCGACCTGGCCCCAACGGTTGCGCGAGAGATAGCCCTCGACCACCGGGATCGAGGCATAGCGGATCAGCGTGCTGCCAAAACCCTCCTCGGCGTAGAGATAGGCCGGGCCGTAGCGCACGACATTGCGCAGGCAGGCCTGCGTTGCCGGCACGAAGTTCGAATTGGCGGAGTAGCGCAGCGAGAACAGGAAATCGCGCAGCGCTTCCGCCCATTCCTTCTCCTCGTCGGTCTCATCGTCGTTGATGGCCGCGGTCGACAGACCGTGCCATTTCTCGGATTGTGGAATGATCAGGCTTTCCAGTCCGGCGGCGAGGCGATTGGCGGCCGAGTTGATGGTATTGGCGTAGACACGCGCACCGCGCCGCTCCTGCCGCTCGGCCTGCGAGTCCGCGCCGGCCTGCCGGCGGCCGCTCCACATGTCGGGCGCATCGGGGTCGCAGAACTCGGACACCGCCTCCCAGACATGCTCATACTGGCTGCGTTCGCTCTCCAGTTCAGCCTGTCGCGACAGAATATCGCGAGCACGGGAATCGCTCATGGTCAGCCTCGCTTGATGGAATTGATTGAAAAAGAAAACGGCGGGACGCCGAAGCCGCCGATCTCCCCCCTCGTGGAGGAGATGTCCGGCAGGACAGAGGGGGGCGTCTCGCGTGGATCGGCGACCCCCTCTGTCGCCTTCGGCGACATCTCCCCCTCAAGGGGGAGATTGGAAGCGCCTTATTCCGCCGGCGTCGTCTCCAGCGCGGCTTTGCGCCCAAAGCGCTGCACCACGAAACGTCCCATCTTCTGGCCAGGCACTTCGATCAGCGTATAGGTGATCCAGGACAGCAGGCACACCACCGGCAAGACGACGACAACAACGATCGCGAAGCGCAGCGGCGCCGACAATTCGTGGCCGAACTGGGTGATGACCAGAGCCGCCGCCGGCTGGAGAACCAGCAGATGGATCAAATAGATGCTGAAGGAAAGCTCACCCATCAGATGAAAGAACCTGTTGGCGAGCGTCATGGCGATCTTTCTGGCAACGGTGCCCATCATTCCGGGCAGCATCCGGTAGAGAACCAGCGCAAAGAAACCCACAACGAGCGCTTCCCGCATCAAAAGCTTGCTCAGCCCATAGCCGCCGCCGAACGGCAGCGCGGCCAGCAGCATAGCCAATGTCAGATACACGAAAGGCCGCTTTTGCCTTTGATGGACGACGCCCGCCAGCAGCATCCCGCAGAGGAAAATCTGCATCTTCAGCGGCAGGAACGACGGCATCGGAAAATGCACCGACAATTGTCCCATCAAGAACACGATCGCGCTGCCGGTCGCCGCGACCAGAATGGCGCTCCATACCCAGTCAAGCCTGCGGACCAACAGCATAATCGCCGGGAACACTGCATAGAATTGCATCTCCAAGCCAAGGCTCCAGTCGGGCAGCGGCGTGCGATAAGCGAAATCCGGCACCAGGCCGAACAGGAACAGCAGATGGGCGCCGATGTTTTTCAAGCCGCTGTCGAGATAACGCTCGGGCGCCTGCGGCGACCGCAGCAGGAACTCGTCGATGACCATCCTGGACTGGTAGAGATAGGGGCCAAGCGCCAGGGCAGCGAACAGCATGACGTAGAACAGCGGCGCAATCCTGAAATAGCGGCGGGTCCAGAACTTCAGCCAGGTTTCCGGCCTTTGCCAGGGCTCCTTGTCCTGGCGCAGCTGGTAGTGGAACACCATCAGGAAGCCGGACAGCATGATGAAGAGGTCGACGCCGAGATCCGGCTCGCCGAGAATAGCAATATGCCAGCCGGTCAACAGCAGGCAGTGTCCGATGAGCACCCAGATCGCGGCGAGCGCCCGAAGCCCGTCCAGGCACTCGATGCGCGATGACCGGGCTTCTGTCATGCCGGACTCCTCGATAGCCATGTTGCATTGCAGCATGGCTGCTGAGGAAGGAATGTCAACCGTGCCGAAGGAACACGAATTGCGCTCGGCTGTTACGGAAAATGCGGAAGCTGCCGATCTCCCCACTCGTGGGGGAGATGGCCGGCAGGCCAGAGAGGGGCGCGAAGGAACGCCAAGCTCAGTTTCGTTCCCACCGGAATGAGCCGATAGCGGCAATGCAAATTGATCACCAAGGCCGGTGGGGTAGCGCCCCCTCTGCCCTGCCGGGCATCTCCCCCACGAGTGGGGGAGATCGGCAGCTTCACCGCTTCTTTACCAACCTTGCGTGCCGGCGCCAGTACCACCAGGCCAGCACCCGGTTGCGGAACACTCGTCTCATGGCGCCCATGTCAAACCCCCAGCAGCACGCGGCGCTGGCCGGTCAGATCGCCGGGCGACAAATCGGTCTTCACGGTTCCTGCAGTGCCATCATTGGCCGCAAGCTGAGCCCGCAACGCGGCTTCGCGCGCCTGCACGTCCTTGTCGGCAATGGTCGGTGTCGGCGGCAACGGCTTCAGCGCCGGCGGCTTTTGAAAAAGGCACATGGTTTTCTCCGAAATGAGAGCTTCTTGTCCAGTCGTAGAGCAGAAAGTCCTCGCCGTTCCGGCCATAGCCCGGCAGGCGGCAGCGTTGCGTCGCGCCCAGCCGTGCAAGCCAGCGCAGCGCCAATTGATTGGCGGCCAAGGCGCGGGCCTCGACCCGCCAAGCGCCGCGCGCGGCAACTTCCGGCCCGAGCACCGCGTGAAAGAACTCCGTAATCGCAGGCACGCAGCGCCTCATGCGGCGCGTGCCCCAGCTCCAGGCGATCCACAGCCCGCTGCGCTGCTCGGCAGCACCAAAGCCGGCCTCCGGATTTCCGTCGAGTTCGGCGACATAGGCAAAGCCCTGCAGCGCTGTCAGTGCCAGCAAAGCCGGCGACCAATGGTCGAGCTGACAGTCGATCTCGGCCCGGTCTTCGGGGCGCAGATTGGCGGCGATGTAGGAGAGGTCGCGCAACGTGGCGGGAATGATGCGGAGGGTCACCTGAACAACCCCAGCGGATCGGCCTGCCCGGCCTTCCGCCGCGCCGCCTTGAATACCGCCGGATCGACGACCGCCTCCCGCAGCATCATCACGCCATAACGGGTCGCGGCCATCAGATCGTCGCGCAGCTTCACCACCTGGCCGTCCCTGCGGTGATAGAGCCGGAACTCCTCGAACCAGGGCAGAAGCGTCGAAAACACCTTGAAGCGGCCGGATTGCATGCGGTCGAGCATGTCCATCAGCCCGGCCTCGACCGATACGGAACCGTCGGCGAACTGCGCATGGCTGGCGAGCATGTTCAGCCCATGCGCGGAATATTGCTTCGCAAGCGCGGTGCCCGCACCCTCCAGCGTCTCGCGACGGCCGTCGCGCGGCCATGCCCATGCCAACCAATCGCCCCACGGTTTCAGCGTCAGCGCCTGCATGGCGGGAGTCTGCTGCGAGGCACGGCAGGCCTTCGTGACATAGACGACATCGGCTTCCGTATCCCAGGCAAGCTCGACCGCGGCCGAGGGATGGTCCCAACCGAAATCGAGCGCGCCGAGCCGCGGCCAGTAGCGCGGCAGCCGGAACGGCTCGCAGGCGATCAGCTCCTCGGCCACCGGAAAGATGCGGCCGGAGCCGAGCACCGGAATGCCCTTGGCCCGCGCCTCGCGCTCATGCGCCGGATAGGCGGCAACGATCTCGGCGCGCTGCTGCGGCGTATAATGCTCGGCATCGTCGATGGTCATGAAGGTGACGTGACGGGTCATTGTTTTCACCCTCGCGGCATTGAATCATGGTGGGAGGTGGGACGTATGCTGCTGTTCGGTAAGATGTTTTCATGATGGCGGGACAGCGCCCCCCTCTGTCCTGCCGGACATCTCCCCCTCAAGGGGGGAGATGGCAGCTTCAGCGTCTCGCTTATCCGCAAGCATTGGAGATTGGCGAAAGCCAATGCGACATCCAATCTCCCCACTAGAGGGGGAGATGTCCGGCAGGACAGAGGGGGGCGCGAAGGAACGCGAGTTGCGCGATTTCGCAGCCCTGTCATCCCCTCCCCATCCCTCCCACCTGCTCCGCGGACAAAAACAGCAGCACCACGTCCGACATGCCGAGCAGCGGCGTGAAGGTGACGATGGTGATGCCGCCGGTGGCGTTGGTGCGGGTCAGCCCTTCGGAATAGATGTCGAGCGGCGGCTCCTCGTCGAACCAGACGCCGTGCAGCGTCTCGCCCTGCCACTTCTCGCGGCCCTTCTCGTAACTCTTGAACGACAGCACGGATTCGCCGGCCTGCACGTCGCCACCGCCGCCCCAGGCCACCACGACGCTGTCGAGCGCGCCCGGCGCCCGCCCCGCCATCGTGCTGAGGATCGCGTCGGCCGGGATCATACCGGTGCCCCACGCCGCCTGCTGCTGCGGCGGGCCGATCAGGATACGCTGCGGGTTGTCGCGCGTGCTTTCGCCGGTGACGCCGGCCGCCCACATCCGAACCGGACAATCGAAAACCTTGCCTTGCCACCAGTCGGGATAGCGGCCGGTGAGGTGCATCGCCCACTCGGCGCCGCCGGCCCTGGTCTTGCCGAGCTGGTTGCCGGCCATGAACAGGCGTTCGCGATTGGTCGCGCCGGCGGCGTGGAATTCGGCCTGTCGGGGATAGGGCCGATAGGCGGCAAGCTGGTTAGTGCGGCGCCTCCGGTCCAGCTCCGCCAGCAGGCTGAGATATTCCTTCCTTGCCGCCCGGCTGTGCGAGGCCTTTTTCGAGGCCCGGCTTCTCGAGGAACGGCCTAAGGACGGCTTCGAGGCCGCGGATGCGCTGCCTGATTTCGTCATCGCTCAATGCATCCAGATTGTTGATGTTGACACTAAGATCCTTGGGCAGCACCGACAGCACGAGCTTCAGATACTGGTCGGGCTTTTCGGCGCGCACCTCGGCGATGACGCCGGCGCCATGGGCGCGGAAATCGGCGCGGATCGCTTCGAGAAAGCCGTCGGCCAGCGTCTTCTTCGCCCGCCTGGTCTGCTTGCCGGGTGCTCGATCGTGCGGCTGCGGATCGCCGGCGGAAGGAGCTTTGGCCATGCCCTACTCCGCCGTCCCGGCGGAGATCGCCGGCTTCTTGTTGCCTGGCCGCACGATGCGCTTGCGCGGCTTCGCTTTCTTGCCGGCGCGCGCCGACTTCGGCTTCGGCGGCTGGCTTGCCGATTTCGCATCGGTCGTCGTGCCGGGCCCCACCGTACTGGCGTCGGGCAACGCATTCAGCCTTGCCCTTAGGATTGCCGCCGCCTTGCCGTCGAGTGCTCCCAACGGGAAGCCGAAACCGCCGACCGCGTCGCCGGGGCCGCCGCGCACCATGCCGATCCGCACGCCGACGACAACCTGCTCGAAGCGGCCATGCCGTGCATAGGGTGCGGCGCCAGCGAACTCGCCAATAGCGCTGACGACCTCGCGGCCGTCATCGTCGGTAATGATGGTGGCGTAACGGTTGGACATAGGGATGTTCTCTGAAGTGGGCGCGTGATGGAATTTGCGGATAATAGGCGGCTTGCGATTCTGGACCTGACGCGAGATGATCGCCACAGCGCGGCGAACTGATGCCTTGAGGAATGGCGCCAGTTGCGAGGTAGAGTTGGACAAAAAGACCGAATTGAGCTTGCTGGACCGGGTCAAACTTTGCTTCGTCGACCGGCCAAAGATAGGTTTTTTCGAACCGCCCAGAAAAGTCGAGGATCATCTACGCAAGCATGGCTTGCTCGGTTGGTTTCGAGTCTCTGTCTTGGTTTTGGTCGGAATTGTCTGGCTTATCGCTTCTATGCTTTCCACGCCACCTAGGTAGGGGAACTTACTGGCACGAAGAGGCCTGAAACAAAAAACCCGCCTCGGCGGACGGGGTCGTTGGAGCCAATTAGCACCATACCCAAATCAGTAGCATAGCTGCCGGCACAAAGCAAGAACAAAATGTGGCACAGCGGCAGAAAAATGCGATTTCCTTTGCCCGCCGCGAGGTGGTGCGCAAAAAACGGTCGCCAAGGTGGTGTTCATTCGCGCCCCCCTGTCCTGCCGGACATCTCCCCCTCTAGTGGGGAGATCGGCAGTTCCAGCGCCTCGCTGCGTCCGCCCACTTCACAGCCGGCAGATCACGTAACGTTTGGTCGAAAGGGAGCCTGAAACAAAAAACCCGCCTCGGCGGGCGGGTCGTTGGAGCCAGTTAGCACCATACCCAGATTAGTAGCATAGCTGCCGGCACAAAGCAAGAACAAAATTCACCTGAGACGCGAAAAAACGCAGAGTAGCCGATTGGCGAAGCACACTGGAATGTCCGGCGAGACGCCACCGTCCGGATCAGAACAGGCATTCGCGCGTTTGACCCCTAGCCAATGGGAGCAAAAATCATGAACGTCGCCAATCTGCAACTCGAAGGCCTGCTTATGGCCATCGCATCGATCAATCAGGTCCTGGTCCGCAAGGGCGTGCTCTCCGTCGAGGAGATAGATATCGCATTGCGCAAGGCCGAAGCCAGCGAGACCAACGAGGAAAGGTCCGAGGGCATGTCGGCGTCGAGCCGCGACGCCGTCAACTTCCCGATCCGACTGCTGGAGCTGGCCAATCAATGTCAGCCGGAGACGGACATGCCGTCCTTCTCGAAACTGGCGCGCATGGTTGGTCAGATCAAAGAACCTTACAACGACCAGATGTGACGCCGCGACCAAGGATGACCGCCGCAGCAAGCTTTGGCATCACCCCCTGCCAAGCCTCAGCGCCAGGACGCGGCCCGGCCCATGCACGGCGGCAAACAGCAGCCCGGCCAGGAAGGTGAAGTGATCGACGAAGAAGCCGAACTCCGCCTGGTTGCCGGCCCAGTGCGACGGCCCGTGGAAGGCGAAGCCCAGGAACAGCACATAGGCGCCGGCGACGAGTGCTGCCCATGAGAAGAAGGCGCCAGTCAGGAAGCATAGAACGAGGACGACCTCAAACAGGGCTGCGCACCAGGCCAGGAAGAGCGGGAATGGAAACCCGGCCGCCGCGATATAGCCGGCGGTGGCGCCGATATCGACGAACTTGAAGATCACGGCCATCAGGAAGACGGCTGCGAAGATCAGGCGGGCGATAAGGATTGCCGCGGTCTGCCACGGCGACTGGACGGTTGATTGAGCGGTTTCCAAGGTCACGACGTCCTCCCAAGAGTTACGATGGTTGTGCCCCAAGGACGCACCACCAGCCGCAAGCCCGACATCATCCCCCGAAAAACCTGCAGGAGACAAGTGCGCGGGGAGAAGGCCTCGCAAGACCAGGTTTCCTCGCCCCTATTCATGGGGGAGAGGTGGCGCGGCGAAGCCGCGACGGAGAGGGGACTGCGCCGGCAAAGAAAGGCCCCTCTCCGGCCGCTTTGCGGCCCTCTCTCCGCCGCGAGGCGAGGAACCCGAGCCTGGAACTACCCTAAACTCACCTTCGGCTTGCTAATCGGCTCCCGTACCGTTCCATACTGGCTGCCCCAGCGGTCGGTCATCGCCCAGCGTATGTCCCAGAGTTCCGGGAAGAAGCGGTGGCGGGCGCCGGCCTCCAGCAATTCGACCGGCCTGCCCTTCAGCGATTTCGCGCCGAGGCCGATCGTGCGGTGGATGAGATAGAGGTGGTTGGCGCGGAATTTCTGGAACAGCTCGTCGAACTCGACCAGCGCTTCGGCAACGACATAGCTGTCGCCGTGATCGTAGCCGGTATCGTAGACATCCTCGACCGAGAGGCCGCGGCCGTCGAGGTATGACGTCTTGAAGGCCCGCCACAGATCCGGCGGCAGACGCAACAGCTGCTTGAAACCCGGCGATTCCTGACCGCTGCCATTGCCGAGCTGCAGCCGGATCTGCTGGTACTCCTTGGGCGACATGGTTTCGAGCAGGTCGAGCTGCGCCGTCATCAGCCGCATCAGCCGGTGCACGCGTCCCATCAGCGTGACGATGCGATGCGTGTCCTGCTTTTCCAGGAAATCAACGACGTCGACCAGCGTGTAGGCGATGAGCTTCATCCACAGCTCCTCGACCTGGTGCACGATCTGGAACTGCAGCTCGTCGGCATTGACCATCTCGGCCAGCGGCTTCTGGCAGGCCAGCAGCCTGTCGCATTTGAGGTAGACGCCATAGTCGCGCATCTCAGGCGTTTCGATGCGGGCATAATAGTCCTGCTTGTCCATGGCCATGCTCCTTGCCGCGGCCGTTGGGCCGCAGGCGTTTGTTGGATCCCGGTCCCCGAGTCTAATCGCTTTCTTGCCGAACATTGTCCCTTTCTGTTATTCGATTGGCGAGAAATGAAGGACGAAAGCTGCTTCTGAAGCAGACAGGAAGAACAAATGATGCTGGATGCGGTCGACCGGAAGATCGTCGCGGCGCTCGAACGCGATGCCCGCACCTCCTTTGCCGCGCTCGCCGACGAGGTCGGCTTGAGCAAGACGCCGTGCTGGAAGCGGGTCAAGGCGCTGGAGGATGCCGGCGTCATCCGCGGCTACTCGACCCGGATCGACCCGGCCAAGCTCGGCTTCGGCATCGAAGCCTTCATCCAGGTGTCGATCGATTTCGAACTGTCGGACGCCTTCGAGGCGGCGGTCAAACAGCATCCGCTGATCCGCCGCTGCCACGCCACGACTGGCGAGGCCGACTATCTCCTGCAGATCGTCACCGTCGACATGATGGCGCTCGACAGGATGCTGCGCGAGGAGCTTAGCCGGCTGCCCGGCGTGCGGCGCACGATCACCTCGATGGCGATGCGCGAGATCAAGGGCGGCATCTCGTTCGCCAATGCCGTCGGGCATACACAGACCAAGCGATAGACCGGTCAGGCCCTGGTCATCAGTTCGCGGCCTAGCCGCTTCGGTTGCTCGGCACGCAGAACCACATTTGTCGTCACCGTGCCGTACCGGCCGATGCTGTCGACGATGCTTTCAAGGTCGGGCGGTGACGGGACCACGACCTTGACCAGAAAACAATCCTCACCGGTCACCCGCAGCACCTCGACCACCTCCGGCAATTGGGCGAACTTCTTCAGGCAGACCTGGATATGCTCATGCGTGGTGCGCAGGCGGATGACCGCCATGGTGCCGAGCCCGAGCGCTGCCGAATTGATCACCGCCTTGTAGCCGGTGATGACCCCGCGCTCCTCCAGCCACTTCACCCGTTCCGAGGTGGCGGGCTGGGACAGTCCGACGCGGCGGCCAAGCTCGGAGATGCCGATGCGGCCATCCTCCTGCATGATCTCAATGATCGCCAGATCGGTGGGATCGAGCCTTGGCCGATAATCGCCATTCCGCATGATCACCTTTAATCCATCGGATTTCGTCGCTGCTTTCCGATGATCTCTCATTCCGCTGCCCAGGAGAAGACCTAGAATTGCGCGCGGCATCAGGAAAGAAGGGTTTCGCATGACCGATTTCATCATTGTGCCGGGCATCGGCGGATCGGGCAAAGCCCATTGGCAGACGCATTGGCAGCAGGCAAGCCCGGCGATGCGGCGGTTCAGTCCGGCGAGTTGGGATGCGCCGGATTTCGACGACTGGGTGGCAGCACTGGAAACCGCTGTATGCCAGGCATGGACACCGCCGGTGCTCGTCGCCCATAGCCTCGGCTGTCTGCT
Source organism: Mesorhizobium sp. M0045 (assembly GCF_040323385.1). Classification (NCBI taxonomy): domain Bacteria; kingdom Pseudomonadati; phylum Pseudomonadota; class Alphaproteobacteria; order Hyphomicrobiales; family Phyllobacteriaceae; genus Mesorhizobium; species Mesorhizobium sp. M0045. The sequence goes on from NZ_JAMYUY010000001.1 coordinate 300,559, forward strand.
GGTCGTACACTGGCAGCGGATCTCCCCCCGCTCTATCGGCGGCGCGTTGCTGGTCGCCGTTCCGGACCCTGCGTCGCCGGCCTTCCCCTCCTCCGCCCGGGCCTTCGCCAACGCGCCGCAACAACGGCTTCGCTTTCCGTCGCTGATTGTCGCCAGCACCAACGATCCCTACGGCTCGCTGGACTATGTCAGGGCGAAATCCGAGCGCTGGGGCAGCGATCTCCATGTCGCCGGGCCGCTTGGCCACATCAATGGCGACAGCGGGCTCGGCGACTGGCCGGTGGGAATGGAGCTGCTGACGGCTTTTCTCGGGCGAACGCAAGCAATCGCCCGAGGCGCCGTGCTTCAGCCGTGACCGCAATGGGACGGCTACCGCGCCGCCGTCCTGATCTGGTTTGCGCCGCGGCGCCGCGCCTCAGTTCGATGCTGCGGCAGGCGTGCTGAGCTCCAGGAACGGCACTGTCGAACCCGGGATCATCGACTTCGGCAATTCGCCGTTCCATCTCTCCGCCTTGGTCAGTTCGACCAGCAGCGGATTGTTGGCGATTGCGGCGGCGCGAGCCTTGATGGCGCCCGCGGTCGCATCGCCTTCGACCCTGGTCTTGTAGGCGCTGGCCTCGGCTTCGGCCTTGACGCTGTCGGCGCGGCCCTTGGCCTGGGTGACGGCGATATCGGCCTTGATCTTTTCCTGCTGCAGGTTCTGTTCCTGCTTCTGCACCTCGACCTGCGCCGTCATCCTGGCTTCGACCGCCTGCTCGTAGGCGTCGGAGAAGTCGATGTTCTCGACCTGCACGCTGTCTATCATCACCGGGCCGTCGGTGACCGCCGCGATGGCGTCGGCGACGTCCTTGTTGAACTTCGCCCGGTTTTGGATAACCGACACCGCGTCGTACTGGCCGAACACGGTCTTGATCTCCTGCGGTGCTTTCCTGGCAATGACACGGTCGGCCAGTGCCGCGATCGATCCGTAATTGGTGTAGACGTTGCTGACTTCGGCGGCCGGCACGTGGAAGTTGACGGTGACGCGCATGTCGGCCGGCTGCTGGTCGCGCGAATAGGCCTGCATGGCCGGCAGGCCGCTGCAATCGTTCTGGTTCTCGCAGCCCCATTTGAGCACCTGCTGGCGCAGGCTGATCTTCTCGACGCGCTGTAACCACGGCAGCTTGAAATGCAGTCCGGGATCGACGACCGAACTCAGCGCCCCGTTGGTCAAGAGCACGCCGCGGTCGCCCTGGTCGATCGTGTACCAGGATCCAAACAGCGCAAAGATGCCGAGCGCCACGAGGAGGAGTGCGACCAGGCCGGAACCGATCGACCCCGATGCCGTCCCCGGCTTGCCCTGCGGACGGCCTGAATTGCCTTGCGTTTCGGTCATTACCCCACCCCAACCCGATTGCCCGTGCTGCTTTTGCCCACAATAGCGGCGGCATTGCAATCCTCTCGACATGGAAGGATCTTCGCGCCGGCCTGGCGGACCGGCGGGGTGGTTCAGGCTGGCTAGCGGATTTCCCCTGCAGCCGCGGCAGCGGGCTGGTACGCGCTGCCTGGCGTCTCCTTCTGCCGTTCGGCATCGCTTTTGCGCTTCGGGCAATCCTCGTAGTCGTGGTCGCGCCCACCGCAGTAGGAGCAGCATTTTGCCGGCGCGTCGGAGCGAAGCATCGTTGGCATGCACAAGGATGCACGAAAACCCGACGGATTGCGACGGCTTGCGCACCGGCAACGTCGATTTCGCCACGGAACCGCTGCCGCCGCATGAAAGTTATCTGCTCATTGCAACGGGAGCACAGGACATGGCCGACGACCCGAACCGCTACGAGACCGGAGCGAGGAAATATCCGGCAAAGACGAGCCCCGACGCGGCCGACCAATTTTCGCAGGATGCGGCCGGCAACAAGCCGCCCCCCGGCGGCATGGGATTGACCAGGCCGGCTGACGATTTCGACGACAAGACCCGGCATTCGGAGGGCCGGAACCCGCCGCGCGCAGTGATCCGGCCAGACGACAAGGCCAGCCCCAACAAGCCCGGCGAGGACGCAAAACGATGAACGTCGCCAATCTCCAGCTCGAAGGATTGATGATGGCGATCGCGGCCGTCAACAATGCGCTGGTCCACAAGGGCCTGCTGTCGGTCGACGAGGTCGACATGGCGTTGCGCCGGGCCGAGGCGGCGATGACCAGCGACGAGCGTCTCTATGAAGACATGTCGCCATCCAACCGCGACGCCGTCTGTTTTCCGCTCAGGCTGCTGCAGGCGGCCAACAATGCCCAGGGGGAAACCGGCGTACCGTCCTTTGCCGAACTGGCAAGGATGGTCGGCCGGACCAAGCAGCCCTATAACGACCAGATGTGATGGAGGACGCCATGGCCGACGACAAATCCAAGACCAAGCAGGATCGCAAACTGGTTTCCGGCGAAGAGCCATACGAGGTCGCTGCCTTTGCCCGCAAATACGGCATACCGCAAAGCGAGGCCGCGACCATCATCAAGCGTTACGGCCCTTCGAGGAGGAAGCTCGACGCGCATATGGCGAGCCGCAACGCCTGATCCAACTCTGGCGGCGGCCGCCGTTCACGCCGGAAGCGTCCCTGCCCTGCCGCCTTGTCGAGAGTATTGGCACCGCCAGCCGTGACCTGTCGGGTTCGCCCGTGTGGGGATTCAACGCCTGGTTTTGACAGCTGCGGAATACTCTCGCGGCGCAACAACTCATTTACCTCGACGCTGTACCAGTCCGGTGAGCAAAGCCGGGGGTCGGATGCAGGAACAATTATTGCGCTACGAATGTGTCATGGAGCCGAACGGCCGTTGGATGGTGTGGGACATCGTTCACGATCTGCCGGCGCAATTTTCGGAAATCGCGCTGATCGGCCTGAGCCGTCGTGAAGCGGTTTCGCTCTGCCGGCTGCTCAACGAGACGAGCCGTTCCGAGACGCGGCAGAGCCGGGCCTCCTGAGAAGCGCGTGCGTCTCAGGCCTGCCCAGGCGAAGAGGATTTTACATGCGATCGACAATATTCGGTCTGGTCCTGCTGCTGCCGGCCGCCGCACTGGCAGAACCGATCGAGACGCAGAAGATCATCACCGCGGCGACCGGCGATTGGAACGGCGACGGTGCCGCCGATCTGGCGATGATCGTCGAGACCGAGCCCGGCCATCCCATGGATCTGCATTTGTTCCTCAGGGACCGCGACGGCAATTTTCTCAGACCTGCCGGGGTCGTGCATGAACAGATTTACGGTGAATGGAAGGATTACGAGCGGCCGGGCCCCGCCACATCCGACACCGAGCCCGAACTCACCGCGCTCCCCAACGGCTCGATCAAGCTCTATGTTCCGGCGATGGAGATCGGCAGCGAGCGGACCAACAAGACGCTGACGCTCGCCTGGCGCAACGGCACGTTCGTCGTCGCCGGTTTTGCCTACGAATATTGGGATTACATGGACGACAATGTTGCCGGCGACTGCGACTACAATGTGCTGACCGGCAAGGGCAAAAGCAGCAAGAAGCTGGCGGACGGCAGCACCAGGCAAGCGACCGTATCGGTCGAAGGCAAGGTCATCCCATTTGCGGAATGGACTCCGGGCACTGGCTTCAGCGCTTGCGGAGAGTGATTGGTTTCGGTTGCCTCACTGCAGCGGCGGCTTCCACAGCAGACTGTTGCGATCGGCGGACTTGACGCGCAGCCAGGTTTCGCGGCCGTCGCGCAGCACCCGGAGCGGGATCTCGGCGCCCGCCGGGCCGCTGTTCCAAAGCTTGCGATAAAAATCGGCAAGCCCATCGACCGCCGTGTCGCGGACATCCGAGATGACATCGCCCTGGCGAAGGCCCGCCTGGGCGGCTGGACCGCCTTCGGCGACGCTCATCACCACGACCTTGCCGTCGCTCTCGGCCGAGAAGGCGCCGAGCCACGGCCGCGGCGGCTTGGCGACCTGCCCGCGCGTCAGCAGATCGTCGAGGATGGGTGGCAGAAGATCGATCGGCACCACCATGTTGATGTCGGCGACCTCGCCGTTGCGGCTCATCTGCAGGCGCAGCGAACCGATGCCGAGCAGCCTTCCATCCGCGCCGATGAGGCCGGCGCCGCCCCATGAGGGGTGAGCCGGCGCCGTGAAGATCGCCTCGTCGAGCAGATATTCCCAATAGCCGGCGAATTCCTGCTTGGTGACGATTCGCGCCCGCACGGAGCGGCCGACGCCGTCGGAGAGCACGACGGGATCGCCGATCTTCGCCCTGGACGCGTCGCCGAGCGCAATGGCGGGCAGTCCAAGCGGCGCCAGCGCCTGCACCAGGCCGAAGCCCGACTCCTGGTCGTAGGCGAGCGCATGGGCGGGAACCACGCGCCCGTCCTGGTCGGCCAGCCAGACCTCCTCGGCCTCGGTGATGAGATAGCCGATGGTGAGTACCAGCCCGTCGCCGCGGATGACCACGCCACTGCCCTCGCGGCGGGTGCCAAGTGTATTTGCCGTGAAGGCGTCCTCCGGCACGGTGGCGCGGACGGCCACGATGGATCGCAAAAGGGGTTCGATATTCATGCTGTGGTTCCCGGCAATGTTCGCAGGCTTATATGGGCTATAGGTATGGCGCAGGTGATCAGGCGCAAGAGGGTGTGGCGCCGGCTTTGGCGTGGACCGGCGCCGCGCCGTTCGCGCCGGGGTTTTGCAACAGCGCCGGCAGCCCTATCTGTACCTACGGCTATCCCAAGCTGCCCTATGCAAAGTTCCTCCGCCATTACCCACGTTGATATCCGATATCCTCCCAACCCAACCCTTCCAAAGGCCTGCCAAATGAACGACTACGCAACGGACCAATACACGCCGCCAAAAGTCTGGACCTGGAACAAGGCAAATGGCGGCGCTTTCGCCAGCATCAATCGGCCGATCGCCGGCCCGACGCATGACAAGAAACTGCCGGTCGGCAAGCATCCGCTGCAGCTTTATTCGCTGGCGACACCGAACGGCGTCAAGGTGACGATCATGCTGGAGGAACTTCTGGCGCTCGGCCACAGCGGCGCCGAATACGACGCCTGGCTTATCAGCATCAACGACGGCGACCAGTTCGGCAGCGGCTTCGTCGAGGTCAACCCGAACTCGAAGATCCCGGCCATGATGGATCGCAGTGGGAAAAAGCCGGTCCGCATCTTCGAATCCGGCTCGATCCTGCTCTACCTCGCCGAAAAATTCGGCGAATTCCTGCCGACGGAGCAGCCGGCCCGCGCCGAGACCCTGTCATGGCTATTCTGGCAGGTGGGCTCGGCGCCCTATCTCGGTGGCGGCTTCGGCCATTTCTATGTCTATGCGCCAACGAAGATCGAATATGCCATCGACCGCTTCGCCATGGAAACCAAGCGGCAGATGGACGTGCTCGACCGACGCCTCGCCGAAAGCGAGTATTTAGGCGGTAGCGACTATACGATTGCCGACATTGCGGTGTGGCCCTGGTATGGCGGGCTGGCCAAGGGCCGCATGTATGACGATTCCGGCGAGTTCCTGCAGGTGGAGCAGTACAAGAACGTGCAGCGTTGGGCCGACGCCATCGACGCGCGGCCGGCGGTCAAGCGCGGCCGCATGGTCAACCGCACCTTCGGCGAGCCTTCGATGCAGCTGCACGAGCGCCATGATGCCAGCGATTTCGAGACCAAGACGCAAGACAAGCTCGCGGCGGCCAAAAGCTAAGCCGACGACGCGCCGATCTCTCGCCTTGTAGGGGAGATCGGCAGCTTCGGCCGACTGCTCAGGCCCGTCTCTACCGCCGCCATCCAAGCTGGCATCAACAAAAGGGAGCTTGCCAGCCGGTTGTAAAATGTGGCGTTGGGCACGGTCGTACAAGCAGCAGGCAGGTTTTCCCGCTAGCTCAAAAACGACGATATGAGTTGGGCGATATATATTAGTTGACTAAACTAGCGGAACGTCCAATGCACATTCCCAGAACCGAACATGTCCTGTCTAGACCATGATATCTATATGGGACATTACTACATAAGCTGAACGCGACCTCGACGGTTTGGCGGCACAGCCCTCAGACGCCGCGGCTTTACCTCCGCGCCTTTCGCCCCGGATCCGTAGATCAACCGGACGACGAACAGGAAATATCCAACCTGCATGACGATCAAGGTCAAGATCGTCCAGGCCAGCGTCTTCCAGATTGAACCCGTCGCAAGGTAAGTCGAGATCGCCACGATGGACGATATGGTGGTCAGCCCCACCAGGAACCGTGGAAAGTTCATGACTTTTGCGCCGCCCCGTAACTCGCAACAGCCGGGACGAACTCCCCTAACCCATTACCCCGGACCAACGTTTTCACTATTTTGGCAATTGCGCAACCACCAAATAGAACAGCAGTTAACGCATGCTTCCGTGATCAAGGGCTGCGTGTCAGGTCACCAAGGTGGGCTGGCTTGGACGGCGGCTGCGCGTCCCTCCTCCCCGACCAGCTCTCCATACCCCCTCACAACCCCATCAAGCCCACGTATTCGCCACGTCTCCCCTTCGCACGCCTCGAGATAGGACTGGCCGAGCGGGACTTTCCCTCCGCCGTCCGGCAGGTCCAGCACGTAGACGGGATTGCAGATGCCGGACAGGCGCGCACGCAAGGCGCTGACCAGCGCCTGGCCCTCGGCGATCGTGGTGCGCCGGTGCGCCATGCCGGGCACGAGGTCGCCGTGGTGCAGGTAATAGGGTTTGACGCCAAGGCGATACATCAGCTCGCGGCACAGCTCTTCCAACACCTCGACCGTATCGTTCACGCCTTTCAGCAGAACGCTCTGGTTGAGCAGCACGAAGCCGCCCTGCCTTAAAGTACGGCAGGCCCGCTCGGTCGCCTCCGTGATTTCGCGTGGATGGTTGAAATGGGTGACGACAGTGACCATCAGCCGGCCCTGCAAGGCTTGAACCAACCGGCCGGTGACGCGCGACGGCAGCGCGACGGGTACGCGAGTGTGGATGCGCAACAGCCGCACGTGCTGGATCGCCTCGACTCGGGCGTGGATTTCCGCCAGCGCCCTGTCCGGCAGCGATAGCGGGTCGCCGCCGGTCAGGATCACCTCGCGGATTTGCGGATGGGCCGCGATATAGGCGAAGGCTTCGTCGAGAGCTTCGCGCGTATAGCCGCGGCCAATCGAGGTCAGCTGCTCCTTGCGAAAGCAGAACCGGCAATAGACTGCGCATTGATAGGTCGGGAACAGCAAAACCCGGTCGGCATGGCGATGCGTCAATCTCGGCACCGGACTGAAGGCGTGGTCGGCGATCGGGTCGTCGAGCTCGCCCTCCTGCTCTGCCAGTTCGTCGGGCGACGGGATGACCTGAAGCCGTATCGGATCGGCGGGGTCGTTCCAGTCGATCAGGTCGAGATAGGCCTTGGGGATGCGAACCTTGTGGCGCGTGGCCGCAGCTTCGGCCGCCGCCCGCTCGGCTGGCGACAGCGGCAGCGAATCCAGATCGCCTACATGCCGCACGCCCTCGCGAACATCGTCCCGCCATGCGGCATCCGCCTCGCGAGCGCGCCGGTCATCGGCTGTCATGCCGGCCCCATCGACCGCCATGCTGGCGTCGGGGATGTCGGGATGTGAGGTCATTGCAGGCTCCTTGAATTTCGGCCGGGGTACAGCAATGGAGCCAGGACTTGAAGGCAATAAGCGGTGTTGGCCGGGTTGGAGGGCGCGGCAGGAAGCCACAACCGGCCACTGATCGGCACAATCGTCCAACCTCGCTGAGGCACAACATTAGCTTGCGCTCATATTAGCTTGAGCGTATACACATAAACGGCCGGTGATCTACCCCCCAACCGGTTAGGCTCGGCGCCAGTCCCTCCCTACCCCTCAGGTCAACGACGCCGGGCCGCTCGGGGTCCGCCTGGTCGCCCGCGGGAGACCGGACCTCTTCGTGTCGATCATGCCCCCTGCTCAAGCAGCACCCAACTGAACATACCAGCTGAACACATCGGCGATGCCCGCGTCTCTCGGCCTTCCCGTCGGCGGCCGCGGTCGCTAATCTCGGATTGCGAAAAAGCTGGAGAAGAGCGTATGGCGATCGACTTGTCGCCAAGGCTTTTGGCGATCGTCAATGCGCTGCCCTTGCGGCAGGGCATGCGAGTGCTGGAGATCGGCTGCGGACCGGGTGCTGCAGCGCGCGAGATCGCGCGCCGGATCGGCGGCGGGCACGTGCTGGCGATCGACCGCTCGGCCAAGGCCATCGCGCAGGCCGGGGCCGCTTCGCGCGCCGAGATTGCGGCAGGCCGGCTGAGCCTTCGCCAGGTCGCCATCGAGGATTTCGAGTTGGAGGCCGACGAGAAGCACTTCGACATTGCCGTTGCGGTGCGCGTCGGCGCGCTGGACGGGCGTCATCCCGAAGCAGGAAAAATTGCCCTGCGACGGCTCGGCGCCGCGTTGACCGCGCAAGGCCGGCTGTTCATCGATGGCGGCGATCCGCTGCGCGAAATTGCGATACACGGCTGAACAGCTCGTGCTTAGCCTCCGGAATCGAGCGGCAGAGCTGGGTGCGCGCCTCAGCTCCGCAACCCCGGCGCCTCCTGCCCGGTGCGCTCGACATATTCGGTATAGCCGCCGCCATAGGTGTGGATGCCCTCGGGCGTCAGTTCCAGCACCCGGTTCGACAGCGCCGCCAGGAAATGGCGGTCATGGGAGACGAACAGCATGGTTCCCTCGTACTGCGACAGTGCTGTGATCAGCATTTCCTTGGTGGCGATGTCGAGGTGGTTGGTCGGCTCGTCCAGCACCAGCAAATTGGGCGGATCGAACAGCATCAGCGCCATCACCAGCCGCGCCTTCTCGCCGCCCGACAGCACGCGGCACTTCTTCTCGATCTCGTCGCCGGAAAAGCCGAAGCAGCCGGCCAGTGCCCTGAGCGGCGCCTGGCCGGCCTGCGGAAATGCATCTTCCAGCGTCTGGAACACGGTGCGCTCGCCCTCCAGCACTTCCATGGCGTGCTGGGCGAAATAGCCCATCTTGACGCTAGGGCCGCGCGCCACCGTGCCATTGTCCGGCTCGGAAGCGCCGGCGACCAGCTTTAACAGCGTCGACTTGCCGGCGCCGTTGATGCCCATCACGCACCAGCGCTCGCGGCGGCGCACCTGAAAATCCAATCCCTCATAGATCGAGCGGCTGCCATAGCCCTTGTGCACGTTCTTCAGCGTCACCACGTCCTCGCCGCAGCGCGGCGCCGACTGGAAGTCGAACGATACCTTCTGGCGGCGCTTGGGCGGCTCGACCCGGTCGATCTTGTCCAGCTTCTTCACCCGGCTCTGCACCTGGGCGGCATGCGAGGCACGCGCCTTGAAGCGCTCGATGAAGGCGATCTCCTTGGCCAGCATCGCCTGCTGGCGCTCGAACTGCGCCTGCTGCTGCCGGTCGGCGATCGCCCGCTGCTGCTGGTAGAATTCGTAGTTGCCGGAGTAAGCGGTCAGCGAGCCGCCGTCGATCTCGACCACCTTGTTGACGATGCGGTTCATGAACTCGCGGTCATGCGAGGTCATCAGCAGCGCGCCGTCGTAGTTCTTCAGGAACTGCTCCAGCCAGATCAGGCTTTCGAGGTCGAGATGGTTGCTCGGCTCGTCGAGCAGCATGGCGTCGGGCCGCATCAAAAGGATCCTGGCCAGTGCCACCCGCATTTTCCAGCCGCCGGACAGCTTGCCGACGTCGCCGTCCATCATCTCCTGGCTGAAGCCAAGGCCGTCCAGCACCTCGCGAGCGCGCCCATCCAGCGCGTAACCGTCGAGCTCCTCGAAGCGGTGCTGTGCCTCGCCGTAACGGGCGATGATCTCGTCCATTTCACCGGCGCGATCGGGGTCGCCCATCGCGTGCTCGAGCTCACGCATCTCGGCCGCCACTTCGCTCACCGGCCCGGCGCCGTCCATCACTTCGGCAACGGCGCTGCGGCCGGACATGTCGCCGACATCCTGGCTGAAATAGCCGATGGTGACGCCGCGATCGACCGAGACCTGGCCCTCGTCAGGCTGCTCCTCGCCGTTGATCATGCGAAACAGCGTTGTCTTGCCGGCGCCGTTAGGCCCGACCAGCCCGACCTTCTCGCCCTTCTGCAACGCGGCGGAGGCTTCGATGAAGACGATCTGCCGGCCGTTCTGCTTGCTGATGCTTTCGAGACGAATCATGGTTTTCCAGGAAAGGCCAAAGGAGAGTTCCCGCGCCAATACGCGATAGGCCGCGCCGGCGGAAGCCCGCAAGTGGTGAGGCGCCCCGCGCCAAATTGTCTGAACCCTATCGTTGCATCGCCCGCCGGAATCGCTCGTCCAGCTGCTGGAACTCGGCAAAGAGCCCATCGCATGCCCGGCGACCCGCTTCGCATCGCATAGTCCGTGTTTGGTACAAACTGCCCTGCCGGTCCCTGCTGAGGCGATTGCAGGTTATGGCGGGATACGCCTGTTCGGTGGGCCTTGTGAAACTCCACTGTGTCAGCCCGTCAGCAGAAACGAACAGTTCGAAGCGGGATGAGCCAGCAACCCGACGCAACGCGGGAGACGCCCTCAGTTGCTCGACCAAATCCAGTGCATCAGCACCGTGGAAACCGCACATCGTCGACGGCCCATGCGCGTCGCGGTGGATGCCTTCGTCCACAGTCTGGGCATGCGAGGCGCCGTAGGTTGCGAGCATAATCGCGCCGACTACACGAAATCTTCTCACTGGAGCTTCCCTATTGGCTACTGCATTCGGTCAACACTGTTGGTTGCAGCAGGACCACTCACCCGATCCCGTCGCCTCATAGGCGCCGGCGGCGCCCCTGTCCTCAAGTCGCACCGGCCGGCACAAGGATACTACCGGTGAAGCGCGCGTCGCTCCGCTGCATGGGGACAGGCTCGCCGCCGACATGGACTGATGCGCTGGTCCTGGTCCCGATCTTGTCACTAAACCCAAGCGCGATGTTTATCTCGTCCGATCGCCTTCGCAAAGTAGCCGGCGGTCCGGACGATCACACCCGGCCGGATGTCCCGCCCTCGCCAAAAATCCCGGTCACCCAGTCGATGAACACGCGTACCCGTGGCGCGAGCTGGCGGTTCTGTGGGTAGAGCGCCGACAGCGGTGTCGGCGACGGCGGGTAATCCGGCAGCACTTCGACAAGCGTGCCGCGTGCGAAATCCCCGGCGAAGCGGTAATGCGGCGCCTGCACCAGGCCGAAGCCGAGACGCGCCAGTTCCGCCATCGTGTCGGAGCCGTTGACCGTCACCCGGGTCGGCAGCGTGACATAGCGCAACTCGCCGCCAACGGTGAATTCGAGCGGCATGACCTCGCCGGTGCGCGACGAGCGGAAGCCGACCATCAGATGGCCTTCGAGATCGTCGGGGGTTGCCGGCATGCCGTGCTTTTCGAGATAGGCGGGGCTGGCACAGGTGACTTCGCGCAATGTTGCCACCCGCCGCACGATCATACCGCTGTCGGCCTGTTCGCCGGAACGCAGCACGCAGTCGATGCCCTCGCGCACCAGATCGACCAGCCGGTCGCCGTCGCCGATATGCAGGTCGATCCCGGGGTAGCGGTCGAGGAATTCGGTGAGCCGCGGCAGGATGAAATGGCGGGCCATGAAGCCGTGCACGTCGATCCTCAAAAGGCCTTGCGGCTGCGCCGATTGATAGCCGGCCTCGGCATCTTCGACATCGGCAAGGATGGCGAGGCAGCGCTGGTAATAGGCCTGGCCGTCCAATGTCGGCCTGACATGGCGCGTGGTGCGTTCGAGTAGCCTCACCCCCAGCCGCGCCTCGAGGTCCTTGATCGCCTCGGTGGCGCTCGATCGCGACATCGACAGATCGGCGGCGGCCGCGGTGAAGCTGCCGCGCTCGATCACACGGGCAAGCAGGCGCATCCGGTCGAGACTGTCCATCGCCATTGTTCGCCATATCCGAATGGTGTTGGCAAGTCCCGAGCGATTATCCCGCAGGATTTATCGCCTATTTTCAGCCGACAAGAATTGGAGAGCTGACATGACTGCGCGGAATGCAAAGGTGGCGCTGGTAACCGGCGCCTCGAAGGGTATCGGCGCCGAAATTGCCAGAAGGCTGGCACGCGACGGCTTTTCGGTCGTCGTCAACTATGCCAGGGGCGCCGAAGCAGCCGAAGGCGTGGTGCGCGGGATCGAAGCGGCGGGCGGCACGGCGATCGCCGTTCAGGCCGATGTCGGCGATCCCAAAGGCGTGGCGCATCTGTTCGACGCAGCCGAGCAGGCGTTTGGCGGCCTCGACGTGCTGGTCAACAACGCCGGCATCATGAAGCTCGCGCCGATCGCGCAGATGGACGACACCGGTTTTGAGCAGCAGGTCGCGGTGAACCTCGGTGGCGTCTTTCGTGGCATGCGCGAAGCCGCAAGAAGGCTGCGCGACGGCGGCCGCATCGTCAGCTTCTCGTCCAGCGTGGTCGGGCTCTACCAGCCGACCTACGGCGTTTACGCTGCCACCAAGGCCGGCGTCGAAGCGATGACGCATGTGCTGGCCAAGGAACTCGGGCCGCGCGGCATCACAGTCAATGTCGTGGCGCCGGGGCCGGTGGCTACCGAGCTGTTCCTCGGCGGCAAGTCTGAGGCACTGGTCGAAACGATCACCAGGATGATCCCGCTGGGGCGGCTCGGCCAGCCCGCCGACATCGCCGGCGTGGTGTCGTTCCTCGCCGGACCGGACAGCGGCTGGGTCAACGGCCAGGTGCTGCGCGCCAATGGCGGCACAGTTTGACTTTACCTCCAACAACCAACAGGAAATCGACATCATGCCGTTTGCAAACTTCAAGGTGCCTGAACGCGCGCTGTCCGCCGCACAGAAGGAGGACCTCGTCCACAAGACCACAGCCCTGTTCGTCGAAATGTTCGGCGAAGGCGTGCGCCCCTACACCATGGTGCTGATCGAGGAGGTCGCCGATGGCGGCTACGGCCGCGCCGACGTGGTGTTCACGATTCCTGGGGCAGGATAAAATCCTGAACCCCAAGCACCGCCTTCACCCGCTCGAGCGCCAGCTCGTCATGAAGCTTTCGATGGAAAAGACGTTGCAATAGGCCCAAGGCCGCGCAGCGACGAGACGCGCAACGGCATGTCGGCAACGAAATGCCAGTTCACCCGCTGGTTCGGCGCGAACAGCTTCGTCAATCATGTGATCGCTTCAACTGCCGCGGCCGCGAGCGAACGCGGGTTCGGGGACGGCTAAGCTGCCGATGCCCTTCTTTGAGGGACCGTCAAGGGAGAGATTGCAGCATGGCGGTCGCGCGCTAGATCGCTGGCAGAGGCTAACGCGAGGCCAGCCATGGACGATTGGAAGCTACCTTGGGACGGCGGTTGCCTGTGCGGCGGGATACGCTTTCGCATAAGTGCCCCGCCCTTGCTGACGATGGCGTGTCACTGCACCGGCTGCCAGAAACTGAGCGCCAGCGCGTATTCCTTGACCATCGCCGTGCCGAGCGACGGTTTCGCCGTCACCCAAGGCGAGCCGGTGGTCGGCGGCCTGCACGGCCCGCACCGGCAACTCTATTGCCCGCATTGCAAGAACTGGATGTTCACGCGTCCGCATGGCCTGGACTTTTTCGTCAACATTCGCGCGACCATGCTGGACGAGCATCATTGGTATGTGCCTTTCGTCGAAGTCTTCACGTCGGAAAAGCTGCCCTGGGCTTCGACCGCCGCTACCCACAGTTTCGCTACGCAGCCCGACCTTGAGGGATACGCCCCTTTGATCGAAGCGTTCGCCCGTGAAGCGGCGCGGCCAAGCTGACTGGTTGGCGCCCGGAAAGGCGGCGCCAGTTTTCGTGCTTCACCGCAACTCCACCCAGACAGGCGCGTGGTCGCTGGCGCCGGTCTCGCCACGCACGTCGCGGTCGATGCCCGCCGCGACCAGCCGGCGCGACAGCTTCTTCGAGAGCAAGATATGGTCGAGCCGCAGGCCGGCATCGCGCGGCCAGCGATTGCGGCGATAGTCCCAGAATGTGTAGAGCGTCTCCGTCGGGTGCTTCTTGCGCAGCGCGTCAAGCCAGCCCTGGTCGAGCAGCCGCTGGAACGACGCGCGGCTTTCCGGCTGCACTAGCGCGTTGTCGTCATAGGAGCGGGTCGGGTAGATGTCGCGCGCCTCGGGCACGATGTTGTAGTCGCCGGCCAGCACCACGGGCAGGCCGGTGTCGAGCAACTGCGCCGCATGCGCCTCCAGCCTTTCGTGCCAGGCCAGCTTGTACTGGAATTTCGGGCCGGGCTGCGGGTTGCCGTTCGGCGCGTAGAGCGAGGCGACAACGATACCGTTGACCGCCGCTTCGATGTAGCGCGCCTGCTGATCGCTATCGTCGCCGGGCAGCGCCTCGCGGGTCAGAACGGGTTCTGAGCCACGCGAAAGGATGGCGACGCCGTTCCAGGTCGGCTGCCCGACCCAAACCGCGCCGTAGCCGGCGGCCGCCAGCGCAGTGCGCGGAAACTGCGTCTGTCTCGCCTTGAGCTCCTGCAGGCAGGCGATGTCGGGTTTGGCGGCGGCCAGCCATGCGAGCAGGTTCGGCAGCCGGCTGTTGATGTTGTTGACGTTGAAGGTGGCGATCTTCATCGGCCTGCTTCAGCGCACGATGCGTTCGGTCCACGCCTTCACCGCATCAGCGAGCGTCGTCAGATGATCGGCGGTGGAGAAGCCGGAGATGTTTTTGCGCGGCTTCAGATCATGGTCGCCATCTTCCAGCCAGAGAATCTCGATCGCCTCGGACAGAGCATAGGTCGCGACCTCGTCTTTGGTCCCGAACTCGTCGCGCGTGCCCTGGAGGATCAATGTCGGCGTCTTGAGATCGGCGAGGTGCTTTGTCCGAAGCTGCGTCGGTTTGTCCGGCGGATGGAACGGATAGCCGAGGCAAAGCAGGCCCGAGATCTCGCCCTTCGAAAACATCTCGTCGGCGATCATCGAAGCGACGCGTCCGCCCATCGACTTGCCGCCGATGATGAGCGGACCCTCCACGCCCTTCGCCCGGAGGTCGGCGATCGCCTTGACGTATTCTGGGTTAACCGTCTCGGCGCGCGGCGGCGGCTTGCGATGGCCGTAGCGGCGGGCCGCCATGTAGTGGAATTCGAAGCGCGCGATGCGGAAACCGGCCGCGGCGAGCGCTTTTGCCGTGGCTGTCAGCGAGGGCGAGTCCATAGGAGCGCCTGCGCCATGCGCGAGCAGGATGGTGATGGCGGCGGTGTCTGGGCCGTCGAAGAGGAAGGTGGTCATGGGGCGGCCCACTTATAGAGGCCGCGCTCCGTCCCACCCCCCTCTGTCCTACCGGACATCTCCCCCTCAAGGGGGGAGATTGGATGTCGCCGCCGGTTTCGCCAACCACTAAAGCTGAAAGGCACGCGGGGCACCGAAGCTGCCGATCTCCCGCCTTGAGGGGGAGATGTCCGGCAGGACAGAGGGGGGTGTTCAAGCGCAGGCATTGGATTACCTCACCCCGCCGACATCCGCGCCAGCTGCAAATCGACGAACTGTATCCCCTTGGCCGCCATACGCGCCCATTCGGAGTTGGGATCGAGTTCGAGGTAGCGCACCCAGCGACGCCGCGCCTCGGCGAAATTGCCGGCGTCGAACTCCAGCCTCGCAAGGTTGAACACCGCGTCGGCATAATTGGGATCGAGTGCGATAGCCTTCAGCAAATGGCGGCGCGCCGAGGCTACCCGCCCCTCTTCGCTCATCAGCCCGGCAAGATTGAACCAGGCCTCGACGAAGCCGGGGTCGCACTTGATGGCGCGGGCATAGTCGTGCGCCGCCTCGGCCGCTTGGCCGGCGGCGCGCAGGCAGTTGGCGCGGTTGAAGGCGGCGATCGCATCGCTCGGGTCGATGGCCAGACAGCGCTGGTAGAGTGCCGCGGCCTGCTCGTGGTCTTCAGCCTCTTCCGCCGCCTCGGCATCGGCGAACAGCTCTTCCAGCGTGTCGTCATCCCGCGTTCCCAGATCGAACAGCAGCTGGCCGTCGAGTTCGCTCTGGCCTCCCTCGAGATAGATCGCGTCGGCCCGCCCATGCTGCGAGCCGACGGCGAGCGACTTGGCGGTGAGCGAGGCGATCGGGCCCGAGCGATGCACAGAGCGCGCGATCGCCCCCCACGAGGCGCCGCCGGCAACTAGCCCGGCATATTTGCGGGCGAGAATCAGGTCGCGAAAGGAATACGGTTCGCAATCATGCTCGAAGGCATCGAACAGCGACAAAAGGTCGAGATCCGCGCCGGTCAGCCGCGACTGGTCGATCAGGGACTGCCGCGACAGCGCCGAAGCCTCCGGCGCTTTCATCAGCCCGAGCAGGCGCAGGAAGCCGTTCTCGCTGACCAGCTTGCGCTCGGCCGCGCGCTCGGTGACGACGCGGCGTTCAATCTCGGTATCGCCGGCCCTGGCGAGCAACATGCGGCCCAACACGACATGTGTGGTGCGCCGAGTGACGCCGCGCCGCAACTGGCCGTGCCGGCGCTCGACCTCGCGCGCCGCCAGCCTGAGCGGAAACGCCGCCAGCGCGCCGACGATGCCGAAGACCGTCCCGGCGAGAGCCGTCACGCCTTGCTCTTGCCGACGGCTTTGAGAAGGTTCGCCTTGAGCGGGTTATCCTTGGCCGCGGCGGCGCCGGCCTTGGCGGATTTCGCCGCGGGCTTGGCCGTTTCATCGGCCTTGCTCTTGGACTTGGCCGGCGGCTTGGCCGATTGCGACAGGCTCGCCTTCAGCGCATCCATGAGGTTGATGACATTGCCGCGCTCAGGCGCCGCCGCGATGATAGGCTTGTGGCCCTTGAGCTTCTCGCGGATCATCGCCATCAGCGCGATCTCGTAGCGGTCCTCGTAATTCTTTGGATCGAAGGTGGTTTCCTTCTGCTTGATCAGCGCTTCGGCCAATTGCAGCATTTCGGGATCGGGGTTTCCGGCCGGGATATTGCCGAAATATTCAGCCGTGCCACGCACTTCGTTCGGATTCCTCAAGGTGCAGACGAACATGCCGTTCTCGCGCGCGCCGATCGTCACGACGCGCTCGCGGCTGGACAGCACAAGGCGGGCGATCGCCAGCTTGCCCGATTTGCGCATCGCTTCGCGCAGCACGGCAAAGGTCTCCTCGGCCATTGCGCCATCCGGCGCCAGGTAATAGGGCGCGTCCTGATAGATGACGTCGACCGAATGCTCGTCGACAAAGGCCTCGATGTTCATCGTATGGTTGGATTCAATGCGCACCGCATCGAGATCGGAGTCCTCGATGATGATGTACTGCTTGTCCTCGAATTCGTAGCCCTTGACCAGGTCCGAACGCTCGACCAGCCCGAGCTCGGGGTCGACCGGCTTCATGTTGATGCGGTTGTGCGTCTTCTTGTGCAGCTGATTGAAGCTGATGCGTTCGCTGGCGCTCGTCGCCGGATAGAGCCGGACCGGACAGCTGACCAGACTGAGCTTGAGGTAACCTTTCCAACTTGCCCTGGGCGCCATGAAATACTCCTACGCGGCCTTGTGCTGTCGAACAGTTCGCAGCGT
Organism: Mesorhizobium sp. M0045; assembly: GCF_040323385.1. Taxonomy (NCBI): domain Bacteria; kingdom Pseudomonadati; phylum Pseudomonadota; class Alphaproteobacteria; order Hyphomicrobiales; family Phyllobacteriaceae; genus Mesorhizobium; species Mesorhizobium sp. M0045. The sequence goes on from NZ_JAMYUY010000001.1 coordinate 317,995, forward strand.
TCATTCGTCCGGAGGACGAACGGGACTGCCGAAATCCTACATTGCCCTTACAATACCGGACCCTTTACAATACCGGCAAATCCCTAGCGAAATCTTCCTCCGCTGAGAGCCGCCTGCACGCAAGAGGTCCCATGGCGAAGAATAATTCAAATTTTCCGGAGCGTCGATGGAGTCTGGGGCCCGCAGAACTACCTCGCGGTGGCTATCAACGGCAAATCCCGGGCGAAATCTTCCATGTCGGCCCAAGGGTCGCCTGACGTCGCCAGCAGGCCCGGCAGTGACGAATAATTCAGGTCCTGCGGGGCGTCGATGGATTCCAGGTCGCTCCAGCTGACCGGTGTCGAGGCCGGCAAATTGGTGCGGGCGCGCAGCGAATAGGGAGCCGCCGAGGTGTGGCCGCGCGCATTGCGGTGATAGTCGATGAAGATGCGCCGCTTGCGGTTCTCCTTGCCCATGGTGGTGGTGAAAGTGTCGGGCGCGGTGGCGGCAAGATGCGTGGAGATGGTGCTGGTCGCCTGGTGCAGTTTCTTCCAGTTCTGCTTTTGTGTCACCGGCACGGTGATGTGGATGCCGTGGCCCCCGGAGGTCTTGGCGAACGGCACCAGCCCCAACGCTTCGAGCTCGCTGCGAATATGCACCGCCGCCTCCACCACGTCGCGCCAGGCGATCCCCTCGCCCGGGTCGAGATCGAAAACGATCAAATCCGGCTTGTCGAGCCGCGTGCGATGGGTGCCCCAGGTGTGGAACTCGACGACGCCGAACTGCGCCAGCGCCAGATAGCCCTTGGCGTCTTCCACCGAGAGATAGGATTTGGTCTCGCCCTCGGAGTTGGTCGCCTCGAAGGTCGCCACGGATGACGGCATGCCGGTGAAGGCATGGCGCTGGAAGAAACAGTCCTGCGGTCTGCCGGTCGGGCAGCGCACCAGCGACACCGGCCGGCCAAGGATATGCGGCAGCATGAAATCTCCGACCAGCGCGTAATAGACGGCAATGTCGAGCTTGGTCGGGCCGGTCTTGCCGAACAGCCGCCGCGTCGGGTTGGTCACCCAGATGGTTGCGAGGTCGGCCTCGGCGATCAGCCGCTTGCGCTTGGCCGAAACCGGCGTCGACAGGCCGACGTCGCGCAGGCCGCGGAACACGGCATGGCGCAGCGCATTGTCGGTGGTCCGGTTGGCGTAGTGGATATGCGCCGAAAGCAGCGGCCGCACCCAGTTCATCTCGCGCATGATTTCGCGCGGAACACCTTCCGGCGCGGACGCCCCGGCGCGCAACGGCTCCAGCCGCGCCAGCAACTCGCCGGCGGTGGCGGCGTCGAAGCCGGTGCCGACCTTGCCGCGATAGTGCAGCTCGCCATCCTCGAATTCGCCGAGACCGAGTGCGGCCAGCCCCTCGGCCGCGTCGGAGACAGTGTAGCCGGCGATAACGAAATCGCCGGTCTGAAGCGCCTTGGTCTTGGTCCAGGTCTTGGTGCGGCCGCTCTGGTAGACCGCCGTAGCACGTTTCGAGACGACGCCCTCCAGCCCCATTTCCGATGCCTGGTCATAAAGCGCCTGGCCGTCGCCCTCGGCGTGATCGCTGTACTGGATGGCGGAGTTGGCGCCAAGACCGGACAGCAGCTGCGAAAGCAGCGTCTTGCGCCGGCGGAGCGGCACTTGCCTCAGGTCCCAGCCGTCGAGATAGAGGAGGTCGAAGGCATAGAAGTGGAGCTTGTTGCCGGCGCCTTCGGCCAGCGCATCCTGCAAAAGCGCAAAGCGGCTGATGCCCTTGGCGTCGAGCGCGACGACCTCGCCGTCGATGATCGCCTCGCGGCAGGGCAGCCTTGCGAAGGCAAGCGGCAGGTCGCCATAGCGCTTCGTCCAGTCGAGGCCGGCGCGGGTGATCAGCCTGACCTTCCCGTCGGAAACATGCGCCATGGTGCGGTAGCCGTCGAACTTGATCTCGTGCAGCCAGGCTTCGCGCGTTTTTTCCGCGGGACCTTCGCCGCCCGGCGGTTTCGAAACCTGCGTCGCCAGTTGCGGCTCGATGCGGGTGGGCGGCGCCGCCTTGACGGCGCCCGGCAAAGCACCTGGCTTCAGCACCACCGGCTTGGCAGGCTTGGCGGCCGGCTTCGGCGTTGCCACCAGTTCCTCGATGCGGCGTCCGGATTTGACGCTTTCCGGCCGGGCCTCCAGTATGTCGAGCTTGGCGTCGGCGGCCAGATCACGCTCCTTGAACAGCAGCCAGTTCTTCTTGCCCTCATCCTCGCCGGGCTTCGGCTTCAGCCGCGCCAGCATCCAGCCGCCATTGAGCTTCTCGCCGGCGAGCCGGAACTTGAAGGAGCCGGTGCGCAGGCTCTTCTCGACGTCGTCCATCGGCGCCCAGATGCCGGTGTCCCAGACGATCATGGGCCCGCCGCCATATTCGCCCTCGGGAATGACACCTTCGAAGTCGATATATTCGAGCGGATGGTCCTCGGTCTCGACCGCCAGCCTTTTGTCGGCCGGATTGAGCGAGGGGCCGCGCGGCACCGCCCAGCTCTTCAGCACGTCGCCGACCTGGAGGCGAAGGTCGTAGTGGTCGGCGGTGGCGTGGTGCTTGTGAACGACGAAGCGGTTGCCTTCCCCGGCAACCAGCCCGCCGGCGGGTTCCGGTGTCCTCGTGAACTCGCGCTTCGCGCGATAGGCCTTGAGCTTTGGCGGGGCGGTCACGGCCACATGCTCTTGCGCAAAAACAACGGCTTGATGCGCATGTCTTGAATCATTTTGTCAGCATGCGGCAGGCCGGCGTCACGCCGCTCAATCGTCGGTGGCCGGCGTCAATTCGAGCTCGGCCGGCGACAGGCCCTGCTGCAGCTGGTTGAGCCGGAATTCGTCCACCCAATAGGCCTCGCCGTCGACCAGCACGCGCGCGCTGTAGCTGCCGGCCGAAAAACGCTGCGCGGTGATGTAGACCTTGTGGCGGTCGAGCGCGTTCCGCACCGCGGCGCGCTTGGATTTCTGGCTGCTGACGGAACTGGCCATGCTGCTTACTCACGCACAAGCCGCAAGGCGGCATCCCTTAAGGATGGCCGAGAGCGTGTCGGCTGTCAATTTGGCCGTCGCTGCGAGCCGCGCGCGGTGGCGCCTCCCTCTCTGTGGAAACCGAGCTGGTGCGCTATATTGCCCTGGCGGCTTGGAACGCGATGCTGATCCGGAGAACCTCAGATGACATTGACGATGCGCAAACTCGGCAGCCAGGGGCTGCAAGTCTCGGCAATCGGTCTCGGCTGCATGGGCATGAGCCAGTCCTATGGCCCGGCCGACGAGGCGGAGTCGACCGCCACGCTGCACCGCGCCATCGAACTCGGCTGCACCTTCCTCGACACCGCGGAAGTCTACGGGCCGTTCACCAACGAGGAACTGCTCGGCCGCGCGCTGAAGGGCCGGCGCGATGAAGTGACGATCGCGACGAAGTTCGGTTTCCGCATCGAAAACGGCAAGCAAGTCGGCACCGAGCGCGACAGCCGGCCCGAACATATCCGCGAGGCTTTGGAAGGTTCGCTGAGAAGGCTCGCCACCGACCATGTCGACCTCCTCTATCAGCACCGCGTCGATCCGGCGGTGCCGATCGAGGATGTGGCGGGTGCTGTCGGCGAGCTGATCGCTCAGGGCAAGGTTCGCTTCTTCGGCCTGTCGGAAGCCGGTGCCGCCAACATCCGCCGGGCGCATGCCGTTCATCCGGTGTCGGCAGTGCAGAGCGAATACTCGCTATGGGAGCGCAATCTGGAACCGGAAATCATCCCGCTGCTGAAGGAGCTCGGCATCGGCCTGGTGCCGTTCTCGCCGCTCGGCCGCGGCTTTCTCACCGGCGACGTCAGGCGCGCCGAAGACTATCCAGAGGGCGATTACCGGCGCGGCGACCCGCGCTACCAGGGCGCCAACTATGACGCCAACATGCAGGCGGCGGCCATGGTACTCGATATCGCCGCGGCCAAGCGCGTCAAGCCAGGTCAGATCGCGCTGGCCTGGCTGCTCCACAAGGGGAGCGGCTTCGGCATCGACATGGTGCCGATCCCCGGCACCAAGCGCAGAAAATACCTCGAGGAGAACGCCGCCGCGGCTTCGATCAGGCTCGACCCCGCCGAGATGCAGGTGCTCGACGACGCATTGGCGCCCGGCAAGGTCGCCGGTCCGCGCTACGGCGAGCGCACCATGATGATGATCGATCGGTAGGTCTTGCCTTCTCCCGTTCTTGCGCAAAGCTCGGGCCTTGGCTAGCATCCTTGGGCAGGCACCGAGCGGAGGAGAACGTCGCGGTGGACCGGCTGGAGCGCCGTTGCGTCCCTTCAAACACGAGTTGGGCGCTCGAAGGACACTCCATTTTTGAATCGACGCAAGGAACCTTCCGGAAAACCCATTCCGGTTCCGGGGTCGTGCGCTCATCTGGGAGGAGACTAAATTGATCAACAGACGTGAATTCCTGCTGTCGACCGCGGCGATGGGCGCCCTGGCGCTGGCCGCTCCGCAACTGGCTTTTGCCCAGGACAAGCTGACCATCCTCGGCTCGGTGCCGAGCCTCGGCTTTCCGTTCTTCGTGCACATGCTGAACCAGATCAAGGCGGAAGCCCAGGCGCAGGGCGTCAACCTGATCGAGAGCGACGGCCAGAACTCGGCGCCCAAGCAGACCGCCGACATCGAGGCGGCACTCGTGCAGAAGGTCAACGCCATCGTCATCTCGCCGCTCGACGTCAATGCGCTGGCCCCAGCCATCGAAGAAGCGGTCAAGGCCGGCGTTCCCGTCGTCACCATCGACCGCCGCGTCGACGGCGTCGAGGGCATCCTCGCCCATGTCGGCGCCGACAATGTCAAAGGCGGCGAGGCCGAAGCGCAGGCCATGGTGGCGGCGTTCCCGAACGGCGCCAAGATCTTCCATCTGCAGGGCCAGCCCGGTGCCGGCCCGGCGATCGACCGCAACAAGGGTGTGCACAACGTCCTCGATCCGATGAAGGACAAGTACCAGATCATCTTCGAGCAGACCGCCAACTTCGCCCGCGCCGAGGCGCTGTCCGTCACCGAGGCCGGCCTTGCCGCCAACGGCAAGCCCGACGCGATCATCTGCGCCAATGACGACATGGCGCTTGGTGCGGTTGAAGCCTGCGCGGCGCGCAACTTCACCGACGTCAAGATCTACGGCTTCGACGCGCTTCCCGAAGCGCTGGTCGCCGTGCGCGACGGCAAGCTGGCCGGAACGGTCGAGCAATTCCCCGGCGAACAATCGCGCACTGCGGTGCAGATCGCGGTCGCCTACGCCAGGGACAAGACCGAGCCGAAGGAAAAGCTCGTGCTTTTGACGCCGATCGTCATCGGCAAGGACAATCTCGACAAGGCGGAGAGGCTGGGCGAGACGAAGTAGGCGCCGAGGGCGCACAGCGCCAAAAGCAGCGTTCTGTCGCGCCCCCCTCTGCCCTGCCGGGCATCTCCCCCTCAAGGGGGGAGATTGGCAGTTTCAACGCGTTGCCTTCTCTTCAACGCCGGAGACTAGCGAAAGCCTGGGTGACATCCGATCTCCCCCTGAGGACCCTGAGGGGGAGATGCCCGGCAGGGCAGAGGGGGGCGCTGTCCCGCTGGCCTTTCGGGTGGATCGCAATTCAAGGAGCATCCTTTGCCAGTCGAAGCCATTGCGCCCTCTCCCGCCCTGCTCGCCGTCGAGGGCGTGACCAAGCGCTTTGCCGGCGTCACCGCGCTGAACGACGTTTCGCTTGAAGTCCGCCCCGGCGAGATCCTCGGCCTGCTCGGCGAGAACGGAGCCGGCAAATCGACGCTGCTCAAGATCCTGTCCGGCGTGATGCCGCCGTCCAGCGGCCGCATCGTCTTCGACGGTGTCGAATTCAGCCCGCACAATCCGCAGGATGCCAAGCGCCACGGCATCGTAACAATCTACCAGGAGCTGAGCCTGATCCCGACGCTGACCGTGGCGGAGAATATCTTCATCGGCCGCGCGCCGCTCGGCCGGTTCGGGCTGGTCAGTTGGCGGCGAATGGAGGAAGATTCCCGCACGATCATCGCTCGCGTCGGGCTCAATCTCGACCCGGCGACGCCGGTTTCCGCACTGTCGGTGGCCGAGCAGCAGCTGGTCGAGATCGCCCGCGCGCTATCGCTGAAGAGCCGCTTGATCATCATGGACGAGCCGACCTCGGCGCTGACCGAAACTGAAGTGCACAGGCTAATGTCGATCATGGACCGGCTGCGCAAGGATGGCGTCGCCATCATGTTCGTCACCCACCGGCTGGAGGAGGCATCGGCGATCTGCGACCGCATGACCGTGCTGCGCGACGGCAGGCTGGCCGGCCATCTCGACCGCGAAGGCGGGCCGATCAGGCTGCCGAAGATCATCGAGAAGATGGTCGGCCGTGCCGCTTCCGAGCTCTATGCCAGGCCGACGCAGCGCGATGTCGCCGGCGACGTCCGGCTCGCGGTGCGCGGCCTGCGCACGGTGCGCGATCCGCAGGCGCCGCACGCCATCGTGCTCGAAGGCGTCGATCTCGACCTCAAGGCCGGCGAAATCCTCGGCGTCGCCGGGCTCGTCGGCTCCGGCCGCACCGAGCTCGCCCGCGCCATCTTCGGTGCCGACCGCATTGCCGCCGGCACCATCATGCTTGACGGCAAGCCGATCGCGCCGGCCTCGCCCGCCGACGCCATCGAGCTCGGCATCGGCCTGGTGCCGGAGGACCGCAAGCACCAGGCAATCTTCGCAGCACTCGCCATCCTCACCAATTTCTCGATCGCCGCGCTCGACCGCTACTCCAGTGTCGGTTTCATGGCCGAGCGGCGCGAACGCGAGGCGCTGGCGAACTACAGGAAGATGCTGTCGATCCGCATGGCTTCGCCCGAACAGGCGATCGAGGGCCTGTCCGGCGGCAACCAGCAGAAGGTGATCCTTGCCCGCTGGCTGGCGCGCGATCCCAAGGTGCTGATCGTCGATGAACCGACGCGCGGCGTCGATGTCGGCGCCAAGGCGGAAGTGCACCAGATCCTGGTGGAACTCGCCGCGCGCGGCATCGCCATCATGATGATCTCTTCGGAGCTGCCCGAGGTGCTTGCAGTGTCGGACAGGATCGTCACCATGCGGCGCGGGCGCATTACCGGCGAGATGCCCGGCGTCGAGGCGACCGAGGAAAAACTGATGGAACTGATGGCGCTCGACCAGAAGCAGGAAGCAACGCAATGACCAGTACGACCGAACGGAGCCAGCGCGGTGGCGTCAATATTGCGCGCCTGCTGATGAGCTTCGGCCCGCTGATGTTCCTGGCGTTGCTGATCGTCGTCTTCACCGTGCTGAAGCCGAGCTTCATCGACCCGATCAACCTGTTCAACATCATGCGCCAGATCTCGATCACCGGCCTGATCGCGCTCGGCATGACCTTCGTCATCCTCACCGCCGGCATCGACCTGTCGGTCGGCTCGCTGCTCGCCTTCTGCGGCATGGTCGCGGCGGTGGTCGCCAAAGGCGGCACCGCCAACACGCTGTCGCTGTCGACAACGGGTACGCAGGGCTATGGCTGGTTCGCCGCCCTTCTCGCCGCCGTCGTCGTCGGCGCCGTGGCCGGCGGCGTCCAGGGCTTTGCCATCACCAGGCTGAAAGTGCCGCCTTTCGTCGTCACGCTCGGCGGCCTAACCGTGTTTCGCGGCCTGACCTTGACAATCTCCAATGGCGGCCCGATCTCCGGCTTCGACGCCTCGATGCGCTGGTTCGGTACCGGCCTGATCGGCCCGGTACCGGTGCCGGCGATCATCTTCGCGATTGCCGCCATCCTTTGCCACATCGTGCTGCGCTACACGCGCTACGGCCGCGCGGTCTACGCAGTCGGCGGCAATGCCGAGGCCGCGCGCCTCTCCGGCCTGCGTGTCGACCGCATCCTGATCTCGGTCTACATCATCGTCGGCTTCTTCGCCGGCCTTGCCGCCTTCGTTTTGTCGGCGCGGCTCAACTCCTCCGAAGCCGTCGCCGGCATCGGCTACGAGCTGACGGTGATCTCGGCGGTCGTTATCGGCGGCACCTCGCTGTTCGGCGGCATCGGCAGCGTCGGCGGCACGGTGGTCGGTGCAGGGCTGATCGGTGTCTTGCAGAACGGGCTGCAGTTCAACAACGTCTCGTCCTACACGCAAAGCATCGTCATCGGCCTGATCCTCATTCTCGCCGTGGCCTTCGACCGCTGGCTGAAATCGCGGGTAAGACGGTGATGGCCGGGCGAACGTTGCGGTGCCATAAACTGCCCGGGAGGTGGCGATGCCTCAAATAAGAACCATGACCGAACAGGATGTTCCGGCGGTGTCGCGGCTGCTTGGAGGGTCCTGGCGACAGACCTATTCGCCGATCCTGGGTGCCGCGACCACGGCACGGCTGTCGGATGAGAGGCACGCGCCGGAGCGGCTGGCGTCCGAGCTCGGGGACGACAACAAGATGTCCTTCGTCGCCGAGCGGGCTGACGGCTCGCTCGCCGGTTATGCAATGGCAGCGATGGGCGACAAGGGCGAGGTCATGCTCGAGCGGCTCCATATAGACAAAAGCGAGTACGGCACCGGCCTTGCCGCCGACCTGCTGCATGCCGTTCTTGCCGCGCATGCGGGTATTCCCAGCATCGCCCTGGAAGTGATCGAGGGCAACGACCGCGCAATCGCCTTCTATCGTAAGCACGGCTTCGAGGTAGTCGAGCGCCGGCCGGCTGCACACGGCGTGGGCGGCCACGCCTCGCTGATCATGCGCCGGCTGCTGCCGATGGCTTAGCAAGCGAAAGCGGCTGAGCGCGTAATCTCCCCCCTCGAGGGGGAGATGTCCGCAAGACAGAGGGGGGGCGCCGCGCGTGAGGCGCCAACTTTCTCTTTCGTCCAATATGGCGCGCGCCAGGACGTACCGACCCCTCTGTCGCCTTCGGCGAGATCTCCCCCTCAAGGAGGGAGATTGGCACTCGCTCAGGCCGGGGCGTTGACGCGCTGTGGGCGCGTTGCCCAGTCGGCAACCGTGGCGCCAGCAACGCTCTCGCCGGCAACCATCCCGTTCGTCTGCGGCGCAAGCAGGTCGTTGCGGCGGGCGAAGGCAACGAAGGTGGCGCGCGCCGTTTCGGCGTCGATCTCTCCTTCCAGTGCTGCACGGCACGCTTTTGCGGCGATGTCATGCGCGGCCGTCCGGCTCGTTGCCGGCCATTCAGCCAAAAGTGCATAGGCCTCAGCCGCGCTTTCTATCTTCGTCGGTGTACCGAGGCCGGTGAGGATAGTAACCGGCTTGTCGAACGAAGCACGATCCATGACACTCTCCTTTCCTGGCTCAATCGGCTCCTTTCGGAACTCAACCGCGCGGGCGCTTCGATCCTCGAGGGCCGCCTGCGGAACGATGCCACCGATCTGCGAGTTGGACGCAATCGGGGGCATGCCCGGCCGCGGCAGCAGCCGATGCACCTTGACCAGCGCTTCGAGCCAGGCCGCCACGCCCAGCGGCGGATGTTCGCGCCCGTAGAGCCACGCCTTTGCCTTGGCGAGCGGGTATCCCGCCTCTTCGGCGAAATCGTTTTCCGACCACCGCAGCAGGCGCAGGCATTCGCGCATCCGCGCCGCGATCATTTGCGCTCCTCCGTGCCGGCCCCCACGCGTTGAGCCGATAGAAACATCAGCGTGTAGGCCGCCTTGCGGCGGTCCCAGCCGGCCGACTCGGCCATATCCAGCAAGCCGTCGACCAAAGGCGCCAGCGCCGCCCTGCAGTCGGCTTCATAGTTGAAATCGTTTTTCGGGCGGGTCGGCGCCGCGATCTTTCCAAAACTGTCCATCATATCCATGGCAACACCTGCTCAGCATTAGTCCCGGACCGGCAAGACCGTGCCCGCTTTTGGCGGACACGGTCCATCTGCCGTTTCGAAGTCGCGCTTTGGAAGCCTGGCTTTAGAAGTCCATGCCGCCACCGCCGGGCATTGCCGGCGCGCCAGCTTCCTTCTTCGGCTTCTCGGCCACCATCGCCTCGGTCGTCACCAGCAGGCCGGCGACGGAAGCGGCATCCTGCAGAGCGGTGCGCACCACCTTGGCCGGATCGATGACGCCCTGGCCGAAGAGATCGCCATAGTCGCCGGTCTGCGCGTTCCAGCCGAACGAGAACTCCTGCTTTTCGCGCAGCTTGCCGACGATGATCGAGCCTTCGGCGCCGGCATTCTCGGCAATCTGGCGCACCGGAGCTTCGATCGCGCGACGCACGATTTCGACACCGGTCTTCTGGTCGGGATTGTCGACCTGAATATTGTCGAGCGCCTTTGCCGCCCGCAGCAGCGCCACGCCACCGCCGGGCAGGATGCCCTCCTCGACCGCGGCACGGGTGGCATGCATGGCGTCGTCGACCCGATCCTTGCGCTCCTTGACCTCTACCTCGGTCGAGCCGCCGACGCGGATGACGGCGACGCCACCGGCGAGCTTGGCCAGCCGCTCCTGCAGCTTCTCGCGATCATAGTCGGAGGTGGTCTCCTCGATCTGCGCCTTGATCTGGGAGACCCGGCCCTGGATTTCGCTCTTCGAGCCGGCACCGTCGACGATCGTGGTGTTTTCCTTCTCGACCACCACCTTCTTGGCGCGGCCGAGCATGTTGAGCGTGACGTTCTCGAGCTTGATGCCGAGATCCTCGCTGATTGCCGTGCCGCCGGTCAGGATGGCAATATCCTCCAGCATGGCCTTGCGGCGATCGCCGAAGCCCGGTGCCTTGACGGCCGCGACCTTCAGGCCGCCGCGCAGCTTGTTGACGACCAGCGTCGCCAGCGCCTCGCCCTCGACGTCCTCGGCGATGATCAGCAGCGGCTTGGACGACTGCACCACCGCCTCCAGCACCGGAAGCAGCGCCTGCAGGTTGGACAGCTTCTTCTCGTGGATCAGCACATAGGGCTCGTCGAGCTCGACGCGCATCTTGTCCTGATTGGTGATGAAATAGGGGCTGAGATAGCCGCGGTCGAACTGCATGCCTTCGACGACTTCGAGCTCCGTCTCGGCGGTCTTGGCTTCCTCGACGGTAATGACGCCCTCATTGCCGACCTTTTCCATCGCTTCGGCGAGGAAGCGGCCGATCTCGGCGTCGCCATTGGCCGAGATGGTGCCGACCTGGGCGATTTCGTCGTTCCTGGTCACCTTGCGGGCATTGGCCTTGAGTTCGGCGACGACGGCTTCGACCGCCTTGTCGATACCGCGCTTCAGGTCCATCGGGTTCATGCCGGCGGCAACCGCCTTAGCGCCTTCCTGGACGATCGACTGCGCCAGAACGGTCGCGGTCGTGGTGCCGTCGCCGGCGACGTCACTGGTCTTCGAAGCCACCTCGCGGACCATCTGTGCGCCCATGTTCTCGAACTTGTCCTCGAGCTCGATCTCCTTCGCTACGGTGACGCCGTCCTTGGTGATGCGCGGGGCGCCGAACGACTTGTCGAGGACGACGTTGCGGCCCTTGGGACCGAGCGTCACCCTCACCGCGTCGGCGAGGATGTTGACGCCGCGCAGCATCTTCTCGCGGGCTTCGGTATGAAATTTCACATCTTTGGCAGCCATTGGATCACTCCTTCGATAGGCAGCTTCGTTGACTGGAATGCTTGCTCAGGCTCACTCAGGCAGCCTTCTTCATCTCGCCGGCGCCCTCGATAACGCCCAGCACGTCGCTCTCTTTCATGATGAGCAGATCCTCGCCATTGAGCTTGATCTCGGTGCCGGACCATTTGCCGAACAGGATGCGGTCGCCGACCTTGACGTCGAGCGGCTGCAATTGGCCGCTGTCGTCGCGCGCGCCTGGACCGGCGGCAATGACCTCGCCCTCCTGCGGCTTCTCCTTGGCGGTGTCGGGGATGATGATGCCGCCGGCGGTCTTCTCGTCGACCTCGATACGGCGGACCAGGATACGGTCGTGCAATGGACGGAACGTCATGTCGTTCTCCTCTCGGGACAAACAGATTTTCGAAGATCCTCCTGACCGAACCGGCAATATCGGCCCGGCACGGGGTGCGCGACCCCTTCATCAGGCATCGCGCGCATACGAACTAGTCGCGCTTTTTTCTGCTTTCAAGAGGGTCACTCAAAAATTTTAGCACTCGACGCATGAGAGTGCCAATGCACTGTAATCGTTCGCACATTAGCCGCTCTCAGCTAAAGTGCGGCTCAAATTTTGGCGCGATATTTCAAAATGCCGCCCGTTCGGAGCCGCTCGTGGCGGTGGGAACCTATGTGGAAGGCGAGGCGTTTTGCAGACCGAGATTTCAACGGACCGAGATTTCAACGGAAAGGACGATCGCATGCCCAGCAGGGACTTTCAGCTCCAGATGCAAGGGTTTGGTCTTACCACGGCGGAGATCCACTACCGCCTGCCCGATCATCGGAGCCTGCTGCAACTCTATATCTGGCAGGAATACGATATTGCCCCCGATTTCCCGACGCTGAAGCATTTCCTCGATTTCTGGGAGCGCGAAATCGAAGGCCCGCTGCATTCGGTGCGCGTCGCCCATCACCACCTGATCCAGCCCTCCGAATGGCGGGCCGTAAACGGCATTATCACCGTCCATTGAGGAGCAAGCCGATCTGCCGCTAGACAGCGGACAAAGTCTCTCGAGGGGGGAAAGGGCAGTTGCATCTCCCCCCACTTGTTTTGGATCTCACAATATCGGAGGGGTCCGGGCTAGCCGGGCGTGGTCGACAGGCTCGCAGGCGAGCAATCCCGCGTTGCGCGCCGCCCTGACGAAGGCCTTGCGCGCATCACGCGCGCTGCGCCAGCCGTCGAGCGCGTCGCGGCAGGCCCGATAGGCGGCGCGCCAAATCCGGCCGAGTGCACGGTCCGGCCACTGCTGACGCATGCATTCGATGGCTTCCCAACTACTGGCGACCTTGCGCTCGCTGGATTGGAATTTCAACGTGATCGGCTCGGCGAAGCGGACGTCGTCCATCACTTCCTCCTTGTTTTCTGATCGTCTTCTTGTTTGAGCAAGCAACGTCATGCTGGCGGCACCGGCGACCAGCCGGCGCCGCTGAAGGACATGGTTCGTCCCTTTGCGCGGTTCAAGAGCATCGCGGCAACAGCGGTTATTCCTCCTCGTCCGGCCCTTGCAGCAGTTCGATCAGCGTCGCTACTCTTGCCGTCGGCAGCGGTCGGCCTTCGTTCACCAGCGCCTCGTCGGCGGCGATCCAGGCCAGGGCCTCACGCAATTCCTGGACCGTCCCGTCCGTCGCCGCAATGTCGGCGATAACGGCGTCGTCGACCGGGCCCAGCACGGAAATGATCTCGTCGCGTGTCATGGTCAGCTCCATCTGCGAGTGCCGGGAATGGGCCCGGCAACACAAGAATCTGGGTCTTGACCTGCGGCAGACAATAACCGGCCGGGGAACTCGGCGTTGGCGATTGAAGCCAAACAGGCAATCTCCTGCCGGACATCTCTCACAAGTAGATTGGCAGCCTCGCCGAACCGACCAAAAACCGGCCCGAAAACCGGCAACGCGAGAGCCATCGGGGTCTTGACTTGCGGCGGACAATAACCAAATCGATGGCACCGGTCGCCGAAATGGGGCCGGCGAAACCAGGGAGCGCCAGCTCTTTGGCGCTCCTCGTATCTATGTTGCTCGATGGAGGATGTAGCTATGAGAACCGCATTCGACTTTTCCCCGCTCTATCGGTCGAGCATCGGCTTCGACCGCGTCTTCAACCTGCTGGAAAATGCGCCGCAGGCTTTCGACGCCTGGCCGCCCTATGACATCGCGCGCAGCAGCGAGAACAACTACCGCGTCACTATCGCCGTCGCTGGCTTTTCCGAGGACGACCTCGAAATCATTCATGAACCCAACCTCCTGATTGTCTCCGGCCAGCATAAGGAGCCGGACAACGCGGAGTATCTGCATCATGGCCTCGCCACACGGCCCTTTACCCGCCGTTTCGAGCTTGCCGATCACGTTAAGGTCGCAGGCGCCTCGCTCGACAACGGCCTGCTCAGCATCGATCTGGTACGTGAGGTGCCCGAGGAGATGAAGCCTCGGCGCATCGCCATCGCGACCGATGTCGCCTCGCCGAAGACCGGGCCGAAGGCCGCGCAGGTCGAAGCAAACAAGCAGGCTGCCTGAACGAACCAGTCGAGAAAGGAGACTATGCAATGGCTATTCGTGATCTCATTCCCTGGGGCCGGGAGAATAATCAGGCCCCCAGCCTGTTCCGCAGCGGCGATCGCGATCCCTTCCTGACGTTGCATCGCGAAATGAACCGCCTGTTCGACGAGGCGTTCCGCGGCTTCGACACGAGGCTGCCGTCGCTCGGTGGCTTCGCCGCTGCCCGCGCCGGCTGGCCGAGTGTCGAAATCTCCGATGGTGAAAAGGAAATCCGCGTCACCGCCGAGATCCCCGGCATGGACGAGAAGGACGTCGAGGTGCTGCTCGATGACGGCGTGCTGACGCTGCGCGGCGAGAAGCGTGAAGAGACCGAGGACAAGGACAGGCAGTTCTCCGAACGCTTTTATGGCCGTTTCGAGCGGCGTATCCCGCTCGGCTACGAAGTCGACGAAGACAAGGTGAACGCCGCGTTCCGGAACGGCGTGCTCAGCGTGACGCTGCCGCAGAAGGATCGCGCTCAGGCCAAGGCCAAGCGTATCGCCATCAACGGCGGCAACGGCAAGTCCTGATGGCTCGCAGCAGGACGATGCCCGCTTCTGCCCTGCCGGTTCCGGCGGGCAGAAGCGGGCAATGTCGATGACCCGCTCCGGTTCCGCCTGACCAGGCGCAGCAAGTCTTGCGGTGCCTGACGACCGAGCATGTCGTGCTGCAAAACGCTCGCGCCGCGACCATTCAGGAAGCGAACCAGCGAGCCAATCTGTTCCTGACCTCGGTCTCGAGCGCAACGATTGCCTTGTCCTTCGTCGCCCAGGTCACAGAGATGGGCAGGCCGTTCGTGTTGTTCAGCCTTATCTTGCTACCTTGCCTTTTCTTCATCGGCCTGGTCACCTTCGTGCGCGCTGTGCAGGTTGCCATCGAGGACATGGTGCATGCCCGCGGCATGGCCAGGATCCGCCACTATTTCGTCGAGCTGGCGCCGGTCCTGCAAAGATACCTTGTCAACTCCACGCATGACGACCTCTCGGCGGTGCTGGTCGACAAGGGCCTCCGCCCCTCGCCGCTGCAATATTTCATGACCACCGCTGGGATGGTGGGCACGATCAACGGCGCCATCGCCGGCGCCTTCACCGGCATCGTTGTTAAGTCCGCTTTCGGCGGAGGCATGTCGCCCGGCGTGATTTGCGGGCTGGCGGTCTTCGCGACATGCATTCTCGTCCTGCGGCGTTATCATAGTCGCGCCTGGGCCACGGCCGAAGAAAGCTTGCCAGCACGGTTCCCGGTCGACAATGACAGGAAAAGCTAGCGCCGACATATCCGGATGTCGAAAAGTGGCAGGGCGCCGCCCTTGCGTCTTGCGCGCCAATTGACCATCCTCGCCAACATCATTTGCACCGCGGCCGGGGGGTTCGCACATGCCGACGCTTTATGCGCTGAAACCGGCCTTCCAGGCCAGGCTGCGGCCGCTTGCCGACGGCCTGGCCAAGGCCGGCGTCACCGCCAACCAGATCACACTGCTGGCCGCTGCCCTCTCGCTCGCCGCCGGCCTTGCGGTGGCAGCCCTTGCAGGCCGCCGCGCGGTCTTTCTGCTGATGCCGCTCGTGCTGTTTACGCGAATGGCGCTAAACGCCATTGACGGCATGCTCGCAAGGGAACATGGCCAGGCCTCGACGCTCGGCATGTATCTCAACGAGCTTTGTGATGTCGTCTCCGATCTCGCTTTGATCCTGGCCTTTACCGTCATTTTTCCTGCCTGGGGCGTCGTTGCATTCGCTATCGCGGCTATGATCGCGGAATTCGCCGGCGTGCTCGGCATCGCGGCCGGAGCTGGGCGCAACTATGCCGGCCCGTTCGGCAAAAGCGACCGGGCGCTGGCGCTTGGCATCCTCGCCGTGCTTATCGCGTCCGGCCTGTGGGTCCCGGCGCTCACGCCGCTCGTGTTTCCGGCCATGGCTACACTCTCGCTGGCGACCGCCATCAACCGGATACGCAGCGGCCTTAACGGGAGCGGTAGCTGAATTCCGGTCTCGCCAGGGAGAACAATATGCTTCACCAACAGACGGTTGCCGCCGTGGCTTCAGTCAATATCGAGCGGGTGGCGCAGGAGCGCAGCTTCAAGAGCCACGATGGCACAGAGATCTTCTATCGCTATTGGCCGGCGCTGTCGGAAAACCCCAAGGGCGCCATCCTGCTGTTCCACCGCGGCCACGAGCATGGCGGCCGTATGGCGCATCTGGTCGACGAGTTCCAGATGCCCGACCACGCCTTCTATGCGTGGGACGCGCGCGGCAATGGCCGCTCCGCCGGCGAACGCGGCTATGCGCCGTCGTTTGCCGCGCTGGTGCGCGACATCGATTGTTTTGTGCGCGAGATCGACAGCGACGGTTTTGCCCGGCGCGACATCGCGCTGATCGCGCAATCCTTCGGCGCCGTACTTGCCGCCGCCTGGGTGCACGATTACGCGCCCGACATTCGCGCCCTGGTGCTGGCCTCGCCAGCCTTCTCGGTCAAGCTCTACGTGCCCTTCGCCAAGCATGGCATTGCGTTGTGGCAGAAGCTGAAGGGCCGCTTCTTCGTGAATTCCTACGTCAAGGCGAAATTCCTGACGCATGACCCCGAGCGTATCGCCTCCTTCGACGCCGACCCGCTGATCACCCGGCCGATCGCCTCCAACATCCTGGTCGAGCTCTACGACCATGCCGCGCGCATCGTCGCCGACGCCCGCGCCATCACTGTGCCGACACAGCTTCTGATCTCCGGCAGTGACTGGGTGGTGCGGCATGAACCGCAGCACGAGTTTTTCGTCAATCTGGCGAGCCCGGCCAAGGAGCGGCATGTGCTGCCCGGCTTCTTCCACGACACGCTGGGCGAGCGCGACCGCCACAAGGCACTCGACCTGATCAGGCCTTTCCTTGAAAAGCAATTCGCGGCGTCGGAAAAGCCAATCGACCTGACCGAGGCCGACCGCGCCAGCTACACGCGCGACGAGGCCGACCGGCTGGCCTCGCCGCTGCCGCTGCTGTCGCTAAGGGGCCTCTACTGGGCAATGAGCCGCGCTTCGATCCGCATGGGCGCCTGGCTGTCGTCCGGTATGAAGACGGGGATTGCCACCGGCTTCGATTCGGGCTCGACGCTCGACTATGTCTACGAGAACGAGGCGCGGGGCATCAGCCCCATCGGCCGCATGATCGACCGCACCTTTCTCGATGCCATCGGCTGGCGCGGCATCCGCCAGCGCAAGCTGCATCTGGAAGAACTGATCGGCAGCGCCGCCGCCTCGTTCAAGGCCGCCGGCCGGCCGGTCCATATCGTCGATATCGCCGCCGGCCATGGCCGCTACGTGCTCGATGCCGTGCAGAAATGCGCCGAGCCGCCGGCAACCGTACGGCTGCAGGATTTCTCCGAGCTCAACGTCTCGCTCGGCCGCAAGCTGATCGCCGAGCGCCAGCTGCCGGCGAGCGTCACTTTCCATCAAGGTGACGCCTTCGACGCCACGATGCTGGCCGGGCTCGACCCGGCGCCGGATCTCGCCATCGTCTCGGGACTCTATGAGTTGTTTTCCGACAATACCGTGATCGCCCGCTCGCTCGGTGGACTGGCCACCGCCATGCAGCCGGGAAGCCTGCTCGTCTATACCAACCAGCCCTGGCATCCGCAGCTCGAGATGATCGCGCGCAGCCTGACCTCGCATCGCGGCGGCCAGGCCTGGGTGATGCGCCGCCGCACGCAGGCCGAGATGGACCAGCTGGTGGCGGCCGCCGGCTTTGAGAAGCTCGACCAGCGCATCGACCAATGGGGCATCTTCACCGTTTCGGTCGCGCGGCGCGTCTGAACATGGACTTGCCTGCCTCTGCCTTACCTCGCGATGCCCCTGCCCTTCCGGCCTTGCCGCGTGAGCGGTATCCCGGGATCGTCCTGCGCGCCGCATTGTGGCTGGCATTTCTGGCGCCGTTCTTCTACGCCACCTACGGCTTCGCCAATTGGCTGGCGTCGCGGCGCGACGATGTCGGCAGCATCGTCTTCGGCTGGGAGCATGGCATCCCGTTCCTTGCCTGGACGATCGTGCCCTACTGGTCGATCAACCTGTTCTATGGCTTGTCGTTGCTGTTGAACAATTCGAAGAGCGGCGTCGACCGCCTTGCCGGCCGCTATCTGACGGCGCAGCTCGTCGCCGTCGCCTGCTTCATCCTGTTCCCGCTGACTGCGACCTTCGTGCGCCCGCAGACGAGCGGCCTTCCCGGCTTCATGTTCGCCGTGCTCGGCGGCTTCGACAAACCCTTCAACCAGGCGCCGTCGCTGCATATCGCGCTGCTGGTCATCATCTGGGACCATTGGCGTTACAGATTGACCGGCATCGCCGGCTTCGCCTGGCATGTCTGGTGTTTCCTGATCGGCGCCTCGGTGCTGACGACGTGGCAGCACCATTTGATCGACATTCCGACCGGCGCGCTGCTCGGCCTTTTCGCCCTCTGGCTGTTTCCGCGCGACAGCGAGCTGCCGTTCACCGGCTTCCGCCTGAGCGCTGACCCGAAGGCGCGGCGGTTGGCGCTGTTCTATGCGCTCGGCGCAAGCCTTGCCCTGGCCGGCGCCGCTGCCGGCGCGTTGGTCTCGGCGCTGTGGCTCATCCTGTTGTGGCCGGCACTGGCGCTGGCCATAGTCGCTTTCGCCTATGCCGGCGCCGGCGCCAAAGTGTTCCAGAAAACAGCCGACGGCCGCGTGTCGCTGGCCAGCCGTCTACTGCTTTGGCCCTACCGCCTTGGCGCCAAGGCCAATGTGTGGGCATGGACGCGAAAGCTTCCGGCGCATATCGTCATTGCCGACGGTGTTTCCCTTGGCCGTTTTCCGACCGCCGCCGAAGCCGACCCTTTCGGCACGGTGATCGACCTTGCCGGCGAACTGGAAAGGCCGCGCGGCACCTCGATCCGCTGGGTGAGCCTGCCCATGGTCGACCTTTTGCCGCCGTCTCGCGAGGCGCGTGCGCAAGCGGTGGCGGCGATCGGGGCGGCGCAGAAGCAGGGCGCGGTGCTGGTCTGCTGTGCGCTCGGGTTCCAACGCAGCGCCGCCGTGGTCGCCGAATGGCTGGTCGCCAGCGGCCGGGCCGCCACGCCCGATCAGGCGCGAGGCAAGCTCGCCGCCGCGGGCCGGCCGGTGCATCTTTGCACGGACGCACCGGCATGACCCTCTATCGTGACAGGGCCGAAGCGTTCGCTGCCGGGCTGATGGTGCAGGTGACATGGCCGCTGCTGCTGATTGCTGCTGCCTTGCTGGCGGCGCCGGTCATCGGCCTGGCGGCTGCGCCGAAAACATCGTCGCTGTCCGCGGTAGCCTGGCTGATCGCCGCCGCAAGTGCCATAGCCACAATCATTCTCTCGGCCCTGCTTTTGTTCGACGCGCTGCTGTTTCGGCTGATGGCCAGCCACGCCAGCGAGGCAGGCGGCGGCGCGGCGATCGACGACGTGCTGGCGCGCATGCGGCTGAAGTCCACGGCTGCCGGCGGCCGTTCGCTCGAGCAGCGGATGGCCGGCACGCGCCGCCTGCTCGCCACGCAGCGTATCGCGTTCGGCCTGTTCGCGGCGGCCTCGCTCGTCGCGGCATTCTTTTGAGCCCGTCCATGACAAAGCTTCGCGTCAGCACCTATACCCTGCTGCAGACGGTGACCTCGGTCGGCCTGTCGGCGCTGGCCTGGGCGGTCACCGGCGTGCGGCCGATCTGGAACGGCAGCCAGCCATCGGACCGGCAGCGCATCTACTTCGCCAACCATGCCAGCCACGGCGATTTCATCCTGCTGTCGGCCTGCCTCAGCGAGAAGGAACGCGCCCGTACCCATGCGGTGGCGGCCGCCGACTATTGGGGCAAGACGCGGCTGCGCCGTTTCATCGCCGAGGACATGCTGTCTTCCGTGCTGATCCACCGGCAGTGGACGGATGAAACGCAGCACCCGATCTCGATCATGCTGTCGGTGCTTGACCAGGGCCATTCGCTGATCCTGTTTCCCGAAGGCACGCGCAACATGACCGACGAACCGCTCCTGCCGTTCCGCTCCGGCCTCTACAATCTGTCGATGGCGCGACCCGATGTCGAGCTCATCCCCTGCTGGATCGAGAACATGTCGCGGGTGCTGCCCAAGGGGCAATTCGTGCCGGTGCCGCTGCTCTGCCGCGTCGTCTTCGGCGCGCCGATCGCCATTCAACCTGGTGAGGAACGCCGCGCCTTTCTCGACCGCGCCCGCGAAACGCTGCTGGCGCTGAACCCCCGGCCGGAGCGAGACGATTGAGGACCAAGGCAAAATGCTGCCGATGATGCACGAAACCCTCATTCTGATTGTCGGCCTGCTGGCGGTGCTGATCAGCGCCAGCGTCGTCGCCGGCGTCTTGTCATGGCGCGCGCCAAAGCCGTTGTCGCCGACGCTGGTCAACCTCACCCAGCGCATCAATGCCTGGTGGGTGATGGTGGTGGCGATCACCGTTGCCTTCTTCTTCGGCCGCCCCGGCATGACCATCCTGTTCGCGCTGATTTCCTTCGCCGCGTTGCGCGAATTCGTGACGCTGACGCACAGCCGCCGCAGCGACCACTGGGTGCTGCTCGGCATGTTCGGCATCGTCATCCCGTTCCAGTACTGGCTGGTGTGGACCGCCTGGTATGGCCTGTTCACCATCTTCATCCCGGTGTACTGCTTCCTGCTAATGCCGGCGATCACCGCGCTGCATGGCGACACCGAGCGCTTTCTCGAGCGCGTCTCGGCGCAGCAATGGGCGGTCATGATTTCGGTCTATTGCGTCAGCCACGTGCCGGCGCTGCTGACGCTCGAGGTGCCTGGCTTCGAAGGCCGCAACCTGTTGCTGATCGCTTTCCTGATCATCACCGTGCAAGGCAGCGACGTGCTGCAATATATCTTCGGCAAGCTGTTCGGCCGGCATCTCCTGGCGCCGACGGTCTCGCCGTCGAAGACCTGGGAGGGGCTGGTCGGCGGGCTAGCGGCATCGAGCCTGCTCGGCGCGCTGCTGTCGTTTCTGACGCCGTTTTCGCCGCTGCAGGCAGCCGGCGTCGCCTTCATCGCCTGCCTGATGGGCTTCCTCGGCGGGCTGGTCGCCTCCGCCATCAAACGCGATCAGGGCGTCAAGGACTGGGGCCATCTGATCGAAGGCCATGGCGGCATGATGGACCGTGCCGACAGCCTGGTCTTCGCCGCCCCGGTGTTTTTTCATACCGTGCGGTATTTCTGGACGTGAGGGGCGATTCAGCTGCAAGCGGGGTGCCCGACACGGCTGATCGCATTCGGCACTTACAGGCCCCCCTCCGTCATTAAGAATCGAGCTAATGCAGCAATCTGGCTGGCCGTTTCGTTCTAAGGTCTGTTAAGCCTCCTCCAGCCAGAGAGTTCTGGCACGTTCTTTGGCGGTGGGATGATGACCTATAGGGCGCTCCAGGTATGGTTATACGCGTCGCTGTCAGTGATGCTATTGAGCAGTCGAGCTTGGCCGACTGAAAAAGAAGTTGTTCATGCGCAGGCCACTAAAGACGCAGCCGTTAACTATTTGCGATCGCTGCCGTATGATAGGAAAATCTATGTTTGGCCAATATGGCGTCGGCCCTACGAAGTTGTAGCTGATCGTCTGAACGTAAGCAGCTCGATCGAGCGATATAAAGTTCTCAGAGGCGATCTGAATGGTCTTTTCCCGGCCTTTGCCGCGGCCCAAATTTCCATAATCGCTGCCGACGGCGCGAACTGGCAAAAGGATATAGCGTCGGCCTTAACCAGTTCCCGCCTGCTGCCATCATACAAAGATTTCGTTGCAAAGGCGGAGGTCAGTTTAAACGGATGTACGGCTCATAAGTTTATAAGCAGAAACACTTGGGCGTCCGTAGGTGTCATTTTGGTAAACGAGCTCAACTTTCGCGACAAGGACACGGGAACGCTTGACGGATGCGTCCATGCCGCACTTGATTACTTGCAAGGATTTCCAACGAAGGATGGATACTTCGACTACTTGACGCTTCCCGACGCGACAATCCGGGGCTTGGTGATTCAAGCGACCTATGAATGTGCTGCTGAAGGGGACGGAAACGCCGAGCCAAGAGAAAGAACTAGGGACGGTTTGACGCCACTTCCTTCGCTGGATTGCATCGTGGCGAAGGTGGCTGAATAAGGTCAGGCCACCGAGGAGGGGCAACTTTCTGGGCGGGCTGGTCGCCTCCGCCATCAAGCGCGACCAGGGGTGAAGGAACTGGGCCCATCTGATCGAGGGCCATGGCGGCATGATGGATCGTGCCGACAGCCTGGTCTTCGCCGCCCCGGTGTTTTTTCATACCGTGCGGTATTTCTGGATTTGAGAGCGAGCTGCGGTCTCATTTTGCCGCGGCGAGCGGCTCTTTCTTGCGCGCCGGCGTCAGGCGGCGCATGCGGCGTTTGGCGGTGGCCTTCAGCGCCACCGGCGGAGCGCTGGACAACGCGCCGATCACCGCCCCGACCATGCCGTGTGCGACGAAATCGGCATTGATTTCATTGGCCAATCTGGCGTCTGCCTCCTGGTTGTCGCTGTCGGGCTCCGACCACAATACGACGCCCACCCGCAACCTGGGTTTGGCGCGTTTCAGCCGACGGACCAGGAACCGGCCGTGCTTGACGGAATCGCGGTTCAAAAATCCGACGACGACGGTATCGACGGCGTCGAGTTCAAGGCGGCGAATGCTTCCCGGTTCCAGATCGGCGAAGCTCGCCCTCAACACCGTAGCGCCCTGGACTTCGAGCACCTGCGCCAGCATGGCGGCAGCGGCGTCGTCGAGTTCGCCGCGCCCTCCGGCGCACAGCACCGACATGCCCGTGCCATCCGGCAGTTCGGTGTCGTCCTCGTCCTCCCCCTGAATCTGCTTGTCCTCGCGTACGCCGTTGTCCTCGGCCGCGGCCGTATCGTCCGCTTCCGCCTCCTCCTGCGCGCTGTCGTCGAGGTTCGCCACCATCGTCAGCGCGCTGCCGGCGACCTGCTGTCTTTGCTCATCGCTCAACACACCACGCACACGGTCCTGCTCGCCGAGCAGAAGTGCGGGAATCGCGACCTTGTCGTAGAACTCGACCAGATAGTTTTCCTCCAGCATCTCCTCGGCATGGTCTGTCGCTTCCTCGGGATCGCCGGCCAGCAGCCGCTGGTAAAGCCGGGCGTGCGGTTCGAGCACGGGTTCGTTGCCGAACAGAACGTCGAGGAATTCGAACTGCGGCACATGGCGGCCGAGCACGACGAGGCAGACCGTGAGCGGCGTCGACAGAACCAGGCCCAATGGCCCCCAAAGCCAGGTCCAGAAGATCGCCGCCACGATGATGGCCAATGGCGACAGCCCGGTGCGCGAGCCGTAGAGCCAAGGTTCGATCACGTTGCCGGTGATCAGTTCCACCACGACGAAAAGCCCGGCGGTCCATAGCACGAGCGACCAGCCGGGCGCCACGGCCAGCGCCAGGAACAGAGGCAGCAGCGTCGCGATGACCGGGCCGATATAGGGAACGAAGCGCAACGCCAGCGCCAGCAAGCCCCACAACAATGGATTGGGTATGCCCAGAACCCAAAGCCCGAACGTAATCGGTACGGCATAGACGATGTTCACGACCAATTGCATGAGCAGATATCGGCCGACCCGCTTGCCGGCATCCTGCAGCGCCTCGGTGGTTCGATGCAGATCGCCGTAGCCGACGAGACGTATGAAACGATCGCGCAGGTCTTCCCGCTCGAGCAGCATGAATATGACGACCACGACGATCAGCCCGGCCGATGCCAGCGGGCTCAGCAGCGGGCCGATCAGATTCTGGAGAACCTCGAGCGGTCGTTCGCGCGCGACGATTTCGACCGGGATCGGCTCCCGCGGAGGCTGATCGGCGGCGGGTTGCACAGGTCCGGGTCTGTCGAGTTCCTGGCCGACGCGTTCGATCACCCGGCTCAATCTGGAAACGATACCGCCGCCGACGCCGGTGTCCTTGAGGGACCGGACCTTGGTCAGGATATTAGCCTGGTAAAGCGGGATGTTCTGCGCCAGTTCACTAACCTGCGTGGCGACGATGAAGGAGAACAGCGCCAGCACCGTGAATGCGCCGAGCACGCTCGCGATCACGGCAGGAAGACGCGGAATGCCGGCGCGCTTGAGTGCCGACACCATCGGTACAAGCGCAAAGGTAAGCAGCAGGGCGATTGCGATCGGCAGAAAGACCTCGCGCCCGAAATAGAGCGCCGCGACGGCCGTCACGACCGACGCTACGCTGGGCAACGATGTGTGCGGAAGCGCCCTGGCAGCGGCAACAATACCCGCCCGCCGGGGCTCCGCCAGGTGCGCGCCGTTTCGACGATTTGCCGCCACTTTATACCTCCGCCCCGCCGTCGTTATGATCGGGCATATTGAGCCGGCGTGCAACGTCGCAGCGCCTCCCCCAACTGGACACCGATTGCCTGGACCTTCGTTGGCTTTGTCGGGCTTCAGATCGGCAGCGCGGCTATTCAGTCACGGTAGAATTTTTTGCATAAATGGCGTCACGGGCAATCCTGTTCCATGTCTGCGCCAGAACGCGGAACTTTTGGGTCAAAACACCGTTCCTTCGTAGATCGCTGATGGACAACCTCAAAGCAGCAGCTCAGGAGGAATGATCATGAACATCAAGATGCTTTGCATGGGCGCGATGGCGCTTTCGATGATGACCGGCGCAGCGCTCGCCGCCGGTGCCACTGGCACTTCGGCGCTCGACGATCCGCAGAAAATGTCACCCTTCTTCACCGACGCCGGCATGAAGAGCATGAAGTCGGAAGCCGAATTCAAGACCGCATGGATGGCCATGTCCACGAGCGACCGGGCCATGGTGTTGAAGGAATGCAGCGACGCCGGCATTGCCAAGACGCATGCCGACTTCTGCAAGATGGCCAACCAGCTCGGTAACAAGTGACCGCCGGCTTCTTGCCGATTGCAATAACGGACCAAGCGAAAGGCGGGCAGGTCCGCCATTGTGCGACCTTCCAGTCTGCACCGGCGGGCGTTCAGCCATTTGATGTCGCTACGCCGGAATGTCCGCGCAATGAAGGCCACGGCTTTTGTTCGATTGCCGTGGCGCCATCGGCATTGGCCTGGTCGGAACGCATGTCGCGGAGTGGCAATGCCACCCCGAGCGGTCCCGTCTGCTGGCAGCCCGCCGGTTAGCCTCCGCATGGCATGCCGGCACCGGCAATCCGGGCGAGATCGAATGCAGCACCAGGCAGGTGAAGGGCCTGTTGCTGAAGACCGAGTTTTTGAAAAGGCCTGATCGCCTCGGCACCCTCGCTTCCATATCAATAGCCTCGTGACTGAACCGCCAATGTGAGCGAGTTGCCCATGCGATGAGTGGGAGGAGCCCGTCCCCTCGCCCTATGTTGCACTGCGTTAGATTTGTTGCATTGCAATATCGGCGCATCGGGTCGAGCCTCTGCGAGGTGGGCATTCCTTGCACGAGGTGATTGTGTCGGCATCATTTCGGCCTGACATCGAAGGGCTGCGCGCACTGGCGGTGGCGGGTGTCATCGCCTTCCATTTTGGTCTCTCCGGCCTGCCCGGCGGCTTTGCTGGCGTCGACATCTTCTTCGTCATCTCCGGCTACCTGATTACAAAACACCTGGTTACGGAAATAACCGAAACCGGGCGGCTGAACCTCTGGCGCTTCTACGCCCGGCGCGCCCGGCGCCTGCTGCCGGCGGCACTGTTCGTCATTCTCGCCACGCTGTTTGCTGGTTACTTCATCCTGTCGCCGGAGGAACAGGCGCTCTATTCGAAAGGCGCTATGTTCGCCTCCGCCTACATGATCAACCTCTGGCTGATCCGCTGGTCGTTCGACTATTTCGCCGCCGACGCCACCAACAACCCCTTCATCCACTTCTGGTCGCTCTCGGTCGAAGAACAATTCTATTTGGCATGGCCGGCGCTGCTTTTGATGGCCGCATGGCTGCGCCCAGGCAAGCGCACCGCTATAATTGTCATTGGCCTCGCCGGCCTAGCCTCCTTCGCCGCCTGCGCCTGGCTGACGGAAGTGTCGCAGCCCTGGGCCTTCTACTTCTCGCCTCTCAGGGCCTGGGAATTCGCCGCCGGCGGCCTCGCGACCATGGCGCCGGCAAAGATCTGGCGCGACCGGCCGCTGCTGGCCACGCTCCAGGCATGCCTCGGTCTGGTGCTGATCGCCTGGGCCTATCTGATGCTGGACGAAGACTCGCCGTTTCCCGGGGTGAATGCGCTGGCGCCTGTCGCCGGCACCGTGCTGCTGCTGCTCAGCGGCAGCGGCGGCCGCAATCTGCCGAGCGCCGTGCTGGCGCTGGCGCCCCTGCAATGGCTGGGCCGGCTGTCGTATTCACTCTATCTCTGGCACTGGCCGGTTATAGTCTACGCGGCAATGGTGGTTCCCAACCTGTCCATCCTGGACCGCTTTGCCTGCGCGGCGCTGACGCTGGTTCTGTCGATGTTCACCTATCATTTCATCGAGAACCCGATCCGCCGCAACGGCTGGCTGATGGCCGGAGCAGCGCGGGCGCTGGTGCCCGCCGCCGCGCTGACCGGCGCCGGCGTGGTCGCGGCCTATGGCAATGCGCGCTTTGCCGAGCACAATCTCAGCCCCGAACAGCACGTCATCGCCGACAGCGCCGCCCAGCTCTCCACCGTGCGCGCGACCAATGGCGGCTGCGTGCTCGATTTCGAGACCGTCAAGCCGAAGCCCTGCATGTTCGGCCGCAAGGATGCCCAGCGCTCGGTCGTGCTGTTCGGCGACTCGCATGCCGACCATTGGTCGACGCCGCTGATCAAGGCGGCCGAGAAGAACAATTTTCGCGTCGTCACCTTTCTCAAATCCTCCTGCCGGGCTTCGCGGGTGACGACCTGGAACTGGCGGCTGAAGCGCGACTACACCGAATGCGACCAGTGGCGCGAGCAGTCGGTCCAGGACATCATCGCGCTGCACCCGCAACTGGTGGTGATTTCGGAATTCTCGATCGGCAATGTGATGAAGGAATCGCCCGAGGAGTTGAAGCACGCCGATTGGCAAGCGCAGTGGCGGACGGGTCTCGCCTGGACGCTTCAGGCCTTCAGCCAGGCCGGCATCAAGGTCGCGGTCATCAGGGACGTGCCCTACAATGCAAGCTATGCCGACAAATGCGTGGCACGCGCGCTGTGGCGGGGCCAGACGCCCGCGACATGCGACACGCCGAGGATCATGGCGGCAAACGACGACATCGCCACCGTCGAGCGCGACATCGTGCGCTCGACGCCGAACGCCACTTACGTCGACATGACCGACCGGTTTTGCGACCAGACCACCTGCCACGTCTTCATCGACGGCAAACTAGCCTTCCGCGACCGCCACCACCTGGCAACGCCCTTCGCCGAAACGCTGGAGCCGGCGGTGGAACGGGCGCTGTTTTCGGATGTGATGGCGGCGGCTGTGAAGTAACAGTGCGGGATCTTGTCGGATCACGACCGACCAGCCCTTGGCGAGCAACCCACGCCAGGTCAGCTAAGGATGAGACCAGCCAGTAAAACGGTAAGGATAAGCGACAGCGGAACTGCAAGAAGGCAGCACAGCTCGAAAGTATTGGCTCGCCAAGAAGTCATTGGTCGCTTTTCCATGTTGGCCTCCTCCCTCAACGGCCAAACCGGGACGGCAGTTCCTAGATGGTGCTCATCCCCACCACTCATCACGCAATTGGCGCAGTTCGTTCCGCTTCCTGGTCATCCACCGTGCACGCGCCAAATGTGTCGCCCACGCCCGGAAAGCCCTCTCCGGTTCCCGCTCCGGATCAATGTGCAGAACGATACGGGCGACCTCGCGCCAATCGGTTCCTTCCGCCGAAGCATCGAGCAGCCGGATATAAGTAAGCATGCGATCTTCGTCATAACCGGTCAGAACCGAAGACGTCGGCGCTGCGTTCGCGATATGAAGGTTTGGCGGCTTTAGCATTGCGACCTACCAGCAATGGCGCACCGTAGCAGCCTATGAAGAAGCCCGCGCCCTTTGATCGGAGGATGCGGATCGAGATTCGCCTCGACGGTCGACAAATGCCGACCTCGGGCGGGGGTTCCGCGCAGTTGGGCTCACGTCTTGCCCATCGCGATCGGGTGGGCGCAATCTATGTATTTTACTATGTATTTCAGTGGAACCTAATTTAGTCGGCGCAATTATGCGTGCGTGAGAAAGCGTGAAATCCAGACCGTCACTGAGAGCCGGCTATCGCGGGATCAGTTGGCCGATGATCCAGTGATTGCAGTCGATTTGACCGAACGGATATTACAGGCGGCCGACAACGACAGGATAGTCTGCCTCGTCGTGGCAACGGAGCAGCTGGAAGCCGACCGCGTCGAGAAAGCGGAGCCTCAGGAGACCAGGATTGCTGCAAGCTTCGTCCGGGACTTTGAGGTCATGCTGCTTGTTCTTTATGCGGCCTACGCCCTCGCTGTGCTGGGTGCGACCGCTTTCGTTTTGCTGGAACTGGGCCATGTCCTGTAGGTCGGTGACGGGACTGGCACCCCCCGATTGTCGCTGTTTGACGGGACACCGGGATACATACGGCGCGGACCACAACCAGCTCGAGGCTTGCGTCGACGGCCACCCTGCCGCACAGCCAGAGGCATTTTCGCCCACGCGGCGCTAATTGGGGCTCTCGGTTGGGGGCATCTTGCTAATTTGTGGAACGAGCCTGCCCCTCGCGGGTTTTTCTATTAGAGGGACGTTAATGAAGGAGGTAGCTATGAAGAAGCTCCTGCTTGCCTCGGTGATCGCCATCGCCTCGGCGGCTTCCGTGATTGGCCCGGCCAATGCCGGCGGCAGCGTCACGATCGGCATCGGCAACGGCTATGACGACGACTATTATTATCGCCACCATCGGTATTCCGATTACGACGATGAGTACGTCCCCCGTTACCGCTATGATGTCTATAACGAGGACTACGCGCCGCGCTACCGGTACCGGTACCACCGGCGCTGCCATACCGAAGTCATCAGGCACTGGCGTCATCACCACCGGATCATCGAAAGAATCCGTGTCTGCCGTCGTTGACGGATCGATCCGGCCGGTAGTGCCGGCCGGATCGGCGGGGCTCCTCATCTCGGCTTGCGCATCAGCATCATGCCGTAATGCACGGCCAATATGTCGAGCCCGATCTTGAGTAGTTTCACCACCACGTCGCGCGGTTCGCCCGCCTGTTCGGCCAGGCTCTTGACCGTTGCGTCGGCACAGCAGACCTTTTGCACGATGCCGGCGATCTCCCAATGGACAAGCGCCCTGGTGGCCTCGGCATGGTCGCGGCCGGCGGACAGGATGTGTTCTGCGACGCCGCTGCCGGTGCGGCCGCCGTCGACACGCTCGGCCCAAGCCATCGGCTTGGCGGTTGCCTCCGACGAACTGCGGAAATCCTGGCGGTAGCGCATCCCCGCCTCGCGCTGCTGGCGCGACAGCGAGGTGAGGCCGCTCAGCGGGTCGACATTGCGCACCCGCACGATGCCGCCGGTCGCAGTGTGGCCGTCATTGGAGACCTCATAGAGGCGCGCCGCCTCCTGTGTTCCTTTGGCCAGCCGCTTGCGGCCGAACCTGTCGTCTTTCAGCGCGAAATCATGGCCGATCTCCTTGCGGATGCGCACCTGCTCGGCCTCGCCCTTCGGCAATCGCGTCGGCCTGGCTTTGGTCTTCTGGGCGATTTTGCTGCTCATCGGCTCGGTCCTCCTGGTTTTTTGTCGTCGGGCTCTGGCGAATTTCCGTCATCCACTGGGCTCAAATCGTTTCGGCCGGCAGCGTGCGCAGGAAGCGCGCCGCGTGATAGGCGCAGTAACTTTTCGAAGGCTTTGTGCGCAGCCCGCAGCACAGCATGTCCAAACCGGGGCGACTGCCGGTGGCATCGTTTTCGGCATCCTCCTGCAGCGTCGTGTCGAGCGGCGCGCGGCAACGGTCGAAAAGGCAATCGATGAAGCGCATGGCGGCGAAATGTGGCTGGCGGCCGCCGGCGGCGATCGGGCGCGGCGCCGGCATTTCGAGCCGCTCGCCATCGGACCCGGTGATCCGAGCCGGACCCGGCTGCCAGGCCGGCGGCGCCAGCCTGGCCGACAGCCTGGCGGGGCGGCAGCGTGGCTCGGCCTTCGGATCGGCCTCCGCTTGGCTTGCGGCATTTGATGGCTCAGGCGCCGAATCTCCGAGCCGGCCGCCCGAGCGTCCGCCACACCGGCCCTTGGATCTGGCAAGGCCGATGGTGCGCAAACGGGCGGTGCGGTGGACGATGCCGATGATGGCCGCGCGCGAGGCCGGGCGGCCGCCCAGCGCGGTCAACCGGGTGGCGATCTTCGCGGCCGACAGCCCGCTCATCAATAAGTTCTCGATTTGTTCCAATTCAGAGGCGGAATAGCGGGCGGCCATGATGTTTTATTCCCTGCAAGGGTGGTTGTGTGTGGCGCCGGCTTCGCCGGCTCTCAGGCTGGAAAGCCGATCAGCCTTCGCGTGGCCTGCTACGATCGAGCTTCATCTCGGCCGCCTGCCTGCTTGCGCCGGAGACTGCCTTGCCCATCCGCTCGTCGAAGGCGATGACCGTGCCGTCTTCGGTACGGATCCAGGAAACCGCGGCACCCGCGTTGCCGGTCGACGGGTAATTCGTGGCCGGAGCCGTGAGGGGAACGGCTCCGGCCGTTCCGGCCGCTTGCGCTGCCGGAACCGAGGCGCGAGCCTCGGGCATCGTCCCGGCCGGGGAGGAGGACAGCCGCGACGAAGGGGAAAGGGTTGGCACATGCATGGCCTTGGCGATCGTTTGCGGTACCGCCTCCAGGCCAGCGCCCGGCGCGCTGAACGGCGGATTTAAGGACCGAAAGCTGGTGAAGCGACTTGTGCATGCCCGCATAAGAGCATAACTCAAATCATAGTGCAAGCGATTCTTGCATAGACGAAACCGAATCTTATGCCTCAGATGGAGCCATGGCGAAAACTGCACTGTCGATCAAGGTCGGGGCGGCGATCCGCCGGGCGCGCAAGCAGCGCGGCCTGGTGATGCGCCACATTGCCGAGCACAACGACACCGACGTCGCTGCCGTCGGCAATTGGGAAACCGGGCGCAACCTGCCCAAGACCGAGAACCTTTTGAAGACCGCCGCTTTCCTGCGCGTCGACCCGGTGGCGCTCGGCAAGGGCGAGGTCGTCTTCCTCGAAGATGCCGGGCCGGTTGCCGATGCGGAGATCGTCACCGATCCCGGCCCCCTGCCCGCCGGGCCAATGGATATCCAGCTTCTCGGCACCGCCGTCGGCGGCGACGATGGCGACTTCACCTTCAACGGCCAGCCGGCCGGCTATGTCCAGCGGCCGCCGGGGATCCGGCATCTGCGCAACGTGTTTGCGCTGCACGTGCTGAGCGATTCGATGGTGCCGCGCTACGAGCCCGGCGAGATGATCTATTGCGGCGGCCGCGAGGCCGTGCCCGGCGACCATGTGGTAATCGAGACGCTGCCCGAAGAGAACGAGCAAAACGGCAAGGCTTTCATCAAAAAGCTGGTCAAGCGCACCGCCGCCGAACTGATCGTCGAGCAGTACAATCCGCCCAAAACGCTGACCTTCAACCGCTACGCCATCAAGAACGTCTTCCGCGTCATCCCGCTCAAGGAACTGCTGGGGTATTGACGGACCGCTTTCCCTTCTCCCCTTGTGGGAGAAGGTGGCCGAGCGAAGCTCGGTCGGATGAGGGGTGCCGGACGGATCGCTACGTAAGGCTTTAAAATCGTTTCATATTTTAACGCCGAGTTTCTTCCAGCACCCCTCATCCGGCTCGGCGCTACGCGCCGATCCACCTTCTCCCACAAGGGGAGAAGGAAGTTCCCCCTCAAGCCCGCCTCGACTGCTCCGGCTCTTGACCGTTGAGCAGGTGCGCCTCGGCGCGCACCCGCTGCCGGTCGTCGATGAAGGCGGCCTGGATCGAAACGGCGGCGCCCGGCAGGCCATCGGCACGGCAGGCCTTGCAGATGAGGCGCCCCGAAAGCGCTGATAGCGGCGTCTCCGGCCTCACCCCATGCCGCTTGAGCTCGGCCGGCTTCCACCACCTGTTACGGCCGCAATCGATGCACTCGACGGCAATCGAGACGACATCGGCGATCGTCGCTTCCTTGCCCGCCAATGCCATAGCCATCCCCATCATTGTTCCTGCTTTGTTCCACATCATTATCGGTTTTCGAGGCGGAGTCGAGTCGGTTCCGCTTACATCAACGTTAAAGTTTCGCTTGTTCGGATATTTGAGTTATGCTTATATATCATGCGGGCTGGAATCGGCGCGAGCCACAGAACCGCAGCCGGCCGGCAGCGAGGGAGCGACGATGAACCCAGCCCAGTTCGCCCATGCCTGCGGCTATAGCGGCGACAGCCCGGCCATGCTTGCCGCTTTCGCGGCCATCCGCCAGGACGGCATCCGCAAGGCACGCCAGGGTCATCGCCAGCGCAAGGCGGCGATTGACCAGATGAAGCCGAGCCGCGCTCTGTTCCTGGCGGCGATCCGTCCGGCGCAGTCAGCCGAGGAGGCACTCGAGGACGCCGCCCGCTTCCTGTCGATGTTCCGCAACATGCCGCGCTGGCGGCAGGAAAGGCGCGCCTCCGACCTCGCCCGTGCCAGACAGCAGCGCCTCTTCGCCCGCTTCTTCCGCCGCTACGGCCACCGCCTCTGGGCGCTCGAGATCACCTGAAGGCGCGCGGGCCTCCCTTGCGAGTCAAAACGGATATTGCGATCGCCGACGTCGCACCGTATGTCTTCGCGCGATGAGCGAGATCGAATTCCGTAGCGCGCAGGCGCCCGACCTGCCGGCGATCGTTGCAATGCTTGCCGACGATGTGCTCGGCGCAGACCGGGAAGACCCATCCACGCCGCTTGCGCCATCCTATCTCGATGCCTTCAGCGCAATCGATGCCGACCCCAACCAGTTGCTGGCCGTGGCTGTCGAGGCCGGGCAAGTGGTCGGGACCCTGCAACTCACCTTCCTTCCGGGTATCTCCAGGAAGGGTGCCTGGCGCGGCCAGATCGAAGGCGTTCGCGTCGCCCGGCAATGGCGCTCGCGCGGCGTCGGCAAGCTGATGGTCGAATGGGCGATTGAAACGTGCCGTTCGCGCAATTGCAGCTTCGTCCAACTCACCACGGACAAAGGTCGACGGGAGGCGCACGCTTTTTACGAGCGCCTCGGTTTCACCGCCAGTCATCTCGGTTACAAGATGGCGCTGTAGATCAGCATTTCATCGCATTCAGCGCCGACTGCTCATCTTCGCTACCCCACCCTGGATGGAGCATTGACAAGCCGGCCTATCGCCTTGCTCCATTCGCCCATGATTTACGACCGACCGTGGCTTGAAAAAGCCTTTCGCGCAAAGCCCCGGCAGAAGTTCTTCTGGGGCCATCAGCCGTCCAAGGACGGCCGCATAACCGCGTCGTGCTTCAGCCAGTGGTGGCATGCGCCCTTTACCATCGATGGCCTGAGCTATCCGACTGCCGAACACTGGATGATGGCCGAGAAGGCTCGCCTGTTCGGTGATGCTCAGACGGCAACGCAATCCTCAGGGCGACGAGCCCCAAGCAGGCAAAGCAGCTTGGCCGTCAGGTGAGCGGCTTCGATGGCACCAAATGGGATGCCGACAAATATCGCATCGTCTGCGAAGGGAGCTTTCAGAAGTTCCGACAGAATGCGGTGCTGCGCGATTATCTGCTGTCGACGCATGACCGGGTGCTGGCCGAGGCCAGCCCTGTCGACCGGGTGTGGGGCATTGGTCTTGCGGCGGATGACGAGAGGGCAGTGAACCCGCTGCTGTGGCGCGGCGAGAACCTGTTGGGATTCGCGCTGATGCAGGCCCGCGATCGGCTGCGCGGCTGAACATTGGCACCCGCTCGTCATCAGCGGCAGCTTCCGCTGCTTGACAATCCGCCGGCAATGTTCTCTTTATGTTCCTACCACACTTGAGACAATGCGGCGTTCGAGCCGCCGCGGGCGAACGGGCCGGATGGAAGCCAACATCCTCCACGCGGATCTGGATGCCTTCTATGCCTCGGTCGAACAATTGCTCGACCCGGCCTTGCGCGGCAAGCCGATTGCCGTCGGCGGCGGGGTAGTGCTTGCCGCATCCTATGAGGCCAAGGCGTTCGGCGTGCGCGGCGGCATGCCGGGACGGCGGGCGCGGGAACTCTGCCCGCAACTCATTTTCGTCGGCGGCCATTTCAAGGACTATCAGCGGCTGGGCGATGCGGCAATCAAGGTGCTCGGCGATTTCACGCCGGTGGTCGAGCGGATTTCGATCGACGAGGCCTTTGCCGACGTCGCCGGCTGCACCCATTTGTTCGGCTCGCCCGCCGAGATCGCCGGCAAGATCCGCCGCCGCGTGCGGGCCGAACTCGGCTTGCCAATCTCGGTCGGCGTGGCCCGCACCAAGCATCTGGCCAAGATCGCGTCACAGGTCGCAAAACCTGACGGGCTGGTGGTGGTCGATCCGCGCCACGAGCTGGAGTTCCTGCACCACCTGCCGGTCGAGCTGATGTGGGGTGTCGGCCCGGTCACCAGGGAGCGGCTGGCCGGTATCGGCGTCAACACCATCGGAGAGTTGGCGAAGACCAACAGTGGCGCGCTGGAGCGCCTGCTCGGGCCGGCGGCGGGGGAGAAACTGAATGCGCTGGCGTGGAACCGCGATCCGCGCAAGCTTGAGACGCAGCGCCGGGCGCGCTCGGCCGGCGCGCAATCGGCGCTCGGCCGAAAATCGGCCGACGAGCAGGTCTTCGTCCCCGCCCTGCTGCATCTGGCCGACAGGGTCGCCACCAGGTTGCGTGCGAAATCCCGGCCCGGCCGCACGGTGACGGTTCGCGTCCGCTTTGCCGATTTGCGCTCGGTGACGCGCTCGGTCACGCTCGACCAGCCGATTTCGGCAACCGCCATGCTGGCCGAAATCGCCGAGGCGCTGGTGCGCAAGGTGCTCATCGACCATCCGCACGAAAAGACAATCTCGCTGCTGGCGATCGCCGTATCGCATCTGGAGCAGCATGCCGGCCTGCAACTGGAACTGCCGCTCGGGCTCGACGACGACCGCCGCCGCCCCGGCACCCGGAAGGGCGCGGCGCGCTGGACCGCGGATCGCGCCATCGACAAGATCCGCGACCGCTTCGGCTGGGAGGCGGTCGGCTACGCCTCGGTCGCGCTCGGACTACAGCGGTCGGTTCCCGACGCATTTCGGGAGTTGGCCGAGAAGGAATTGTGAGTTGCGCGGCGGGGGCGAAAAAGAATTATCTGACAGGAGCCAGGGGCGATACGGCCGGCCCGTTCAAAGCCGTGCCGTCGACGGCAAAATGCGAGCCGTGGCAGGGGCAGTCCCAGCAGCGTTCCAATGAGTTCCAATGAACGTGGCAGCCGACATGGGTGCATGCGGCCGAGCGCTTGTGGAGCGTGCCGTCCTCATCGCGAAAAGCCGCGACTTTGGTAAGCCCTTCGCGCACGATAGCGCCCTCTCCCGGCCGCAGCTTATCGGCGGAATCGATTTCGCCAGGCGCGACATACTCGGCAAAACTCCTGATCGCTGTCGCATTCTCCACCAAATAGTCGCCGATCGCGCGTGCCGTCTTGCGGGAGGGTTCGTAAAGTTCCCGCCAAGGGCTTTCCCCCTTCAGGATCAGGTCGGAAACCAATTGGCCGGCAACAACCCCATGGGTGATGCCCTGACCGGAATCGCCGGTGACCACGAAGACATGCCGGTTGCCGGGATTGCGGCCGATGAACCCGGCATGGTCGACGGTCTCCATCACCTGCCCGGACCATCGATTGGCTTCGCTGCCGATATCGGGCACCAACCCTTTGATCCAGTCCGCCAGGGCCGCGAAGCGGTCGTCAGCATCGTCGGCCTGCCCTGTCTTGTGGTCCTCACCACCGACGATCAGAAAGTCGGTTTTGCCTTCACTAGGCTGCAGGCGAACGTAGTGATAGGGATCCAGCGTGTCCCAATAGAGTGCATCCGGCAAAACGTTGCGCGCGATCTCGAACGCCATCGCGTAGGTCCGATACGGCGCTTGCTTGGTGTGGAGCGCGACCCGATCGTTGATCGGCGAATTGGTGGCGACAACGGCCGATCTGGCAGACACGGTAAAGCCTGAGACCGTGCTTACGCGGACGCCGCCGTCGGTCTCCGCGACCTTGTCGACGATGGTCTCCGCATAAAGCATGCCGCCGCGCGCGCGAATGCCCGCAGCCAGCCCGCGGAGATATTTGAGCGGGTGAAATGTCGCCTGATTGGCGTAGCGAAGGACGGGCGTATCCGAAAAGCCTGCAAACGGCACGCCCGCGGTTTTCTCGACGTCGACACCAATCTTCAGAGCGACGTCCAGTTCGCGCTCGATGACGGATTCCCTTCTGCCTGACGCCGGAACCAGAAAGCCGTCGAGGCGGCGGAAATCACACGCGATACCCTCTGCTTCCTGGATCGATTGGACACGGTCGATAGCCGCCGACTGGCTTTGGTAGTAAATCCGCGCCAGTTCCTCGCCGCGCAATTTGATCAGTTCCGAAAAGTAGTCGTCGCAGATCGACGACAGATGCGCGGTGGTGCGTGCAGTCATGCCGCTTCCGATCCGGCCGCGATCGAGCACCGCCACCTTTTGCCCGGCGACGGCCAATTCGTAGGCGACCGACAGTCCGGCAATGCCAGATCCGACGACCACCACATCGACCTGTTCACTCCGCTCGAGCGGAACCGCCTCAGGCGCGACTTCGGTTGCCGCCCAAAGCGATACAGTCCTTTCATCGCTGACATTCATTGGCGGAACTTCCAGACGTGATAGCCGGTAAACGGACGCGAGGGTTCAAAGTTCCTCGACGCCTGAATGCCTGCGTAAGCTTGACGTCACCGCCGGTCCGCCCCGACGCGTTGTGAGCCGGCCTGGCTGGGGCGGTGCGATGCACTTTGCGTCAGGAGGTATCGTTTCCTGCAAATGCGAGATTCGAGGCAGCCCTGGTCGTCAGACCACAAGCGTTGCACCGCCCCAAGCGATCAGGGCGGTGCCGGCCGCACGGCCAACCCACCGGCCGGCAGGAAACACCGGTTCGACGAGAACCTACGAAGGTCCCGAAATGACCCAGAAGCGGGCGTTCGGCAGCGATCCGAGCAGCAATGATTTGGCAGGACCGAAAATCGGCATGGAATGTCGCAATCATCATCATGTCCCGTCCAAGTTGTGGACACTTCCTTCTCAAAGGCGCACTCTTGGCATGCGAAACGCGAGCCAGAGTTTCGTCCAACGCTTCACATGCCTGACTTGCGTCGGTGATCGTCTGAGCTATCCGGATATTTCCGGGTTGGCAGACTTCACATTGTGTCGCCTATCCGTGATCAGGCTACGGCCTAAGGCACGTTGCAGCCCGTTCCGGATCAACTGGGAGGTAAACAACATGCCTGATTTTCAGCGCAGAGAACTTCTTGTTCAAGGAAGCGCGGCTCTTGCCGCAATTGCTGCTCTCTATACCTCGCGTCGGGCTTACGCTTTTCCAACACGGCCGAGCGAGGAAGTTATTCCATGGCTGGATCAGCCGACCGAAAATCCCGATCCGGTAGGTATCCAGAAGCAGCTTGTCTGGGAGGATTTGGATAGCTGGATAACGCCAAACGACAAGTTCTTCAGCATCTCGCATTTCAACCGACCAACGATCGACGAGAAGACATGGTCGATGGAGATCGGAGGCCTGGTCAAGAAGCCCTTAAAATTGACGCTCGCCGACATCAGGGCACGACCGCGGCAGGAGGTCGTTTTCACAGTGGAATGCTCGGGCAACCACGGGTTTCCCTTTTTCACCGGCGGCATCGGCAATGCCCGCTGGGCTGGGACGCCGCTCGCCCCGATCCTCGAGGAAGCCGGCGTTCTGGAGAAGGGCATCGAGGTCGTCTTTTTCGGTACTGACAAAGGCGAGGTCGCAATACGCGACGTCAAGATGCAGCAGAACTTCGCTCGCAGCATGTCGCTCGCCGACGCGATGAACCCCGATAATCTCCTCTGCTATGAAATGAATGGAGCCGTCTTGCCGGCGCCCAATGGCTTCCCGGTACGGCTCATTGCGCCAGGCTGGTACGGGATCGCCAACGTCAAGTGGCTAAAGCGCATCGAGGTTCGCGATACGCGGTTCATGAGCCTTCTGATGGCCCGTGACTATGTGACCATCCGGGAGGAGGACCACAACGGCGAGACCGTATGGGCCGAGACGTCAGTCGGGCGAGCGCTGATAAAGTCCGCGCCTGCGAAGGTTACCCGGAAAGACTCAGATTACCGCATCGTTGGCGCAGCCTGGGGGGCGCCGATCGACCGGGTCGAAGTGCAAATCGACCAGGGGCCTTGGGCACCAGCGACCATTGACCACAGTGAGGAGGCAGAACACGCCTGGAAAATTTGGTCCCTGGCTTGGGCAAATCCCTCTCCTGGAGAACACACGGTGACCTCGCGCGCGGTCAGCACCACGGGACAAATTCAACCGGCGATGGACGATCCCTTGATTGCCAAGAAACACACATACTGGGAGAGCAATGGCCAGGTGACGCGCCGCGTGCGTATCGGCTAGAGCATTTTGCAGCTAAATGGAGTCATTTGGCGTCCGCATAAATGCGGCAAAACAGATAGTTAGAGCGGGTTACCGGTTCCAGGAGAGCCGGAACCGCTCTAAGAACTTGCTGCCATGTGGCACTTGCGTTTGGGTCAACCAGGAGGAGGCTGCCTGATCCGAAGGCTGGCGCCGCTCTATATCGAGCATGGCGGCTGTGGGCCGTAGATCCTCGTCGCGACGATACCGCTCCCCGAAATTGGAAGCGGAGCCCTTCAGCTTGGTGACCGAGGCGATGGCAGACTTGTTCGGTGGCGCAACCTTGGCCACGTCGCCTCCGCGCGCCATCTCGGCAAGCCCCTCACGGATCAATCGTACCGATCTCCGCATCGGGCAAGCACCAGGGTGCGTAGCGGAAATCGCGGATCTGGACGACCAGCTCGTCCCGCCATTCGACCAGCATGAAGCCGCGCACGGCGCCGTCCGGGTCCCCAGGGTTGCGGATGAGGATCGCCGGCCGCCCGTCGACAAAGCCCAGCGACAGCGCCCAATTGGTCGCGCGGTCGTAATTGCCGAAATAGGTCGACACTTCGGCCTTGCCGCGCAGGCGGACGCGGTTGACGACATCGAGCCGGACGTCCTCGGCGATCAGAGCCCTGACCGCGTCGAAGTCGCGCGCGTTGAACAGGTCGACATAGCGCCGCAGCCGGCGCTCGTCATCGGCGTCGAGCCTCGGCGCGAGCGCCTGCGCGGGCTGCAGCGCCAGCAGCTTGAGCTGCGCCCGCCCGCGATGCAGCGCGGCCTTGGTGGCGGCGAGCGTCGCGCCGGTGACTTCGCAGGTCTCGTGCAGGTTGAGGCCGAGCACGTCGACCAGGATCACGGCGCTGCGCTGCGGCACCGAAAGCTGCATGAAGGAGCGCAGGCCGGTCTGGGCGGCGAGCCGGCTGTCGGCGCTACCGGAGGGGTCCTCGATGACGCTCATGTCGGCCTCGGTCATGCGCGACCTTTCCCGATTGCGCCGCCGCAGATGATCCTGCGCGGCATTGTGGGCGATGCGAAACAGCCATTGCTCCGGCCGTTCGACCATCGCGCCGCCGTCGATCGCCTGTAGCGCCTTGATCAGCACCTCCTGGACGATATCCTCGCCGTCGATCACCGAGCCGGCCATGCGCGCGCAGTAACGATGCAGCCTTGGCCGCAACCCGACGAGCATCGCCTCCAAAGTCGCCCTGTTCATTTTCGGCGTACCGTCCCATTTCTGCGCGAGCGGCATGGCAGGCGCTACCCGGCTTTTTGATCCGCCAGCATACGGTAGTTGCCGATGACTTTGACAGGCGATCGCATTGCCGGGGTGGAGCGGCGCTGGGCGTGGTTTTCCGTAAACGCCTTGAAGGCCGCAAGCCCGGTCAGCGTCGACGAATCGCCGTCCTGACCGACGATGTGGACGAACGAACCATCGTCCAGCTCGAGCACGAGATAGCGCACCGTCGGCGGTGCCGCCTCGCCCAGCGCTTCGAACACTTTTTCGACCAGCGCGCGGTTATTGTCCAGGTCGGCTTGGTTCACACCATATCGAATGAGCGCATAGTTCATCGTCGTCTCCTGACTGGTTGGTATGAACGAAGGACGACCGGTCGCGCCGAAAAGATTCTCACTACCGAAGAATCTTTTCGGTTGCCCGCATCGTCTTTTCCGCGTGGGCGGCTGCGCGGCAGCCATCAAGCAGGAGAGACGATCATGCATATCCAGTTTGCCGAGCTTCCAGTGTTCGACCAGGACCGTGCCAAGGCGTTCTACACCAGGCATCTCGCCTGTCAGGTGCTGGCCGACCAGAAGATGGGCGATGGCGGCTGGCGCTGGATCGAGCTGGCGTTTCCGCATGCCGTGACGAACCTGCATTTCATCAGGCGCGCCGACGACACCCCCGCCGCGGAGCCGGTATTGGTGCTGGTCGACGAAAATGTCGGAGCAATGACCGCGGCGTTGAAAGCGGGCGGCGTCGAGATCGTCACCGAACCTCATGAGGCGCCGTGGCAGCCGGGCCGCACAGTGGCGGAGTTTCGCGACAGCGAAGGCAACCGCATGGTCCTCGCCAGCCGATAAGCCTCCGGAACCCTCTGTCTGGCGGGGCGTCGTACCTAAGTCCTACCTCCGGCCGGACCATCGGCCGTGCTTCCTTCGCATTATTA
Organism: Mesorhizobium sp. M0045; assembly: GCF_040323385.1. Lineage (NCBI taxonomy): Bacteria > Pseudomonadati > Pseudomonadota > Alphaproteobacteria > Hyphomicrobiales > Phyllobacteriaceae > Mesorhizobium > Mesorhizobium sp. M0045. The sequence goes on from NZ_JAMYUY010000001.1 coordinate 358,758, forward strand.
TTTCGTGACCTCTGCGCGCCGGAACCTTCCCTTGCATCGGGCGTTCGGGCGCTGTATTCGCGATGCCTCATATTTAGGCAGGCGGAGGAAATGCGAATAAGGGCGGGTGGCAAAACAAACATGGGCCGGGGAGGAGCATCTTACCATGTCGAACCGTAAAATCGGAATGTCCCACAGTTTGGGGCTGCGCGTTGCTGACCTCAAAGCCAGAATGCGAAGCGCCCAGATCACCGAGCACGAGATGAAGACGTTTCAGAAAGTTGCCGCCATCATGGGAGGCGCCGAAGGCTCCCTGCGGCTGGATGCCGACGATCTGATCGCCGCATCCTTCCTTGCCGACCCCTTAGAAGATCTCCCGCTACCCAGGTGAAGGGGGTGAACGCTGGTCAAATCCTATCGGGATTGAACCTGCGATTCCCGCCGGCGGAGCATCCGCCAGCCCAAGCCGCATGCCAAGAGGACGTTGGCCAGCGCCAGACCGGAAAGCGCGGCCAACGTCCCATGCGGGCCGAAGCGCTCCAGCAGCAATGCGCCGGCCGAGGGTGCCGCCGCCTGGGCGATCAGGCTCGGCATGGCGAGGCGACCCATTAGTCTCGCATAGCCGTTCGAGCCGAACAGCGCGAGCGGCAGCGTTCCCCGTGCGATGGATTCGAGGCCGATGCCCGCGCCATAGAAACCGAGCGCGACCGGGATGATTGGCATGCCGGCCCAGAGCGCCGAAACGCCGATCGCCACAAAGGCAACTGAGGCGAACTTGGTCAGGATCGGATGGTGGTAGCGCGCAATCATCATCTCGATCGCGCGCGCCGCCACCTGGGACGGGCCGACCAGAGCGCCGAGCCCGACGGCTGCGGCCAGCGCCATGCCGCTGCCCTGCAGGATGGTGAGCAGATGCACCGACAGCGTCGAGGAGATTACCGCCGCAAGCGTGAGGGTCGCGGCCAGAACGATCATGATCGACGGATCCATATTGTTTTCCAGGACCGGTGCCGCCTCCTTCAATTCTGGTTTGACTGCCGGTTGCGGCGCCGCGCGGGGCAGGATCACCAGATAGAGCGGAAGCGCAATTGCCAGCTGAAAGGCGGCGTAAACCAGGCAGGTGCCGCGCCAGCCGACCTCCCCCAGCAGCAAGGCTGAGATCGGCCAGCAGATCGTGCTCGCAAGACCGCCGAACAGGGTCAGCGCGGTGATGGCGGAGCGCGCGCCGTGGCCGTAGTGGCGGCCAAGCGTGGCGAAAGCGGCATCGTAGAGCCCCGCACCCATGCCCAGTCCGATGATCAGCCAGGCAGCGATATAGGCCGCAAGGTTGGGAGCAAGGGCTAGCCCGATCTGGCCGACCCCGATGCATCCGGCGCTGAATGCCAGGACGTTGCGGCCGCCATGCCGCTCGATCGATGAACCGACGCGCGGAGAAATCAATCCCGCCATGAGCAAGCCGAGAGACAGCCCGCCGACAACCCATGCCAGCGGCCAGCCGGTATCGGAGGAGACCGCCGGTGCAATGACCGCGGGAAGATAGTAGGACGATCCCCACGCCATGATCTGCGTCAGGCCAAGCGTGGTTATGATCATGCCGCGGCTGCGCAGGACGGCCGTCGAAGGCGGCGAAAGGCTCATGCCGCGACGCTGCAACCGCAACCGCTTTTGCCGATCGTCTTCGCCTCGACATCGGCGACACAGCAGGCATCCGAAGCGGCGGGCGCCGGGCCGCCGCAGCACCCCTTGTCGGCAGTACCGATCGTCGGCACGGTGCAGACGCCGGTCTCCGGCAGCACGAGCTGGACATTGTCGGCCGCCACCATGTCGCCGGCGATCGCTGCGGCGACGGAGCGGACCTGCTCATAGCCGGTCAGCAGCAGGAAGGTCGGCGCGCGGCCATAGCTCTTGATACCGACCGTATAGAACCCTTGCTCTGGATGGCTGAGCTCGCGGTGACCGTGCGGCGGCACGTCGCCGCAGGAGTGCTCGTTGGGATCGATCAGCGGCCCCAGTGCCTTGACGCTTTCCAGCCACGGATCGAGCTCGAGCCGAAGCTCGCGTGTCAGCGACAGATCCGGGCGTTGTCCGGTCGCGGCGATGATACCGTCGACCGGGCCAAGCGCCTGCAAGCCGTCCTTGGTCTGGCCTTCGACGACCAGCCGTCCGTCGGCATCGCGGATCGAAACAGCCGCAAAGCCCGTCACCAGCCTGACGCCGCCGCTCTCGGCGAGTTCGCGCACTTCGGCGCCGAGTTCGCCGCGTGCCGGCAATTGGTCGGCATCGCCGCCGCCGTAGATGCGCACCAGGTCGGTGCCGCGCGTTGTCCAGATGAAAGCCGTGCCGGCGTCCACATTTGCCAGACTGGCGAGATCCAGCACCGCATTGGCCGCCGAATGGCCGGAGCCGGCGACCAGCGTCGTTTTCCCCGCATAAAGGCTGCGGTCGCGGCCGAGAATATCGGGGATGCCGTAGGCGATGCGGTCGGCAAATTCGGCTTCGCCTTCTGCAGGAATTCCGCCGGCGCCGAGCGGGTTCGGCATCTGCCAGGTTCCCGATGCATCGATGACGGCGCGGGCGCTGTCGCGCCTGGCGCCGGTGGAGGTTTCGACCACCAGCATGAACGGCCGGTTTTCGCGCTCCTTGCTCAGCACCTTGTCGGCGCCCCAGCGCGAAATGCCGACGACGCGGGCGCCGATTTCGATCGACGGCGACAATTGCGGAAGCTTTGCAAGCGGCTCGAGATAGTCCGCGACGAGGTCGTCCGCGGTCGGGAATGCCTCGGGCTCGCGCATCCGCCAGCCATGCGCCTCGAGCAGGTCTCTGGCCGCCCGATCGACGCAATAGCGCCAAGGCGTGAACACCCGGACATGGCCCCAATCCCTGAGATTGGATGCAACCGCATTGCCGGCTTCATAGACTTTGACAGGAACGCCCTGCGCGATGAGGTGGACCGCTGCCGCCAGACCGACCGGCCCGGCGCCGATCACCGCCACAGGGAGTTTTTCGATCGTATCCATATCTTCCATCCTTCCGGTAATTTCGAATTATAATGCCAAAAAAATCACGCCGCCGTTTTGGCGACCGCTTCCGCCGATGCCGGCGCACAGGTGCCGTCGGCGCAGCATTCGTCCGCGAGGTATCCGATGAGCCCGTTCATGGCGGGATAGTTGGCCCGGCAGATCAGCGTGGTCGCCTGGCGCTCCTGCGTTACCAGGCCGGTGTCGACCAGCCGCTTGAGGTGATGCGACAGCGTCGAGGCGGCGATGCCGAGCCTGTCCTGGATGCGCCCGACCGGCAGCCCCTCATCGCCGGCTCGCACCAGCGTCCGATAGAGCTGCAACCGCGTCGGGTTGCCGAGGGCTTCAAGTTGCGCGGCTGCTTTTTCGAGTTTCATGGAAATAAGCTATTTCCAGAATCGCTGCACGTCAAGAGAATTTCGACAAAGATTGAAATAAGACGATATTTAGCCGACGCGCTTACCGCTGGCGTCGATGACGGCCTCGCCGTCCTCCTTGGTGAACGGGCCGATATCCGGATTGGGCAGGATATCGAGCACCGCTTCGGAGGGTCGGGCGAGCATGGTGCCGAGCGGCGTCACCACGATAGGCCGGTTGATCAGGATCGGATGCGCCAGCATGAAATCGAGGATCTCGTCGTCGCTCCACTTGGGGTCGCCCAGGCCGAGTTCGCCATAGGGCGTGCCCTTCTCTCGTAGCAATTGGCGCGGCGTCATGCCCATCGCCGCGATCAGCTCGACGAGTTTTTGCCGCGATGGCGGGTTCTTCAGATATTCGATCACCTCCGGCTCCTCGCCGGACTGCCTGATCATGGCCAGCGTGTTGCGCGAGGTGCCGCAATCGGGGTTGTGGTAGATGGTGATGGTCATTGCGCAGCTTTCATCTGTCGGACTGGTTTCGGTTGGACGAGCAGCCACCCTGCCAATGCCATGGCCAGCAACGCGCCCAAAAGCTCGGCGGCGATGAACCCCGCCAGATCGGCGGGGCGGATCCCGGCAAACGTGTTGGAGAACGCACGGGCGATGGCGACGGCCGGATTGGCGAAGGATGTCGACGCGGTGAACCAATAGGCGGCGGTGATATAGAGCCCGACCAGCCAGGGGATCGAATCCGGACGTGAGCGCAGGCCGGCGAGGATGGTGAAGACCAGCCCGAAGGCGGCAACCAGCTCCGCAATCCATTGCCCGCTTCCGGTCCGCACCGTCGCCGACACTTGCAGGATCGGCAGTTCGAACATCGCATGCGCGAGCAACGTTCCGGCGATGCCGCCGGCAATCTGGGCGGCGACGTAAGCAAGCGCTGCGTTCGTTTCGATCTCGCGTCGAAGCGCAAATACCAGCGTCACCGCGGGGTTGAAGTGCGCTCCGGATATCGGCCCGAATATGGTGATGAGCACGACCAGGATCGCCCCGGTCGGCAAGGTGTTGCCGAGCAGGGAGACGGCGACATCATTGCTCAGCCTGTCAGCCATGATGCCGGAACCGACCACGGTGGCGACCAGCAGAGCTGTGCCGAGGGCTTCGGCGGCAAGGCGGCGGGAAAGATTGGCCAAGACGAACCTCCCCCTAGCAGTTGCAGGTCACGGCCTGGATGACCGGCTGGCAAAGTTCCGGCGCGCCATTGCAGCAATCCTCCATGAGGTAGGCCAGCAGATCGCGAAAGCCGGTCATATCGGCGAAGTAGCGCACGCTGCGGCCCTCTCGTTCGGTCCGCACCAGGCCGGCATGGGACAGGATCTTGAGATGGGCCGACATCGTATTCGGCAACGCGGCGAGCCGTGAGGCGATCTCGCCCGCAGCTACGCCCTCGGCGCCGGCCCGCACCAAAAGGCGAAAAACGTCCAGCCGGGTCTCCTGGCCGAGCGCGGCAAGTGCCGAAAGGGCGAGCGTCTTGTCCATATTTCCAGATTTCCAGAAATGGGGAATAGAGTCAACGCGCCTGTGCCGGTGACGGCTCGCCTAGCTTATCAGCCAGGCACTGTGGCGGCGACCGCATCAGCGCGACCAAGGCCGGCAACCGCTTTTCTGACCCGCTGCAGATGCGCTTGGCGACCGGCGGCCGATACGCTGTCCATCCGGTAGAGCGCCACGAATTTGGTCCGGCACAGCGGATGGCAGACGGAGCGGAAGCCGCGCAGCAGGGTTCGCCGGCCGGGCTGTCCCATGATCCACGACATCAGCGGCGTGGCACCGCATGTGGTCATCGCCATCACCCGGCGTATGTGCCGCAATTTGGGCCGTGGACCGCGGCGTGCGGTCGGCATCTCGAAAGCGAAGCCCGGCACCAGCACGCGCTCCAGCCAGCCTTTCAGCATCGCCGGCAGGCCATACCACCAGGTCGGGTAAATGAAGACGACCGCCTCCGCCCAGAGCAGCTCCTGCGCATGTTCGTGCACGGGTTGCAGGTTCGCCGCCTTGTCGTGGTAGCCGCGCCACTCCTGCGTGCGCATGACTGGATCGAAGCCGGTCGCATAGAGGTCGAGCAGGTGGACCTGATGGCCGCGTTCGGCAAGCGTCTCCAGCACCATATCGCGGACGGCGCCATTGAAGCTGTCCGTGCAGGGATGGCAATAGACGACGAGGACCTTCATCTTGCGCTCAGCCCGGTCGGTCACGAGAGGATCGCGGTGGTGCCTGCAGGCGCGTCGCATGCAAACAAGCCACCCGCAGACATAGTCGATCAGCTGTTTTCATGCGAAGCCCCGCACCCCGTATCAAGACGCAACAGCTCCAGTCACGTCAAGGCCCGCTCGTTCGCTCAAAGAGAATTGCGCAGACATGGGCTTGCCGGAGGGCGCTGTCCCGGCCCTTCTGTCCCGCAAGCCGTCCGGTCCTTCAGTCGCCCATAAGCATTGCTTTCAGAGCATCCGCACCTAGCTTCAGGGCGTATCCAAAACCTCGGGAGAAAAAGATGCAGACAGGAAAACTGAGCGGCAAGATCGCCTTGGTGACTGGTGCCTCCTCAGGCATCGGCGAGGCCACCGCCTTGGCGCTGGCGGCCGAGGGCGCCACGCTGGTGATTGCTGCGCGGCGCGCCGAGCGCCTGGACAATCTGGCGAGGCGGATCCGTGAGACCGGCAGTGCAGCGCTGCCGATTGTCGTCGACGTCACCGACGAGACGCAAGCCACGGCGATGGTCGAACGGGTCCAGCAGGAGTACGGCCGGCTCGACATTCTGCTTGCGGTTGCAGGCGTCGGCGTCGCCGCGCCGTTCCGCAACACGACGCCGGAAGAGTACCGCCGGATGGTCGACGTCAACATTCTCGGGCTGCTTTATCCGATCCATGCGGCACTGCCCTCGATGCAGCGGCAAGGCGCCGGCCACATCGTCGTCGTCTCGTCCGGCACCGGCCGTTATATCCACCCTTCGGTGGTCTATTCCGGCACCAAGCACGCGGTGAGCGCGATGGCGGAATCGCTGCGCCGCGAGATCGGCAAGGACGGTATCCGCGTCACCTGCATCGAGCCCGGCGCCGTCAAGACCGAGTTCACCCAGAATATGCGCGCCGATGTGCGCCAAGCGGTCGAGCAAAGGCTGGGCGACATGGAGCAGCTGGAAAGCGAGGACATCGCCGCCGCCATCTTGTACGCCGTGACCCAGCCGCCACGGGTCAACGTCAACATCCTGACCCTCTATCCGACCGAGCAGGCGTGAGGGCCGCAAAGGTGGTACCCTGCCGTCCCCGCAGCCCTGCAGCATCATCCGCCGGTCATCAGCGCGAACACAAGCTGCCGCAGCTTGCCGCCCGGGCCGAATTCGACCCGGTCGAAATCGCGGCTCGCCTGCCGCTGTGCCTGCGAAATTCCGGCGAGACGTCTCGTCACTTCGGTCCTGATCTTGCTGCAGCCGCGGTCATCGGCGACGGTCAGGCCGATGGTGGCCGCCTCGATCTTATGCACCATGTCGATGATGCTGGCGCCATGCACCTTCTCGTGGGCGGCAAGGCCGGCTGAGAAGATCTCCCAGTTCTTCTGGATTGCGCCCGGCAGCCGCGCGGCCGGCTTCGGCAAGGTGTAGGTGATGATCAGCTTCGGCCGCGCCGACACCAGTACGCAGGCGTCGCCTTGCGGCTGGTAGTCCCTCACCCAGGTCAGCTTGAAATTGGTATGCGCGATGACGCGGCGCTCGCCGAGCAGCGGCCCGCGCCCGCCAATCGAGGCATAAAGCTCCGGGCCGGACTGCCCCGAGATGGCATAGGTCTCGACCTTCTCGACCGCCTGCCAGCCGGCATGCGCCAGCGATGTCGGCAGACAGGCGAGCAGCAGGCAAAGGCGAACGGCTGTTTTCATGCAAGTCCTCGCAGCCGCCGTGATCGATGCAAGTGGCGAGCAGTTCCCTTTCGCGGACACAGCCGGCAGCCGGCTATACTGGGATGCTCGTATACAAGAATCCACAGGCAACGCCATGTCGCCGCGACCGAACATTGCCCGGCAACGCCCTGCCCCCGGACCCAGCCTCCCGGTGTCAGCCTGCCGCGCGCTGTCTAACTTGGCCTGTGCTCGCGCAAGTCGGAGTGCGTTATCGCTTCTAGCTGACGCTTGAATGCTTCGAGTCGGGGTTGACATTCTGTGAAGGTGCGCCGGTTCTCCGATCAACTTGCCGCCAACTTCCCATGCGCATGCGTTCGGTCGGCGAGCGTTTCGATCACGCGACACTCGCCGACCCGCCCGCAGGCGCATTCCTCGACCATCTTCCGCAATTCCCTGCGCAGAGCCTTAAGACTGGCGATGCGCTTCTCCACCTCGACCAGCCGCGCCTTCGCGATCTCGTCGGCGCGGGCGCATGATTGATCCGGATCATCCTGCAGCGAAAGCAGCGTACGGATCGCATCAACCTCGAAGCCGAGTTCTCGCGCGTGCCGGATGAAGGCAAGCCGCGCCACTGCCCTCCTTCCATAGCGCCGCTGCTTTCCTTCGGTTCGACCCGTTTCGGGCAACAGGCCAATTTGCTCGTAGTAGCGGATCGTCGGTATTTTCACCTCCGCGCGACGAGACAATTCACCGATCGACAAATCCATAAAAAGCCTCTTGAACCTCTAGCCACTAGAGATCCTACAGTGTCTTCACTGAGGAGTCACCCCATGTCTGAAGCTTGCTGCGATCATAAAACCAAAAGCTGTGCGGGACCGGCGCCGCTGGTTCTGCCGGCGAAGCTGCACGGTCATTCACATGATCGTGCAGCGGAAGCCTCATGCTGTTCGGACGGCGTGCCGGTCTTTGACGGCATGAACCCGCGCTACAAGCGTGTGCTGTGGACGGTCATCGCTATTAATGCGGCCATGTTCCTGACGGAAATGACTGCCGGCTCACTTGCCGGTTCTCAGGCGCTGAAGGCCGACGCGCTGGATTTCCTCGCCGACACCCTCACCTATGGGCTGAGCCTCGCGGTCATCGGCGCGAGCTTGAGGACGCGCGCAACGGCTGCGCTGCTCAAGGGTCTGTCGCTCAGCCTGATGGCGCTATGGGTTTTCGGCTCGACCGTCTATCAGACGCTGATCCTCGGCGTACCCAGCGCGGAAGTCATGGGCATCATCGGCTTTCTGGCCCTTGCCGCCAATCTTGCTTCCGTTGGTTTTCTGATACCCTACAAGGATGGTGACGCGAATGTCCGCTCGGTTTGGCTGTGCTCGCGCAACGACGCGATCGGCAATATGGTGGTGATGGCCGCAGCTGTCGGCGTCTGGAGTACGTCAAGCGCATGGCCGGATCTGACCGTCGCCGCACTTATGGCCGGTATCTTTCTAACCTCATCGGTGCAAATCCTGCGGCAGGCCTGGAGCGAATACCGCGAAGGCGCACCAGACCGAACGACGGTGCCTGCCGAATGATCTGTTGGTTATGTGGGCAAGAGCGGATGTCCAGGATACCCGTCTCGTTGTCTATAATCGGGTCACGGAGCGACGCTTTGTGAAAGCGCCGCTCCCTGTCTTCCGCACGATCACGGCCTGATCACGCACGCTGCCGGAAAGGGCGACGTCTCCGACGGTGATCGTGACCAAGTCGCAACCCCGCAGCTTGCTGTCGATGGCAAGATCGAACAGCGCAAGATCGCGTTCCGCACCTGATACTGCAGTCGCGTTCGGATGCTCCAGACCTCTCGTGCCTTGGGCGGAGACTTCTGGCCGACGATGTGGCCCGTGTTCCAACTGGGCATGGTTCTTCTCCTATGCCGCCCTCCACAGCCGCAGCGGCCGATGCGGGCCTGCGAAATTGCAACGTCTAACCTGGAGCCGCCTCCGAGGATTCTATTCGGAAGGTTACCGACTTGCGCCGCGTCCGATGAAGTGGACCACGCAATGCGCGCGGTCGCGCTATTTGTTGCGCTTCTAAAAAGCGCAAGGGCTCAAGTCGACCAAGGACGCCCGTCTGGAGGAAAAATCGACTTCGCCGCTGCGTCGCCCCACGGATGAGGCGACCCACTGTTCCGCGGCGCTCGAGACGGCTCGCGAAACGGGCGACCCGCAGATGAATTTTTCGTGCTATGATGAGCTTGCAACACGCGTAATCTCGACCTCGGCAATATGGCAGAGGTCGAAAGTTATTGCCTTGGCACAGGAAGCTTTCGCCCCCGGCAACTTGATCGCCTCCGAAACGCTGGGTGTGCTGCTTTCCCTGACTGACCCAGGGCGAGGAGGTTGTCCATGTCCACGAGTAATGTTGACCGCCCGCTGCAGCCGGGCGACCGGGCGCCGAATGTTGTGCTTAATGCGATCTCACGCGAAGGCAAGATCGCGCTCGATGATTTTCGAGGCCGTAGCCCGTTGTTGATCGGTTTGTTCCGAGGCCTGCACTGTCCGTTCTGCCGGCGCCATGTCGCGGCGATGGCGCAACTTAAGCCGGCCCTGCGTGAGCAAGGCGTCGAATGCCTGGCGGTGGTCAATACGCCAGTCGAGCGGGCGCGGCTCTATTTCCGTTACCACCCGGCACCCGATCTTCTCGCTGCATCCGACCCGGAGCGGGCCTCGCACCGTGCCTTCGGCTTGCGCGAGGTCGGGATGGAAACGGTCATGGCGATACCGTTCCATCTCCCGGGCGAGTTGCCCGAGCCTATGGACGTCATGGCAATGAATGAATTTCTTAACAAGAAGGAAGGTTATGAGATTACGGAAGTCGATCAGCAGGCGATGGCTTCCAGCCAGGCGCAGCTTGTCGGTCAGTTCCTAATCGACCGGGCGGGCATCGTACGCTGGAACTTCACTGAAGTTCTGGAGGATGGCCTCAACACCTTCAGAGCGCCGAATCCCGAGGAATTGATGTCGGCAGCTTCCGAAGTTGCACATACTTAGGCTGCGGAACCAGGCTGCTGAAAGCTCGCTCGACGAGCACCGAACTGTGGTGATTTTGGATTCAACCATCATCGAGATGCTCAGGCGTGGAGAGCTAACGGCCGGCTGGCGTGCCGTCCAAGTGGTACAGCGCGTGGTCCAGGCGGAGTGGCGCGTGGTCGTCTTCGATCCCCATCAAATCCCCCGCATGAGTTAGGACGTCCCGTGGGCACTGGGATGGTTTGCTGCCCGGGTGTGTACCCGGCGCGTTTACCTGAGGTGTCGCCCGGTGTCGGGCGGCAGCATCGGGAAGGTTCCTGGGCGCGTTGAAAGCGCACGGCGCTGAGCGGATCAAGATGGATCCGGCGCGGTCTTCTGCTCAACATTGCCGAAAGCTTGCGCCGCAAAGGGGCGGATCGCTGGTTGCTAGCGGGCGGCGAGCTTGTCGGACCGTTTGCAATACAGGCGGACGCCGACGGGCACGATCTCATAGCCGGCGTTGTTCAACTGGAGCTTCATCTCCTCGAAATGCCGCTTTGAGCCGCTGACGATCGATTCAGGCGTGTAGTCCCAGCCGTTGCGGGCGGCATTGGCCAGGATGTCGGCGTAGAGTCGCATGCTCGTGATTTTCACATCCGATTCCAGCACCTGCCTGCATCCTCTTGCGAACGACGGCGACAGACCCGCCGAAAAACTCAAAATCGTGCATGCAATAACGACCGAAACGGTACGCATGGAAGCCCTCCCCTGACTACAGCTGTTGCTGCGGGCGACCTTGCAGTTTGTGCGTCAGCGGCGGCATCGGGCAGATGCAGTATTCGACCTCCTGCATTTGTAGTATTCTTCCGCTGGGGACGGATTCCAGCATGATGCTCAACGACGCTTCGAAAGCGCGGGGGCTCGACGCCTTGTCGGGTCGCGAGCGCGCGGTTGCGGAAAAATTCGCGTCCGGTATGACTTACCGTGAAATCGGCAAGGCGCTTTTCATTGCCCCGACCACAGTTCGCACTCACCTTGCGAGCATCTACGAAAAGCTCGGCGTACGGACGAAGATCGGGCTTGCGACCTACTTTAGCGGTATCCCGCGCGCGTCGCAGGAAGCGCTTTTGCCTTTGTCCGAAGCCCCGCCAGCGCTTGCCATATTCCCGATTGAATGCCTCAATTCCGAAGAGCGATGGCGTCGCTTTGCCGATGGCCTGTCGTCGGACATCACCATCGACCTGGCGCGCTACGCAGGCCTGCCTGTCATAGCCTTTCACACGATGAAATCACTGGGCAGCAAGCCGGCCGATTTTGCCGCGGACGGTAAGACGCTCGGCGTCACCTATATAGTTTCGGGCCGGTTGCGCGCCGACGACCAGAGGGTTCGCTTGACGATAGAGCTTGCCGATGCTCGCAACGGCGTCAGCCTGTGGAGGGAGCGCTACGACCGGCGTGTCGAGGACATTTTCGAGCTGCAGGACAGCCTGACCGAAAGCATCATCAATGTGTTGGCCGGCAGTTATGGAACCCTCGCCACCGTCGGCCGCAACGCGGTTCGCCGCAAGCCGCCGGCCAGCCTGCGCGCCTATGATTGCTATCTGCTCGGCGTGGAACAGCACACGACGTTCAGCCGCGCCGGCAATGCGGCGGCGATCCGTCTGTTTTTACGAGCGCTGGAGCTTGACCCCACTTTCGCCAACTGCTGGGCCGAACTCGCCTATGCCTATTCGATCGAGGCCTGCAACGGCTTTGGCGACGACGTGCTGACCTCGATCGAGAACTGGCGGACGGCGGCCGAAAACGCACTGCGCCTCGACCCGACGGACAGTTGCGCCCACGCGTGCCTTGGCAACCTCAGAGCATGCCTTGGCGATCTCGAAGGAGCGGAGCGCGCCCACCGGCGCGCTCTCGAATACGGCTTCAATCATGCCGGCATATTGCCGCTACTTGCCGGCAGCAAGGCGCTTGTCGTTGGCGATCCGGCCGAGGCAATTCCGCTCATCGAGCGTGCCATGCGGCTTAACCCACTGGCCCCGCCCTGGTATTTCGGCATGCAGGGCCGCATTCTGTTCGCCGCCGGCAGACACCGGCAAGCCATTGCAGCGCTCCGCCGGAGTTCGCCGGAGTCGCCGGACGTGCTGATGTTTCTGGCGCTCGCGCATGCGGCCACGGGTGAGGCCGGCGAAGCGGCCAGGTTTGCCGCCCGTTTGAAAGCCGAATTCCCCGAATTTTCGGTCGAACGCTTCATCACTGCCTATCCCGTGACCAATCCGGATGCCGTGCTGGCTATACGCGACGCCGCAAGGCTGGCAAGGCTCATCTAACAGGGCCGCATGCATCCGAGGCGACATTCCAGTCCTTGCGTGGACACAGTCGGCAGCCGGTTATACTGGAAACGCGTAACGAGAACCAACGCCATGTCGCCGCGACCGATCATTGCCCGGCAGCGCCCTGCCCCCGGGACCCAACCTCCCGGCGTCAGCCTCTGTCGCGCGTTGTCGAAGCTTGGCCTTTGCTCGCGCAAGCAGGCCGAGCTTCTGGTTGCCGAGGGCCGCGTGCGGGTCGCCGGCAAGATCGTGCGCAACGGCTCGATGCGCGTCGATCCAGGCCGCGACCGCATCGAGGTCGACGGCCGCCGCGTCGCCGCCGAGCGCAAGGTCTATCTGATGCTCAACAAGCCGCGTGGGCTGGTCACCACCCGTGTCGACCCGCAGGACCGCGGCACCGTCTATGATTGCCTGGCCGGGCTCGACCTGCCTTTCGTCTCGCCCGTCGGCCGCCTCGACAAGGCCAGCGAAGGCCTGCTGTTGATGACCAACGACACGCGCCTCGCGCAGCGCCTGCTCGACCCCGCCTCGCATGTCGCCAAGACCTATCACGTGCAGATCGGCGCCCTGCCCGACGAGGCCATCCTGGCGCGGTTGCGCGCCGGCGCGACAGTCGACGGCGAATTGCTGACGGCCCGCTCGATCGAGCTGCTGCGCGGCGGCACCAGCACCGCCTGGCTGGAAATCGTGCTCGACGAGGGCCGCAACCGCCATATCCGCCGGCTGCTCGCCGCCCACAACGTCGAGGTGCTGCGCCTGGTCCGGATCGCGATCGGATCTCTGCAACTCGGCGACTTTGCCAAGGGCAAGGTACGCCATCTGACCGCCGAAGAGCTGGCGCTGCTTCGGGCCTGAGCGACCAGGCACTGGAGACCCGTCGAACCGAAGCGGCAATTGACATTTGCATCTCCGTTTCATATTTTCCATTTGTGAAACCGAAATGCGCCGATGCAGTCAAAGTGTCAGGCTGACACGCATGGGCGAAGCTGGCTTGGAAGCCGGAGAGAAAATATGGCTACGGCGTTGCGGACGGTTCCCAGATTCCTGGACGAATTGGGCACGTTTGGCGGTCTCAAGGGAACCGATATTGCAAACATCACCGACGTGTCCAAGGCCACGGTTTCGAGGTGGAAGGCCGGCGACATCAAGCCCCAGCCACGCAGCGAGCTCATTTTATCGGATCTGCACTATATCGTCGGCCGACTGCAGGAATTCTACGAGCCAAGCGATATCCGCACCTGGCTTTACGCTCGCCACCCGCAATTGAACGGTGAAAGGGCGATAGATCTCATTCACGACGACCGTGCTCTCGACGTGCTCAAAGTCATCGATCGGCTTGAGAACGAGGTCTTTCTCTAGTTGGCGATCGCCGGGCGGAAACGACGCGATAGCCGGCTCATCGACGCTATCGAGGCAATAGTTCCGGTCGAATACTCCGGAACGGTTTGGCGTGTTGTGCGCCAGGGCCGCAGCCCGATCCAGTGCTCGAGCTCCGGTGGCCGTTGGGACGATGGAACATTCGACGTGCTCTACACCTCGCAAGAGCGCGAAGGTGCCTTGAGCGAGATGAGATTCCACCTGACGCGGGGTCAGCCAGTGGTCCCTTCACGTGTCAGATACAATCTCTTCGAGATCGATCTTTCTTTGGACCGGACGCTCAGACTGCTCGACCTGGCCGCCTTGCAGACCCTTGGCCTCGACACCTCGCGCTACGGCCAGCTTTCGTATCAGGAAAAGCACGCCGAATATCCGAGGTCGCAAGACATCGGCGAGGCCGCATATTTCCTCGATTATGACGGTCTGATCGTGCCCAGCGCGCGATATGACTGCCTGAACGTCGTCGCGTTTTGTGATCGGCTGCCGGCCGGAGCGATAACGACAAGGACCGATCACGGGGAAATCGACTGGACTTAGCGGCGGCCCCGCCACCGTCAGGTGCGGCCGCCGACCTCGTCTATATGGCGCAACATGCCGTTGGGTCTGCACAGCCGCGGAACGTGCCCGATTGGCGGAGCTTCTCGGTGCCGTAGCCGCCGCTGAGCAGGCCGACGCCCAGCCGGACCGTGCGATGCGTCACCCGCCGCGAAGCGTCATGGATTTCGGCAAAATCCAGCCCATATCCTAGGTGTGGAGCTTTGAGCGTGAAACTCGCGCGTGCGGTCTTGCTTGCCGCGGCTTTCGTGGCTGTTGCGGCCGTTTGTCCCTCTTCCGCAACCGGAGAGGCGAATGGCCGGGAGAAAATTGCGTTGCGCGTCGAGATCGACGGCGCCATCGGTCCGGCGAGTGCCAGGCAGCTCGAGGAAGCGCTGGTGGTGGCCGCGGACCGAAACGTCGAGGCTCTCATCCTGCAGATGGACACGCCCGGCGGGCTGGTCACCAGCATGCGCGAGATGATCGCCGGCATTCTCGCCTCGCCGGTTCCAGTCATTGGCTATGTCGCGCCCGCCGGCGGGCATGCGGCGAGCGCCGGAACCTATATCCTCTACGCCACCCATGTAGCGGCGATGGCGCCCGGCACCAATCTGGGCGCGGCAACGCCGATCGAGATGGGCGGGCCGCTGCCATCGTTCCCGGACGGCGGCAAGAACGATGGCCCCGAGGCGGACAAGGACAAGAAGAACGCACCCGCGGGCGATGCGATGATCGCCAAGGCGACGAACGATGCCGTTGCCCTGATCCGCAGCCTGGCTGAATTGCGCGGGCGCAATGCCGAATGGGGTGAAAAGGCCGTGCGCGAGGCGGCCAGCCTGTCGGCCGGCGCGGCGCTGCAGCAGCATGTCATCGACTTCGTCGCCCGCGACACCACCGAGCTGCTTCAACTGGCCGACGGCCGGACCGTCGAGATCGCCGGCAAGAAAGAGGCATTGGCGACGAAAGGGCTGCCGGTTGAAACGCTTGAGCCAGGCTGGCTCATCCGGCTTCTCGCCGTCATCACGGACCCGAACATCGCCGTCATCCTGATGCTGGTCGGCGTCTATGGCCTCGTCTTCGAGTTCACGAGCCCGGGCGCGGTCGCCCCCGGCGTGATCGGCACGATTTGCCTGCTGCTCGGGCTCTATGCGCTCAATCTCCTGCCGATCAGCTATGCCGGCCTGGCCTTGATGCTGCTTGGCATCATCTTCCTGGTCGTCGAAGCCTTGAACCCGACTGTGGTCCTTGGGCTGGGAGGCGTGGCTGCGTTTCTGCTGGGTGCAGCCATGCTGCTCAGGATCGAGGGGCCCGGCTTCGAGATGTCGTGGGCCGTTATCGGCACCGCCGCCGTCCTGACACTCGGCCTGGCACTGTTGACCGGCAGCTATCTGTGGGCGGCCCGCAAGAACGTTCCGCGTGTTGGCGCACAGGCCATGCAGGGTCTGCCGGCGGAGGTCCTCGACTGGCAGGGCAGCGAGGGCCACGTGCTCGCCCGGGGCGAACGCTGGCGGGCAAAAGCCGACGAACCGCTTGCAGTGGGCGACAGCGTCGAGGTGGCCGATGTCAGGGATCTTGTGCTGACGATACGGCGCCGCAATGCGAGAAGCGATGGAGCAAGGCAATGATCATCGGTTATGTGGCCTATCTGGCAGCAGCGCTCGTCGTGGTCATGTTCCTATCCGCGGCCATTCGCATCCTGCGGGAATATGAGCGCGGCGTGGTCTTCACGCTCGGCCGCTTCACCGGGGTCAAGGGCCCCGGCCTTATCATCCTCATCCCCTTCGTGCAGCAGATGGTGAAGGTCGACCTGCGAGTGGTGGTCCAGGACGTGCCGCCGCAGGACGTGATCTCGCGCGACAACGTCTCCGTGAAGGTGAACGCGGTGCTGTATTTTCGTATCGTCGACGCTGAGCGGGCGGTGATCCAGGTCGAAGACTTTATGACCGCCACCAACCAGCTGGCACAGACCACGTTGCGCTCGGTGCTCGGCAAGCATGAGCTCGATGAAATGCTGGCCGAACGTGACAAGCTCAACAGCGACATCCAGGAGATCCTCGATCAGCGAACCGATGCCTGGGGCATCAAGGTCTCCGATGTCGAGATCAAGCATGTCGACCTCAACGAGAATATGGTCCGCGCCATCGCCAAGCAGGCCGAGGCCGAACGGCTGCGGCGTGCCAAAGTGATCAATGCCGACGGCGAACAGCAGGCGGCGGCAAAACTCGTCGAGGCCGGCAAGATGCTGGCCGAGACACCGCAGGCCATGCAGCTGCGCTATTTCGAGGCTCTTCATGACATCGCCGGTGAGCGCTCGTCGACGGTCGTGTTTCCGGTGCCGATGGACCTGCTCGGTCATTTCATCAAGCAGGGTGGTGGAGGCGGCTGAGCGCGTAATCTCCCCCTCGAGGGGTCCTCAAGGGGGGAGATCAGCACCCTCACCTCCGCCACGGCGGGACCGGTGCAAAGCGTTTGCCGATCCAGTCGGCGAAGGCACGTGTCTTGGCGGCTTGCCCTTTGGCCGAAGGCATGACGACGTAGACGGCGCCCTCATCGGCAAGCGTCCAGTCCTCCAGCACTGGCACCAGCCGGCCGTCAGCGAGCTCGCGTCCGACCAGCCAATCCGTGCTCATCATCAGCCCGACGCCTTGCACGGCGGCTTCGACCAGCACCTCGGCATCATCGGTGACCAGGGGGCCGGAGGCCTCGATACTGACGCGCCGGCCAGAACTGTCGGTCATCTCCCAGGCTGGAAAGGTCTGGAAGCCTGAGAAACCGAGACAGCTGTGTTCCAGCAGCGCTTCGGGTTCGGTCGGCGTGCCCTGGCGGGCGAGGTAGGACGGCGCCGCGCACAGCAGCCGCCGCCGTGTCGCGACCTTGCGCGCCACCAGCCGCGAATCCTCCAGTGCGCCGAGACGCACGGCGACATCGAAATTCTCGGCGACGAGATCGGCGAAGCGGTTGGAGAACTCGGCCTCGATACGAACGTCGGGAAATTCGGCGAGAAACTGCGGCAGCAGCGGGGCGATCCACATGCGCCCGAACGAGCCGGGCAGCGCCAGCCGCAGCACGCCGCGCGGCCCGCCGCCGGCATGCGCCGACGCGGCAGCCTCGGCTTCGTCGACCGCGGCCAGGATGGCGCGGACGCGGACGAGAAATTCCGAACCCGCCTCGGTCAGCGACACGCTTCGCGTCGTCCGGTGCAGCAGGCGCACGCCCAACCGCTCTTCCAGCGAGGCAAGGCGCCGCGACAGGATCGTCGCGTCGCGGCCGATGCGAGCCGCCGCCTTGGTAAACGAGCGTGCTTCGGCGATTGCCGCGAAGGCGGCCATTTCGGCCAATGCTGCCGGTTCGTACGATTGCTGCATCAGGCGCAGGGCTCAAATGTAAAAGCCAAGGATTATATACCAATAGCGCAGCAGCTAGTTTCACTCAATCCCGGCCCGTCAATCGGCCATCAACCCGGAGTGAGACATGAAAGTGATCGAACTGACTGCCCCGAGACTGGACGCGTTTCGCGCGACCACCGTTCCCACGCCTGAACCGCAGCGCGGCGAAGTGCTGATCCGCCTGCGCGCCGCAAGCCTCAATTTTGTCGATGTCGCGGTAGCGAGCGGCAACTATCCAGGTCCGAGCTTTCCGCTCATTCCCGTCGTCGACGGCGCCGGCGAGATCGTCGGCACCGGCGAGGGCGTGTCGAGGGTCGCCATCAACGACCGCGTCATCGCCCACGCAAAACCGCGCTGGATCGGCGGCCGTCCTCGGCCTTACGAGACCAGAGAGATGCGCGGCCTGACGCTGCCCGGCTCGCTCGCCGAGTATGTCGCGCTGCCGGCCAATGCCGTCGTGCCGATGCCGGCGCATCTTTCCTTCGAAGCGGCAGCGACGCTGCCGATCGCCGGCACCACCGCGTGGAATGCGCTTCGCGTCGCCGATGCCGGGCCGGGGTCGGTCGTCGTCCTGCTCGGTACCGGCGGTGTCTCGATCCTGACCCTGCAGTTGGCCAAGGCAGCCGGCGCGACGGTCATCATCACCTCGTCGTCGGACGAAAAGCTGGCCCGCGCCAAGGCTTTGGGTGCTGATCACCTCATCAATTATCGTGAGACGCCGGACTGGGACGCCAAGGTGCTCGAGTTGACCGACGGCCTCGGCGCCGATCTGATCGTCGAAACCGGCGGCTCTGCCACCTTCGCCCGCTCCATCAATGCCGCGGCGCCGGGCGGCACGGTGTTCGCCATCGGCTTCGTCACCGGCGCCGAGGCCACCACGAACCTGCTGCCTATCATCATCAAGGCACTCAAGGTGGTGGGCAACAACACCGGTTCGGTATCCGACCTGCGCGACGCGGCGCGCGCCATCGGCGCCGCCCATATCGATCCGGTCATCGACACGGTCTACAGCCAGCACCAGGCGACCGAGGCCTACGCCCATATGGCAGCTGGCGGCCGCCATTTCGGCAAGCTTGCGTTCAGCCTGTCGTGGTGAGCCTGGAGAAGGCGCCGTCGCTGAAGCTGCCGATCTCCCCCCTCGTGGGGGAGATGTCCGGCAGGACAGAGGGGGGCGCGAAGGATCGCCGGCATTCCGGTCGACCTATGATGAGCTGAGAAATTTGGGCAGTTATGTGAACTGCGATGGAAGAGGTCGGCGGGACAGCGCCCCCCTCTGCCTCTGCCGGCCATCTCCCCCACGAGGGGGGAGATCGGCACCTTCGCCGTCTGCCCCTAAATCAGCTTCTCCAGCGTGATCGGCAGGTCCCGCACCCTTTTCCCGGTGGCGTGGAACACCGCGTTGGCGATCGCCGGCGCCACGCCGACAATGCCCAGTTCGCCGACCCCCTTGCCGCCAAGCACCGAGGAATGCGGATCGGGAATGCCGACCGAGATCACCTCGATATCGGGAATGTCGGCATTCGTGGCGATGAGATAGTCGGCGAGATTGTTGTTGACGATGCGCCCATGCCGGCGGTCGACGATGCCTTCCTCCAGCAGGGCCTGGCCGATGCCCATGATGATGCCGCCCTTCCACTGGCTTTCGGCGAGCTTGGGATTGTAGAGCCGGCCCGAATCCAGCGCCGACACCACGCGCGACACCCTGACCGTGCCGAAATCCTCGTCGACGCGCACCTCGATGAAATGCGCGCACCAGCTATACCTGGAGTAGTCGCCCTCGGTGTGTGGCAGCGCCATGGCGATGGTGGTGTAGTTCTTGTAGCGCTCCTCGGCCGTCGAATTGGCCGGCATGGTGTCGCCCTTCGCCTCGATATGCTCGCGCCCGACGCTCCTGAGCAGTTCGGCGATGGAAACTTCAGGGCCGTTGCCGCGCGGCGAAACGATGCGGCCATTGGCGACGACGAGCGTGTTGGCCTGCAGTGCATGGAACGGCGAAGCCGGATCGCTGATGGCGAGCCCGATCAGTTGGTCGAGCGCGGCACTCGCCGCCTTGTGGACGGCGCCGGTCATCACCCCAGCCAGCCGCGAACCGCCGGTGACGCCGGCACGGGCATAGCGGGAATCGCCAAGCTTGACGACGACGTTTTTCGCCGGCACGCCCACCACCTCGGCGGCGGTCTGCGCCAGGATCGTGTAGGTGCCCTGCCCCATGTCGATCGATGAGCTTTCGACCTCGACCGAACCGTCGGCGAGAATGCGCACGACCGCTTCGCCATAGGCGCGCCGCACCGGGTAGGTGCCTGCCGCGACACCCCAGCCGATCAGCTGGTTGCCGTCGCGCATCGAACGCGGCTCGGGGCTACGCTTCGACCAGCCAAAGGCTTCGGCGCCGGCGGCGAAGGCCTCACGCAGCTGCCGTGTCGACCACGGCTTCTTGGCATGCGGGTCCTGCTCGGCATAGTTCCTAAGCCGGATTTCCAGCGGATCGATACCGACCTCATAGGCGAGCTCGTCGATGGCGCTTTCGATGCCGAAAGCGCTCGGGTTCTCGCCCGGCGCGCGCAATGCCCCCGGCACCACCGTGTTGACCCGCACGACGTTCTGCCGCGACGAGAAATTCGGCGTCGCGTACATGACCGAGGTGACCGAGCCGAGCGGCTCGACCCACATGCCGTCGACAGAGGTCTCGTTGACGCCGCGATGCACGATCGACTGGATTTTGCCGTCGCGATCGGCGCCGAGCGCTACCGTCTGGCGCGTCGCCGCCCGTCCGCCATAGGCGGTGAAGGTCTGCGGCCTGGTGACCGCCAGCTTCACCGGCCGTCCCAGCATTTTCGCGGCCGCTGCCGCCACCGCGCCGTAGCCATAGGCGAACGCCTTGGACCCGAAGCCGCCGCCAATATAGGGCGAGACAAGGCGCACATTCTCGAACGGCACGCCAAACCATTCGGCATAGGTCCGCGCCATGCCGTCGACCCATTGACTCGGCTCCCAGACCGTCAGCTGGTCGCCCTGCCACTTTGCGATCAGGCCATGCGGCTCCATCGGCGCCTGGTATTCGCGCGGCGTGTTGTAAGCGTTGCAGATCCTGACCGGAGCCGAGGCGAACGCTGTCTCCGCCTCGCCCCATTCCTTGGTCATGGCGTCGACCGGGATGCCGTCGCCGGCCTTCGGATCGCTGAGGTCGACGATCGCCGGCGCCTCGTCATAGGCGATCTTGACCAGCGCCGCGGCCGCGACCGCCTGTTCAAAGCTCTCAGCGATGACTGCCCCGACATGCTGGCCGCTGAAGGTGATGTCGCGCGCCAGCGGGCAATAGGCGACATCCGGCGGCGGCGTGCCCAGCCAATCCGTTGCGGTTCTCAGCGGCAGGATATTGTCAGGCGTCAGCACCAGCAGCACGCCGGGCGACGCTTCGGCAGCGGCCGTGTCGATCGAATGCACCCGGCCGGCGGCAATGGTGCTCTCGACCAGCACCGCATGGGTAAGCCCGTCGAGCCGCTGCTCGACGGCATATTTGGCGGCACCGGTGATCTTGGCCGGGCCGTCGACGCGAGACAGCCGGCCGCCGACCTGATCGGCGAGGACGGCACCGTCCGAAGCGTCGCCGTGTTTGGCATCGCCGGGTCTTGCTCTCAACTCGTGAACGGTCATGCCGTTTCTCCCATTTTTAGGATGGCGCGGGCGACGACGCGCGGCGCCAGTTGGATCTTGTAGTGGTTGGCGCCATGGTCGACGGCGCCCTCGACGGCGAGCAGGCTGGCTTGCCTGACGACCTCCGGCTCGAGCACTTTGCCTTTCAGCGCCTCTTCCACGGCACGCGCCCGCCACGGTTTTGTGGCGACGCCGCCAAGCGCCACGCGCAGGTCGCGGATCGTGCGGCCGTCCGCCTCGAATTCAACACCGACGGCGGCACTTGCGGCGGCAAATTCATAGGATTGCCGGTCGCGGACTTTCAGATAGGTCGAGCGGCGGGCGGCGGCCGAAGCGGGAATGCCGATCGCGGTGATCACCTCGCCCGGCTCGATCGCATGTTCGTTGTCGGGCGTGCTGCCCGGCAGCAGAAAAAGATTATCGACGGCGATTTGGCGGTCACCGAGATGGACGATTGCGTCGAAAGCGACGAGTGCAACCGCCAGGTCGCCGGGATAGGTGGCGATGCAGGCCTCGCTGGTGCCGAGCACGGCATGGCCGCGGGTGACGCCGCCGATCGCCGAGCAGCCGCTGCCGGGCGAGCGCTTGTTGCAGGCGGGGAAATTCGACGGATCGCGGAAATAGGGGCAGCGTGTACGCTGCATCAAATTGCCGCCGATCGTCGCCATGTTGCGCAGCTGCGCCGATGCCGCCTGCCACAGCGCTTCCGAAACGGCAGGAAACCGGCTCTTGATACCGGCATGGTCGGCCACGGTGCTCATCCTGGCCAGCGCCCCGACCACGGCGCCCCGGTCATCGATCACGATCGTGTCCAGTCCGGTGAGATGAGTGATGTCGACCACGGTCTCGGGTTCGGCAACGCCGCATTTGGCGAGATCGACAAGCGTCGTGCCGCCAGCAAGCAGCATGGCGCCCGGCTGTGCCGAGGCTTGGCGCGCAGCATCGACCGAATTGGCGCGCAGATAGGAAAAATCCCTCATGATGCGGCCTCCACGGCTGCCTGGCGCACGGCGGCGACGATATGCGGATATGCGCCGCAGCGGCAGAGATTGCCGGCCATGTATTCGCGGATCTCCTCATCGGAGCCGGCATGGCCTTCGCGAATGCAGGCGACCGCCGACATGATTTGGCCTGGCGTGCAATAGCCGCACTGGAAGGCATCCTGTTCGAGGAAGGCGGCCTGCACCGCATGTAGCGCGCCATCCTCCCCGGCAAGCCCTTCGATGGTGGTGATGGCACGTCCTTCGGCCTGCGCGGCAAGAGTCAGGCAGGCCAGCACACGCTGGCCGTCGATATGGACCGTGCAGGCGCCGCACTGGCCCTGGTCGCAGCCCTTCTTGGTGCCGGTCAGGCCGAGATGATCGCGCAAGGCGTCGAGCAGGGTAACGCGCGGCTCGGCCTCGAGCTCATGTCGATGTCCGTTGATTTGAAGTTGGATTGGAGTTCGGGTTTTGCTTGTCATGGGGCGTCTGGCTCCAATTGCTTGACGCGGGAGGGGATGATCTGGCGCCCGGCCAGCGTGCGGCAAGGTCAGCTTATGGCTAGGTGAAGGCTAATCTCCCCTTGCGGGGGGATGCCCGGCAGGGCAGCGGGGGGCCGCTTGACTTGATGCGACCTCCGGGAGGGTCGCGGCTTGCGAGGTCGAAAGACGTGACATACCCGATCCCGTGATTACATGATAAAGGCGCTCCACAAATCGGAGGCGCCTCCGTTTATTACCTAGGAGCGTGCTCCGCCCTGTTCAAGCCCCGGATCGAAATTGATCGAAATTGGAGAAAATTGGGGGTGGGCAGCAGCCGCCATGCCAGAAGACAAAAAAGCACCACCGGCCCAAGCCGGTGGTGCTCTCTGGACTGTCTGTAGGGGCAGGACAGTCCAATGATCCTGAGGGGATCGCGCTCAACCTGGGCTCATTTTTGCCCCACGGCATCGGCCGAACAGATGAGGAGTGCGGGCCGTGAGGAAATATCCTCCGTCGTCATCCACCGGCCGTGCACCGGAGGCGGGCAAGATGCCTCGCCTGCCGGAACGCCGGCCCAAACTCGATCCTGTGATTATAGTTACTTGCGATTATATTTGTCGGAGACGTAACGAAGGTGGAACAGTCTGCGTTCTTGAAACGGGGCCTGCCTATCCGATTATGCTTCGGATCAGCACTGGAGAAGAAATTGGCCGCGGAGCCGCCCGTCATACCTGGAGACAAAACCGAAGCCGCCGTTGCAAAACCGCTGCGCGCCGACGCGCAGCGCAACCGCGACGCGCTGGTCGAGGTCGCGGCAAAGGCCTTTGCCGCGCATGGCGTCGACGCCTCGCTGGAGGAGATTGCGCGCCAGGCCGGCGTCGGCATCGGCACGCTCTACCGGCATTTCCCAACCCGCGAGCATCTGGTCGAGGTGGTTTATCGGCGCGAAGTGGAAGGGCTGTGCCAGGCGGCTGACGAACTCGCCCACGATCATGCGCCCGACGTGGCGCTTGAACAATGGATGCAGCGCTTCGTCGACTACATCGCCACCAAGCGCGGGCTGTCGACAAGCCTGCGCATCCTGCTCACGACCAACTCCACCCTGTTCTCCGACGTTTCGGGCAGGGTGACGCTCGCCTTGCGGCGGCTGATCGATGCCGCGGTCGCCGACGGCTCGATCCGCAGCGACGTCGATGCCTCCGATGTGCTGCATGCGCTGGGCGGCATCTATTCGGCCCCGGACACCAAGGACTGGCGCGACCGCTCGCGCCGATTGGTGTCGCTGCTGATGGATGGGCTGCGGTTTGGAACGGCCAAATCCGGCCCATCCAAGGAATAGCGAATGCAGTGACTGTCCTTATTTCAGCGAGATGCTCATACCGCTGAGATCGGCATTGACTTGCAGGCCTACCTGCCTGCCTGTGAGTTCGAGTTGGGCACCCTTGTCATTGGTCATGACGATCACCTGAGCTCCTTTGCCGAGCGCGCCGCCACCGCCCGCTGCGCCGTAAACCCCCGTCACATCCCGGGCGCGCCGTATGTGGCGCACGGTACCTTTGAAATAGGTCTTGGAGGCACCGAAGGCGAGGCCGCCCGAGATGCCGCCGACCGAGATGGGATACCGGCGACCATGGAAGGTCAGTGTGCCCTCGCCTCCGGCGCCGCCGATGAAGAAGGCCGCCTTGTAGATGGCGAAGCGGATCGTACCGCTGTCGGCATGTGCGACACTGGTAAAGCTAACTGCCGCCGCAGTTATGACGGCAACCGCGACTGAACGAAATCTGGACGAAATCTTCATGATGAGAACTCCTCAAGATCGCCGCATGCCCAGCCGGCCGGGCACGTCGGCGCCGTATCAAAGTCATAGCTGAACAGTCTCGCCCGTCATTGGTTCCAAGCACGCGGCCTGAATCCGGCTGCGAGAAGACCGCTACGAAACGAGGCGGATGGCGAGCGCAGTCCTGGCTGTAAGAACAGTGGCCGAATGGTGGGGATGATCGTAGGTGTTGAGGCGGAATGGTATTAGTCTGCGCTGTCTGGGGCTTCGGGAGCGCGGCAAGGGAATGGACTTCAACTCACGGCACGGCTACCTCCTGATCGGCGGCCTGATCCTGGTAGGTGCCGGGCTCCTGGTCCTTTCGCTGATCGTCAATCTTCGCGTTGCGCACAGCGTGCGCGACGACGTACGCCATCGTGAAAAGCTGCTGGAATATTATCGCAATATCTTTTCACAGCTGGGCGTGATCATGATCGGGATTGGCGTGTCCCTGTTCATCTTCTTTTTCCAGCAGAATTATCAGGACCAGCGCAAACGCGAAGCGGAGCTTCAGCAGGTTCTCGCCAAACTGGCGGCGCGTGTTGCCCGCGGCAGCGCTGTCGTGGAGGCCCTCGGCGAATTCGACGCGCTGCTGGATGATGGCGGTGCCTATGTCAGTCCGGAACACGGCGGTGACAACGCCGCTGTCAGCGCCCACGGAACGGCGCTCGCCAAGCAGGTTTCCCAGATCCTTCTGGTCGAGCGCGACGTCGATGTTCAAGGGTTCGATATCCTGAATCTGTCGCGCGATTTCGAAGCATCGTTCGTCGTCAACGAGCTCAACCCAACGCTGTGGTTCAACATCGTCCGGGACGAGAGCGACGTCAAATATGCCACCACCCAGATCGCCCTTGATTACAAGGACCTGCAGGATGCGATCGGCGGCGAGCCTATCGAGGTTGCGATCGCCAATCCCGAAAAGGAGCGGAAGATCAAGCAGGAGGTGCTCGACGTGTTTTATGATGCCGACCTCCTGCGCCAGCGCAGCAGGCGGTTTCTCGGCCGTGCGTGCTGGCTTTTCAGCAATGGCAAAAGCTTCGTCAAGCTTGCACCGGCCAATGAGATCGAAGCCGA
Source organism: Mesorhizobium sp. M0045 (assembly GCF_040323385.1). Taxonomy (NCBI): domain Bacteria; kingdom Pseudomonadati; phylum Pseudomonadota; class Alphaproteobacteria; order Hyphomicrobiales; family Phyllobacteriaceae; genus Mesorhizobium; species Mesorhizobium sp. M0045. The sequence continues at coordinate 384,630 of NZ_JAMYUY010000001.1, forward strand.
TGCCAAGTCGCACCAGGAATGGATCGATCGGTCGAAAGGCTTCCTGACGCAGTTGAAGTCGGGAAGCGGCGATTGCTTCAAATTGCTCCAGTTCGGCCCGGCATCCTGAACCGGCAAGCATCGCCCGCCCCGCGGCGGCTAATCCCCCACGCGTTGCAGCGTGCCGAGACGATTGTCGTCGAGAAATTCGACGGTCATGGCCGACGCGTTGCCGTCGGGGCCGAGGGCAAAGCTGACGGCCGAAGGCCTGTCCGGCATCTCGGCATCGGGGAAGGTCACGAAGAGGTCGCGGTTGAAATGCTTCAGTGGATAGGACCGCGCACCGGCAGGCCCGACCTTGAGGACAAGAGCGTCTCCTTCGCCTGACACAATAGCATCGCCGATGAAGTCGTTGAAGTAACGGCCCGCATAGGCGCTGGCCGGCGCCGCCGGACTTGCTGGAGAGGGCGGCGCGGCATAGGTAGCCTTGGCCGCCGCAATCACCGGGCCGAACATGCCTGCATAGATATCATTCCAAGCCTTTACCTTATCCTTTCCCAGCGTTCCGTCGAAGACGAGATCGGCGAAGCTGTCGGACAGTCCCTCCGGCACGCCTGTCGGAAAGGCGTTGGCGATGACGACAATGCCAAGCTTCTCCTCGGGAAAGAGCATCACCAGACTGCGGGCGCCGGCGCTGAAGGCGCCCGCATGACCCCAGATCGGTCCGTGCCGGCCGAATTCGACATTCCAGCCGAGGCCGTAAAAGGCCTCGCCTCCGGAGACGGGGTTCTTGCCGCGAACCATCAAGGGAATATGTGTCTGGTCCAGCGCATCGGCGGCAATGAGTCTCTTGCCGGCGTAGGCCCCGTTGCCGAGCACAAGGCGCATCCATTGCGAGAGGTCGCGTGCGGTGGAACTGACGCCGCCTGCTGGCGCCTGCGCATCCGGATAGCGCTGGACCTTCGCGGTCCACGCGCCATCGATTTTGGCGTGGAGCTCGGCGCGGTTGGCGTGCTTGATGAAGTCCGAATGGCGGGAACTGGTCGAGGCCATTCCAAGCGGACGGTAGAGCTTCTCTTCGGCGACCTCTTCCCATGATTTGCCTGTCGGCTTCGCCGCCGCGACGGCACCCTCGGTCAGTCCGAAATTGCTGTAGGAATAGCCCGCGCGAAAGCTCGATGCCGGCGACACGAACCGCAGGCGGCGCAGGATCTCCGCGCGGTCATAGCCGATGTCCTCGAGGTCGTCGCCGGCGGTGCCGGGAAGCCCGCTGCGGTGTGCAAACAGGTCGCGGACCGTGAGTTCGCTGGTCGGATAGGGCTGAGCGAGCCGGAAAGCCGGATCGAGGTCGGCGATCTTGGAATCCCACGAAGCGATCCCGTCGCTGACCAGCGCCGCCACGACGGTGGCGGAGACCGGCTTGGAGAGCGAGGCAATCTGGAAGACCGTGTCAGAATCGACGATCTCGGGTTTTCCGGCTTCGCGATGCCCGAACCCCTTGAGGAGGATCACCTCGTCGCCGTGCACGACGCCGATGGCCAGACCGGGCACGCTACCATCCGCGACGACGCCTTCGGCAAGCAATTCGAGCTTCGACAGGGCTGCGGCGATCCTGTCGGGTGGGATGGTATCGGCCGACGCCGCCTCCGGCAAAAGCGTCATGATTGCGATGAAGGCCAACATCCTCCACCGGAGGTGATTCCGGTTTGTGAACAGCCGCATGCTCAGCCCCTCCGCTTCACCGGCTTGCACTATTGCAGGCCGACGCAGGGAAGGCCAGCCTCACGCTCGCCATCCATTGACGGACGTCCGCATCACACCAGTCGAAATTCAGACAGCCGCGCCTGAGCTAGGATGCAGCGCGCAGGCGGAGGCGCCGCCTGCCGGCGCGGGCCTTCTCCGCCACCGCGGCGGTGATCTCGACCACGCCGTCTTCACGCGGTCTGGCGTTGGTGACCTTGTGGAGCCGCTCATAGGGCAACAGTTCCTTGACCCGGGCTTGAAGCGACGCGACTTCGGCTCGCAGATCCTCGCATTCCTGCCTCTGGACGTCGAACTGTATCTGTTCGGATGCCTGTTGCAGAGAAAGCTGCGAAAAATTCGCGCTGATTGCGGAAAGGTTCATCTTGTCGTTTTCGCTCTCTTTCATGAGAGCAGACAATTTTTGCTCGACAATTTGCTTTTCGGCCACCGCGTCGCTCGCCTGGGCCTTGAGCATGGCGATCTCGCTGGCGGCTTCGCTGTTCTGGTTGGAGGCGGCCTCCAGCCGCGATCGAAGGTCCTCGATTTCAGAACGCAGGCCGGTCATCTCCGCGACACTGCGTGCAAGCTCGGCTTCCCTGTCACCGTCCCTGAGGCGGGCTGCTTCCGTTATTTCCGATAGCTTCGCCTGCGCCATATCGAGCGATTTCTGCAGCCGCATCTCCTCTTTCTCGCTCTTGCCAAGCGCGGCCAGCAGTTCCGAAAGCTGCGCGGCATCATTGGCATGGACAGTCGAGAGTTCGTCCAGCCTGTGCCGGGCCTCGGCCTCCCGTTTCAGCGCCTTGTCGAGGTCGATCGACAGGCTGACATGTTTCTCCCGCAGCATTTCGTTCTCGCGCGAGCGTCTGTTGGCCTCGACGGCTCTGGCTGAGAGTGTTTTGACAAGCTCGCCGAACTCGGCCTCGCGTTTTGCGCTCGCATTGCCTGCCACGACAAGTTCCAGCCTTGCCGCAGCCAGCGCGCCGCGAAGTGCTTCCTTGTCCTCGACCAGGCTCGCCTCGTGCTGCTGCAGGGCCTCGATAGCGCTGTCGCGCTCGCGCTGCTTTCTGGTTGCATCGTGGAGCTGTTCGGACAGCACCCTTTGCTGCGCGGTCAGGCCGGTATTTGCCAGCTCCAATTCGTTGGCGCGAAGAATGTCGCCGTGGAGCAGTTTTAGAAATTCGCCCGTCAGATGATGCGAGGTCGCGATCTCCGACAGTTTCGCATTGATCTCCCCCAGATACTCCTGCGCGTCGTGAAAGAGCCCATCGACCGCGCTTAAGGCAGCCAGCCGGGTTTGCGTATGGGGGGACAGCCGTCGTGCGGTCTCGAAGGCGTCCGCATTGGCCTCGATCTGCGAGCTGTCATCCGTTGCCGCGAGATTCTCATCCGATACCGTCTCATCCGGCACAGTGACGTCGTTCAACGGCGGCTGATCGTCCACGTTGAGACATTCGCTAAACGCATCCGCCAAATCGGTTTCGAGCTCCTTGAAGGCTCTCTCCACAGTCTCGGCACGCTTGATCAAACCTTTGAAATTCATGACCGAATATCCCTCTCGTGCAGCGCCGTTAAGGAGCGGACTTTCAACACTTGACCTCGCCTCCCCGAATACGGGGTTCATCTCCTGACGTGCGCTCTGGCCGACGCAGGCTAGGGACAGGCTTGGCCACTGTCCTCGTGTGTTTGAATGACGCAAAGCCGTGTTCTGCGGCGCTCCATACCCGAGGCGTTGGCACCGCTCGCAAAATGCCACTCATTTCACCCGAGACGGATATGAAGCGGCGCAAGCCTGAGAATCGCCTGGTGATTGTCTTAAGGACCGGCCGAGCGCCTCGGTGTTCTGCAGCAGCTACAAGGTCACGGCCTAAGACGACGCGTGTCACTGCCGAGAGGCCTGACCTAATAAATGATTGTGTTGAATACGTTTCGCTGATTAGCTGTTGTGAATAGACCGGGGACAAGACCGACAAAATGTTGTCCCGGAGGACCGCGATGCCGGTGCTTGAGGTTCGCCACGTCTCCAAGAATTTCGGGGCTATCCAGGCCCTGACCGACGTCAGCTTCCAGGTGGAGCGAGGCGAAGTCGTTGGTCTCATGGGGGATAACGGCGCCGGCAAGTCGACGATAGTCAAGACGGTGGCCGGGAATTTTCCTCCGAGCGACGGCGAAATTGTAGTCGAGGGCGAGGTGTGCCACTTCCACCAGCCTGTGCAGGCCCGCGCCAAAGGGATCGAAGTTGTTTATCAGGACCTGGCGCTCGCCGATAACTTGACGGCCGCGCAGAACGTCTTTCTGGGGCGCGAGATCAAGAAAGGCTTCTGGCCGATCAGGATTCTTGACAAGCAGGCGATGATCGATCGCTCGGCTGCGCTGTTCAAGGAACTCAAATCGGAAACCCGGCCGCGCGACCTCGTCAGAAAGATGTCGGGTGGGCAGCGCCAGGCGGTCGCCATCGCGCGGACCCGGCTTTCAAATGCCAAGCTGGTGCTGATGGACGAACCAACGGCCGCCATCTCAGTGCGCCAGGTGGCGGAAGTACTCGAACTGATCCGACGCCTCAAAGCACAAGGAGTCGGCGTCATGCTGATCAGTCACCGAATGCCTGATGTGTTCGCCGTGGCAGATCGTATTATCGTCCTCAGGCGGGGCTCGAAAGTTGCCGACAAGCCAGCCGACAAAACATCGCCCGAGGAAATCACTGGACTGATAACGGGGGCCATCCGTGGCGAATAGTGTTCAGGAGTCAGTTGGCGTTCAGGGCTCAGTCGAAGAACATGGCCGGCCGGTCATGTCGGATTTCGTTCCGACCAAGGAAAAAACAGTTCTCCAACGTGTGATTTCAAGTCAGCCCTTCTGGGTGACGATCGCGCTCATCGCGCTCGTCATGTTGATGACTGCGATGGAGCCGAGCTTCGGCACCTCTGAAAACGTCGCCAACGTGACGCGCAATTTCGCACCTTTCGGCATCATGGCACTTGGCATGACGATCGTCATCATCACCGGCGGTATAGATCTGTCGGTCGGCTCCGTTATGGGTCTCGTGGTCATCGTCGCCGGCCTGTTCCTCACCTGGCACTATCCCTGGTACGTCGCCTTCGCCATGGGCCTTTTCTCCGGTCTGGCCTGTGGCGCGGTCAATGGATTCTTTGTCGCCTATGTCGGGATGCCGTCCTTTGTGGTCACCCTCGGCATGCTGTCCGTCGCGCGCTCGCTGGCGGTCGTATTCTCGGCCAACCAGATGCTCTACCAGTTCGGGCCCGATGCCCCGATCGTAAAGGCAATCGGTCAGTGGAAATGGCCGCGGCATGGTCTGGACGACTGGGCACCGCATTGGATACCAGAACTGTCGTCACAATTCTGGACCATGGTGATCCTGGCCCTGATTGTCGGCTTCGTGTTTAACTTCACTGCCTGGGCCCGGCATCTCTTCGCCATCGGCGGCAATGAGGAGGCGGCACGGCTCACCGGCGTTCCGGTCAACTGGATCAAATTCCAGGCCTATGTCTTCTCGGCTTTCACCGCCGCGCTCGCCTCGCTCCTGCTCCTCGGCTATAACGGCTCGGCTATCAATGCCATGGGCCAAGGCTATGAGCTGCGCGTTATCGCCGCGACAGTCATTGGCGGCGCCAGCCTCATGGGCGGCGCCGGCACGGCCTTCGGTGCGATCATCGGTTCCGCCTTCCTCGAGGTGATCAGGAACGCGCTGCTGATGGCCGGCATCGATTCAAACTGGCAGGGTGCCTTCGTCGGCGCCTTCATCGTTCTTGCGGTTCTCTTGGGCATGCAAACCGGCGGCAAATCGATTCTCGCCGCGTCGCTGGCAGTCTTGATGCCCAAAAAACGCCGCTAGAAACCCGCCGGCGGGAGGCTTGCGGGACATCACACCAAGGAGGAGAACGTCACATGAAAAAACATCTGCTGACGGCCGCCGTCGCGCTTGGCGCAATGGTGCTCGCCGTTTCCGGCGCCCAGGCGAAATACACCTTCGCCCTGGTGCCGAAGAACATGAACAATCCTTTCTTCGACCAGGCACGCGACGGCTGCAAGAAGGCCGAGGCCGAATCCAATGGCGCTGTGGAGTGCATGTATATCGGTCCCGGCGAACATGGCGGCGGCGACGAGCAGGTGCAGATCGTGCAGGACCTCGTGGCCAAGAAGGTGGACGGCATCGCCGTGTCGCCTTCGAACGCCGCGGCGATGGCGGTTGCGCTGCAGGCCGCCAAGGAGGCCGGTATCCCGGTACTCACCTGGGACTCCGATCTCCTGCCCGAAAACAAGGATCTGCGCGTTGCCTACATCGGCACCCACAATTACGAGATCGGCGTGAACCTCGCCAAGCTTGTCATGCAGATCAAGCCCAAAGGCGGCACGATCTGTATCCAGTCCGGCGGCGCCGCAGCGGCCAACCACAACGAGCGCATGCAGGGCATTCGCGATACGCTTTCGGGCACCAAATCGGCGGCCTCGCCCGGAGATCGGCTGACCGGCCAGAACGGCTGGACCGAAATTGAAGGCTGTCCGCTCTACACCAACGATGATTTCCCGCTTTCGGTGCAACAGTTCGAGGATATCATGGCGAAAAACCCGAACCTCGACGCGTTTGTCCCAACCGGTGGCTTCCCGCAGTTCATCCCTGATGCCAACCGCGCCGCCGTCGCACCGTACAAGGACAAGATCGCCTCGAAGGCCCTGGCCCTTGTCGTCGCCGACACGCTTCCGGTACAGATCGACCAGATGAAGGAAGGTTTCTCGCTTGGCCAAGTCGGCCAGCGGCCGTTCGAGATGGGCTACAAGACGATGATGGCGCTGAAGGACATGAAGGACGGCAAGGCTCCGCCGGCCGACCCGACCTACACGGGCCTCGATGTCTGCACTCCGGAGACAGCCGACACCTGCGTCGCCAAATAGTGCTTTTGGGCGGGAGGAAACTCCCGCCCTTTTCCATAGGGGATCTCAATGCCGGAATTGTTCTCGCTCAAGGGCCGTGTCGCATTGGTCACGGGTGCCTCGCGTGGTCTTGGTTTTGCCATGGCCAAGGCACTTGCGGAAAACGGCGCGACGGTGGTCGTCAACGCCCGCGACGTGGCCGCCCTTTCCGCCGCGGCGGACAGGATCGGTGCAGAAGCCCTGCCGTTCGATGTCACCGACGCGGCGATCTCAAGGGCGTCGCTCGAAGGAATCGTCGAACGCCACGGCCGCCTCGACATTCTGGTCAACAACGCCGGCATCCAGCATCGTAAACCGCTAGTCGAATGGCAGGACGAGGATTTCGACCACGTGGTTGCCGTCAATCTGTCGGCTTGCTTCCGCATGATGCGCGACGCGGTGCGCCTGATGCTGCCAAACAAGTTCGGGCGCATAATAAACACCGGATCGGTCGCAGCGATCCTTGGCCGTCCCACCATTCACGCCTATGTGGCGGCAAAGGCGGGGCTGCACGGGCTGACACGCTCCACTGCCGCTGAGCTGGGCCGCCACGGCATCACCGTCAACGCGATCGCCCCAGGCTATTTCGCCACCGAGCTCAACACCGCACTTATGCACGACGAGGCCTTCACCAAATGGGTCGAGGCACGAACCCCCGCGGGCCGCTGGGCCCAGCCTGAGGAACTCGGCGGAGCGGTGGTGTTTCTCGCCTCCGACGCTGCCGCTTACGTCAACGGGCACGTGCTGGCCGTTGACGGCGGGCTATCGGTTTCCCTGTGATTTCAACCGGCGACACCGTGCCGACAGGGCGTGCCTGCTAGCCGCCTGAAATGACGACTTGCTGCATGCGCTGCTGGCCCGGTCCCCTGCGCGGACGCAGACGCCACACGATTGGATGGCGCGCCGTATTGCAGCCGCCGACTTTCGATTCGCAACGGGTTATTTCGACGTCTGGCGGCATCGATGCTTGATGCCGCCAATATTTCATTCCACACACCGGCCACGATGAGAAACGACATACGGGATCAGCGCCGGGTATTCGGGTGGGCCTTGCCCACTTCGATTGCCCTGCATCTGCTCATCGTCGCGTTTTTGTTGTTCGGACTGCCGGCAACGCTCTCGCAGCCAGGGAAGGAGCCGGCCATTGCGGTGGATATCGTGCCGCCGCCCAAACCGCCGGAAAAAACCAAACCTCCGTCCCCCGCTGAACCGCCCAAGCCGGAAAAGCCGCCGGAAGCAAAGGTCGAGACCCCGGCAAGCCGTGAGGTCGCCGCGCAGAGACCTGTCTTCCAATTCGGTGAGAAGGACGCCGGTCCGCGCAAGTCTCTGGACGGCAACAGTGCGGAGGATGGTTCGCAACAACCGCCAGCGCCGCAAGATCCCAATAACCAGGATCTTGCACAGCCACCTGCCGTGACTGCGGTCGACGGGAACGACCAGGCTCCGCCGCCTGGCGCATCACAGCCGCCGAAGCCCAAGCCAGCGGATGTCGCCAAAGTGCAAAAGCCGTTGAAGCTTGAAAAAGCGAAAACATTGTTCTCGCAAACGGCAACCGGTGATCCGGTAGCGACAACCGCCATGAAAAATGTGCCGCGCCCCGTGCGGATCGGTCAGCTCTGCAACACGGAACTCGCACAGCAATTGGTGCACGCGTCGCCCCCCTATTTCCCAGACAGCTTGCTTGAGTATCGGCTGAAGGCCGGCACGGTCATGAACGTCGCCAGTGCGCCGTTCCCCGCAAACGGGCAGTGGTACGATCTGAGCTTTCGTTGTGAGGTCGATCCGGACGCAACGAAAGTCGTGTCGTTCGCCTTCCGTGTTGGAAATCCGGTGCCGCGCAGTGAATGGAAGCGCCGCGGGTTGCCCGCCAATTAGGTGGTCAAGGCCACGGAGGCTGGCTGTCCGGCGCCATCAATCCGGCTGGCGATGTCTTCGCGCGGCCCGGGTGACCGAACCAACACGCGCCAAAAATGGCTTTCGTCAGTGGCGGCCGAAGTCTAGCATACGGCTTTGGGAGGAGGCTTCGATGACTTCAAGTTTCAATGTTCACCATGCTGCCGGCTATGAGCAGCTCATGGGCCGCTGGAGCCAAAGGCTCGCGCCGCTGTTCATCGACTTTGCGGGCCTTAAAGACGGCGAAAAGATCCTCGACGTCGGTTGCGGCACCGGCAGCCTGACCTTCGCGCTCGTCAAGGCCGCTGACCTCCGTGAGGTCGCCGCGATCGACTTTTCAGCCGTTTTTGTCGAGGAGGCAATCCGGCGCAACTCCGATCCGCGGATAAAAATCCGTCAGGCGGATGCCTGCGCCCTGCCCTTTGAGGACGGCGCCTTCGACCGTGCCCTGGCCCTGCTCGTGCTCCATTTCGTGCCCGAAGCCGGCAAGGCAGTCGCCGAGATGCGCCGCGTCGTGCGGCCGGGCGGCGTGGTCGCGGCGACGGTATGGGACCATCTCGGCGGCATGCCGGGGATGCGCATGATGATCGACACGGTGGCGGTGCTCAGCGAAGGCGGACGCCAGCTGCGCGCCCGCTATTGCACGCAGCCGATGATGCAGCCGGGTGAAATGAAACGGACCTTTGTCGAGCGGGGTCTCCGCGACGTTACGGAGACCGAGCTGATGATCCGCATGGACTATCAAAACTTCGACGATTACTGGGCGCCGATAGCCGCCGGCGAAGGGCCGCTCGGCAAGTATGTGGCCACGCTCGATCCAGAAGAGCGGGCGCGCGTCGACGCCGCCATGCGCGACGCCTACGAGGCCGGCCGGCCCGACGGCCCGAGATCCTTTGCGAACGTCGCGTGGGCCTGCCGCGGCATCGTTGCCTGACCGGCCGGCAGCCGGGACGCATTCTTCGCATAGGAAGCATCGCTCTCCTCGCGCCGGCTTGTCCCGTTGTTGACGGGACGGCCTGCGCTTCGGCGCTGCTAAATCCGCCAAGGGTGGTTGCATTAGCCCATCCCATAGACCAGCCCGACGCGGCCGTCCGAAAGCTGCTCCAGTTTGCGCAGTTCGAGCCCACGACGATTTTTCGCCGTCCCAAACAGCGCCTTTCCTTCACCGGCGAGCAGCGGATAGACGATCAGCCTGAGCTCATCGACCAGCCCGGCATCGATAAGGCTCGCGGTAATTTGGGCGCCGCCCATAAGGTAGATGTCTTTGCCGGGCTGCTGTTTCAGCGCAGCGATATCCTCGAAATTCCGCACGAAGCGCGTCTTTGGCCAGGCGGCCGAAGTCATTGTGTTCGACAGCACATAATGCGGGGTCTGCGCGGCGAAGCGGGCCCATTCGAGCTCGGCCGGCTTCGGCAATTTGCCGGTCATCGGCAGCGGCTTGTCGGGCTCGTTCTGGATGGCGCTCCAGTAGCGCTCGTAGCCTGCATACATGACGCTGCCAAGCAGGCAGGCGTCGATTTGCGGCGTCAGGCCATATTCGTCAGACCACGCGTCGACCCAATCGGCATACCCCTCGGGCCCCTCCATCTTGCCGTCGACGGAAATTTTCATTCCAGCGATCAACTTGCGCATGATTTCCTCCATCAGGCTTGCGGGATGCAAGCACGTTTCATCGCTTCATCGTTGCTTCGTGTTGCTGGCGGCGACCTCAGGGATGGACGCCGCGAATTACATCAGGCCGGCAGGCGGCGGTCGTATTCTTCCCGCAGGCGGCTCCAGCCGTCCCAGAACGAGGTCGGCGTCTTGCCAGCCAGGCGGGCGGCCAGCAGGTCGAGGTGTATGTGCCAGCCGGCCGTGATGTTGAGCTGGATTGCACGTTCCGGCAGGCGGCGATGGACGACGGTGAGCAGCACATCGCTACCCTTCGCCTCCAGCAAGAAGGAGACGCCGCCGGTATTTCCCCAGGTGATGGAAAGCTTGCGCGGCGGATCGAGTTCGGTGATCCGGCCCTCCATCCGATGCTCTTCGGGAAAGCTCGCGGGGCGCTGGCCAGGCGGGTCCGTCAGCTCGTCGTTACGCCAGACCAATTCGAACGAACTGCCCGCCTTCATTTCCATCTGCCCCGCTGCCATCCACTGCCGGCGCAGGTCACTCTCGGTGAGATAAGCCCAGACGCGCTCGATGGGTCCGGGCAAAAGGCGCTGGATGGTGAACGTGGCGGGCTCGCTTAGCGCGCCATAGGCGTCGATGCTTCTCATCTGGTTCATTGCTCGTCTCCTTCTTTCGGATTGGGCGATTTCCTGGGCTCATCCTGGGCTTTGCGTGCGTCCTCTTCGCGAAGAAGGCGTTCGAGGACGTCGAGACGACCTGTCCAGAAGCGCTCGTAGAAGCTGAGCCACTGATGGGCGCTGGCCAGCGGTCCGGGGGCTAGTCGGCACAGATGCGTGCGGCCCCTCACCTCTCGACGAATAAGCCCTGCGTTCTCCAGCGTCTTGATGTGCTTGGAGGCGGCCGCGAGCGACATCGCGAAGGGCTCCGCCAGCTGGCTTACCGTTTTCTCGCCAGCGGCGAGATCGCGAAGCATGTGCCGGCGCGTGGCGTCGCCAAGGGCGTGAAAGACCGCATCCATCTGAGGTGTTTGTAATTCAACCATATAGTTGAATATAGACGCACGCTTTGAGATAGTCAACCGTTTGGTTGAATGAATTATGTGAAGCGCCGCAGGGCGGTTTGCGCCATCGAGCGCATCGACGTGACGGGAGATACGGACGGCCCGCGACAGTAAGGGCGAGGCCCTTATTTGCCGTTGAAGAAACTGTGGATCGCGGCTTCCAGCTTTTCGATAAGCTGAGGGTTGTGGCAGCTGCCAGCCCAGATCAGGGCGTTTAGCCTTATTTCTTTGTTGATAAAGCTCACTTTCCCAGAATCCAGCAGGTATTCCGCGATCTCGTAGTGCCGCCCTTTGATAGCCTCGATGAGCGCGTTGTTTCTCCCCGTCTTGTCGGTCAGATTTACTTCCGCGCCATTCTCCACGAGCAACTTGACGACTTCGAGATGCCCGTTCTTCGCCGCCTCGATAAGAGCCGTTCTGCCGTAGTAGTCAGCTCGCGCGTTGATCTCTATTTGGGGGTGTCTCACGAGGCCTGAGATACACGAGTAATGTCCCTTGGCCGACGCAAGGCTCAAGGGCGTGCTCTTCCACTTGTTTCTGGCATTCACATCGATTTCCGGGTCTTCGATCAGCACCTCGACTACCGCTGTGCGGTCATTGAGGGCTGAAAGGTGAAGTGCAGACCAGCCGCCGTCGTCCGACTGATTGATGTCGGCGCCAGCCGCCAATTCCGATCGAACCGCATCCGCATCGCCTTGTTCTGCCGCGACCAGCAGGGGCGACCAGTCTCTTGCTCCTTCGGCTTCCAAGCTGTTGGTCAACGCAGTCGCCTCCTCGGATAGTCCACAGAATACCACAGAATCCGCGACAGCGGGATCGTCCTGAATGGAGTTCCCTGGACTCCGTGGGTCACAGAGAGCTGTCGGCCCGAAGCGGAAGATCAGCGCTTCACGTCCGTCTCCTCACATTCTCATGATATCGACTGGCTTTGGCGGCCATCCAGACTAGATAGAGCGTGCGCCGGGCGGAATGATGCAGAAGGACGTGAACATGGCTGAACAGATTACCCTGAATAGACCTGAACAGATCAGATTGAACGACGGCTCCGCCATTCCGCAAATCGGCCTCGGCGTGTGGCAGGTCGATCCAGCCATCACCGCCAAGGTGGTGCGCTGGGGAATCGAGGCCGGCTACAGACTGATCGACACCGCCGAAGGCTATCAGAACGAGGAAGGTGTCGGGCAGGCGATCCGCTCGGCCGGCGTGCCGAGAAGCGAGTTGTTCATCACCTCGAAACTGCGCAACGGCGCGCATCAGCGCGACGCCGCCTTGCGCGCCTTCGACGGGACGATGAGCAAGCTCGGCATCGAGCACATCGACCTGTTCCTGATCCATTGGCCGGTACCCAGCCAGGACAGATATGTCGAGGCCTGGAAGACGCTGATCGAACTCAGGCAATCGGGCCGCATCAAGTCGATCGGCGTTTCGAACTTCAACCAGGACCATCTCGAACGAATCATCGGCGAGACCGGCGTCACGCCGACCGTCAACCAGATCGAGCTCCACCCCCGCTTCCAGCAGCGTGACAAACGTGAATTCCACGACAGGCACAACATCCGCCTCGAGAGCTGGAGTCCGCTGGGCAGCGGCCGGCTGTTGAGCGATCCGACGCTTGAAAGCATCGCCAGGAAACACGGCAAGTCGGTGGCGCAGACGATCGTCAGGTGGCATCTTCAGGAAGGGCTGATCGTCATTCCAAAGTCGATCCACCAGGACCGCATCGCCGCCAATTTCGATGTCTTCGATTTCGAGCTGGAAGCGAAGGACCTCGAGCTCATTCGGGGCGTGGATTCGCCCGACGGCCGCACCGGCCCGAACCCCGCTACCGCTGCATTCCTGTTCTGAGGCCGACAGTGAAGCTGCCGATCTCCCCCTTGAGGGCCCCTTGAGGGGGAGATGGCCGGCAGGCCAGAGGGGGTGCTGTCCGCCAGCGATCAAAACTACCCTTCCCGCTAGCTCATATCCCGGAGCCATCCACCAGCGGCACATCTTCGCCCTCCCAGGGGCTCGGCATCGATCCCTTGCTGAGATTGGCCGACGGCAGCGGCATCCAGCACTTCAGTTCGGGTTCGGCATATTCGACGATGCGTCCTGGCGACGAATCGGAAGCGCGCCAGCCTTCGCTGCCGAACTGGTCGGCGCGGGCCCAGTAAGCCATGTCGACCTCGGCCGGACCCTGTTCGGACGGCCGAACCGTGACAAGGATTCTGCTGCCGTCCCTTGGCGCGCTCGACATGTGGCGCCACTGACCGGGCTCGTCCATTGCATTCCTCCTGCGATCTTCGCCTCGAACGGATAGTCGCTTCGCGCTCGGAAGCGGTCAACCCGAACTTTTTTGCCTGAGGCAAAACCCTGCCCCGTCGTCGCGGAACAAGTCATGGCACGCCGGGTTTGGGCAAGTTGTTGAAGGAAGCAAAATGAGACCAGCGCCCCGACCGATCCTTACCATTGTTGCATGGCAGGCCGCGTCTTTCGTTCGCAACCCGGTCCGGTCGCAATGAGGCAGGCCGGTTCTGACCATTCCCACCCACGGAAGGAGGGCGAAGGCGGCATAGGCCGAGCGCTCGGCCTCGGCCTGATAACCGGGGCGGCCGACGATGATTGTTCTGCGATAGGCACCTATGCCAGCGCCGGCGCCCGCTTCGGACCCGACCTGCTTTGGACGGCTCCGGTGACGTTGCCGATGATGTATGTGGTCGTCTACCTGTCGTCGAAGCTTGGCCAGGTATCCGGGCGCGGATTGTTCCACGTCATCAAGGACTTCTATCCGCGGTGGCTGCTCTGGTCGGTGCTGTTGGGTGTGCTCGTCGGCAACACCATCGAGGCAGCGGCGGATCTTGGTGGAATGGCGGCCGCGATCAACATGTTCGTGCCACTTCCCATCCCGCTGATCGTGCTGTTCGTCGCCGCCATTATCTTCGCCCTCCAGGTCTTTGGCTCCTATACTTTGATCCGCAACATCTTTCGGTGGCTGGCGTTGGCGCTGCTCGCCTATGTCGGTGCCGCCCTTCTGGCCAAGCCGGACGCCGCGGCCGTACTGCGCGGAACGCTGCTTCCGCGGATCGAATTCAACCGTGAGTTCCTGTCGATCCTGGTCGCCATCATCGGCACGACGCTGTCCGCCTATCTCTACACGTGGCAGTCCAATGAGGAGGTCGAGGAGGAGATTGCCCAGGGGCGAACGACGCTCAGGCAAAGGAAGGGCGCTACCGACAGCGAACTCCGTCGCTCTCGCCGGGACATCCTCATCGGCATGATGTTTTCAAATCTCATCATGTATTTCATCATCCTGTCGACGGGTGCTACGCTCTACAAGACGGGCCACCACGATATCGACACGGCTGCGCAAGCGGCGGAGGCGCTGCGCCCGCTAGCCGGCCAGGCCGCAAGCGTCCTGTTCGCCGCAGGCGTGATCGGCGTCGGTTTCCTAGCGGTTCCTGTCATGACTACCGGCGCTGCCTATGACGTGGCACAAGCCATCGGCTGGAAAAACAGCCTGCACGCCCGGGCTCGAGAGGCGCCCAAATTTTATCTCGCCATCGGATTTTTTACGGCGATCGCCGCCGGCCTCAACTTCCTCGGCTTCAATCCGATGAAGGCGCTGGTCTGGTCCGGCATAGTTCAGGGCTTCTCGACGCCGCCCTTGCTGCTGCTCATCATGCTGATGACGAACAGCCGCAGGATCATGGGCGACCAGGTGAACAGCCGCAGCACCAACATACTCGGTTGGGCAACGACCGCCGCCATCTTCTCGGCGACGATCGGCCTGGTGGCAACCTGGTTCATGTGATCAGGCAGGACAAAAGGACGCCGCCAGTTGAGTTAACCCGTCCCGCTTGCGGATTGTCCCAGCTTTGCCGGTCCTGGAAATTCCACTACGTCGCCCATCGGCCGTTTGTATTGCACTGCGACAATTGCATCGATCAAAAGATCCACAGCCGCACGAGCCGTGCGGCTCGTCTCGTCCTCGCCGCTCAAATAATGGCTGGCTCGTTCAAGATGGAGGTGTGCGGCGGCAAAGTCGCTTGTCATCGGCTTCTCCCTGTTGCCCGCCGGCCGGCAAGATGACCGCCTCGATTTACCCAAAAGCAAATATCCACAGCCGGATTTGAATCAAATTGGCTTGATTCACCGCAGCCCGAGGACAAGGTCCTGGCAGGCGTTTGCGCCGCTGGTCGATGCGCCTGCGCCGGCGCAGTACGCCGCATTGAATGAACCAACTACGGCCGGTGTTCCGCAAACTCCGTTCGCTCAATGCGCTACCTTTGAAATTTTCTCGCTCTTTTAATTCTACAAACTCTCTAGACTTAACATAGATCATTTGGACAGGGAGCCAGGAATGTCGAAAAAGCTCGTGGTGGGGCTGTCGGGCAATTTGACCCGGCCATCGAAGACCAAGGCGTTCATCAGCCACATTGTCGGGCAGGCCGCCGAAAGCATCAGTGCGGCCTCCGCCGTCTTCGACATCGAGGATCTCGGCGCGTCCCTGCCGCAGGCAAGGCGCCTCGGCGACCTCGACCCGGCGGCGCGCAACATCGTCGAACGGCTCCTGGGCGCCGACATCCTGGTGGCCGGCTCGCCGACCTTCAAAGGCAGCTATACCGGGCTTTTCAAGCACTTCTTCGACCTGCTCGACCCGTCATCGCTGAGGGGCAAGCCGGTCATCCTTGCCGCGACCGGCGGCGGCGAGCGCCATTCGCTGATCGTCGAGCACCAGCTGCGGCCATTGTTCGGCTTCTTCGAGGCGCTGACCGTGCCGACCGCGATCTACGCCTCCGACAAGGATTTTGCCAATGGCGTGCTGGTGTCGGAAGCCATCCACGCCCGCGCCCGGCAAGCGGTTGCCGAGGCATGCCGGGTGACCGGGGTGCCCTACGGCGTCGGCCTTGCCGCCTGAACGCACCGCTGACCCGAGATTCACCCCCCGATCCACCCAGGAGCACGCCGCGATGACCAGATCCACCAAATCCAGGCAAATCAAACTTGGCGCTTTCCTTCCCGGCGGCGGACAGCATATCGCCGCCTGGCGCCATCCCGACGCACCGGCCGACGGCGCCACCAATTTCGAGTTCCACAAGCAGCTTGCCCTGACCGCCGAGCGCGGCCTGTTCGACGCCTATTTCCTTGCCGACAATCTGACGGTCGGCCTCGGCGCCCGCGAAGGCGGCAACGCCAAGATCGCCGGCTTCGAGCCGGTCACGCTGTTTGCAGCGCTGGCGCCGCTCACCACGCATCTCGGCTTCATCGCCACCGCCTCGACCACCTACGAGGAGCCCTACACGCTCGCCCGCAAATTTGCCTCGCTCGATCATCTGTCGAATGGCCGCGCTGGCTGGAATGTCGTGACCTCGGCCGGCGACGAAACCGCGCGCAACTTCAATCGCGATACGCAGCCTGCCCACGCCGAGCGCTATGCCCGCGCGCATGAGCACGTCGAGACGGTCAAGGCGCTGTGGGACAGCTGGGAGGACGACGCCTTCATCCGCGACAAGAAATCGGGGCGCTTCTACGACAAGGACAGGCTCCACGACATCGACCACAAGGGCGCGCATTTCAGCGTCAAGGGTCCCCTCAACGTGCCCCGCCCGGTGCAGGGGCACCCGGTCGTGGTGCAGGCGGGGCAATCGGAGGACGGCCGCAAGCTCGCCGCTCACTCGGCGGAAGTCATCTTCACCGCCCATCAGAACCTGGCATCGGCGCAGGAATTCTATCGCGACATCAAGGCCCGCGTGGCAGCGGTTGGCCGCGATCCCGAGCAGGTGCTGATCATGCCGGGCGTGGCACCTTTCGTCGGGCGCACAGAAGAAGAAGCGCGCGCCAAATACCAGCAGCTGAACGATCTCATCCTGCCCGAAGACGGCGTCGCCCTGCTCAACGGGCTGGCCGGCCAGACGCTCGACATCAGGGGCTATCCGCTCGACGGCCCGCTGCCGCCAAGCAAGGAAACCGAAGGCATGAAGAGCCGCCAGGCGCTGATCCGCCAGATTGCCGACGAGCACAACTTCACCATCCGCCAGCTCTATCAATGGGTGGCGACAGCCCGCGGCCATTACACCGTCATCGGCAGCGCCACGCAGGTCGTCGATCAGCTGGAGGAATGGTTCGGCAACGAAGCCGCCGACGGCTTCAACATCCTGCCGCCCTGGCTGCCCGGCGGGCTCGACGACTTCGTCGAGCTGGTGATCCCCGAACTGCAGCGCCGCGGCCTGTTCCGCACCGCCTATGAAGGCAGGACCCTGCGCGAGAACCTCGGCCTCAGGCGGCCGGAAAACCCGTGGACCGCCGCGCGCTCGGCCGTGCTGGCCGCCGAATAATACCGAGAAGCCCAATACTTTCCAGCAAGAGGCAAGACGATGACTTTGCAGCACATCGAACAGGCCGCCAGCCTCGGCACGCGTGACAGCACGACAAGCCTCGGCACGGATTTCCTGCGCCTCGGCGGCCGGGCGGGAATTCGCTTCCTGTCGCGCTACGGCGTCCTCATCGCTTTCCTCGCACTGTGGCAAGTGTCGAGCAGCGCCGGCTGGGTCAACACGGCCGTGCTGCCGCCGATCGACATGATTGTCGCGGCACTTTGGAAGGGGCTGGCCGGCGGCACTCTACTCGGCGACATCGCCATCAGCCTGCAGCGCGCCGGTCTCGCCTTCGCGGCCGCCGTGCTGGTCGCCATTCCGCTTGGCCTGTTCATGGGACAGGTGCGCGCGGTCGAAACCGCGCTAGATCCCATCCTGCAGGTTTTCCGCCAGACCTCGGCGCTGGCGCTCTATCCGGTGTTCATCCTGCTGCTGGGGCTCGGCGAAGCCTCCAAGGTGTTCGTCATCTTCTGGGCGACGCTGTTTCCGCTGCTGCTCAACACCATCGGCGGCGTCAAGCAGGTCGATCCGAAACTGCTGGAGATGGCGCGCGTCTATGGCGCCAGGCAGCTCACCGTCTTCCGCCGTGTCGTGCTGCCCGGCGCCGTACCGTCGATCTTCGTTGGGCTGAGGCTCAGCGCCACCACGGCGCTGCTGTTGTTGATCGCGTCCGAAATGATCGGCGCCAACAAGGGCATCGGCTTCCAGGTGATGAACGCGCAGTACAACTTCCAGATACCGCTGATGTTTGCGGCAATCGTCATCCTCGCCGGCCTCGGCCTGATCGCCAACCAGGCACTGGTGAGCCTGCAGCGGCGGCTCTGCCGCTGGAGCAATGCCGTCGACTGACCACCGCCTTTATCAATCTCAACCAGGCCAGAACTCAAATCAGGAAAGAGACCCGGACCATGAAAGTCTCCCGCCGTTCCCTGCTTGCTGGCGCGCCCTTCGCCGCCGGCCTTCTCGCCGCCGGCCTGCCGCGCTTCGCTTTTGCCGAAGCCGCACCCGTCAAGTTCCGCTCCCTCGCCAGCCGCGGCAGCATCTCTCCGCATGAGCTGGCCGGCGAGCTCGGCTATTTCAAAGGCCTCGGTATCGAGATCGAGAATGTCGGCTATTCCGGCGGCGGCCCGGAATCGTTGTTTGCGCTCGCCTCCGGCAGCGTCGATATTGGCTCGGCCGCAACCGCCGCCGTGATCAATTCGATCTCCGGCGGCAACGACTTCGTCGCCGTCTATCCGAGCAACGGCATCAACAGCAAGGTGCGCAGCGTCTTCTACGTGCTGGACGACAGCCCGATCAAATCGATCGCCGACATTGCCGGCAAGACCATCGCAGTCAACACGCTCGGCGCCCATCTCGACTACACCGTGCGCGAGGCGCTGCACAGCGTCGGCCTGTCTCCGGACGCCGCCAATCTCGTTGTCGTACCCGGACCGCAGCTCGAGCAGACCTTGCGCTCCCGCCAGGTCGACATCGCGGCGCTCGGCTACTGGCAGGCGACGTTTGCCGGGGCGCTGGTCGACAATGGCGGCGTGCGCGGCGTGTTCAACGACACCGACGTGCTGGGCGAGCTGGCCGGCGGCTTCGTCGTGCTCAGGCGCGACTTCATCGCCGCGCATCCGGACGCTGCCCGCAATTTCGTCGAGCAGTCGGCGCGCGCCTCCGACTGGTCCCTGCAGAACCCCGACGAAGCGCGCAAGGTGCTGGCAAACATCCTCGACAAGCGCGGCGAAAACGGCGAGCTGGCGCGCTACTGGACCGGCTTCGGGCTGCGCCAGGGGGCCAAGGCGACGGACCGCGACATCGACTTCTGGGTCAGCGTGCTCGAACGCGACGGCCGCCTGCCAAAGGGTAAGCTGAAGGCAGCGGACATCCTCTACCGGCCCGGCGAAACCAAGACCAACTGACAAGGCCAACCGGCAGCTGGGAGATGAGCGCGATGAGCAGCACAAGCGCCGGTGAGGTCAGCATACGCGACCTGTCCAAATCGTTCAGCATCGGCGGGCGTTCGCTTGCCGTGCTGAGGACCCTCAATCTCGACATCCGCTCGGGTGAATGCCTGGTCATCGTCGGCGCCAGCGGATCGGGCAAGACAACGCTGCTGCGCATCCTGGCCGGACTGGAGGCGGCCGACAGCGGCGGCGTCGCCATCGACGGCAAGCCGGTGCACGGCGTCGGCGCCGAGCGCGCGGTGATTTTCCAGGAACCGCGCCTGCTGCCCTGGCTGACGGTGCTCGGCAACGTCGCCTTCGGCCTCGAAGTGCGCGGCGTGCCGAAGGCTGAGGCCGAGGAACGGGCGCGCTTCTATATAGCGCTCGTCGGCCTCGCCGAATTCGGCGATGCGTTTCCAAGGCAGCTGTCGGGCGGCATGGCGCAGCGCGTCGGTATCGCCCGCGCCCTGACCGTGCAGCCCGAAATCCTGCTGCTTGACGAGCCGCTAGGCGCGCTCGACGCGATGACCAAGATCGGCATGCAGGAGGAACTGGCGCGCATCTGGAGCGAGGAGAACGTCACCATGGTGATGGTGACGCACGACCTCGAGGAAGCGATCTACCTCGCCGACAGGGTGCTGATCCTGCCCAAGGAGAAAGGCGGCGCGGCGCGGCTGATCGACATCGACCTGCCCCGCCCGCGCGAGCGCAGCGAAAGCCGCTTCGTACGCTACCGCGAAGAACTGCTGCGCGAATTCGGGCTGCACTGAAAGCCGCCTAAGAGGGCTTGGATTCCGCGTCCCGCGAAGCGGGGAGAGGTGTCTAGGCGAAGCCGAGACGGAGATGGGCTTTCCTTCGGGTGCCCTGCACTACGCTCTTTCCTGGAACCGGATTCCCCGCCTCGGCATTTCCTTAACCGGGAGGCACAGGAGCGCGGCATGAAAGCTTTGTTCGCAATCTTTGGCGGCTTCGTGCTGACGCTCGCCGTATTCGCCAGCGGTCTCGCCTTCGCCACCTGGCTATTGATAGCCAAGCCGGTGCGGCCGGCCGCCCCGGTCTCCAGCGTCGCCGAACTGTGGGCCAAGGATCCGCGCCCGGTAAACTCGGCCTCGCAGCGCCTCGAGCGCCTCCCGGCCCGCCCGGTTCCCGTTCGCACCTCGGAAGTTGATCGCACCGCGAGACCCGCCGATACCGCCGCAGCTTCGACAGCCGACGCCACCGTCACCGGCTCCATCAAGCCACCAGCGGAAGAGCAGCAGCAAGCGCTGCCCGCCGCTCATGTCGAATGGTGCGCCAGCCGCTACCGCTCCTACCGGCCGGACGACAACCGCTACACCTCCTACAGCGGCCAACAGCGCCCCTGCATCTCGCCCTATCTCGACATCACCGATGACGGCAGCTACGTCGAGGCGAGCGATACGTCGTCGGTGGAGGGCTACGCCCCATCGGATGAACCCGGCGCCGCCGAGTTCTCATCCGACCACGTGCAATACTGCTTCAGCCGCTACCGCTCATATCGGCCGGAGGACAACAGCTATCAGCCATATTCCGGCGGGCCGCGTCGGCAGTGCGAGTAGGCAGGCCGGCTGGCGGCCGCAGTGCATGGCGCCTTGTGCGACCAACGATCACGCAGATTTCTTGGATCATTCGGGTTGGCGCGGCGTTCATCCGATACCCAAAGGAGGAATCAACAATGGGCGACGACCGGGAAGACAAGATTCGTCAGCGCGCATACCAGATCTGGGAACGTGAAGGCAGGATCCATGGCGATCCCGAGCGGCACTGGCACCGGGCCGAGGCCGAGATCGACAGGGAGGCAGCCCTGCCACTGACGGCAGGCGATGCCCTGCCGGAAACCCGCGAGGTCGCGAACTCCGACGTCTTGACGGTTGAGGCCCTGGCGGTGCGCACCGGCATATCGGGCGAACAGGCGCAGGAGCTGATCGACAGGCTGGGCAACGACCGGGCGGCTATCGAACAAGCCGCGCGCAACCTCGAGGGGAAGCGCCGGCCCTAGCTAAGGAGAGACAGATGATCAGAAAACTCAAAGACGGAAAATACCGCCTCTATTCGCGCAAGAAGGACGAAAAGACCGGCAAGCGCCGCAATCTCGGCACCTTCGATACCCGCGAGGCCGCCGAGAAGCACGAACGCGAGGTGCAGTATTTCAAGAGGCATTGAGGGGCGTTGGTGGCCGGTGCCCGCCAGCCAGTCGCGCGGCATGCCTGGCGGAACCTGAATCCAGCCCGCAACAAGCCGTCGCGAAACCACTACCGCTCCTACAGGCTAAGGGACGACACTACACGTCCCACAGCGGAGAGCAGCGCCCCTGCATCTCGCCCTAACTCGACATCACCGATGACGGCAGCTACGTCGAGGCGAGCGATACGTCGTCGGTGGAGGGTTACCCGCCATCAGATGAACCCGGCGCCGCGGAGTTCTGATCCGACCACGTGCAATACTGCTTCAGCCGCTACCGCTCCTATCGGCCGGAAGACAACAGCTATCAGCCCTATTCAGGGGGGCCGCGCCGGCAGTGCGAGTAGCACGCGCTGGGCAGCATCCAGTGCGCGCCTGTCGAGGGATTTGAGGTCCTGTCTATGTGCCGGACCTTCCGCAAAGCGGAGGAAAGTGCCGCTCAGTTCGTTTTGTAGTACGCGGGAGGCCAGACCTGCGCCTCACTGTCATGATGGGGAGGTGAGGGCGTACACGGAGACCGTTCGAGTAGAGAGCCCTGTCTTACCACCGCGTTCGTAAGAGGATACTAGGAGAGACGCAAATTGACAGAATCGTCGATTCTGCCATGCCGCAGTGGCAGAAAAGGATTCTGGCTTATTAAGCTCGTCATATAAGCTACCGGCGCAAATCAGGGGGCATTCTTGCAGAAACGCGCGCGTATAAGGCGGATTGAGTTCTCCAATTTCAAGGCCCTATCCCGGTTCACGCTGACGATAAACGAGATCAATATTCTTGTTGGGCCTAACAACTCGGGCAAGTCCACCTTGATCGGAGCTCTTCGGACACTCGATGCAGCAATACGTTTCGCCTGGTCTCGACCGCCCAGTCGCGTGTATGTCGGCGACAATTCCTATATCGGCTACCGCCTCCCCGAAGAGAGCGTTCCGATTTCTCTGGAGAACGTACAGACTGACTACAACGGGGCTGAAGCGCGCGTAACCTTTTCACTGAGCAATGGGAACTCGCTTGCATTGGTCTTTCCTGAAGATGGCGGCTGTGTCTTTCTCCCTTTTGTCGATGGTGGCGTGGTCAAAAGCGCATCAGAGTTCAAGCGAGAGTTCCCAATTTCTTTGATAATTGTGCCCGTCCTTGGGCCGGTTGAACATAGAGAAAAGAAACGGGAGCGCAGCACTGTCGTCTCCGGCTTGTCTACCCACCGGGCATCGAGACATTTTCGAAGCTACTGGCATTTTTTTCCAGACGGATTTGATGCGTTCTCGGAGCTTGTCGCAAGAACGTGGCCAGGAATGCAAATCAGTGCCCCGGAGTATGACTATGCTTCCGGAGAACTGAGCATGTTCTGCTTGGAGGACCGGATAACCAGAGAGATATATTGGGTCGGTTTTGGCTTCCAGATATGGTGCCAACTCCTAACACACCTATCTCGCGCGACCGAAAATTCTCTCATCGTGGTGGATGAGCCCGAAGTGTACCTACATCCCGATGTCCAACGCCAACTGCTAGGCATTATGCGGGACGCCGGGGCAGACGTAATGATCGCCACTCACTCGAGTGAAATAATTGCCGAGGCCGATCCGAGTGAGATCGTAATGATCGACAAGCACCGCCAATCTGGAGAGCGCATACGAAACATATCCGGTATTCAGCGTGCGCTTGATGCTGTTGGCTCCTCTCACAACATAACTCTCACCGCGCTTGCGAAGAGCCGTAGAATCCTCTTTGTTGAGGGCCTCAATGATTTCCGGCTACTTCGGCGTCTCGCACGTAAGATCGGGATGCAGGAGTTGAGTTCAGGCACTGGAATTATCCCTTTGGCGTCGGGAGGCTTTGGCTCTTGGCAAAAGATCACAATCCTTGCATCGGGCATCGCCGAAGCACTTGGTGCTCCGCTTATGATAGGGGCGATCTACGATCGTGATTACTTCTGCGAGGAACAAATCGCTGATGTGGTAGAAACTCTCGATGCCGGCCTTCTACTGGCGAGAGTGCTTGAACGAAAGGAGATAGAAAATTATCTTCTTGTCCCATCGGCTCTTGATCGAGCTGTGTACCGGACTCTCGGCGTGCGTCGAGATACGTCGGAATTACGCAGTTCGGAAGAGGTGACCTCAGAAGCCATTTTAGACGCGATAACTCGGCCGATGAGGGACGACGTGTTTTCTCAGTTGATGGCGCGGCGTCTTGAGTTCTTTCGCAAAAGAGGCGACGACGCGTCGAGCATCTATAAGCCCGTAATCTCTTCGTTCGAGGCTCGCTGGGCTAGTATTGGTTCAAGGATGACTCTGGTTTCGGGCAAGGAGGTCCTGCGTCAATATCGACAGCGGGTGAAAGATCAATATGGTATTACCCTGACAGACTCTCGTATCATTGATGCGATGAATAAGGATGATATCCCAGCCGACATGGTTACGTTATTAAATGAGCTTGATTTGTTCAGAATCAGCACAAAGTCTGTAGCAGCGGCCTGAGAATGCAGATGGATCGGTGCTCGGCTGAGATGCGCATTTCGGCAACTCTTAGCCTCTCGCCCGACGCCGGCTCTCCACTGCATCCAACCGCTCCTGCAAATGCCCATTCAGCACAATCATCTCCTTCAGCGCCTTCACCGCATCCCCCTTATGTGATGCAATGAACCTGTCGGCGATGGCCTGCAGCGCAGCCTCCTGGCGGCTGTCCAGCGTCACGATGTAATCCATGGCGATGCCTCCGATAGTTTCTGTTCAAATTGAACAAAACGGGAACAAAAATGTCAAGAGCGAATTGACTCTGCGAGGAATGCCTTCCTATTTGTCAGTAGGCGGGGCGGTTGCTCACAAATCGAGGAGAGCCGCGATGGGCAGACGAAAAAGCCGGTTCGACAGGCTGTCGGCGAGGGATGCGGAGGCGATCATCAGGGACGCTCTGAGCCTGCGCAGGACGGTGCTGTCGTCGCAGCTGCATCTGAAGGCGCATGGCGAGCTGTTCTGGCAGCTTTGCGGGCTTGTCGAAAAATTGCACGGGGTGCTGGCCAGCGTCGCGGAGAAGGAGCCCGATTATCGGATGGCGGAGCTTGGCCTGCTTCCCCTCCCCGAGGATTACTCGACCCGGAAATGAGCCATGGCCGGGCCGATGGACAGCGTTGGGCGTGCCGCCAAGGCCAACATGCTGCTTATCGTGGAGTGCGGCCACTGCTACCACGTCGGGCGCTTCAGGGCGAATGACGTGGCCCAGGTGGTGGGCTGGAACAAACCGCTGGAAGCGATCAGGTTCAGGTGCAAGCGATGCAGCCGCAAGGACACGACGGTGAAGACGCAGTTCATCGACCAGGATCATCCGCCCAAGGGCTACATCTGGGTGCTGCAGAAATTCAAGCGCTAAAACAATGAGCCTTGCGCCGGCGCCTGCTGCGGAAACTTGATCTGCGTCGCCGGCTTGTCGACGATCGCCAGCGCGTCATCGGGCGCCGTGCGCTGCAGGTGTCTTGCCTCCGACCATGGCGCGCTGAGCCAAGCCTCGGTTTCTTCCGGCGTGGTCAGGATCACCGGCATTGCCTTGTCGTGGATCGGCGCGATCAGCGCGTTGGGCCTGGTCGTCATGAAGCCATAGACCTGGTGCTCGGCGGGGCCGTCCTTGACCTTGCGAATGCCCTGCCAGCGCGTCCACAGGCCGGCAAAGAAGAACAGCGGGCGGTCCTCGCCGAGCGCAAACCAGAAGTTGCGCTGAATGCCGGTCTCGGGGTCCTTGTCGCCGGGCGTCGGGCTGGGCTCGGCGAAGCTGGTGACGGGCACCACGCAGCGGTTCTCGATGCCGAGATATTGCTGCCAGTGGCCGTATTGCGGATTGCGGATATTGGTGGTGCCGTAGTCGGCCTTGCCCTTGACCCGCTCCAGTGGCGTCGGCATGCCCCACAGCAGATTGGCTAATTCGCGTTCGCCGTCCGGCGCATTGCGCACCACCGGGCTTGGCTGGTTGGGATAGATGTCGATGGAGGGTTCGAGATTGCCGAGGATATCGCGCAAGGCGCGGGTCCACTGGCGAATGGCCTCCTGGCTGGTCGTGATATTGTAAAGATTGCACATTTCAGGCCGTTCCCGGATGCTCAGGCATCTTGTTGGAAACGGCCCGGAATTTCCAGCGCTGTCCGTCGGGTTGCTGACACGGCAGGCCGTGTCAGCAATGGTTTTGTGAGACCTACCGCGCCGATTGTCTCATAGCTTGTGCGGCGACTGCCGCGAGAAAAGCCCTTGCCGCGGCATCGCAGGCCGCTCGGGACGGACCCTTGGCGAAAAGGAGAAGCTCGGCGGCTCGCATGTTGAGCCCGTGCTTTCTCGCGAATGTGACCAGATCGTAGGGTTTGTTGTCGTAAGGCTCGTCGTCGTCGTAGTCGATCGTCAGATCGTAGTTTTCTTTCATTTTCTTCCTCCCTTTAGCGATCTCCCCCCTCCTGTCGCTAACGCAAAATTAACGTCGATGGCGTCGGGCGAGTCTACCAATCAGAGATTGTGTAAAAAATGTACGGGCTCGGATGCTCGCCCCTCGCAACCGGGCCGCGAGCAATCGCCGCGGACCGGAACGGTCGAAAAAGCCGATTATGATGGCAACGTCGGAAAAGGCTGCCACGGCCTGGTGCTGCGGGGGTGTCCGCCACGCCTACCGTGCCTAATGGCCGTCATTTTCATCTTCCTGGCCCGGTCCGCAAAGCCGGCCTCGTTGGGTTCGGCTAAAGAATAAATCCGGCTAATAACACCGTAAGGAGTAGTGACAGCGGAACGGCTGCAAGACACCAGATCTCCAACGTGTTGTTTTGCCGCGGGTCCATCGTCAGCCTCACTTTTTGGTTTTGTCATTGTGGCACCAACGGTTGGCCGGAGGTAGCGGTTCCAAGCGACGCTGTTCATAGAGCGCTGCCTGTGCTGCATATTAGCAACAGCTTGACGACCGCTGAGCCCTGTACCGCCTGGACAACTTCAGTTGGCGCCGGATTGGATGCGCATTCCGCAGGAATGCAAGCGCCCTCCGCATCAGCCGTGCGGGGATCGGTCGACGCCCATGATCAGCGCCGAGCCGCATGCCCGGAACCCGATGGCTGCACCTATCTCCGGACGAAGTTTCGCTACCACCGAGCCGATCCGATCTTCACTCACAGCCAGCGATGCCCGTTCGCAGGGACCTAAGTCTGACCTGCCTGCGCAATGGTCCCGTGCACAGGCAGCTTCGGGAACAACTGCGCCCGTCTTCAGTTGATGGCGTCACCTCCTCGAGGAGACATCGGCGCAGAATCAGTCCCTTCATGCGCTGATTGGGGTCCGCCTGCCTTTGCTGGATTTGCCAGGGGGACCCTTGGTTCTGTACGCTCCAGATCGAAAGCAGGTAAGCTCGGGACTCATCACCCCGGAAATCCTCCCGAGAAGCATGGCGGAGGTCTTCCTCACCCCTGAGATGCTTGACCTGGCTTGACATTCGAGACGACCTCACAGCGCGCGCAGCGGGTCGCCCTCAGCCCTCCAGCGCCTCGTGCTGGTAAAGCTCGTCCATACTGAGCGTCGCTAGCGCGGCGAAGGGTGCCTGCTTCTTCACGCGGCCGTGGCTCAGGATCACCACGTCGTCGCAGAACGAGATGGTGCTGCGATGATGGCTGATGACGATGGTGGTGCGGCGGCCGGCGCGCGACTTCAGCGTCTCGACGATCGCCGCCTCCGACAGTCCGTCCACCGCATTGGTGGCTTCGTCGAGGATCAGGATATCGGGATCGCGCACCAGGGCCCTGGCCAATGCGATCCGCTGCCGCTGTCCCGCCGAGAGATTGACGCCGCGGTAGCCGACTACGGTCCTGTAGCCTTGCGGCAGTTGCTCGATGAAGCCATGCGCTTCGGCCAGTTTTGCCGCGCGCTCGGCATCGTCGGCCGAGGCCGCGTCCTGGCCGTAGACAATGTTTTCGAAAATCGTGCCGTCGACCAGTTCCAGCTCCTGGCTGGCAAGTGCAATGTGCTTTCGCCACTGGCTGGGGTCGATGCGGTCCAGCGGCGATCCATCGACGAGGATCCTGCCGCTATCCGGTTCGACGAAGCGGCACAAAAGGTTGACGACCGTCGTCTTGCCGGCGCCCGACCGGCCGATCAGCGCGGTCGAGCGGCCGCTGCGGATATCGAAACTCGCCGCATGCAGCACCACCGCGCGCTGCTCCGAGCCGGAATAGGTAAAGGTGACGTCCTCGAACTTGATGCCTTGGCTGAGCCCGGGGAACGCCGCGTCACCTTGCGGCGGCGCGGGCTTGTCGGATGGGTCCAGCATCCACGTCACCTCTTCCAGCGATCCGCTCAGGCCCTGCAGCTGGCTCCAGGCCATTTGCAGCGACCGCATGTAGGGCTGCAGCCTGTAGAGCAGGATGACGAAGGCAACGATCAGCGGGAAGGAAACATTGGCGAACCAGGCGCCGATCACCACCGCCAGGAACAGCATGGCATGCAGGATTTCGGTCAGCGGCGGCAACGCTCCCTGACGGGTCAAAAGCACGAAGGCGGCGCGGCGCACCGCATCCGACGCCTGGTCGAATGCCGCCTTCTCGCGTTGCTCCTGGCCGAAGATGCGGATCAGCCGCCCGGCATGCACCAGATGCAGCATCTGTGAGGCGAGCTGGCTGTTACGGGAGGCGACGCTGCGGCTCGGCGCCTTCAGATTGGCGGACAGCATGGCGTGCGCGACCTGCACCAGCGCCAGGCCCAGCGTGACCAGCAACGTCATCTGCCACGACAGGAGCAGCAGGAAGGTCAGCAGGATGATCGCGGCCGATGCGTTGACGATTGCCCCCAGCGTGATCTGGATGGCATCCGAGGCCCGCCAGGATTCGTTGGAGATGATGTTGAGCAGCCGCCCAGGACTTTGCTGCAGGAAGAACGGGTAGCCTACCCTAAGCAGTTGCTCCGACAGCGCGCTGCGGATCGAATGGCTGGCCTTGCCGTAGATGAAGGTGGTCAGCAGCGTGTTGGCGTAGGCGAACAGATTTTTCAGCACGATCGAGCCGAGGATGGCGACCGATATGACGATCAGCCGGTCGCGCTCGCTCAGGCTCGCTCCGACATGCTGGAAGACGGCGGAAAAGCCGGCCATGCCGGTCTGCCCCTGTTGCCCCATGATTATGTTCAGCAACGGGATGATCAGGCCGATACCGAAGCCTTCAAGTGCCGCGCTGAGCAGCCCGAGCACCACCACGGCCGGAAGCAGGCGCAACTGCTTTTGCCCGAGCGCGCGACGCAGCATCGGCAGGCTGGGCGGCATCAGTCGCATGATAGCGGATCACCTCGCCTCGGCATTTGCCTGTTGCTCCTGTCGCATCTCCGTTGTCTTTGGCGATTTCGCCAGCAAAAGCACCGCGAACTTGGCCGCGCCGAGCAGATTCATGCCGATGATCGGCCAGTGCGACAGCTTGAGTTCACGATCGAACAGCGGGCCTTTCCTCAGTTCGCGCAAGGCTGCCCTCATCGACCAGTAGAAATGCCGAAGCAGCCACGGCGCGTGGCGGATATGCTTCAGGCAAAGCCCGCCATTGCCCATGCTGTAATCGCGATGCAGCTTTTCGATGGCCTTGCGGTCGCGCCGGCCGTGATGGTGATAGATGGTCATGTCGGGCACGTATTCGACCGGAATGCCGAGCAGCACCGCCCGGACGAGATAGTCCGTATCTTCCGCCGAGCGCAGCGGGCCGCCGGCGCCGAAGCGTTCGTCGAAACGCCCGATTCGGGCGGCAACATCGCGGTGCATCGTCATGTTGCAGCCAAGCACGAAGCCGCCGGGATGGACATCCGGCGTAAGCCGCGCGCGCACCGGCGACCGCTTGATGGTGAACGGCAGGTCGCGGGGATCGCCAAGCTCGACGCGACCGCCGCGGATGACCCGTTCGCCGGCCGCATAGTGCCGCTGCAGATCGCGCAGATAATCCTTGTGAACCGCGCAATCATCATCGACGAAGACCAGCACGCGGCCCCGCGCCCGCTCCAGCCCGGCGTTGCGCGCGGCCGCCAATCCGGGTCGCGGCTCGCAAATGGCAGTGAACGGGATGTCCGACAGTTCGGCGATGCTGGCCAGCCGTTTGGCCGTGCTGTCGGTCGAGCCGTTGTCGACAACCACCAGCTCGGCGGCAAAGTCGGCATGGGCACGACACGCGGCCTGGATCGAGCTGATGCAGGGCTCGAGTACGGCGACACGGTCGCGGGTGCAGACAATGAAGCTGACCGCCGGCACCGGTCCTTGCTGCGGCCGCGGCGACATGGCCGCCGGCATCATCGAGCGGCCGCGTTGCTGGAGCTGGTGCGATTTGACGAACATGGGTTGCTAGCTCAACTGGTTCGAAGGCAAAACCGCCGCGGCCGGCACGGACTGCAGATACCGCGACAGGGCATCCACCTGCCTGGTGACCGACATCGAGGCGAGACTGAAGCGCGGCGCGAAAGCACCGGTGCGAAACACGTACTGCTCGCGGCGCCGGATGAGTTTCCATTTCGCCGTCCGTGTCAGGAATTCGTGCATCAGCAGCGGCTGTCTTTCTCCCGATATCAGCTGATAGAGGAAATAGAACAGGTTCAGCGTGCCGGCCTGGTAGCTCGGCCTCGTCTCGACCGGAAGCGCGGCTATCCTTTCTTCCAGCGCGAGGATCCATTCGGCGGCACGGCGAATCGTCTCCATCGACAGGACCTCACCGATGGCGCGGAGGTCTTGCGTCTCTTGTACGAGCCCTTCGCGCTCTAGGTTCTCGGCGACGATCTTCAAATGCGTCCTGCGCATTTCGCGCTTGTGCCTGTTGGTCACGCTGTCGTCATGGATACGATAGGCGATGAGGCTTTCGGGGATCATTGCTGCCGGGTAGCGATCGGTCAGCCGCCTGAACAGGTCGAAATCCTCGGCGTGCTTGTAGCTCTCGTCATAATGTAGAACGCCGTCTTCGATCACCTTCCGGTTATAAACGACCGTTGAATGCATGAAGATCGTGAAGAACATCGACAATATGCGCAGGCTATTGTCCTGGAATATCGGATCGGGCGACCCCCTGACGATGCGGTTGCCGAGCAACGTGTCGAAGCTTGCACCGCATAGAGCGAGGTCAGGCTGCTGGTCGAACAGTGCTACCTGTCGCGACAGGCGCTGGGGATAGGCGATGTCGTCGGCATCCATCCTGGCGACCAGATCGCCCCGGGCAACGGCTAGGCCTTCATTGAGCGTTGCGATCAGGCCGCGGTTTTCGCGTGAGACGATCGAGACGCGGCTGTCGGCCTGGCGATATTTCCGCAGGATCTGCAGCGAGTTGTCGGTCGAGCCGTCATCGATGGCGATGACCTCAACATGCTTGTAATCCTGGCGCAGGATGCTGCCCAGCGCAGCTGCCAGATAAGGTCCCGCATTGTAGATCGGCAGCAGAACGGAGACTAAGGGAGCAGCCATGATCAGCCCCGATCGGTTCGTTGCAGCTTGCGTGGCAACGGTGAAGTGCCACCATCAAGCGGCCTGCCCAGATATGCTCCCGCCGCGAGCCATCCGGTATTGGTCGTGTCGATCCCTGCCGGGATGGTGGCGCGGCGTTTTCGAGCAACATAGGGGAAGTGGCGTTTGAGGCTGTTGAGTGGCTTCTCGAAAAGCAGCCACGAAACCGAAGCCAGCATGAGCGTTGCCGTTCCCGCCACCAGAAACCGCCCCGGCCCTTGCTCCGAGACGTTGAGCGGGATCCACGGCTGCGATTTGACGACCAGCGCCAGCACTATGGGATGGTAGAGATAGACGCCGTAGCTGATGCGGCCAAAACCGAGCAGCGGCGGCAGTTCGAGAAGTTTTCCGGCGCGCCCGCCAATGCCCGTTGAACAGCTTGCAACGATGACCACCAGCGGCGCGACAGGCAGGATCTGCAACAGCAGCCAGAGGCCCCATTCCTGCACCGGATTTGCAGGCGTCGGCGCAAACCACTGCAGAACGAAAAACGCCGCAGCGAGCCCCGGCCAGCCAACTCGAAGCCATTGCGGCAAGCCAGCAGCTCTTGACCGGTAGGCGGCGAGCAGCGCGCCTGACGCCAGTGCATCCATCGACGCCGGCGGCAGCAGGTCGCGCGCCAGGCTGGGCGTTCCCGCGATCGGCCAATAAAAGCGATAGGCCAGCGACAGCGCGATAACGCCGATGCAGATCGATTCCAGGCGCCAGCGCGGCGCCAGCAGGACGATCAGCGGCCAAGCGATATAGAACTGCTCCTCGATGCTCAGGCTCCAGAAATGGCAGAGCAGCCAGGGCGTCCACTCATTCTGCGATGCGTACCAGAAATTCGACAGATAGAGCGCATGCCAGGCCAGCGACCCCCTGGACTGCTCCAGGTCCACCAGCCAGACGAAACCCAACACCGCAAAATAGGGCGGGAATATCCGCAGCGCCCGCCTGATATAGAAGGATCTCAGCGCCGGTCCGGTTTCGAATTCGGCGGCCGCTCTGGCTTCCAGCAGCAGTCGCGTGATCAGAAAGCCGCTCAGCACGAAGAACAGACGCACGCCAATATGGCCCCAGAACGAGGCCCCGCCGGCCGCGAAGAAGTGGGCGTACAGCACCATCGTCACGGCGATGGCCCTCAGCGCGTCCAATTGGGTGTCGCGCGCATTTCCCATTAGCGGCGTACGCCGGCGGGACGGCGAAACTGCCAATCGGTCAACATGGCGGCGTCGTTCACGGCGCATTTCCAATCGGAAGCGCCCCCCTCACCCAGAATAGGGCCACCATTGTGCAACGCAACACAAAAAGTTGACACATTTGAAACAGGAACGTGAGGCGCGACTAATAAAGCACAAAAAACAGCGGGAACCAGCCCGAATTGTCCATTTTTGACGATTTTCACACGCTGCCTTGGCCGACCAATTTCGGCGGCAGGGGTGCTGCGATGCAGCATGCTCGCCGCCGCCGCGAAGCTCGTCCGCTCGATCGCCGCCGGCAGCACCGGCGTCATCCTCGTCACGCATGATCTCTCCACGGTGCGGGCGCTGGCCGACAGGATCGTGGTCCTCAGCCTCGGACGCGTGGCCTATGATGGATCCGCCAGGCACCTGAGCGCCGACCAGCTGTGGGGTCTCATGGCGAGCGGCACCCTCGCATCCGCCGGGCAATAGGAGGGCGTGTTGAAGGAGGGGGCTGCTTCGCGGCACCCACTCACGCGCAAGCTTCCCGCCTCCGGGTTACGCCTCCTTGCTGGCATTCGCGACCACCACTGCGCGACGCTCCGGCAGCCCCATTCCGACGAGCGCACCTGCGAGTGAGAGCAGAGCGGAGACGTCGATTGCCGAGGTGAAGCCATCACTGAACGCGTCGGTGGACGCGAAGCTTCCGGTCCCGGCGAACACCGCACCGGCGATCGCGATCCCAGATACGCCACCGAGGAAGCGGAATGTGTTGAACGTGCCGGCAGCCTTGCCGACCTCCGGCCGGGCGACCGCATTGAGGACCGCATTCTGCGCGGCAGGCATGGCCATCGATACGCCTGCGCCGGTAATGATCAGCGGCGCGACGAGCTGGATGTAGGGCAGATCAGGTGCTGCGATCTGCGCCAGCCAGGCCATTCCAGCCGCTTGCAGGATCAATCCGGCCACCACAAGCCACCGCTCGCCGACGCGGTTGATCAGGCTGCCGGCGATCGGTGCGACCACAAAAAGCGTTGCGGTCCAGGGCAGCAATCCCCTGCCGGCGCCGAGCGGCCCCCGGCTCTGGGAAAACTGCAGAAACTGCGGCAACAGGAATACGAGGCCGTACATGGCGGCGCAGAGCAGGAAGTTCGCCCCTACGCCCGAGGAGAATGCGCGCGCCCGGAAAAACCGCAAAGGCAGCATGGGCTCACGGGTACGCAACTGCCAAAGGACGAAGGCGATGGCGAGAACCAGCCCGGCCGTCAGCGCCGACAGCACTTCAGAGTTGCTCCAGCCCACGATGTTGCCGCGCATCAGACCCCAGACAACTCCAAATGCCGCCGCAGTTACCAGCACGACGCCGAGGACATCGATAGCCGTGCCCGGCCCGTGACTCTCCGGAATCCGACGCAGCACCAGCGGGATGAGGACGATGCCGACCGGGACATTGAGCCAGAAGATCCAGTGCCAGGAGAGGCCTTCGGAGATCGCACCGCCCGCCATCGGGCCGATAATCAGGGCCAGGCCGGTGATGCTGCTGAAGATACCCAGCGCCTTGCCTCGTTCCTCCGGAGGAAAAGCGACGCTCAGCAGCGCCATGGCCAGCGGCATGACCATTGCGGCGCCCGCGCCCTGAACCGCGCGAGCCGCAATCAGCAATCCGGCATTTCCAGCGAGCGCGCAGGCAACCGACGCTGCGACGAACAGCGCCAATCCGGCAATGAAGATACGGCGTCGGCCGAACCTGTCACCGAGCGCCGCCCCGGTCATAAGCAGGACGGCAAAACTCAAATTGTAGGCGTTCATCGTCCATTGCAGCGTCTCCAGCGAGGCATCGAGTTCGACCCGCATCGTACTCAATGCGGTCGCCACGACCATCGCATCGAGAACGACCATCAAGGAGCCTATCGACGTGAGGGCGAGAACCCAGACCTTCGTTGATGCCGCACTTTGCTTGCTCATGACCTGTGGCGCCTCCTGCTTGAACAGAGGGCCCACAAGGTTCGCAGGCCCACGGTGCAGAGACGCGGAGGCACCACCAAAGGATTCCAGCTAAAGAAAGTTTTTCCGACCGAATCCTTTTGCCATCGTCGAGCGTCTATAGGACGCTGCGCCCGATGGCGGGCGCCTCTGCCTGGGAGATACGCATGAAATCGACGCTTGTGCGATGACCGGATCCGCAATCGGCACGCCAGAAGGACGGGAGCCATTTGACCGGCTGCTCGGCGAATTGCGCCCGAAACTGCACCGTTATTGCGCCCGCATGACCGGTTCGGTGATCGATGCCGAGGATGTCGTTCAGGAAGCTACGGTCAAGGCGCTCGAGGCGTTCCCCGGGACCGGGCCGATAGCCAATGTCGAGGGCTGGCTATTCCGCATCGCGCACAATGCCGCGCTCGACCACCTGCGCCGTCGCGCCAGGGCGGATGCCACGCATGCCGTCGAGGATATCGACATGATACCTGACCCCGGCATGTCGGCCGAGGGCCGACACACTGCAGCCGCAAGCCTGCAGACCTTCATGCGGCTGCCCGCGGCGCAGCGTAGCAGCGTCATCCTCATGGATGTGCTCGGCTATACGATCGAAGAAATCGGCAACATTATCGACAGCAGCGTTCCGGCGGTGAAAGCCGCGCTTCATCGCGGCCGTCTGCGCCTGCGCGAGGTCGCCGGCGAGCCTGACGATCGGCCTGTGCCGGTGTTGGCAGAGCCCGAGCGGGCGCGTCTGGCAGCCTACGTAGATCGGTTCAACGCCCGCGACTTCGATGCGATCCGCGACATGCTGGCCGAAGACGTGCGGCTTGACCTCGTCAACCGGCTCCGGGCGAGCGGCCGCGCGAAAGTGGGCCGATACTTCCACAATTACGCGGGTATCCACGATTGGCAACTGCTTCCAGGCCTGGTCGATCGGCACCCAGCCATTCTGGTGATCGATCCGGATGACCCGGCCGGAGGGGCAAAATACTTTATCCTGCTGGAGTGGGCGGGCGACAGATTGGCGAGAATTCGCGATTTCCGCTATGCGCGCTACACGCTTGATGGCGCCGAAGTAGTGCCTCTGCGGGCATAGCAATTCGTGTTTCATAATGCCGAACAACCACTGCCAGCATCGCGGCCGCTTGCCGTCCAAGCGGCCGCCCTTTCGTCGATCCTGCTTTAAGCCGGTTGCAACTCCCTGCGCGGCAGCGGCGGGAAGGCGATCGCAATCGCCATCGCGCCAAGCCCGACAAGGGCCGAGCCGATGAACAGCCAGGAATAGCTGGCATAGGCATCGAACACCATGCCGCCGGCGAGCGGGCCGAAAGCCATGCCGAGGCTGGACAGCATGGTTACGGCACCGAATACCGTGCCGAGGATGCGCTGGCCGAAATATTCGCGCGCCAGCACCGCATAGAGCGGCATGACGCCGCCATAGGTCGCGCCGAAGATGACGGCCAGCGTGTAGAATTGACCAAGCTCGCTGACCGCAAGATAGGCTGCGATGACCACGGCCTGTATAGCCAGCCCGGTGATCAGCACCGGCTTGACGCCCAGCCGATCGGCAAGCACGCCGTAAAGCAGCCGGCCACCCAGCCCTGCCAGGCCCTCGATGCTGTAGATGCTGACCGCTGCCATCGGCGCGATGCCGCACAGCATCGCATAGCTCACCATGTGGAAGATCGGCCCGGAATGGGCCGCGCAGCAGGCAAAGAAGGTCAGTCCCAACACGATGAATTGCGGCGAGCGCAGCGCCTGCGGAACCGTCATGCCGGCACCCTCGGCGGCAACGCTTGGGGCAGCGCCTTCGGCCGCGGGCTTGGGCGGCTGGCGCACCAGAAACGCGGCCGGCAGAAGCAGCACCCACGCGGTTATGCCGATGTCGAACATCGCGGTGCGCCAGTCGTAGGCCGAAATCAGCCAGCGCGCGAAGGGCGAGATGGTCATTGGCGCCACGCCCATGCCGGCCGAGACCAGCGAGACGGCGAGGCTGCGGTTCGTGTCGAACCAGGCGGAGGTCAGCGCGATCATCGGCGCGAAGAAG
Organism: Mesorhizobium sp. M0045; assembly: GCF_040323385.1. Classification (NCBI taxonomy): domain Bacteria; kingdom Pseudomonadati; phylum Pseudomonadota; class Alphaproteobacteria; order Hyphomicrobiales; family Phyllobacteriaceae; genus Mesorhizobium; species Mesorhizobium sp. M0045. The sequence goes on from NZ_JAMYUY010000001.1 coordinate 420,962, forward strand.
GCGCTTGCCGCGAGGCCGACGAGCACGCCGTAGGCCAACTGGAAAACGAGCAGCGAACCGGTGCGGCTGGCCAGCACCAGCGCCAGGCCGAGCAGCACGGCGCCGGTCATGACGACGATGCGGGCGCCGAAGCGGTCGTAAATGGCGCCCCAGGCGAAGCCGCCGAGGCCCATTACCAGGAAGTTCAGCGTCATCGCGCTCGATATGCCGGCGCGCGACCATTGTGTGTCGAGCGCCATCGGTTCGAGGAAGATCGCCAGCGAGAACATCGCCCCGAGAGCGACACAGGTCATCAGCGCGCCAGCCGCGACGATAACCCAACGATAGGGAAGGCTCATTTCAATTTTCTCCCATGCCGGAAGCGTTGATACGGCACGACCTTTTCGAGCTTCGCCGAGCCGCTTGCGTCCGAAGGACGTTGGAGATGTTTTGAATCCGACAATCCGGTTGCATTTTTTATCCAGTCAGAAAATTGCGCCGCTCAACTGCTCCAATGCATTGACCGTGCATCGTCCCGAGCTAGATTTCCAGCCTGGCCATCAGGAGCTATCGGGTATGGAACTTCATCGCGGCCGTCTCATCGACCACCTCCACCTGGTGGTCAGGGATCTCAAGGCCAGCCGCCGCTTCTACGAGGCTGTTCTCAACGTGCTCGACATACCGATCGGTGGCGCCGGCGATGATTATTTCTGGGCCGACGAACTGTTCATTTCCAGCCCCGACAGCCCGGCGGCCCTGGGAAAGCTGACCGGGCGCCATCACCTTGCCTTCCAGGCAAAGGACCGTGCGATGGTCGAAGCCTTCTACAAGGCCGGGCTTGAGGCCGGCGGCACCGACAATGGTGCGCCGGGCGAGCGATCCTACCATCCCGGCTATTACGCCGCCTTCCTGCTCGATCCCGACGGCAACAATATCGAGGCCGTCCACCACGGCCCGGCCAAACGCAGCGCCGATTCAGTGAAGATCACCTTCTAGCTTCCGGTAAAGGTGGTTCGCACCGGCCGGCACGGTTGGTCTCTGCCAAACCTGGGTGCTTGCGTCAGACCGCGTCTGCCCTATCGCGTCAGCGCCGCCATTTGGCCCACCAGAAAGTCTACGAACAGCCGCGCCCGGACCGGTAGCTGCCGCCCGTAGGCATGGACGATGTGCACCGGCATGGTCGGCATCGCCACCTCGGGCAGGATGCGGACCAAGCGGCCCGCGTCGAGATCGCCCTGCACCGCAAACCGCATCAGATGCGCTATTCCCGCACTGGCAAGTGCTGCATTGCGGATGGCGCCGCCATCATCGGTATCGAGCCGCCCATCCGGGACGATCATCGTACTGTCGGCAAAGGTGACCGGATAGGGCCGGCCGGCCATCTGGTAGCGGATGAAGTCATGGTTCGCCAGATCCTCGACCGATGCCGGACGGCCGCGCCGCTCGACATACGCCGGCGAGGCCACCAGCACGATCGGCAGATTGGCGATCTTGCGGGCAACCAGCCCAGTGTCCGACAGCGCCCCCATGCGCACGGCAACGTCATAGCCTTCGCGGATCAGATCGGCGTGACGGTCGGTGACGCTGAGCTCGACCTTCACTTCGCCATGCTGCGCAAGGAACGCCTGCGCCCATGTCGCGATGAGGCCGCGCCCGAGCTCGACCGGCGCTGTAACGCGCAGCAGGCCGCGCGCCGTATCGGCCACCTGAACGATGTCTTCGGCATCGTCCAGGGCCCTGAGCAGCGGCGCCACCCGCTCGTAGTAGGCGAGGCCTTCGCTGGTGAGCCCGAGCCGACGCGTCGAGCGCTGGATCAGCCTGACCCCGAGCCGCCGCTCGAGCCGTGCCACGCTTTTCGACACCGCCGATGGGCTCGAGCCGACCAGCCGGCTGGCGGCATGGAATGAGCCGGCATCGACGGTTCGGACGAAGGCGACGAGACCGGCGGTCTTTTCGAGGATGGTGGTCATTCCGGAATTCCAGGCACGAAAGAATGGATCACGATGATCCTAATACGCTTTTTGATCATCATTAAATACCGCTCATCGTCGACAAAGGAGAGATTGATGAGCAAGCTGAACGGCAAGGTCGCCATCGTCACCGGCGCGTCCAAGGGTATCGGCGCCGCCATTGCCAAGGGCCTTGCCACGGCCGGTGCCGCGGTGGTCGTCAACTACGCCTCGTCACGGGAAGGCGCCGACCGTGTCGTCGCGGAGATCGAGGACCGTGGCGGCCGCGCCGTCGCCGTCCAGGGCGACGTATCGCAATCGGCCGACGTGCGCCGCCTGTTCGAGGCGGCGAAGTCGGAGTTCGGCGGGCTCGACATATTGGTCAACAATGCCGGTGTCTTCGCATTCGAGCCGCTGGAAGCGGTGACGGAGGCCGAGTTCCACCGTGAGTTCGACACCAATGTGCTAGGCATCATTCTGACCACGCAAGCAGCAGTGAGCCATTTTGGCCCGAGCGGCGGCAGCATCATCAACATAAGCTCGGTCGCCAGCCGCAATCCGCAGCCGAACTCGCTCGTCTATGCCGCCACCAAGGGCGCGGTGGACACGATAACGCTGTCGATGTCGCGGGAACTCGGCGCCCGCAATATCCGCGTCAACGCCATTGCGCCCGGCGGCGTCGACACCGAAGGCCTCGAGCGTATCGGCATCGTCGGCAGCGACTTCGAAAAACAGATCGTCGCCATGACCCCGCTCGGCCGTTTCGGTCGGCCCGACGACGTCGCTCGCGTCGCGGTGTTCCTCGCCTCTGACGAGGCGTCCTGGCTGACCGGCGAACGCATTACCGCCTCGGGGGGCTGGCGGTAGGCATCGAGCGCGGACCACGCCGTTTCATGGACCATGCCCCACGCCGCGCGACATCGAGGAACACCGCAATCGGTGACGACAGTAATCCAAGCCCTATGTTTCGGCGAGGCGGAGCGCCGTGCACTATCGATGACCGCGAGATGCCAGGGAGGTAACGTATGACGGGCGACGAAAAAGCAATCCGAAAGCTGGTCGGGACGTGGATGGATGCGAGCAAGCGTGGGGACATCGCGACCGTCCTCAGCTTGATGACGGACGACGCGATCTTCATGGTTCCCGGCCGGGAACCCTTCGATAAGGAGATCTTCGCGGCAGCCGCGCGGGAGACGGCCGGCGTTCATATCGACGGCACCAGCGATATCGTGGAATTACAGCTTCTCGGCAATTGGGCCTTCATCCGCAGCCGCATCGACATGACGGCGACCCCGCCGAATGGCGAGCCGGTCCATCGATCGGGATATGCACTGACGCTCCTGCGTAAGGAGCCAGACGGTGAGTGGCGGCTCGCGCGCGACGCGAACCTGCTGACTGCGCAAGGCTAGCGCCGGTCTCCGGCATCGTGCACCGGAAGGCGGGCAAAGGGAGAGCGGCCAAGGGGGACCGATAAGATGGCGAGGATGCGATGCAAGCGGCCCTGAACAGTGTTCCTCCTCTACCTGATCACACGGGCAAGAGGGCGTTCGGCTTGACATCGGCGATGGAAGCGAAAGTGTGCGTTTCGCGCACACCCGGCAGCGGCAGGATGATCCGCTGCAGGAAATCCTGGAACACCGCCATATCGGCGATCCGTGCCTTGACCAGATAGTCGAAGCCGCCAATCACCATATGGCACTCCAGAACCTCCGGGGCTTTCGCCACGGCTTCGGCAAAACGGTCAAAGACATGCGGCGCCGTGTGGTCAAGCCGGACCTCGATGAACACCAGCGTTCCCCGGCCGACCTTGCGCGGATCGAGTACGGCTCTGACCGCGGTGATGAACCCGTCGCGGAACAGGCGCTTCACCCGCTGGCTGGTTCCGGTCGGCGACAGCCCGATACGCCCGGCCAGATCAAGCGTCGTCCGGCGCCCGTCCTCCTGCAGCAGCCGGAGCAAGCTGCGGTCTATCTGGTCGAGGTCGTCCATTTCACAATCCACTCTATCTCAGGGATTTATGTGTTGATTTCACGCAGAGATGCCAAAATCAACGTATTTCATTACATGAAACCTCGCAATAGCTTGCACTTCCCTCACCCACGCGAAGCAAACGTGGTGAGCCGATTTCGACGAACAAAGGGAGTGCGGGATGACCAAGGAAGCGTTCAGTCCAGCCGGCAAGAGTGCGGCGGAAATCAGCAAGGGAGCGACCGAGATCCTGGTGCTGAGCGAAGCCGACGTGATGGCGTGCATCGACCTCAGCCAGCTTCTCGATGGTCTGGAAGACGGCTTCAAGGCGCTGTCACAAGGTAAGGTCGTCAATCCACCCCGGCCACAGCTCGACATCCCCGCAGCCGGCTACAGCCTCGCCATGCCGGCCTGGATGGAAGGCATGAACCTGACCGTCAAGATCGTCAATGTCTTCGAAGGCAACTTGGCCAAGAACCTGCCCAGCCACCTCGCCACCATCAGCCTGTTCGATCCGCTGTCCGGCCTGCCGGTCTGCATCATGGACGGCACCTTCATAACCGCGGTGCGAACCTCCGGCTCCGCCGTGCTGTCGGTGCGCGCGCTTGCCCGCCGGGATGCCAGGATAGCGATAGTGGTCGGCGCCGGCGTGCAGGCCAACCAGCATCTGCATTTGTTGCCGCTGGTGCGGGACTTTACCGAAATCCGCGTCGCTTCGAAGAGCTTCGACGATGCGGCAGCGCTTGCCCGGCTGCACCCGTCGGTGGTGGCGGTCGCCGACCTCGAGGCGGCAGTGCGCAGTTCCGACGTGGTGTGCCTGGCGACCCACTCCTATCAGCCGGTGATCGACGCAGGCTGGGTCCAGCCGGGCACGCATGTCTCGTCGGTCGGGGTGGCGCCGCCCCGCGGTGAAATGCCGATCGAGCTCATCGCCAAATCCAGTCTTTTTGTCGAAACCAAGGATGCATTCAAACCGACCCCGGTCGGTTCCTGCGAGCTTGCCGGCTTCGACCCGGATTTCGGCACCGAGCTTGGCGCCATGCTGCTCGACCGCGCGCCGGGCCGCGTTTCGGATCAGCAGATCACCACCTACAAGGCGATGGGCATTGCGATGGAAGACATGGTCGCCGCCAACCTCGCCTATCGCTGCGCCCGGCGTCTGCGCAAGGGAAAGCTCGTCGTGCTGTAGGCGCGTGCCGCCTCACGCAGGCTCGCGCTTCAATGCCTGTGCCATGCAGTGGATGCCGCCGCCGGTCTTCGAGATTTCGCTCATGTCGATGGCCGCCACCTCGAAGCCGCGCGCTTTGAGCTGGCCGATCAGCGTCTGGCTCGCAGTCGGCGCGATCACCCTGTCCTTGCCCAGCGACATGAAGTTGCAGCCGAGCGCCATCGTGTCCTGGAACGGCACGTCGATGATCTCGTGGCCCTTGCCCTTCAGCCAGTCGACGATGCCGGGCTCCGTACAGGCAAGGCAGACGGCGGTCAGTTTCTCAGCGATCGGCACCACCATCAGGTCGATATGGACGTAATATTCGTCGATGAAGGCGATGCGTGTCTCCCAGCCCTCCTTGTCGAACCAGGCCTGCACCTGACGGGCGCCCTCCTCCTGCGTGCGGGCGCCGCCGCAGCCGATCAGCACCACGCCATCCTCGATGACATTGAAGTCGCCGCCTTCGAAGGTGCCGGCGGTGACCATGTCGTAGATCGGGATGCCGAGCTTCTCATAGGTGCGGATCGCTGCGTAGTTCTCGCCGCGCCGCCACCACTGGGCCATCGCGGTGATAATGGCGCCGTACGGCGTCATGACGCTCGAATCGCGCGAATAGACCTGCATCGGCAGCTCCGGCGTCGGCTCGTGCCAGTGGATGTTGACGCCGAAATGCTCATAGGCGGCGACCAGGTCCTTGTGCTGTGCCTGCGCGATCTGGAGGTTGCAAGGCGCCTCGCGCAGATGTTTTCGCGACAGCGAGCTGGTCGAGAGATGGCGCAGGAAATTCGGCGAGCCGAGCAGCACGTCGGTCAGCACGTCGGTCTCGTTGGCGAAACCCCAGGCGGTCAACGGCTTGGTGCCGCCCGCCGGGTTGCGGCGCTGCAGCGAAAACGGCTCGGCGACGATGCGGTCATGGACGGTCATGGGTCTCTCCTCGTGATGGGGGCGGCTGGTTGATCATGCGGCTTGGTTGCTTGGTATCCACCAATCCCGTCCGCGCGGGGTGGTGATGTATTCCGGCCAGCGAAATCCGATCGGCGGATCGTAGTCGCAGAGTGGGGCGATCCAGTTCGAGCCGCCGATGCCACCGCCGGTTCGGGCGACGAATTCGTCCATCGCCGCGTCGCGCGCAGCCTCGTCTTCCAACAAGCGAAGTGCCGCGAGCGCAATGGTCTTTGCGGCGCAGATGACCATCGGGTCGATGGTGGCAGAAATGCCGCCCAGCGCATTCATCGCCCAGCCCGGATAGGCGTGACCATTCTCCGAGCGCAGGGCCGGGCGGGCGACATAGAACCGCGCCGTCGGCGCATGCCACGACATATCCGTATAGTCGTCGGAAGTCGAATTGAGCTGCGATGGCGGCAGGTCGCGACGCAGCAGCGCCTCTGCATCCTGCGGCGCAATCAGCCGCTCCAGCTCGGCGATGAACGGTTCGTCGCTCGCCTCGCCGCCGGCATTGACCTGGATCTCGCGGGCGATCGCCTTGGCCGTCTCGCCCCAGCGCGGCGGCCCGACCGCCGCCAGCGCGTTGAAGGCAATGCCGGCCATGACGTGATTGGCCAGCCCCGGCCGCGACTTCGACACCCAGTGCCGCTCATGGCGGCAGCCGCTCATCCTGGCTGCGGCTTCAGCATTGCGGTCGAGCATGGCGGTGACCTGCTCGGCCATAGCAAGCGTCGGCGCGCGGATCATGTACTGGATCTCGGCCAGCCCGGCCGGCAGATTGTCGGCGGTCGCCTGGCCCGCCGTCAGGATCGCCTCGCTGATCGACCAGCCGCCCTGATGCGGCAGCATGGAATCGCGCAGCGCCTTGGACGCCATGTACATCATCATGAGCGCGTCGTTGGCGCCGGGCGCCCTGACCGCCGAATGCGCCTGCGGGATGGGTGCTGCGGTGCCTGCCGCCCTCGCCCAATGTTCCGGCTCGTCACAGATGAAGCGGTGGATCATCGCATAGGCCGCACCGCAATGCGTGTCCCAGCGCGCCGTGTTGCAGAGCGGCAGCATGTAAAAAGGATGGAAGGAGATCATGCCCGCCAGCCCATCGTAATAGCCCTTCGCGGCATGGATCGGCTTTGACCCGCGCACCTTCTCCGCCGGCTCGCCGGTGAAGCGCAGCGTGCCTGATATGCCGTGGCGCTGCATCGCAGCCTTGGTCGCCAGCAGCCCGCCGAGGCTGGCAATGCCGAGGCCGGAATGTGGATCGGTGTGGCCGCCCGCCTGTTCGCCGAGGCCCGAACGCGGTCGCTTCACCGTCGCCGCATCCTGGCAATTGCCCGGCACCGCGTCGTATTCGGCATACATGCCGATCGTCGGGCCGGTCCCGTTGATCCAATGGGCGCAGAAGGCCGTTGGCATGCCGCCGGAGCCTTCCTCGACCGAAAAGCCTTCGTGCTTCAACTGCTCTACATACCAGGCGGCCGACTGGTATTCGCGCCAGGCGGTCTCGCCGAAGTCGAAGATGGTCCGCGTCCACGCCGACAGGGAAGGCTGGATGTCGTCCAGACAGGCAAGCGCGGTCGCTTGTGCCGAGGTCATCGGTTTCTCCATGGCGGAAAGAAAGCAGTGAAGCGCCCCGCCAAAAAGTGATATGTTTTACCGGCTCATGCAAATTCGGTTCACCTCTTGAGAATTCCCTCGACGCAGGCGCTGCGCGCCCTCGACAGTTTTGCCCGCCACGGCAGCGTCTGGCGCGCCGCCGACGAACTGCATCTGACCCGCAGTGCGGTGAGCCATCAATTGCGCCTGCTCGAACGCGATCTCGGCTTCGATCTGCTCGAACGCATCGGCAAGGGCGTGGCGCTCACGCCGCGCGGCCAGCGCTATGCCAGCGACGTGCGCAAGGCGCTGACGGTGTTGGGTGACGCGGTGACGCGCCATGCCGGCACCGGCGTCGGCGGTTCGTTCAGCGTCAGTTGCACCCCCGGCTTCGCCTCGCTTTTCCTGTGCACTCACATTGGCGAATTCCGGCAGATGTATCCCGATGTCGCGCTCCGCATCCTGACGCCGCGCCGCCTCGATGACGTCAGCAATGCCGAGGCCGACGCCTTCATCGCCTTTGGCGTCGGCAACTGGCCGAACCGCGCGGTCGAGCTGTTGTGCGAAATCTCGTTCACGCCGCTGTGCAGCCCGACGCTGCTCAACAAGATCGGCGGCTTCTCCAAGCCGGCAGACGTGCTGCGCGCCAATCTCCTGCATCTCGGTGACACCGAGGACTGGGCGCGTTGGCTGGCGCTGTCCAAGGTCGAGAACCCCGACCCGGAAGGCGGCATCTTCTTTTCCGACATGAACCTGGTCTTTTCGGCGGCGATCGCCGGCCAGGGCATCGCCATGGGCGACGAACTGACCAGCGGCCGGGCACTGAGCGAAGGCCGGCTGGTGCGCCCCTTCGACATAGCGATCAATTCCCCGCGCTCATATTTTCTGGTCTCGGAACATGCCAAGGCGGCGCATCCGGTGCTGGAGGCGTTTGGGCGGTGGCTGAGGTCGAAGCTGTCGGAGAACCAGCGTTAATCTCCCCCCTTGAGGGGGAGATGGCCGCGAAGCGGCCAGAGGGGGTCGCTTGGCTGGGCTCGGCCCGGTCTGATTTTCGAAGTAAGAGTCGGCCCGGTCTGACTTTCGAAGAAAGAGGAAGTTGGCGCTTCACGCGAGACGGACCCCCTCTGTCGCCTTCGGCGACATCTCCTCGAGGGGAGATTGGCGCATAGATGAATCAAATTTGCCGATCAGGCGAAAACTATTCGGTTGCGGTAAGCCGCCGCCCTGCCTACGATTTCGCCTACGCTAAGGAAAGGGCAGGATGCAGCAACCCGGCCGGGCCGCAGAGATCAAGGCAATCGGGATCGGCAAGAGCTTCGGCTCGTTCCGTGCGCTGGACGATCTGACGCTCGATATCGGCCGTGGCGAGTTCCTTACCTTGCTCGGCCCCTCCGGTTCCGGCAAGACCACCTTCCTGATGATCCTTGCCGGCTTCATTCAGCCGACCGACGGTCGCCTTTACAGCGACGGCGTCGATATCACCGAGCGGCCGGCCGAGCAGCGCGCCGCCGGCATGGTTTTCCAAGGCTACGCACTGTTCCCGCATATGAGCGTCGAGGCCAATATCGCCTTCCCGCTCAAGGTGCGAAAGAAATCGGCGGCCGAGATCAAGCGCCGCGTCGGCGAAATGATCGAGCGCGTCGGGCTCAAGGGCCACGAAAAGAAACTGCCGTCGCAATTGTCCGGCGGGCAGCAGCAGCGGGTGGCGCTGGCGCGCGCACTGGTCTTCGAGCCGGGCGTGCTTTTGCTTGACGAGCCGTTTTCGGCACTCGACAAGGGCCTGCGCGGCCAGATGCAGGCCGAGATGAAGCGGCTGCACCAGGAGACCGGCACCACCTTCGTCTTCGTTACCCATGACCAGAGCGAGGCGTTGGCGTTGTCGTCTCGGGTCGCCATTTTCAACCATGGCAAATTGCTGCAGGTCGGCGCGCCCGACGAGGTCTACGACCGGCCCGACAACCGCTTCGTCGCCGAGTTCCTGGGTGAGATCAACATGCTGCCGCTGAAGGGCGTGCGCCCGGCCGACAATGGCTCGACCGGCCTTTGCGAAGACCGCGCGATCAGCATGCGCTGCAAGGCCGAGAAGGTCCGTGGCGACGCCATCCTGGCGATCCGGCCCGAATACATGTCGATCGCACGCGAGGCAGCAGCGGGCGAGAACGGTATTGCCGCGACTGCCGTCGCCTCGACCTATCTCGGCGCTGCGACGCGGCTCGATCTGACGACGCGCCAAGGCGCCAAGGTGACGGTCTCGGTGCCGAACGAGGTTGCCGCTTCCGCGCTCAGCAAGGGCAATTCCGTGTGGCTGACTTGGCCGGCGGAGAAAGGCTTTCTCCTTCCGGACGGAGGACAATGACGATCGGCGTGGCGAATTCGCCAAGCTGACTTTCAGGAAATACCAACAACAAAAAAGGGGAACTGACATGACAAATCAAACCAAGAAAAATTCCATCGAGGCGCTGTCCGCCAGGGCAGTGCGCGGGGAGATCTCGCGCCGGCAGTTCACGCAGCTGGCAGGGCTGGTGCTGGCCGGCACGCCGATGCTGCTGCGCTCGACCGGCGCCTTTGCCGCGGCGAAGGAACTGGTGCTGGTCAACTGGGGCGGCGACGCCATCACCGCCTATGACGCGGCTTATGGCCAGGCCTTCACCAAGGAGACCGGCATCACCGTCAAGATGGACGGCTCCGGCCCGACCGAAGGCGCGATCGCGGCGCAGTTCAAGAGCGGCGCGCCGACCTGGGACCTGGTCGACGTCGATCCGTTCTCGGCCATCACGCTCGGCGCGCAAGGCATGCTCGAGCCGATCGATTATTCGATCGTCGACAAGAAGAAGATGCGGCCGGGATTCGGCTGGGAATACGCGGCCTCGACCTATTTCTTCTCCTATGTCATCGCCTACGATGCCGAGAAATACGGCAGTCAGGCACCGACCGGCATGGCCGACTTCTTCGACGTGGCAAAATTCCCCGGCAAGCGCTCGCTCTACAAATGGGGCGTGTCGAGCTGGGAAGCGGCACTGCTTGCCGACGGCATCGCTCCGGCCTCGCTCTATCCGCTCGACCTCAAGCGCGCGCATGACAAGATCGCGGCCTTCAAGGAGAACGTCGTTGCCTATTGGGGTGGCGGCGCCGAAAGCCAGAGCGTGCTGCTCAATGGCGAGGCCTCGATGGCGATCGTCTGGTCGACCCGGGCTTCGCTCATCGAGCAGGATTCCGGCGGCAAGATCAAGTTCATCTGGGACCAGGGCCTGATCTCGCCCGGCGCGCTCGCCGTGCTCAAGGGCAATCCCGGCGGCAAGGACGCGGCGATGAAGTTCATCGCCAGCACCCAGGACCCGGAGAAGGAACTCATCATGTTCGACAAGCTCGGCCAAGGTCCGGCCAATCCGGCCGCCGACGCGCTGATCCCCGCTGACAAGAAGCGCATCAACCCCGTCGATCCCGAGAACATGAAGAAGCAGATCCCGCTCGACATGGATTGGTACGCCAAGAACTACGGTGCGGCACTCGACGAATACACGAAGATCATCTCCGCCTGACAAGCCGGGATGATCGGGGGCGAGATGAGAGCACACCTCTCCGACAGGATAGGCGCGGCGCTGTTGATGGCGCCGCTGCTCCTCTTCCTTGTGCTGGCTTACGCCTGGCCATTCCTCGGCGTGGTAAAATGGAGTTTTACGCTGCCCACGCCGGGGCTGGGGCAGTACAATGCGCTGCTCACGGATCAGTTGGTGCAGTCGGTCTTCATCCGCACGCTGCGTATCGCCGCGATCGTGACGATCGTTTCGGTTGCCGCCGCCTACGCCATTACCGTTGTCTGGGTGCGCGGCACGCCGGTGCAGCGCGTCGTGGCCGAGTTCTGCATCCTGGTGCCGTTCTGGATCTCAGTGCTGACGCGCGCCTTCGGCTGGGTGGCGCTTTTGTCCAATCGCGGCCTGATCAACACCTGGCTGCAGGCGGTCGGCTTCATCTCGGAGCCGCTGGCTCTGGTGCGCAATGAGTTCGGCGTTATCGTCGGCATGACGCATTTCCTCATCCCCTTCGCGGTGTTTCCACTGGCCTCTTCGATGCGAAGCCTCGACGACCGTGTGCTGCTGGCGGCGCGCGGCCTCGGCTCCAGCCGCATGCGCACCTTCTGGTCGGTGTTCGTGCCGATGACCCGCTCCGGCATCATCGGCTCGGCGCTGATCGTCTTCGTCTTTTCGCTCGGCTTCTTCGTCACGCCGGCGATTCTCGGCGGCGGCCGCAGCGTGATGATCGCCGAGCTGATCTATCTCCGCATCTTCCAGAGCCCGGACTGGGGCCTGGGCGCGGCGATCAGCGTGGTGCTGGTGCTGTTCGTCGGCGCGCTGATGGCGCTGCTTTTCCGCTATATCAGGCCGAAGCAATTGGTGTAGCGCGATGCCGACCTACCGCCCCGGTCCCGTCTCGCTGATCCTCGCCGCCCTGGTCGCGCTCTTCCTGCTGCTGCCGCTGCTCGCCGTCATCCCAGTGTCGCTGACGCCGAGCCGCATGCTGGCGATGCCGTCCGGCGAATTATCGCTGCGTCATTACCGGGCGCTGATCGAGGATCCGCGCTGGATCAATTCGATCCTGCTCTCGATCAGGATCGGCATAGTCAGCAGCGCCTTTTCCACGGTGCTGGCACTGTGCTTCAGCCTCGGCGTCTGGATGTTCCAGCCGCGCTTCACCGCCGCTCTCGTCGGCTTCGTGCTGCTGCCGATGGTGGTGCCGCCGGTGGTCTCGGCAATCACGCTCTATTTCCTGCTGACCTCGATCTCCGGCGTCAGCTCGTTCTTCGGCTACGACACCTGGCTGGGTGTCGCCATGGCGCATGCGGTGATGACGGTGCCCTTCGCCACGGTGCTGATCCTGGTGTCGCTCAGCCAGCTCGACCGCCGCATCGACCTCGCCGCCCGCGGCCTCGGCGCCACCGTGTGGGAGCGCGCCACCCGCATCATCATGCCCAACATCAAGTTCGGCATCGTCACCGCAGCACTGCTCTCCTTCGTGCTGTCCTGGGAAGAGATCGGCGTCACCCTGTTCATCACCTCGGTCAACGCCATCACGCTGCCGCGGCTAATGTGGATGGGCCTGCGCGACAACATCGACCCGGCGATCGCAGCGCTCTCGGTGATCCTGATCGTCATCACCGTGCTGGTGCTTGTGGCGCGCAGCGTCGTGGTCAGGCTGCGCGCGGCGTAGTAGACGCGCCTCACGCCGTGGTGACTGGCGCAAATGAAACCTTGCGCTACGATTTTCGTTATAGGTAGTTCAACACGTCGAAGGCTTCGCCATGAACCAAGGATGGTTTTCCAAGCCGGTTGCGGTTGCGGTCGGCATCGTGGGAGATATCCGCAACATTTCCAACGCACGTCAGGCTGTCGAGTTGCTGGAAGCCCACTGGCGTGACGCCGGCAGCGCCAAACACGGCTTGGCACTGCGCACATGCCGCCGCGCCATGAGCGACGATCGCTGGACCGAAGCCGCCAGGGACGCGTTCATCGAGGCCGCGCGGGAGGCGCACGTCCTGGTCGAGCGAGCCGTCGAACCGCAGGACCGGTCCAGGCAGGCGGGACCGTGATCGCCGCTAGCCCATCGCCTGGCGGATTCTCTTGGACAGGCGGCTCAAAAATGCCGGTCTGGACGACGCGTCAAGCTTCCACGTCAGCACCGCCGTCGCCATTTTCCGCGGCAACACCCCGACCGACAGGAACCAGGCGGCAAGGATCGCGCGCCGCCGCAGGGATGCGGTCATTTCGAGGCTGGCGACGGCGCCGGCCGCCCCGAGCGCCAGCCGGGAATCGTCGGCCACGGGGTGTCGGTCTCGGTCCGCGCAAAGCGATGCCAGCCGCTCTTCCAGATGGACCGGATCGTGGCGGACGGCATCCGACGGCACGATGGTCAGGCCGATCCCGGAGGCCTGGTCGGACAGCGCCTGCATGCGGCGGAAATCGTGGGTTACCCGCCAGCGTGCCCGCTCGGCGAGCTTTTCACCGAACACCGAATGGTTGGCGCCGTGGATCCGATAGGCGCCGAGGCATTCGTCGATGGACTGGACGTGCCCATACATCGGCGCCAGCGTTGCCAGATAGCCGTCGGCGCCCTGGCGGAACTCCGGCTCCGGTATCGGCATGATCGATTCGAGTGTTGCGCGGTCAAAGGCGAGCCCGCTGGTCACGGTGGTCTGATAGCGGCCCTTGTGCAGGAGTTTCGGCATGACGTCGCCGCTGTCGAAAGCCAGTTCGGGCGGCGGAAAGACATCCTTGATGCGTTGCCCCTCGTCGACGATGTGCAGTCTGGACTGGACCTGAGCGGTTGCCTCGTCCCAGGTGTCGACGATGGTGGAGACGGCGGTCGGATAGAGATAATCGTCGGCATCGAGGAACAGGACGATCTTGCCCGAGCTCGCAGCGAAGCCGGTGTTGAATGCCGCCGCGTGTCCACCATTTTGCGCTCGCGGGCATGCGAGGATCTCGTCGTGATACGATTCCATGATCGTCGTGGAATTGTCCTGCGATGCATCGTCGACGACGATGACCTCGACATCCGCGTAGTCCTGCTCGAGAGCGCTGTCGATGCTGCGTTTGAGGAACCGCGCATAGTTGTAATTCGGGATGATGATGGATACCGGAATTCTCGGGACAGGCTGCATCGCGTTTGACCTCGCATCTTGCTTTGGTTCGGCAAAGGCCCGCTCATGGGCCTGCCCCCTCTTCAAGCGCCCTCTTGGCGCGCAACGAGTTCCCTGGGAAAAGCTTGCGCCTTCCAACAGGAGACGGGTCACGTTTCGCTTTGCGACTTCGTACTGAGGCCGCCATTGCCTTCGAGGCTGCTGCCATTTCAGGGTCGGCGGCAGCAAAAGCTCCGACGTTCGGCCAAGGTGATGTCGCAGCCAAGCCCGACGGAAATGTCTCGCCTCGCGATCAGGTCGGGAGCGAAGCGGACGGGTGCCCTGAAGACATGGCGGATAGTGGCCTGCAAATGCGGCTGGAACAAGCCCCGCGTCGAAAACAGGGCCACTTCAGGTTGCGTTTCAGGCGGCATGCCGCGACCGTCAGTGCTTTTGCCCCGGAGCCGGCGAACCGCCTCCGGGGCTTATGGTCATGTGGCCTAAATAGTCAGGCGGCCTGCAAACCCGGCAGCGACAGGTCGACTTCCTCCGGCAAGTCGCCGGCCATAGCGGCGGCGAACTTCGTCTGGTCGAGTTCTCCTTCCCAGCGTGCCACCACGACCGTCGCTACCGCATTGCCGATGAAGTTGGTCAGCGCCCGGCACTCCGACATGAAGCGGTCTACGCCGAGGATCAGCGCCATGCCGGCGACCGGCACGGTGGGGACGACTGAGAGCGTCGCCGCCAGGGTGATGAAGCCGGCGCCGGTGATGCCGGCGGCACCCTTGGAGCTCAGCATGGCGACCGCAAGCAGCAGGATCTGGTCGCCATAGGTGAGTGGCGTGTCGGTCGCCTGCGCGATGAACAGCGCGGCCAGCGTCATATAGATGTTGGTGCCGTCCAGATTGAAGGAATAGCCGGTCGGGATGACCAGGCCGACCACCGAGCGGTTGCAGCCGGCGCGCTCCATCTTGGCCATGAGGCCCGGCAATGCCGCTTCCGAGGACGAGGTGCCGAGCACCAGCAGCAGCTCCTCCTTGATGTAGCGGATCAGTGCCAGGATCGAGAAGCCGTTGTAGCGGGCAACCGCGCCGAGCACCACCAGCACGAACAGCAACGCAGTCAGGTAGAACGTGCCGATCAGCATGGCGAGGTTGGCGATCGAGCCGATGCCGTATTTGCCGATGGTGAAGGCCATAGCGCCAAACGCGCCGATCGGCGCGGCCTTCATCAGGATGGCGACGAGGCGGAAGATCGGCGTGGTCAGCGCCTGCAGGAAATCGACGACCGGACGGCCGCGATCGCCGACCAGCGCCAGGGCGACACCGAACAGCACCGAGAAGAACAGCACCTGCAAAATGTCGCCTTGCGCGAAGGCGCCGGTGATGGTGTCGGGGATGATGTTCATGAGGAAGCCGACGATGGTTGTGTCGTGCGCCTTCTCGGCATAGGCCGTCACCTTGGCGGTATCGAGCGTGGCCGGATTGATGTGCATGCCGGCGCCGGGCTGGACGACATTGGAGACGACCAGGCCGACGACCAGCGCCAGCGTCGAGAACACCAGGAAATAGATCATCGCCTTGCCGGCGACGCGGCCGACCTTCTGCAGGTCGGAAACACCGGCGATACCGGTCGCCACGGTCAGGAAGATCACCGGCGCGATCACCATCTTCACCAGCTTGATGAAGGCGTCGCCGAACGGCTTCATCGCCTCGCCGGTTTCGGGATAGAAATGGCCGAGCAGCACGCCGGCGGCGATCGCCGCCAGCACCTGCACATAAAGATGCCGGTATAAGGGAAGTTTGCCGCGCGGCTCGGCGGCAGCGATTGCTGTCTGCATGACGTCCTCCATGGGGCCCCGATCGAAAGCTCGACTCCCCGGGGCAGTTGTTTTGACCAGCAGCCTCGCGACTGCTGAATTCGTGTTTGCAACAGCCGTGCCAGATACGCAGAAGAGTTATTCATCATTGATTTTGTTGAGCATTCACAAACGGCCGCACTGCCGGACGCATGGTCAAGTGCGACTCTCCGCATAGGTCGAATTGTGTTTTGTGCGAATTCATGCACAAATGGGCGATGCTGCAACGCCCCGCCGGTGCCTTGTCTTCGACGCCCGAGCAACTCGCCAGGCGGGCGCGCCGAGCCTGGCTGCTGTTTGCGGCCGTCGCGCTTTTGATCGTCACGGCAGCGCTCTACGGCGCCGGCCTTTACGGCCGCACCGCCGAGATCGGGACCCTGGCGGCGCAGGGGCGTACCGATGCCAATCTGAAGGTCGCGCTGCTGCGCGCCGTGCTCGAAAGCCCGCGCGCCCTGCCCCTGCTTTTATCCGCAGACCAGCAAGTGCGTGATGCGCTGACGCAGAAAAACGCCGCGGCAATCGATGTGCTGAACCGCAAGCTCGAGGGGCTGGTCTCCGGCACCAAGGCGTCAGTACTCTATGTGACCGGCGCCGACGGACTGGCGATCGCCTCCAGCAACTGGCGCGAGCCGATCAGCTTCGTCGGCAATGACTACCGTTTTCGCGATTATTTCTCCGGCGCGATGCAGGCCGGAACCGCCGAATATTTTGCGCTCGGCAATGTCAGCAAGCGTCCCGGCCTCTACATTTCGCGGCGCGTCGGCGATGCCGCCGCACCGCTCGGCGTCGTCGTCGTCAAGATGGAGTTCGACCAGCTCGAAGCCGACTGGCGCGAGGCCAACCGCCCGGCCTATGTCAGCGACGAGAACGGCGTCGTGCTGATCACCAGCGTGCCGTCCTGGCGCTTCATGACAACCGCGCCGCTGGCCGCACCCAAGCAAGCCGCAATTCGCGACAGCCAACAGTTCGGCGACGCGCCGCTTGTGCCGTTGCCGATCATGCACGCGCAGGCGCTCAGCCCGGATGTGTCGATCGTCCACGCGGTGACGCCCGGCGGCAGCGACGCGCAGTATCTCAGCCTTTCGACGCCGGTTCCTTCGACCCCCTGGCGGCTCGACTATCTCGTCCCGGCCGAGGCGCCGATCGCCGCTGCCGTCCGCGAAATGCGGCTTCTGGTACTGGGTGTCGTCGTGCCGCTGCTCGGCCTGGCCGCGTATCTGTTGTGGCGCCGGCAGTCGGCGCAGATGCGGATTGCCGCCGAACAGGCGGCGCGCACCGAACTCGAACGCCGCGTTGTCGAACGCACCGAGGATCTGAGCCGAGCCCGCGACCGGTTGCAGGCCGAGATCACCGGCCACCGCAACACGGAGGCAAAGCTCCAGGTGGTGCAGCAGGACCTGGTCCAGGCCAACCGCCTCGCCATTCTCGGCCAGGTCGCCGCCGGCGTCGCCCACGAGATCAACCAGCCGGTCGCCACCATCCGTGCCTATGCCGACAACGCCCGCACCTTCCTCGACCGCAAGCAGACCGGGCCGGCTGAGGAAAACCTCGGCGCCATTGCAGCCCTTACCGAACGCATCGGCTCAATCACCGAGGAGTTGAAGGCATTTGCCCGCAAGGGCCGCACCGCCGCCGAGCCTGTCGAATTGCGCGGCGTCATCGAGGGCGCCGTCATGCTGTTGAGAAGCCGCTTTGCCGGCCGGCTCGACGCATTGGTCGTCGACCTGCCGCTGCCGAGCCTCAAGGTCATGGGCAATCGGGTGCGGCTCGAACAGGTGCTGATCAATCTCTTCCAGAACGCGCTGGAGGCGCTCGACGGCCGCGACGACGCTCATGTGCGGGTTTCGGTCGAAGAGACCGCGGATGGCGTGACCATCAGCGTATCCGACAACGGACCCGGCATTCCGCCGGCGATCCTCAAATCGCTGTTCACGCCGTTCAACACCTCCAAGGAAAAAGGCTTGGGCCTCGGCCTCGTCATCTCCAAGGACATCGTCGCCGACTATGGCGGACGCATCGAGGTTTCGAGCGGCGACAGCGGCACCCGCTTCGCCATTCATCTCCAGACAGCAGCGTAAGCCATCATGACGAACCACAATTCCGCACCGGTGGTCCTGATCGACGACGATCGCGATCTCCTCAAGGCCACCGCGCAAACGCTGGAGCTTGCCGGCTTCTCGGTCTCGGCCTTTGCGGTGGCGGCCGAGGCGCTGGCCACGCTCGACGCCGGTTTTGCCGGCGTCGTGGTGTCCGATATCCGTATGCCTCAGATCGACGGCTTGCAGCTTTTCAATCGCATCCTGCGGCTGGATGCCGACATTCCCGTCATCCTCGTCACCGGCCATGGCGACATCGCCATGGCCGTCAAGGCGATCAAGGACGGCGCCTACGACTTCATCACCAAGCCCTTCGCCGCCGACCGGCTGGTACAGAGCGTGCGCCGCGCAGCGGAAAAGCGCCGCCTGGTAATGGAGAACCGGGCCTTGCGCGAGGCGGCCGGAGAGGCGCAGGACAGCCTGCCGCTGATCGGCCAGACGCCGGCGATGGACAGGCTGCGCCGCACGCTGCGCCAGATCGCCGACACCGACGTCGACGTGCTGGTGACCGGCGAGACCGGCTCCGGCAAGGAGGTGGTGGCAAGTCTTCTGCATCGCTGGAGCCGCCGCGCCAGGGGCAATTTCGTCGCGCTGAATTGCGGCACGCTGCCGGAGACCGTCATCGAGAGCGAGTTGTTCGGCCATGAGGCCGGCGCTTTCACCGGCGCGCAGAAGAAGCGGATCGGCCGCATCGAGCACGCCAGCGGCGGCACGCTGTTCCTCGACGAGATCGAAAGCATGCCGGTCTCGACACAGGTGCAG
The DNA here is from genome assembly GCF_040323385.1 of Mesorhizobium sp. M0045. Taxonomy (NCBI): domain Bacteria; kingdom Pseudomonadati; phylum Pseudomonadota; class Alphaproteobacteria; order Hyphomicrobiales; family Phyllobacteriaceae; genus Mesorhizobium; species Mesorhizobium sp. M0045. The sequence continues at coordinate 439,935 of NZ_JAMYUY010000001.1, forward strand.
ATGCTGCGCGTGCTGGAGATGCGCGAGGTCACGCCGCTCGGCACCAACGAGGTGCGGCCAGTAGATCTGCGCGTCGTCGCCGCCGCCAAGGTCGACCTCGGCGATCCGCGCCAGCGCGGCGCTTTCCGCGAGGATCTCTATTACCGGCTCAACGTGGTAACGATCTCGATCCCGCCGCTGCGCGAGCGCCGCGACGATGTCGCCCTGCTGTTCTTCTATTTCGCCGAGCGCGCCGCCGCCCGCTTCCACCGCCCTGTGCCGGCAGTTCCGGCGACGGTGCATCGCCATCTGAGCGACCATGACTGGCCGGGCAATGTGCGCGAACTGGCGCATTTCGCCGAGCGGTTCGTGCTTGGATTGGAGGAAGGCGCCGAAGCCCCTGCCCCGACCCAATCGAACGCCGCCATGAAGCTGCCGGAGCGGCTGGAGCGCTACGAGGCCGACATCATTCGCGAGACGCTTGGCCGCAACGACGGCGATGTCAGGCGCACGATCGAGGCGCTGGGGATTCCGCGCAAGACCTTCTACGACAAGCTCCAGCGCCACGGCATCGTGCGCAGCGATTTTTCCCGGTAATCGCCGCCGGCCTCGACCGGCGGCTCGGTTACTTGGCGTCGTGGAAGATGATGCCGACAGTGTGGCGCATGCCGGAGCGTAGCCGGCTGACGCCGTGCCTGAGGTTGACGCGGTAATTGCCCTTGCTGCCCTGGACCGGACGATTGTGGACCGCGAAGGCGACCGCATCGCCCTGGCGCAGCGGCACCACCTCGACGCGGCTCTGCATGCGCGGACGCTGCTCGGTCAGCACGAACTCGCCGCCGGTGAAATCCTTGCCTGGTTCCGACAACAGGATCGCCACCTGCAACGGGAACGCCAGATCGCCGTAGAGATCCTGGTGCAGGCAGTTGAAGTCGCCGGGGACATATTGCAGCAGGAGCGGCGTCGGCCGCGTCTGGCCCTGCTGGTGGCATTGCTCGAGGAACGCGGCGTGTTCGTCGGGATAGCGCTGCGCGATACCCATGCGCGCGTTCCAGCCGTTGGCGACCGCGGCCAGGCGCGGATAAAGCGCTGTGCGCAAGCCGCCGATCAAGTCGGGCAAGGGATAGCGGAAATAGCGGTACTCGCCCTTGCCGAAGCCGTGCCGCGCCATGTGGACATGGCTGCGGAAATGGCTCTCGTCCGGATAGAGGCTGGCTATCTGTCCGCACTCCTGCGGCGTCAGCAGCTTTTCCATCACCGCGCAGCCATAGCCGCTCAGCTCATCGGCCAGCGTCCGCCAATCATATCCGGCAACGCGCACCTCCGCCGATTTCACCGCCGCTTTCGCGCCTATTGAATGGATGGTCATGGCTTCGCCTCCTGTGGCTTCTCTGTCATTGAGATGGGTGAAACGGCGCGCGCGGACCACCCGTTTCTTGCCGGGTGAGGTTCGCGGGATGGGACTTCATTCAATTTCCGATTTCGTGGTCATGGGCTAAACTTGTTCCACTCAACGGGACCACCACCTCATGATCGTCCAGACCTGCATCAATGGCGCGCGCAGCGCCGATTTCCACCCCCGACTGCCGCTTGATCCCGAAGCCATTGCGCGAGACGGCACGGCCTGCGTGGCCGCGGGTGCGGTCGAGTTGCATGTCCATGCACGCGGGCTCGATGGCCGCGAAAGCCTTGCCCCTGACGCAATGGACCCGACCGTGCTGGCGCTGCGCCGCGCCTGCCCGGGAACGCTGATCGGCGTCTCCACCGGCGCCTGGATCGAGAGCGACGACGAGCGCACGCTTGCCGCGATCGCCCGCTGGAGCGAGCTGCCCGACTATGCCTCGGTCAATCTCAGCGAGAATGCAGCACCGGCAGTCATGGGCCGTCTGCGCCAGCGCGGCATTGGCATCGAGGCGGGGCTTGCCTCCGTAGCCGACGCCGAACGCCTGGTGAGCCTCGACCATGGCAACCGCGTGCTGCGCATCCTGATCGAAATCTCCGAGCAGGAGCCGGACGCTGCGCTTGAGATCAGCGACGATATCGCCGCCGTGCTCGACGGCGCCGGAATGCGCCGGGCAATCCTGCTGCACGGCGCCGACGCCACGGTCTGGCCTTTCGTGCACCGGGCGGCGGAACGCCGTTGGTCGACGCGCGTCGGACTGGAAGACGGCAAGGAGCTTCCTGATGGAACAGTACCACCCGGTAACGCTGCGCTGACAGCGGCAGCCGTCGCTATCTTCGAGACCAGTCGTTAGCACGGGGAAAGCGTCGATGGCCGCCGATCCCCCTCTTCAGGGGGGAGATAGCAAGTTTTGGCAAATAGGCAGGTCTAAGTCGGCGAACTCAAGCGTGGCAGCACGCTAATGTCAGTAAAATTTATATAAAACCTTGCATATTAATTAAACCAGCAATTAATCAACACATCAACGACCCCGTATGTTAGTGCTCTCCCGCACCGGGGACCATTTTTATGAAAATCATTCCGCAGAATGATCACGCCACGCCGCGCCGGATTCAACAGTATACATCGATACAGATCCTGCGGGGGCTGGCAGCCCTCATGGTTGTTACCTATCATCTTCCGGGCGCACTGGGCATGCTCGACCTGCGTATTCCCGTTCTGAACAGTGGCGTCGACTTGTTTTTCGTCATCAGTGGTTTTGTCATGGTTCTCTCGACGGAGAACAGACGCTCAGACCACCGTGCTTTTTTGATGCAGCGGTTCACGCGCGTCGTTCCGTTCTATTGGGTTATGACCTTCCTCATGGTCGCTGCACTTTGGTGTTTGCCGGTCGTGCAGTGTCTCTTGAGCAGATCACCAATAGCCTGCTTTTCATACCCTATCTCGATACGGTCACAGGCTATGTCCAACCAGTGCTTGGCGTGGGTTGGACGCTCAATCTGGAAATCCTGTTTTATATTCTGTTCGCGGCGACCATGGGTTTTGGCAGGTGGACGCAAATGGCCGCGGTCGGCGTTGTCTTTGCAATCGCCGTAGCGGCGCGCATCATCTTCAAACCCGCCGCCGACACTGTGCTGTTTTTCTACACCACGCCAATCCTGTTTGAGTTCCTCGCGGGCATGGCGCTCGGCCACCTGGTCGGCAGGCTGGCGCGTTTGCCTGCTTTCCTGGGTGCCTCGGCAATCGTGTTCGCCATCATGTCCATGCTGGTGATGGTACTCGGCTTCAACTTGCCGCGAAGCCTTGCTCAGGGACTCCCCGCGTTGATCCTTGTCGCGGCTTGCATCAGCCTGGAAAGCTACTTCCGGCTTTTTGCTCCTCGCGTGCTGGCAAGGTTGGGGTGACGCTTCCTACTCTCTCTATCTGACGCATCCTATCGTGCTGCTTGCGACCGCTCCTGTCGTTGCAAGCGCCAATGTATCACCATGGCTTGCAGGCATGGTTCTTGTCGCCGCCTGCATTGCCGTCTCCCTGGCCAGCTATAGTTTTATTGAAAAGCCGCTTTTGGCCATTTCGCGGATGAGCCTCTCCGCCTATCAGGTGAAGGCACAATAAGTTGCGGCTGCGCCTCGCAACGATTTTGCGACACGACATGCACAGAACAAAGACTTAAAGGGCGTCCCAGGGTCCGTTCAAACGCGACGCGCTCAAAGTGCAAAAAAAGCTGCCCGGTTGGACCCGAAGCAGCTTATTGTTTTATGCACTTCGGCAATTTGCCAGTGGCTACTTTGCAATCATGTAGGCATCGTCAGTGTAGAGTTTGCCAACTCCACCATAGTGACCCACGCCAAACACGAATGACTGAGGTGTACCTGATCCGTCGGAATCCCGCCCGACCGGCCAGGTTGCGTTTGACGATGATTGCCAAAACACCCCGTCCAGATACCAATCGATGCATACCCCTTCATAGAGATCCGCGCGCAGCTGAAACCAGCGGCCTTTCGGTGCGGGAACATCGTTAGCCGGATTATGCACTCCGGCCGCTGCATTCTCCACATGCAGCATCACCACATCGTCAGTCGAATTGTCGGTCAGGTTGACCCACCACGTTGGGTCCTGCTTGAAAGGCGATTGCTCGGTCACCTTGAACTGGAAGATATTCGCCCAGCCGTTTCCCGCGTATTGGTAATCGGAGGGAATGAAAAACCACGCGACATAGGTTCCATCGATCCCTGACGGCGGCACCGCCTGGAGTGGACGTCCGAAAGCGTCGTTCTTGGCCAGGCCGCCTGCAAAGAGCCACTCCTTGTAGACTTTGGAGTGGGGCTTCCCGGCATTGATGGCGGCCAGCGTCGTTTCGAACTTTCCGAAGCTGTTGCCGCCGTGCGAGGATACATTCCCTGCGCCGGTCGAGACAAGGCCGCTGACAATTGCGTTCAGGCTGGGATCGGCTTGCGCGGAATCCTCCGCCTGAACGAAAGACCAGTCGGTGTAGCACGAGGCGCCGGTGCAAGGCCCCTCCTCCCAGTCCGCTCGCCAGTAGGGCGCATTCTGGGCATATGCGGCGCCAACTGGCGCCATGGCGGCGGTAATGGTGCAGATTGCCGTGAGCACCAACAGATGAAAAATCTTCTTCATGTCGATTTACCGTTCCTTTCTAAACATGAGATTCCAGGCACCTCTTGCGCCATTTGCTTCTTTCACCCTTGAACACAGCGCGTCCCGAACGGCGCTGTCCCGCCAACCTCAAGCCGGCGGCGCTGAACCTTCAAAGGTATGGGAAAACAAAAAACCCGCCTCGGGGAGGCGGGTCTTTGGAGCCAATTAGCACCATACCCAGATTAGTAGCATAGCTGCCGGCACAAAGCAAGAACAAAATGTGACGTCCTCGACGAAACTGCCGACAGGCATAGGGGACCGCGGACGACGTGGCTCTTGCCATTGTTAAAAATCTCTCATAAGGTATTTTCATATCCGAAAGAAAATTCGGCCGTTTATTTCCCTTTATGAAAGCCTGAGCGTTTGCGGGAACATCTCGATCAGACCGACCGGCGACTGGTCAAGCTGCTGTCGCAGGATGCGCAGCTTGGCGTCAACCGCCTCGCCGAGAAGATGGCGATCTCGGTGCCGACGGTGCGCATGCGGCTGCGCAACCTGCTCGACCGCAACCTGCTCAAGATCGTCGGGCTGCTCAACCTCACCGAACGCCCCGAGCTGATCTCAGCGATCGTCGGCATCAATGCGCAGGGACGCGGCCGCGCCCGGGAACTGGCGCAGCGCATCTCCGAACTGCCTTTCGTGAACTCGGCAGCCGTCGTCACCGGACGCTTCGACATCATCGTCGACGTGACCGTGGCCGGTGATGTCGCCGATCTCTACCGCGTCACCAGCGAGCTGATCCCCGGCGCCGGTGAGCCGGGCGAAGTCGTGCGCAGCGAGACCTTCGTCGTCATGGCGTCCTGCAACAAATGGGTCAGCCTGCCGGAAGGCTGCTGGTCGGACGAGACGCGGAAGGAAATGGCATGAAGATCGCGGTTCTCGGCGGCCTCGGCCTGCAAGGCCGGGCGGCGATCGCCGATCTCGTTGCCAGCGACGGCGTCGAGCAAGTGGTCTGTGTCGACACCGCAATCGACGGCGCTGCGCGGCTTGGCGGTCTGACCGACCTTGCCCGGGTGCGTTTCGTCGTGCCGGAGGGCGCGATCGGTCCGGTGCTGGCCGATGTGATGAAGGATGTCGACGCGGTCATCGACCTGTTGCCGCAACCGCTGATGCGCGAGGCGGTGCAGGCGGCGATCGCGACGCGCACGCCGCTGGTCACCACCAATTACGGCAAGGCCATCGCCGATCTCGCGCCGGAGGCCGAAAAGGCCGGCGTCTCGATCGTCACCGAATGCGGGCTCGACCCCGGCATCGACCTTGTGCTCTACGCGCGCGCCGCAAGCCAGTTCGACACCATCACCGCGATCGACTCCTACTGCGGCGGCATTCCCGAGCCGAAAGCGGTGGTCGAGCCGCTGCGCTACAAGGTGAGCTGGAATTTCGACATGGTTCTGGTCAGCCAGAACCGCGACAGTGTGCTGGTCGAGAATGGCGAACGGGTCGATGTGCCGGCCGCCCGCCAGCACGACAATCGCTTCATCCACGAGATCGAGGTGGCGGGGCTGGGCAGGCTGGAAGCCTTCCCCAATGGCGACGCGCCGCATTATGCCGGCATGCTTGCCGCCGCAAAGGGGCTGCAGCGCTCCGGCCGATATTCGCTGCGCTGGCCTGGCTGGTCGGCGTTCTGGGCGCCGCTGAAGCAGCTCGGCTTCCTGTCCGAGGAAAAGGTATCCGGCACCGGTGCCAGCCCACGCGAATTCCTCGGCCGGCTGCTCGGTCCGCAACTGCAATATGGCGCCGACGAAAAAGACCTTTGCGTGATGCGCAACGTCTTTGTCGGCAGCGAAGGCGGCCGCCGCAAGACGGTGACCTCGGAGCTGGTCATCGAACGCGATCTCGCCTCCGGCCTGTTCGGCATGAGCCTTGGCGTCGGCTATCCCGCCAGCATCGTGGCGCAGATGCTGGCACGGCGCGAGATCGCCACGCCCGGCCTGCTCAACCCGCTGCTGCATGTGCCCGATGGCCGCTTCCTCGACGCGCTGGCCAGGCGCGGCATCAAGGTTGCCGAAATGGTGAGCTGGGACTGAAGGATTTTCGAACGGTGGTTGCCGCCGGCAACGGCGCTGCCGTTCAAAAAGCACCCGATGGGGTGAAACAACAAGTGCAACAACAAACGACAACAAGGAGGAATGCCCAAATGAAGATTGCCAAGCTTTTCATCGCCGGACTTGCGCTCGCCGGCCTCACCGCTGCCGCCAGTGCCGGAACCCTCGACGAGATTACCAAGCGCGGTGAGTTGCGCGTTGCGGTGCAGACGCAAGGCCCGCCCTTTTCGCTGGTGGGTGCCGCCGGCGAACGCACCGGCAGTTCGGTCGAACTCGCCGAACTGATGGCCAAGGAAATGGGCGTCAAGATCACCTTCCTCGACTTCGACTGGGACGGCCTGATCCCGGCGCTGCTGTCGGGCAAGGCCGATCTTCTGGTCGCCGACATGACGCCGACGCTGGCGCGCGGCATGAAGGTCGCCTTTACCAAGCCTTACATGTACACGGGCAGCACCGTCTTCACCAAGGCTGGGACCGCCTTCAAGTCCACCGAGGACTGCAAGGCCAAAGGCACCAAGATCGCGGTGCTGCTCGGCGCCACCGGCGAGAAGGAAGCCAAGGCCGCCTTCCCCGATGCCGACATCAAGAGCTACAAGGGCGGCGGCCCGCTGCTGCTCGACGCCGTCAATAACGGCCAGGCCGATTGCGGCGTCAACGACGTCTCGGCGGTCAAGGGGCAGTCGACCGCTTACCCAGCCGGCAGCTTCACCATCATGCCGGATATGCTGTCGAAGGAGCCGCTGGCCTTCGCCACGCGCTATGACGAGCAGGACCTGCTGGTCTGGATAAACCTGTTCCTCGATCAGGTCAGCCTCGACGGCCGCCTGCAGAAGAACCTCGATTACTGGGTGAATTCCGACGCCTGGAAGAAAGACCACTAACGAACAGGAGTAGGGAGTAGCGAGTAGGGAGTAGAAATTAGGGAGCATGGAGTGGCTGATGGCATTCCGGACACCTTCACTACTCACTACTGCCTACTCACTACTGCCCACTCACCATGCTCGAAAACTTCAGCTTCCGCACCATCGTCGAATATCTGCCCCTGTTCGGGCAGGGCCTCGTCACGACCGTGTGGCTGTCTGCGCTCTCCTTTGCCGGCGCGCTCGCCGTCGGCATCGTGCTCGCCGCAATGAATTTGCAGCGCGGCCGGCTGTTCCGCGTCCCGGCCAAGGCCTATATCGACGCCGTGCGCGCCACGCCCTTACTGGCGCAGCTTTATTTCCTCTATTTCGGCCTGCCGCGGCTCGGCTTCGTCCTGCCCGAGCTCGTCGTCGGCATCCTGGCCCTGTCGCTGAACAGCGGCGCCTATGTCGCCGAGATCATCCGCGCCGGCATCCTGTCGATCCCGCGCGGCCAGGTCGAGGCCGGCGTCGCCTCGGGCATGACCTATGTCCAGCGCATGCGCCTCGTCATCCTGCCGCAGGCGTTCAAGGTGACGATCCCGCCGCTGCTCGGCCAGGCAATCGTGCTGGTCAAGGATTCCGCGCTGTTGTCGCTGATCTCCGTCGCCGAACTGACGCGCGCCGGACAATTGCTCGCTTCCGACCGCTTCATGCCGGCGGAAGGTTTTATCACCATCGCCGCCTTCTACCTCCTGCTCTATTACGGGCTGAAGGGGCTGGCGGCGCTCTCCGGGCGCTGGCTCGGCCTCGCGGGGGCACGGACATGATCTGGCAGCAGCTGCAAAGCATCGCCGGCAGCTACCCCCTCGCCTTGCGCGGCCTCGGCATGACCGTGGTGCTGTCGCTGATCAGCCTGGTGCTGGGCACGCTGCTCGGCTTCTGCCTCGGCATCCTGCGCACCGGCGGCAACCGGCTGATCAGCGGCGCGATCGGCGCCTGGGTCGACCTGATCCGCGGCACACCGTTCCTGGTGCAGATCTTCCTGATCTTCTTCATCCTGCCGGAACTCGGCATCGAGCTCGACGCCTTCATCGCCGGCATCATCGCGCTGACCAATCTGGCCGCCTGCTTCATCTGCGAGATCGTCGTCGCCGGCATCCGCTCGGTGCCGACCGGCCAGGTCGAGGCGGCGCTGGCGTCCGGCCTGTCGCGCTGGCAGCGCATGCGCCAGGTGGTGCTGCCGCAGGCGATGCGCATCGTGCTGCCGCCGCTGGTCGGGCAATATGTGCTGCTGATCAAGGATTCCTCGGTTGTCTCGGCCATCGGCCTCACCGACCTCACCCGCGTCGGCTGGCTGGTGGTGCAGCGTGTGCCGAACGGCCTGCTCGTCTTCTTCCTCGTCGGGCTCGGTTACTTCATCGTCTGCTACCCCCTGATCATGCTGGCCCGCCGGCTGGAGCAACGCATGGGCGCGGCGCATGGCGAGGTGCAGTTGTGATGTCGAACCTTAGCAAAAATGGCACTGGCATGATCGAATTTCGCGGCGTCAACAAATGGTTCGGCCAGCTCAACGTGCTCAGGGATATCACGCTGAGCGTCGAGCCGCGCGAAGTGGTCGTCGTCTGCGGCCCGAGCGGCTCGGGCAAGAGCACCTTGATCCGCTGCATCAACGGGCTGGAGACGATCCGCGACGGCGACCTGACGGTCGACGGCCAGCGTCTCGGCGACGCCGCCACCAACATGACGCGGCTGCGCACCGAGATCGGCTTCGTCTTCCAGTCGTTCAACCTCTATCCGCACAAGACGGCGCTCGAGAACGTGACGCTGGCGCCGATCCATGTCCGCAAGATCCCGCGCACCGAGGCCGAAAAGGCCGGGCGCGAGCTGCTCGCCAAGGTGGGCCTCGCCGACAAGGTCGATGCCTATCCGGCGCAACTCTCAGGCGGCCAGCAGCAGCGCGTGGCGATCGCGCGCTGCCTCGGCATGCGGCCCAAGATCATGCTGTTCGACGAGCCGACCTCGGCGCTCGACCCCGAGATGATCTCGGAAGTGCTCGACGTCATGGTCGCCGTGGCCGAGGAAGGCATGACCATGATGGTGGTGACGCACGAGATGGGCTTTGCCCGCAAGGTCGCCCAGCGCGTCGTGTTCATGGACGCCGGCGCCATTGTCGAGAGCGGCACCCCGGACGAGTTCTTCTCGCACCCGAAGACGGACCGCAGCCGCGCCTTCCTGAGCAAGATCCTGCGGCATTAGGGTTCGAACTCAACTCAGCTGGCTGTCGTCGATGGCGGAGATGGATGGAAAGCGGCCCTTCGCTGGACGTTCCCTAATACGACAGATGCGCGCCGGGCTTCCTCTTAGGGCGGCCATTGCCGCACTTCCACCAGCCGCTTCCCTTATGCTGGCATCAAATCGATGACCCGCATGATCGCGACCGCACTGCTCGTGTTCTGGGTGCCTTCTGTCGTAGCGCCATTAGCGCAGGCCCAAACATCGCCCTTCTTGACTGTGAACTTTTGTTTGTTGTGAACGACCGAAAGTTCTCCCTCAGTCATGTGGCAGAGCATGTCGTTCTTCATCATGTTGTCAGTCGTCTTCGCTCCAGGCTGAATGACAACATCGCGCAGCTTCACCGTTGCATAGGCTGGTATGACCGACTTGCGCTCACCAAGCGCTACAACTCTGACGCCGGGTGAGACCTCCTTGCCCTCATCGGGGCCGTAAGTCTGGGCAGCTGCTGGTGTCCCCCAAGCGATCAGAGGCGTTGCGGCCAGTGTAAGACCGAGTGCAATTGTGGATCTACGATTGACGGCTTCCATGGTTTCCTCCCTGTTCAAAAGTTGGTCGGAAAGGTAGGCCAACAATCAACGATGGGCCGTTGCGGCGAAGAGTCAACTGACCTTCCGAGTTAGTTCAGTCTCGCTCGCGGCTAGCGAGTTTCACAAACCACTCGGGTCGCCGAGACGGAGAGGGGGAATTGCGCTGACCATGTCATTGCGTGCGACCTTGTCCCGCCATCAAAGACATTTCATTCTTGCGAAGGCCCTCGCTGCCAAAGACCCCTCTCCGGCCGCTTTGCGGCCACCTCTCCCTCGCCCTGCGGCGCAGGAACCCAAGCCTATTGCGCATCCGCGTGCGTGCTCAATTCGGCCCTCTTCTCATCCGAGACAACGGCGAGGTCGAGCACCTTCTGCAATTCGGCCGCATGGCGGAACGACGGCTCGGCCTGAACGCCGTTGCGCACCGCATCGACAAAGCGCTGGTAGTTGGTCGCCACCGTTCCGGCGTCCAGAACTTGCCATTTGGCGTTCTCGACATCTTCGCCGATGCAGGCTTTCAGCTCCGAGCTGGTCAGATTGTGCACGACTTCGATGCCACCCTTGTCGCCGTAGATGCGCAGGCGGAGTTCGTTGAGATGGCCCGTCGCCCAGCGGCTGGCATGAACGACACCGAAAGCGCCATTGCTGAAATCCAGCGCCATGGTGAAACTGTCGTTGGCATCGAGCTCGTACTCGCCGATCCGGTTTTCGGGCGCCTTGTCGAAGGACCGCAGGCGGCAGAACACATGGTCGATGTCGAGTGCGGCGCCATAGCTGGCGAAATCGAGGATGTGGATGCCGACGTCGCCCAGCACGCCATTGGAGCCGTGGCCGCGCGACAGCCGCCACAACCATTTCGGATCGGTGCGCCAGTCGCCCCAGAACTTGGATACCAGCCAGCTCTGCAGATAGGAGGCCTCGACATGCCTGACCGTGCCGATCTCGCCAGCCAGCACCATGGCGCGCGCTCTCTGCAGCGGCGCGACATTGCGATAGGTCAGATTGACCATGTTGATGATGCCGGCTCGCTCGGCGGCATCGGCCATCTCAGTGGCCTTCTCGAAGTTTTCGGCCAGCGGCTTTTCGCAAAGCACCGGCTTGCCCGCCGCGATCAGCATCATGGTGGTCGGATGGTGGATGCGATCGGGCGTCACGTTCGCCACCGCGTCGAACTTGCCCCATGCCAGCGCCTCGTCCAGCGACGCGAAGCGGTTGGGGATGCCATAGATGTCCGAAAACTTGTCGACACGCGTACGGTCGAGATCGACGGCGCCGATCAGTTCGACGCCCTCGATCTTGCCGAACTGCCTGGCATGCTCCTCCGCCATCCAGCCCGTACCGAGTATCAACAGACGCATGATTCTTATCCTTAGGACAGGGCTTTATCTTCTTGTTCGATAATGGATTTGTCGTCTAGCGGAAGCCGGTTTCGCCGGCGGAATGAAGTTTTCCGCCACGCTCGACGATCGGCTCGAGCGCCTTTTCCACCGGTACGTTCGGCGCATCGAGGATGGCCGGATTGGAGCCTTGGGGGTTGTGCGCCCATCTCACCGCATTGCGCAGCACCTTGTGGACGTTGGCGTCGTGATAGGTCGGATACGTCTCGTGGCCGGGCCTGAAATAGAAGATGTTGCCGGCGCCGCGGCGATAGGTCAGCCCCGACCGGAACACTTCGCCGCCCTGGAACCAGGAGATGAACACGGTCTCGAGCGGCTCCGGCACGGCGAACTGCTCGCCATACATCTCCTCGTTTTCGAGCTCGAAATACTCGCCGATCCCGGCAGCGATCGGGTGGCTTGCGCTGGTCACCCAGAGCCGTTCGCGCTCGCCCGCCTCGCGCCATTTCAGCGTGCAGGGAGTGCCCATCAGCTTCTTGAAGATCTTCGAGAAATGGCCGGAATGGAGAACGATCAGCCCCATGCCTTCCCAGACGCGGCGCGCCACGCGCTCGACCACTTCGTCGGCGACGGCGCCATGGTCCTTGTGTCCCCACCACAGTAAGACGTCGGTCTCGGCGAGACGGTCGGCCGGCAGCCCATGCTCCTTCTGCTCCAGCGTCGCCCACGATACCGAAATCTCCGGGTCGAGCTTCAGCGCATTGGCGATCGTCGCATGCATGCCCTCGGGATAGATGCCGGCGACCACCTCGTTGGTCCGCTCATGAATATTCTCGCCCCAGACGACAGCGCGTATTGTCATGATGTCCTCGTGATTGTTTGAAGCTGGAGCCGCCCCTGCGGGTCAGTCATAATATCCTCGGCCGGGAATGAAAACCTCGAGATTGGCCCAAACGTCCCCCAGCGTCGTCATCCCAGGGCGAAGCAGGAGCGAAGCGACGTCGCGAAGACCCTGGGATCCATGCCGTGACTTCTATGCGCTGCGACGGTGCAGAACCTCGATGCAAGAGGGATAAGAGGTGAAAGGGATTGCGACAGAACGGCGTCAAATCTGCATCGTTGCATTCTTCGGCTGATGCAACGGCATGGATCCCAGGGTCTGCGCTTCCGCTTCGCGTCCGCTCCGCCCTGGGATGACGAAGCCGTAAAGGACCGCGAACGCCCTAAGCGCCGCGGCCCTCTTGGGCGACGCGTGTCAGCGGCTTTGACAGGCGCGGCACCACGACGAGCCGCTTGATCTTGCCCTTCTTGTAGGCGGCGAGAAAGCGGGCATAGTCCTTGAAGACGACGCAGCCATTGGATTCGGCGCGCCCGCCGCGCAGCATGTAGGTGTGGGCGAGCAGGCCGTCGCGGCCATATTTGTTGCTGCCGCTGGCAGGGGTGAGACGCAGGGCCTCGACGCCATGGAAGCGCGATTCCCGCAGCGTCAGATTGTAGGTGTCGGGCGGCGTCGGACCGACATTCTTCTTGTGAACGTAGCGCGGCTGGTCGACCATCGCGCCCAGTCCCGAATGTGCCTCCAGCCGTGAGCCGTCGGGCATATAGACGGTCTTGGCCGAGATGTCGTAGACGGCGACGCCGCTGCCCATGTTGGGCGTGGTGAACAGGTTCCTGAAGGCTCCGCCGAGTCCGCCGGAAGGCATGTCGGGCTTGGCATAGGCCAGCATGTCGCCGCCCTGCGTCTTCGACCGTTTGCCCGGCTTGCCCGACACCGCCGGCACTGCCGCTTGTGACGAATTGCGCGGCGACAGGCTGCCGGGTAGCGTCTCGACCGGCGGAGCGTCGGCCGTCTGGACCTTGCTCGCCCTGGATGCCTGGGCCCTGGATTTCTGGGGCGGCTCCGTTTTTGCTGCCTGGGCCTTTGATGCCTGATCCTTTGGCGCCCGGTCTTTCGAGGCTTGAGCCTGGGGCGCCGGCTCATCGATGTCCGCCTGCGGACGCAGCGTCGGCAGCGGAACGCTGTCGGGCATGTCGTCCTGCGGCGGCAGCGAGGCCAGTTGGACCTCAGGCTCTTGCGGCTCTTGCGAAGCTGCCGGCTCGCTTGCCACGACGGCTGCCGGGAGCACGTCGATCATCTGCTCCGGCAAAGTATTCGCCAGCGCCAGAGCCAGGCGCGACGAGCGTTCGATCTCCGCCACCTCCGGCCCGAAGCGCACCGATGCCGGGCCGTTCGGGTCGGGAATGCGTACCGGCTCGGCGAACCGGGCGGCGGCCGGCAGGCTTGCGAGCATGACGGGTGAGCCGGCACGGGCAAAGGCGGCGGCAAGCTTTTGCGGCGACAGCCCTGCTTTGGCCACCACGTCGTCGAAGCTCGATTGCCGCGATGCATCGGCGACGAGCGGCACCGTATTGCGCTTGAGACGCGCCGATTTTCCCTGGTGAACGAAATTCGACGCCGACCGCAGGCAGTTGGCATCGCACCCGTGCTGCAGCAGCTTGGCCGACAGCGCTGCGTTTGTCGCGGCCCATGTCGGGGCCTGCGCCTTTGCAAGGCTGCGGCGAGGATCGGCGAGCGCGATCGTGCGCGGCGCGAGCAGGCTTTGCGGGAGACCGTTGGAAGCGGCGGTGAGCGAGGTTCCCATCGAATAAAGGCCGGCCAAGGTCGCCACCGACCATAAAGCAATGGCTGCGCCGACGGCCGGAACCGCGACCCAGCGCAGGCCGGGCCTCATCGAAGTCAATCCAGTTGCAGGACTGTCACCCCGGGTTTTCGCACTTACAAACGCCATTCAACCACTCTCAATCGGCCGATGCCGGCTAGCGGATTTCGCAGCCGTGACATTCACAGTTCGCCTGGTGCCCCCAGCACGCTTCGCGTCTGTTGCCGATTGATTCAAAAGATGGACAAAGTTGGTTAACTAATCCCTCTACCGACCGCCGATTGGGCGACGGTCACACCGAAAAACGCCCTCCAAAACCTGCATAGTTGGCAAAACTGCCCTCCAATGATGACTTTGCTGCCCGTTTTTGTCGGCCGAGTCAAGAAAGCGAAATGACTAGACCTTGCTGGGCGGAGTCGGCATGGCTGCGAAAGTGAAGCCGGGCCGACCAGAATCTTGCGGCCGGCAGCCACCGTCATCAAGCCCCGGCGTTCGATCAGAACGGCGATTATCGACCCGGCACTTGTCGACCTGCCACTCGGGCGAATGAACGATTAACGTCTGAGAATTCGGGACAGCGGCAAGATGTTTGCCGCGCAGCAGCTGAATGTCGCCAAGTGCCGGAGCGGGATATCCAACACCTAGACCACAGCCACCACTATGTGAGCCTGAATTTTGGCAGTAACCTTGCCGCTGCCATGCCTGTCTGCAATGGCGGCTGCGGCATAGTCGGTTGCAGAGTCCAGCTTCCCCGCCTCTCTGGCCTCGATTTCGTTGCGAAGGAGAGTGCCCTGGCAATAAGCAACGGCCGGAAGGCGCGGCGAGGAGGCACGGCTTTGTTCGGCTCTCGTCTCGATCACCACACCGGAAAAACCTGCGTCCTCCAGCTCGCCACGGATCAGTGCCGTATCGTGGTAGCCATGCGGCGTGCGTGCCAGAAAGCGCGGCGGATCGTTCGGAAAAATCCTCGCCAGAGCATTCGTCACATCGTCGGCAAACACGTTCTCCTCGATGCGATCCCATACGCTGAATAGAAAATGTCCTCCGGGCTTCAGGACTCGCCGGGCTTCGCGGTAGGCAGATGAGCGGTTGGGAAAGAACATCGCGCCGAACTGACAACAAACGAGATCGAAGGCCGCATTTTCAAACGGTAGCGCCAGAGCATCCGCCTGACGCCATTTGATGCGATCGTCGGGAGCTTGCCGCGAAGCGGCGTAGTCGAGCATCGGCTGGTTGAGGTCGGTTACGACATAGCTTGCACCGGGCGACAGTTTTGGCGCCAATGCGCGGGTGACAACCCCGGTGCCCGCGGCGGTTTCCAGAACGGCGCTTGGCGACAAGGACGCTGCTCGCCGTGCAAGATCTGCGGCGAACGGCTCGAAAATCAACGGCACCATATAGCGGTCGTAGTTTTCCGGAATTGAGCCGGCGAATACCTTGTCCGTTTCCAACATTGCTATCCCCCGCCGTCCGTTTGATGGCTCGTCAGCATAGCATGGAATTGTTTGCTATTCGGTCGCATTCGACCGGGAGGCGGTTCGCTCCCGGAAGCTCCGAAACGCCGTGCTGCAATTATCTGCATATGTGTTAATATCTTATGGTCATGCGCATTGGTGCGTGGCCAAACATAAAATGGGAGGATGCGATGAAAACCATAAGTCGCAGGTCTGCAATCGCGCTTGGCGTGACGGCGGCAGCGGTGCCGCCTTTGTTCACGCTGGCGGCTGCTGCAAAGGTCAAGAAATACGGCCCGAAGGAAGGCAAGGAAATAGCCCCCGGCGTCAGATTGGTCGAGGTCGGCACCGGCAATTCCGATATCCCCGCTTACAAGAGCATCTCAATTGTCGACATAGTCTTTCAGCCCGGAGCAGCCGCCCCTCAAATGGTGATGGACAACGACATGGTGTGCACCATTGCTGCCGGTGAATTCACGATCAAGAAGGCGGACAAGGAATTCAAGCTTAGGGAAGGTGACGTGTACACCTGCGCCAAGGGCAAGACCGACGAGGCAGCCAATACCAGCAAGGTAGTCGGCATCCACCGCATCGCCGTCTTGATACCTGCCTAGCGCATGCCAGCGAAAACCGGCCCGCGTCCTCGTCCGGACGCGGGCCTTTTGATGAGGTGCGTGCTTATGAGCCGTTTCTCCCTCCGCCCGCTTTGCAAGCGTGCGCTATATTAGAAATCACGCAAGTTTCTGGATGACTGCACGCCGGTCTGCGGGCCTGCATTGGCGCCCCTGCATTGGCGCCCCTGCATCGCCGCATTCGCAGGCCGGCACAGCTGGCGTTTGGCTTCACGAACCGGCGCGGTGCTCCTCCCGCGCTGCCTCCCAGACCTCGCGCGCCGCGT
Organism: Mesorhizobium sp. M0045; assembly: GCF_040323385.1. NCBI lineage: Bacteria > Pseudomonadati > Pseudomonadota > Alphaproteobacteria > Hyphomicrobiales > Phyllobacteriaceae > Mesorhizobium > Mesorhizobium sp. M0045. The sequence goes on from NZ_JAMYUY010000001.1 coordinate 456,533, forward strand.
CTGCGTTCAGCGCCGCAATCCCCAGGCCGACGATCAGATCCGGCCATGCCGAGCGCCATAGGAAGGCCGTCATCACTCCGGCCAGTATGATCGCGATATTGGCGACGGCGTCGTTGCGGGCCGAAAGGAATGCCGCCCTGGTAAGACTGCCGCTGTGACGGCGGTAGCGCGCCAGCATGTACGCGCACGACAGGTTGACCGCCAAGGCGCCCAACCCCGCCAGCGTCAGCGCTGCCGGCTGCGGCGGCACCGGCATGTTGAACTTTTCCCACGCGGTCCACAGCGTCGCCAGGCCGGGCACCAGAAGGATAAGCGCCAGCGCCATGCCGACCCGCGAGCGGGCACGCAGCGACCAGCCCATGGCGAGCAGTATCAGGAGATTGACCGAGGCATCTTCCAGAAAATCGACGCTGTCGGCGAACAGCGACACCGAGCCGATCGCCAGCGCCACGGCGAATTCGATGCCGAAGTAACCGAGGTTCAGCAGCGCGACGACAAGCACCACCCGGCGAAGGCCGTCCGACGTAATGGCTTGCTGCATGGTCTGTCCCGATGTGACGCCGTTAATGTTGTTGCTGGCCGTCCCGTTCCTCGACGTCTCGATCTCCCAGGCTTTGAGGCCAGCCTAGGCCGAACATGGCACGCCGTCACCAAACACCTGCGAGCCAAAACAGGACGGTCACCCTGTTTTGGGCGTGCCCTAATGCGCGTCGCTCGTCAGGCAAAGCCGGGAACCGGCTTGGTCTTGCCGCTCAGTTGCGCGCCCAGTGTCAGCGCCTGCGGGAAATTCCGGACGATCGCCGCCATCACTGTGGCGCTGCCGGGGCGAAGGGCAATTCCGGCAATAGCAGCGGCAGCGTAGACCCGGGTCGAAAACAGTCTTTTCCAAGCCGCCTCATAGCGTCTGGCGGCGGCCTCGCGTCCTGCCCGGCCACTTGGCGCGGATGCGAGTTCGCAAGCCAGCAGCCAGCCGGACTGAAGCGCCATCGAGATGCCCTCGGCGATGACTGGATGAGACTCTCCGGCTGCATTGCCGACGCGGAAGATGTCTCCTTCGTAGCAGGAGCGAATTCCCGGCCGGATCGGACCCGCGGCAAGCCACGGACCGTCGAGGTGCGCCGGTTCCAGGGAGCCTCGCACGCCCCGGCATGAATTCATGAGATGGCGCGAGACCACATCGGCGGCTGACACATGGCTCCGGTGTTCGGGGTCATGTTGTTTACGCAGCCGCGCGAGCACATCGCGGCGAATGCAGCACGAGATCGACAACCGTCCATGATCCGCCGAGACCATGCCGCCATAGCCGCCTGGAAAAGCCAGCAGAGGCATCAAGTCCGGTGCGAGCGACGACCCGGTGAAATGCGCCTTGAAGCCGAGCAAGTCCGACGACCGATTGGTCTTTGCGAGCTGGCTGGGTAATGGTCCCGGCTCCCAGGAGCCGTGTGCGGCGACAATCACCGGCGCACGCAACATCACCGCTTCATCCCCGGCCTGAACTCGTACACGTTGCATCTCACCATCCCGGTCGATGGCGACGGCGCGGCAGGGCTGGAAGATTTCGACGCCCGCCGATCGCGCCGCCTGTAGAAGCAGAGAGTCGAGAATGTCCCGGCCGAGCGCCCGGCCGAAGCCGTGTTTCGCACGAGACCCAGCTCCTGCACCAGGCATTGCAGCCTCGACGGAGGTCTCACCGAAAAACAAACCGACGCGGCGGATTTCGGGGCCGGCATTGGCACGCCAGGCATCGCCGATCTCCAGCTGGTCGAGAAGCGCAAGATTGCTTGCCGAGATGTATTCGCCGCAGACCTTGCGGCGCGGAAATGCGGTCTTCTCCACAATGGCCACGGCCCATCCGCGCCGGGCCAGCGTGAGCGCGACAGAGGTGCCCGCCGGGCCGGCGCCTATGATGATCGCATCATGGGTCGACAATCGCGTCATGGCTCGTTGCTGGCGCTGGCGCCGACGAAGATGTGGGAAAACGGGCCAGCGCGCCGTTCCTCGACCGGTTTGCCGTTGGCCGCAAGCCAGAGGCCGGAAAGCTCGCTGCCGCGAAAGCCGGCACGCACGCTCTGAGCCGCGTCGTTTCGTGTGACGTCGTTGGCGCCGATTGCCGGGAGAAGACGGGTCGCGGCCAGCGCCAGTTTCGCCCGCAGCGGCTCCGTCGCGATGAGCAACGGGGCTTTCGGCCTGATGAGCGAAAACAGACGCACGAGCTGCGCATCGTCGAGATGATGCAGAAACAGATTGACGGTGATGGCGTCGAACCGCACGCCCTCGATCTTTCCTGCCCAATCGAAGATATCGGCGGTAACGCCTTCGGCCTTCCATCCCAGGCTGTCGAAATCACCGCGCAATTGCGCGGTGACGAGGTCGACGCGGTCGAGCATCACCAGTTCGACCCCGGGCCAATGCCTGGCCATGCGCCGCGCCACCGCCAGCATGAAGGAGCCATCACCGGCGCCGATCTCCAGGATGCGGCGTGGCGGCGTTGGCACGAACCTCCTGAGCAACGACGTCATGATCGGCGCCTGAAACATCAGCATGTTGATGCGACGAAGGTCGCGGCGCGCGACAAGCGCTCGCGGATCGTCGGCCGCAAGTCCGTCGAGGATTTCCGGCGCAAGCTGCCGACGCTCCAGGCCGCTCATGACACCGTTCGAAAGAGCATGGTTTCCGCCGTCAATCCTGGTCCGAACGACATGCCGCAACCGAGCAGGCCGGGTGGCGCCTTCAACATCTCCTTCATCACGAACATGACGGTCGCGGACGACATGTTCCCATACCGGCGCAACACCTCGCGCGATGGGTCCAGCGCGGTGGACACCAGTTTCAGGGCCCTTTCGACGGCGTCGAGAACCGAACGTCCACCCGGGTGCACGGCCCAAAGGTCGATGTCTTCCGCCGATCGACCGCCGAGGATGGCGGCCTGGTTGCTCCGCAACGCTTCATGAATGGCTGCCGGAACCTGGCCGGAAAGAACCATTTCGAAGCCGTGGTCGCGAATGTTCCAGCGCATCAGCTCCCGCCGCTCCCTCGCCACCAGACAGTGAAAGCTATCGAGCTCGATGCCGGCCGGCTCGGCGGTCACGAGCGCGGCCGCGCAGCCGTCACCCCAAAGGCAGAACGACAGCAGCTTTTCGAGTTCAGTGGTTTCGCGCAGATGCATCGTGCAGAGCTCGATATTGACCAGCAGGACCTTGGCCTGCGGGTCGGAGCGGACGATGTGGCGGGCCAGCTTGAGGCCGTTGATTGCCGCGTAACAACCCATGAACCCGATCATCGTGCGTTCGACACTATCCGGCAGCCCACACCGGGCAACCAGTTCGAGATCGATGCCCGGCGCCGAAAAACCGGTGCAGGTGGTGACGATCAAATGGGTGATGCGGGAGGCGTCGTCGCCAAGCTGCAATCCGTCGATGCCCTTTTGCGCCAGAACAGGTGCTGCATCGTCGAACATTGCCATTCTCATCGCCGTTCCGGGAAACGCACCGCGGATGAAGGTCCCCGCCAGGTCGGCGGATGGTCCCGCCGGGTCGGACGCCGGCGCAAAGCAGGAATAGCGGTGCTCGATGCCGGCAACATCGGCCATGCGTTCGAAGATCCTCCGGCGATCGGCCGCGAGCATCGAGGCCGCAAAACGCAGGTAGAATTGATGAACCTCGTACTCCGGCACCGCTGTCGCGATCCGGTTGATATAGGCTTTGACGGGCATATTCTGTCTCCTCGGCGTATGGACGGTGTGCCGCCGGAGGGTCTTTGGTTATTGACACCGATGTCGAACACCGGATTGAGCTGTTCGATAAACGTTTCCGGAAACTGATTTCTTCCCGAAGGTTCAGTACGTGCTGTTGGCAGGCAAACGGTTGGAGCCGGCGGGCGGTTGCGTCGGGCATCCAAAATCGCCACATCATGTTGACCTTCCATTTACTGGAAGGTCTATTTCCTCCGACAAAGGAGATTTCCGCCATGAACATCGGCGTCGCATCCGAAAAATCCGGCCTGCCGGCCAAGACGATCCGCTACTACGAGGATATCGGGCTCTTGCACCCGGCCCGGACAGACAATGGCTATCGCGATTACTCGACGGCCGATATTCACCGGCTGCGCTTCCTGCAGCGCTCGCGAAGCCTGGGGTTTTCGGTCGACGAATGCCGCCAGTTGCTCTCGCTGTACCAGGACAGGGAACGTGACAGCGCCGACGTGAAGGCGATTGCGAAAGCCAAACTGGTGGAGATCGACAGGAAGATCGCTGAACTGGTCGGATTGCGCGGCTTGCTCCACCATCTGGTCAGTCACTGCCACGGCGACGAGCGGCCGGATTGCCCGATCATCGACGAGCTGGCGGGACAAGGCATGGCGCAGTGAGGCTCGCAGCTGCTGCAACAGTGCTGTCGCTTGCCTGCGTCTCTGTCGTGCTCGCCGCCGCCCATTCGGACCGTGATGCGATCATTGAGGCTCGCCAGACCTCGATGAAGGAAATGGCCGAGGCGGCAAAGACGATCGCCGGGATGTTCGACGGCAAGCGGGCATACGACGCCGCAGCCTTCAAGGCGGCGGCCGAGACCATCCGCGCCCGCACCGGCCCTGCCTTGATTGCCGAATTCCCCCGCGCGACGTTGGGTGCGCCTTCTGGCGCCAAGCCGGATATCGACCCCGCCCGCGCGGAGTTCGAAGCACTGGCTCGTCATATCGGGACGCTGGCCCGCGCTCTGGCCTCCGACGCCGAGCGGGCGCCGCCGCGCATCACCGACGACATGAGAATGGGGTCCGGCCTGGCGATGGGCGGTGGCAGCCTGCTTGGCAAGCGGCCGGGGCCGGCGGAAGCCGATCCCGCCAGCATTCCCGCCGAGCACCTCCTGCATCTCATCTTGCAGGATTGCTCGAGCTGTCACTCGAAGTTTCGGCAAAGGGTCGAGTGATGGCCAGCTGGACGCCAGCCGGCAAGATTCGACCATCGGTCCTGGGTCAGTTTCTGTGCCTAGTTGTGCCACCAGATCTTGTATGCCGAAATGACCAGGATTGCGGCCAAGATTGGCAAGAGGACTTGCTCCGGCACAATGCCGAGCAGCAAGCCCCCGATGAACGTTCCGACAATTGAACCCGCTGCCATGACAAGCAAGAACGTCTTGTTCCTGCCGATCACTGAAAAGCTTTGATCCCGGCTGTAGCGGGTGAAGCCCACGAGCATGGTTGGCAAGCTCACCGCAAGCGACAGAGAGCCCGCCAGCTTAATATCGGCGCCGAACAGGAGAACCAGTGTCGGGATAAGAAGCTCGCCTCCTGCCACGCCTAGCAGAGATGCCACGATGCCGATTGCAAAGCCGGCAATGATGCCGGCGACGATCAGTGCCGCACCACTGAACAGCGGTTTGCCTGTCGCGCTCGGATCGTGACCAAAGACCAGAACGATAGCGATCAACACCAGCAAACCGGCAATCACCTTGTAGAGCGTTTGCGACTTCAATTTCGTTGCCCATCCTGCTCCGAACCAAGCGCCTAGAAGGCTGCCGGCCAACAGATTGAGTATGATCGGCCATTGCGCCGCGACGGAAGGCAGCGGCACCGCCGCCGCTCGGAACGGCAATGCCGTGGCGACGACGACCAAACTGGTCGCCTTGTTCAGGATCACAGCTTCGAGGGCGGCAAAGCGAAACAGGCCAATCAGGAACGGAAGGCGGAACTCTGCCCCGCCAAGTCCAATCAGTCCACCAAGCGAACCGACGCCAGTTCCAATGATAAAGGGAAAGATTCCACGTCGAATTGTCATCCGCCCATATGCTGCGAAGGCATCGAAGTTTTCAACCAGCGCCACTTTATACGTTCCGCTCTGGCTTACTCAGCAGTCCATTCGAAGTTCCGGGAAAAGGTCGAGATAGCGTCAGCTCCGCAGCTGCTGATTCGCCATGAAACTGCGCCAGCCGCCAAAATGCGAGATCTCCTTTGCATCGGTGAGGCCGGCACTTTCGACGAGGAAGCCTTTTGGCGACGTTCCATCGTCGAGCAGAAGCGTCCCGATGCCGAGCGGCGGCGGGATCGCGGCGACGAAGCGCCCGAAGGCTTGCGGCGAGAGCCGCCAGACTTCGACCTCGATCGCTGTCCCCTTGCCATTGCAGGTTCGCTCGAGCCCCGGTCGCGGCACCGACTGGCCGGCAAGCGCGTAAAGCCGGTAGAGCGGCGCCGTTCTCGCAGCCCGGGCGAACATTGCGCCGAGCTGCTGCAGCTGGCCGTTCAGCGCCATGCCCGATAGATGCGCGCCGACCACGGCCAGCTCGATCGTGCCTTCATCCACGTCCGCGCGAGCATTGCCACGCGGCGGCAGCGGCCAGCCGGTAGCGCCCAGCGAAAGGCCACTTGCCGCATGCACGTCGCGCGCAAGCGACGCCGTCAGATGGTCCTTGCCCGCCGCGGCAAGCAAGGTGACGCTCATCGGCAAACCGTCGCTACGAGTTCCGGTCGGCACCGAAATGCCGCACATGTCGAGCAGATTGACGAAGTTGGTGTAGGTGCCGAGCCGGCTGTTGGTGACGATAGGGTCAGCCAACACCGCTTCAACCGTGTAATGCGTCGGCGCGGTCGGCACACAGAATAAGTCGACCGAGGCGATGACCGGCGCCAGCTTGGCCTTATAGCCTTGCAAGGCATGGAGCCCGTTGAAAGCGTCCGCCGCCGAAAGCTTTCGCGCACCGCCGATGATCTGCCGCGTCACCGGATGCATGCCCGCCTCGTTGGCTTCCATGAAGTCCTTGATCGCGGCGTAACGCTCCGCCACCCAGGCGCCCTCGTAAAGCAGATTGGCGGTGGCGTAGAAATCGCCGAACGGGATTTCAACCAGCCTGCAGCCCAGCTCTTCCAGCGCGGCAAGAGCGGCCTCGAAGCCCGCCTGCATCGCCTGGTCGCCGAAGAACGTCCAGTCGGCCCTGGCCGGCACGCCGACCGTCAGCACCGGCGGGCGCGCGGCAAGGGCCTGAATGGCGAGGTCACGCGAATAGGGATCGGCGTTGTCCTTTGCCGCCGCGATCTCGAATACCCTGTAGGCATCGTCGACGGTGAGCGCGAACACCGAGACGCAGTCGAGTGTCCGGCAGGCCGGCACGACGCCGGCGGCCGACAGCGCGCCGACGCTCGGCTTCAGCCCGATAATGTTGTTGAGGCCGGCGGGTATGCGCCCCGAGCCGGCGGTGTCGGTGCCGAGCGCGAACGAGACGATGCCGCGTGCCGTCGCCACGGCCGAGCCGCACGAGGAGCCGCCCGGCACCAGTTTTGGATCGATCGCGTTCCTCGGGATCGGATAGGGCGTGCGCACGCCGACGAGGCCGGTGGCGAACTGGTCGAGATTGCTCTTGCCGACGACCAGCGCGCCGGCGGCCTTGAGGCGTGCGACGACGTTGGCGTCTTTTACCGGCAAGTAGGCATATTCCGCACATGCTGCCGTCGTCGGCATGCCGGCGACATCGATGTTGTCCTTGACCGCGAATGGTACGCCCCACAGCGGCTTTGCCACGGGGTCGAACGGGCCGAGCTTTTCTGCTTCGGCAAGCATCTCCGCCCTGCTCACCAGATGAATGAAGATGCCCGGATCGTCGGCTGTCGCGAGCCGCGCATGGATCGTATCGATCACCTCGCCGATGCCGACGCCGGCCTGATAGGCGGCGTGCAAGCTCGCTATATCGAAGCGGATGTCGCTCATTTGGCCTCGTCCAGAATGACTACCGGCAGGTTCCACTGGATCAGTACGACGCAGCCGTCTTTTGTCCACACCGAATGCTCGGTTCCGACCGGGTTCAGGATCACGCTGCCCGCGGCATAATCGCCGTTCTCGTCGCTCTGTGTGCCTTCCAGCACGATGATCGTTTCCAGCCCGGCATGGCGATGACGCGGCACGCCGGCGCCCGCCCGGTAGTTCAGGATCGCCACCGACGGTTCCGTCGGTCCGCCCTTGAGCAGCCAATGCACCGTAATGCCATCGCGGAAATGCTCGAACGGCAGGTCGCGCCAGCCCCCTTGAATGAGAGCCCGGTATGCAATGTTAGGCATTGGAAATTCCCTCGAGCACCTGATCGGTCGTTGCGGTCCAGCCGACGATGGCGCCCTGCGCCCTGATCATGGCCAGCGCTGCCGCCTTGAACTCGGGAAAATAGCTCTCCGTCGCATCCTCGGCGAGCAGGCATTCATAGCCGCGGTCGTTGGCCTCGCGCATCGTCGTCTGCACGCAGACCTCCGTCGTCACTCCGGCAAAGACCAGTTGCTGTGCGCCGAGCCGCTTCAGGTCGTCGCCGAAGCTGGTGGCATAGAACGCCCCCTTGCCGGGTTTTTCGATGACGATCTCGCCAGGCAGTGGCGCAAGTTCATCGAGGATCGCCGTTCCCGGCTCGCCGACGATCAGCACGCGACCCATTGGACCGACGTCGCCGATCCGTATCGATGGGTTGCCGCGGTTGCGCTTGGCCGGCGGCAGATCCGAAAGGTCTGCCTTGTGGCACTCCATCGTGTGGATCACCGGCAGGCCGGCGGTGCGGAACCCCTCGATCAGTCTCTTCACAGTCGGCACAATCGCCGTGACCCGGCTGACGTCGTTGCCGAGGCTGGCGCCGAAGCCGCCCGGCTCGGCGAAATCGCGCTGCATGTCGATGACTACCAGCGCCATCGTCTCAGGCTTGAAGGCGAACGGAAACGGCAGCGCCTCGATCTCCGCCATCAATGATGTCCCGCCATGTGCTCGCCGATCGTCTGCACGCTCGCCTGCGCGATCGGCGTCTCGTAGACCAGCGCACCGTCGGACATGACGAAGATGCGGTCCGAAAGTTCAAGCAGTTCGTCGAGGTCCTCCGACATCAGAAGCACCGCGGCGCCGGCATTGCGCGCCTTCATGATACGGGCGCGGATTTCGGCCACGGCGGAGAAGTCGAGGCCGAAGCACGGGTTGGAGACGATCAGAAGATCGACTTCGCCGGTCAGCTCGCGCGCCAGCACCGCGCGCTGCACATTGCCGCCCGACAGCGACGAAATCGGCGAAGCGAGCGAGGCGGTCTTGACCTTGAACTGTTCAACCAGACGCGCCGCGTAGTCCCTGATCGCGCTCATCCTGATCCAGCTGACCGGCTTGCCGGCCTCGTCGAGGTCGAAGGTCCGGAAGGCCATATTTTCCGCGACCGTCATCTTCGGTGCGCAGGCATTGCGCAACGGTTCCTCCGGAATGAAGCGGACATTGAGCGTGCGCGCCTCGCTGCGGCTGGCGCCATAGGGCGAGCCCTTCACCAGAACGTCGCCGGCATTGCGCGCCCGCTGTCCGGCAAGGACTTCGAGAAACTCCTTCTGGCCGTTGCCGGAAATGCCGGCAATGCCGACGATCTCGCCGGACTTCACATCGAGCTCGCCGATGTCGATGGTTTTCAAGCCGGTGCGGTCGGGCGCCTTCAGCGACTTCACCGTAAGCACCTGCCGGGCTCCAGCCGGCACCGGAGCACGACTGTCGAGCGCTGAAATCGGCTGGTCGCCGATCATCATCGCCGCCATCTGCTTGTGGGAAAGGTCGGAGACCTTCCCGGTTCCGGTCAGTCTGCCCTTGCGCAGCACTGTGATGTCGTCGGCAAACGCCGTCACCTCGTGGAATTTATGCGAGATCATCAGCACCGTAAGGTCGCCGCTCCTTGTCATGTCGCGCACCAGCCCAAGCACCTCCTGCGCTTCGCCGGGAGTGAGCACCGAGGTCGGCTCGTCGAGCACCAGGAAACTGCGGCCGAGATAGAGCTGCTTGATGATTTCGAGCTTCTGCTTCTCGCCGGCCGCGAGTTCGGCCACCTTGACGTCGAGCGGCAGCTTGAACGGCATACGCTGCATGAATTGCGCAAGTGCGGCGCGCTCTTTGCGCCAGTCGATGACCCCGGGCACCTTCTCGCGCGAAATAACCAGATTCTCCGCGCCGGTCAGCGACGGGACGAGCGTGAAATGCTGATAGACCATGCCGAGCCCTAGCGCCGAAGCGTCCTTGGGACTGGCGATCGCGACCTCGCGGCCTTCGACCAGCATGTCGCCGGCGGTCGGGTGATAAAAACCCATCATGCATTTGACCAGCGTCGACTTGCCGGCACCGTTTTCGCCGAGCAGCGCATGGAACGATCCCGCCGGCACCTTTATCGAGACGTCGTCCAGCGCGGTGAAGGCGCCGAAGCGCATGGTCATGCCGATGGTCTCGACGCCGACGGCTTTCTTGGCTCCGCTCAAGATCGTGTCCTCACGGCAGCTGCGCGACGAAGGATGCCGAGTTCGACACCGCGCCGAACACGCCGCCCTGCATCTTGATCATCTTGATCGCGGCAAGATGGTTGCCGTAATCGGTCGCGCCGCAGCAATCCTCCAGCATCACGCATTCGAAGCCGCGATCGTTGGCCTCGCGCATCGTCGTGTGGACGCAGACATCGGTGGTGATGCCGGTCAGCACGATGTTTTCGATGCCGCGCTGGTGCAGGATCAGTTCGAGGTCGGTGGCGCAGAACGAGCCCTTGCCCGGCTTGTCGATGATCGGTTCGCCCACCGCCGGATAGAGGTCGGGGATGATGTCCCAGCCGGGTTCGCCGCGCACCAGGATGCGCCCGCATGGTCCGGGGTCGCCGATGCCGGCATTGATGCGGCGCGAGCGCCAGCGCTTGTTGGCCGGCAGGTCGGCGAGATCGGGCCGGTGGCCCTCGCGCGTGTGGATGATGGTGTAGCCCTTGGCCCGCATGGCTGCGAGCACCGACTTGATCGGCTCGATCGGCGCCCGCACCAGCGAAAGATCGTAGCCCATATGATCGACATAGCCGCCCGGCCCGCAGAAATCGGTCTGCATGTCGATGATGATCAGCGCCGTATTGTCTGGCCGCAGCTCGCCATTATAGGGCCATGGATAGGGATCGGCATCGATGTAGCGCTGGGTGATCTCGGCTCTGGCGTTCATCGGAAAAACTCCAGTTATTTGGTGATCGACAATTCGCCCGGCGCGCCGGCAAGCGAGCGGCTCGGCGACGAGGTGGCGATCATGATGATGAGCGTGAGGATGTAAGGCGCGGCGTAGAAGAGATAGTAGCCCTGCGTCACCCCGACCGATTGCAGTGCCGGGCCCAGCGCGCCCGCACCGCCGAACAATAGTGCCGCGGCAAAGCAGCCGAGCGGATTCCAGCGCGCGAAGATGACCAGCGCCACCGCCATCAGCCCCTGCCCCGACGAGATGCGTTCGGTCCAGCTGCCGGGATAGTAGAGCGACAGATAGGCGCCGCCGATGCCGGCGAGCGCACCGCCGACACCTGTCGCAAGCAGGCGCACGGTGTTGGGATTGAGGCCCATGGCGCGCGCCGCATCGGAGCTGTCCCCGACGACGCGCACGATCAGGCCGGCGCGCGTGTTGCGAAAGGCCCACCATAGGAACACGGCAAGTGCCGCACCAATCAGGAACAGGATGTTGACGCTGAGCGCCGCCTGCACCTGCGGAATATCCGACCAGCCACCGAAGGCGATGGCCGGCAGGTCTGGTGCCGAGGGCTGGATGAACGGCTTGCCGAAGAAGAAGGCGAGACCGGAGCCGAACAGCATCAGCGCGATACCGATGGCGATGTCGTTCACCCCGCGGAATTTGCAGATCCAGCCGTGGAACAGCCCGAAGCAAAGACCGGCACCTGCGGCAGCCAGCAGGCCGAGCCATGGCGAGCCGGTCATCACCGCGACGGCGTAGGCGGTCATGGCACCGAAGACCAGCGTGCCTTCGAGGCCGAGATTGATGCGGCCGGAGCGCTCGGTGATGGCTTCGCCGAGCGAGACGAAGATGAAGGGCGTCGAAACGCGGATGGCGCCGCCGAGAATGGCGAGCGGCACGCCCCACAGGCCGATCTCGGTCGCGTCCATCAGGAGCCCCTCTTCCACAGATCGGGATTGAAGACCTTGAAGCGGCCGTAAAAGGTTTCGCTGAACAGGATGACGACGAAGAGCATGCCTTGCAGCACCAGCACGGTGGCGTCGGGCAGGTCCATGCGGCGCTGTATCAGCCCGCCGGAAGCGCCGATGCCGCCGAGCAGGAAAGCGACCGGGATGATGGCGAGCGGATTGTGGCGGGCGAGGAAGGCGACGAGGATGCCCGTATAGCCATAGCCGGCGGCGAGCGAGGCGTTGGCGCTGCCTTGCACCGCGCCGACCTCCAGCATGCCGGCCAGCCCGGCAAAGCCGCCGGCGAGCCCGGTGAAGCCGACGATCAGCGGCCCGACAGCAAGCCCCTGCACCTGAGCTGCCCTGACATTGCCGCCGGCAATGCGGGCGGCAAACCCCCAGCGCGTCTTTTCGATCAGCAGCCAGGACAGGACGCAGGCGACGATACCGAGGATAAGGCCCCAGTGCACGTCCATGCCTGGAATGTTGCCGATGCGGTAGGCATCCGCCAGCGGCTCGGTCGAGGGTTTGTTGAGCGAAGCCGGATCGCGCAGCGGCCCTTCGACCAGATGGTTCATCAGCGCGATGGCGATATAGGCCATCAGCAGGCTGGAGATGGTTTCGTTGACGGCGCGGTAGTGGCGGAGTGCGCCGACGGCACCGACCCAGATGCCGCCGGCGACCACGCCCGCCACGCCCATCAGCAGGATGACCAGAAAAGCCGGCGCGCCATTCACTGCCACGCCGATGGCGGCGGCGGCAACACCGCCCAGCACGATCGCGCCTTCGCCGCCGATGACGACAAGGCCAAGTCGTGCGGGCAGCGCCACGCAGAGCGCTGCCAATAAAAGTGGTGCTGCCCGCGACAGCGAGTTCTGGATCGAGAACCACGAGCCGAAGCCGCCACGCCACATCGTCTCGTAGAGTTGCACCGGCGACTTGCCGACCAGCGCGATGAACACGCTGAACAGCGCCATGCCGACGATCAGCGCCGCGAGCGGTATGACGAAGGCTTCCGCCCGCCGCGCCGCCCATTCGAGCGCCGCCGGATAATTCCTGGCGCCAAACAGCGCCGGTGCGCCCGCAGTGCCGACCGTGTCTGCCATGGCCCCGTCTCCGATCCGGTTCAGGCGGTCGAACCGACGACGCCCTCGACCAGGTAGTCCATGCTTTCGAGTTCGAGCGCGGTCTCGACGAAGGCTTGGCCCTCGGTCGCGACGACGACGCCCTTGTTGCTCTTCAGCGGACCCTTGATGACGGAAAATCCGCCTTTCATCATTTCGGCCAGCGTGCCGTCGAACTGCTTGCGGGCGGCGTCGCCGACGGCGGGGCCGAGCGGGCTCATCTTGACGAAGCCGTCGGCCAGGCCGCCGCGCGTGAAATTGGGCAGCGGCGTGCCGGCCACCAGATCGTCGACGAACATCTTGTAGACCTTGGCCCAGTTCCATTCCGCGCCGGTCAGGTATTTTTCCGGCGCCAGCGGGCTCTGGTTGGCATGATAGCCGCAGACGAAGGCGCCACGCCCGGCCGCCGTCTCGACCACCACCTTGGGGCTGTCGACATGACAGGTGATGACGTCGGCACCCTGGTCGACCAGCGCATTCGCGGCCTCTGCCTCCTTGACCGCCAGCGACCACTCGCCGGTGAAGATCACCTGGCAGGTGATGGTCGGGTCGACCGAGCGCGCGCCGAGCAGGAAGGAATTGATGTTGAGCAGCACCTGCGGGATCGGCTTTGCCGCGACGAAGCCGAGCTTCTTGGTCTTGCTGGTGTGACCAGCGACGACGCCGTTCAGATACTGGCCCATGCCGATATAGCCGAAATAGGAACCAGCATTCATCGGATGCTTGTCCTTGTTCCACATGCCACCGCAATGGCGGAACTGCACGTCGGGGAATTTCGCGCACATGGCCAGCATGTGCGGATCGAAATAGCCGAACGAGGTCGGGAAGATCAGCGACGCGCCGTCGAGATTGATCATCGATTCCATCGTCTTCTGGACGTCGACGGTCTCCGGCACGTTCTCCTCTTCGACCACGGAAATGCCTGCGATCCCCTTCAGCGTGGCAGCGCCTTCGGCATGCGCCTGGTTGTAGCCGTAATCGTCCTTTGGCCCGACATAGATGAAGCCGACCGTGGCCGTCGCGGCGAAGGCCCTGCTGATCGGAAACGACGCGGACGCAAGACTTAGTGCCGCTCCGACGGCGGAGGTCTTGAGCAGCTCGCGACGGCTAAGCATGAATCTCTCGGACATTGAATGCTCCCTCTATGGGGCCTTTGGGGCCGGTTAACACCTCAATGAAAGAAGTGTATGCAATCAGCGTGCCAGTTTCAGAAATTGGATTTATTCAGCAATATCAATGAGCGTGCCGATGTGGACTGCACAAAGCCGGAGCAATTGCATACACTTTTTGCCTTCAAAATCGCCAATTTGACATGAAGGCTAAAACATAGGCATACAGAGCTGCGGAGGAATCGAAGCCGGTGAGTGGCTTACGGCTCTAGCGAAAAGACTGGACGGAGGAGACGTGTCGGGAAAGCGCAATTTGATCAGGTCGGGCACGACCGTCGATCAGATGGTGAGGGCGATCAGCGATCGGATCGTCACCGGTTTCCTGCGCCCAGGCGAAAAGCTCGACGAGGCCTCGCTCGCCGCCCGCTTCGACGTCTCACGCACGCCGATCAGAGAAGCGCTCAGCCGGCTCAGCGCCATGGGACTGGTCGAAAGGCGGCCGAACCGCGGCGCCACCGTCGCCGTGGTGACGCAGGAGCACCTCGCCTCGATGTTCGAGAGCATGGCCGAGCTTGAAGCGATCTGCGCGCGCTTCTCGGCCGAGCGTATGACGGCGGGCGAGCGCCGCACGCTGGAGGCCGAGCACCAGGCCTCGGCGCGCTTGGTGCAGCTCGGAGCCGAAGAAGAGTATGAGCTTTTCAACACCCAATTCCACACCCGGCTCTATCGCGGCGCCCACAGCAAGCACATTTATGAACTGACCGTCATGACCCGCGGCCGCCTGGCGCCGTTCCGGCGCGCGCAATTCATGCTGCCTGGCCGGCTGGCCCAGTCGTGGCAGGAGCATGACGCCATCGTCACCGCAATCATGCGCGGCGACAGTACGGCCGCCGGAATAGCCGCCAAGGATCATGTCTCGATCGTCAGCGAGGCGAGCGCCGTCTTTGCCCTCGGCGATCGCCCCAAAGGCTCGGCCGAGCCGGTCCCGACATCGGCTTCCTAGAGCATTTTGCAGCCAAGGGAATCACTTGGCGTCGCAGAAAATGCGGCTAAACAAACAGATAGAGCGGGATGGCCGTTGAACGCATCCCGCTCTAGCCCTCAATCGACCAGCACGGCGACCACGGCAGCGCAGTCGCCGGCCTTGACCAGCCCCGGAAAATGCCGCGCCGCCAACAGACCGGACATTTTGGCCCGGATCTCCTGCGGCGCGCCGCCGGTGCGGCCTATGGAATGGATACGTGCCAGCACCTGGTTTTCTGCAACTGGCTCGCCGAGATCGATCATCGTTTCGATCATCCCGTCGTCCTCGGCGAACGAGAAGCAATCGCCGGACGGCATGTCGAGCCAGCGGGTTGGCTGCATCTCGACCGCGCCGGCGACGATGCCGGCATGGCGCAGCACGTTGAGCACGCCGCGCCGCGCGATCCGCACCGTTTCGGCGCGCGAAGTCCCGCCGCCGCCGAGCTCTGTTGTGATGAACAGCTTGCCCATCTCCTCGGCGGCAGTGTCGAACATGCCGACCGCATCAATCTCCAGCATCTTCATCGACCAGGGCGCGGAGAACGCTTCGACCGCCGCGAACCCTTTCGCTTCCAGCACCTTGTCAGGCCGAATGTGGGCGGCGCAGAACGGCACGAAGTCGAGCGTCTTGCCGCCGGAATGGAAGTCGAGCGCGATGTCGGTGCGAGGCAGAAGTTCGCGCTGGAAATAATCGGCGATCTTCTCGGTCACCGTGCCGTCGGGCCGGCCGGGAAAGCTGCGGTTGAGATTGCCCTTGTCGATCGGCGAGGTGCGGGTGCCGGCGCGGAACGCCGGATAATTCATCGCCGGCACGATGATGACCGTGCCGCTGACGTCTTTCGGGTCGAGCGTACGGGCGAGGTCATAGAGCGCCAGCGGCCCCTCGTACTCGTCGCCATGATTGCCGCCGGTGAGCAATGCGCTCGGCCCCTTGCCGTTGCGGATGACGCAGATCGGGATCATCACCGATCCCCAGGCTGAATCGTCGCGGCTGTAAGGCAGGCGCAAGAAACCGTGCTGCACGCCGTCGCGTTCGAAATCGACGGTCGGCGTGATCGGTGACGGGCGAAGGCTGGACATCGGGCTCAATTCTTCACCACCAGTTTGCGCGGCACATTCGCCAGGCACTCGACGCCCGTCTCGGTGATCAGGATGGATTCGGTGATTTCCAAGCCCATCGTCTCAAGCCACAGGCCGGTCATAAAATGGAAGGTCATGCCGGGCTTCAACTCGGTGCGGTCGCCTGGGCGCAGGCTCATCGTGCGTTCGCCCCAGTCCGGCGGATAGCTAAGCCCGATCGGGTAGCCGGTGCGGTTGTCCTTGACGATGCCGTATCTCTTCAGCACCGCGAAGAAGGCGTTGGCGATGTCCTCACATGTGTTGCCGGGCTTTGCGGCGGCAAGTCCCGCCTCCATGCCTTCCAGCGTCGCCTTTTCGGCGTCGAGGAACTCCTGCGTCGGCTTGCCGAGGAAAACGGTGCGCGACAGCGGGCAGTGATAGCGGTTGTAGCAGCCGGCGATCTCGAAGAAGGTACCCTCGCCCGATTTCATCGGCCGGTCGTCCCAGGTCAGGTGCGGCGCCGATGCGTCGGCGCCCGACGGCAGCAGCGGCACGATCGCCGGATAGTCGCCGCCGACGCCGTCGACGCCGCGCGTGCCGGCATCGTAGATCTCGGCGACCAGGTCGCATTTGCGCATGCCGACTTCGATCTTGTCGACGATGCGCTGGTGCATCGCTTCGACGATGCGGGCGGCTTTGCGCATGTAGTCGATTTCGGTCGGGCTCTTCACCGCGCGCTGCCAGTTGACCAGCGCCGTGGCATCGACGAAGCGGGCATTGGGCAAGTGCTTCTGCAGCGATGCGAAGGCAGCGGCGGAGAACCAGTAATTATCCATCTCGACACCGATGCTGAGCTTCCCCCAGCCGCGATCGGAGAGCACGCCGGACAGAAAATCCATCGGATGGCGCTCGGTCGACTGCACGTAGTTGTCGGCATAGCCGACGATGTTGTCGTGCGCGAGATAGGCGGTGCGCTTGGCGCCGTTGGCGTCCTGGCCGCGCCCGTACCACACCGGCTCGCCCGACGGCGGCACGATGACGGCCTGGTGCACATAGAACGACCAGCCGTCATAGCCGGTCAGCCAGGCTATGTTGGACGGATCGCTGACAATCAGCAGATCGACGCCCTTGGCCTCCATCGCCTTCCGCGTCTTGGCGAGGCGCTCCGCATATTCGCCGCGCGAGAATTTCAAATTTGGCTGCATTGTTCTTGGTCCTCGTTTGTTGGGCCTTGCGGCCAGCATCAGCTTTCGAAAATCGTACCCGTCTTGGCCGCACGCGCCCGGTCGCGGGCGAGCGTGGCGATTGCCGTGTCCTGCACGCCTGTGCCCGTCAGATCGGCAATGGTGATGTCGCTGCCCGAGCGCCGCCCATGCCTTTCGCCGGCGATGATGTGGCCAAGCTCGGTGATTTCGGCATCGGCCGCCATCACGCCCGCCGCTATAGCATGGTGCAGTTCGCCCAGGCGCCGCGTCTGCTTGGCGCTGTCAGCGACGTAGAGATCGGCCATGCGCAGGATCGCCGGCGCGATCTCGTTCTTGTGCTCGGCATCCGAGCCCATGGCAGTGATATGCTGGCCGGCGGAGACGAAGCCGGCCTTGATCAGCGGCTCGGTCGACGGCGTCGTGGTGACGATGATGTCGGCATCGGCCGCAGCCTTTGCCGCGTCGGGCTCGGCGTGAACGGCGATGCCCAGTCTTTCGGACAATGCGTCTGCCGCAGCTTCGGCCTTGGCGGCATCCCTTGCCCAGATGCGGGCTTCCGTGATTGGCCGCACCAGCATCAGCGCCTCGAGCTGCAGTCCGGCCTGAACACCGGCGCCGAAGATCGCGGCGACGGAGGAGTCCGCCCGCGACAGATGTTTGGCGGCGACCGCACCGGCGGCGGCGGTGCGGATGTCGGTGAGATAGCCATTGTCGAGCAGCAGCGCCTCGACCAATCCGGTTTTGGACGACAGCAGCACCATCATGCCGTTGACGCTGGGCAGGCCGAGCTTCGGATTGTCGAAGAAACCTGGGCTGATCTTGATCGCAAAACCGTCGATGCCCGGCACATAGGCGGTCTTGACGTCGACCTCGCCGCGATGCTCTGGAATGTCCAGGCGCAGGATTGGCGGCATCGCCACCGGCAAGGTAGCGAGCGCCCGAAACGCGTTCTCGACGCAGGCGACGGCATCAAGATCCAGCTTCACGATCTTGCGCAATTCGGCTTCGGTGAGGATCGTCATCCGGCTCATGCTGCGCTCTCCGCAATTGCTTCGCCGCAGATGATCTCGCGGTGCAGTGTCATATCGATGTTGCGGCCGGACAGCACGAGCACCGTCGGGCCGCTCGCCCTGACCTTGCCGGCAAGCACGGCTGCGATGCCGACTGCGCCGGCGCCTTCGACGATCTCGCGCTCCTGTTCATAGGCATGGCGGATGCCGGTGGCGATCTCGTCCTCGCTTAGCAGGATCACATCGTCGAGCAGGTCGCGGCACATGGAAAAGGTCAGTCGGTTGTCGAGGCCGATGCCGCCGCCGAGCGAGTCCGCCAGCGTCGGCAGTTCCTCGACCAGCACCGGGTGCCCGGCATCGAGGCTCGCCTTCATCGCCGCACCGCGCGCCATCGAGACGCCGACGACCTTCGTTGCCGGGCTGACGCCCTTAACGGCAGCGGCAACGCCCGCCGCCAGTCCACCGCCGGACAGCGGCACCAGCACCAGGGCGGCATCAGGAACCTGTTCGATAATCTCCAGCCCGAGGGTGCCTTGCCCGGCGACGATGGCAGGATGGTCGAAGGGCGGCAGCATGATCAGCCCGTCTTCCGCGACCAGCCGTTCGACCTCCCGCTGCGCATCGTCCTGGCTGTTGCCGACGATGCGGATCTCGGCGCCGAGCCGGCGGATCTCGTCGAGCTTGTTCTGCGGCACCAGCCGCGACATGCAGATCGTCGCATGGATGCCTTGCAGTTGTGCGGCATAGGCAAGCGCCCGGCCGTGATTGCCGGTCGAGGCGGCGACGACGCCGCGCGCCTTCTCCTCTTCTGTCAGCGAAGCGATAGCGTTCGAGGCACCGCGCAGCTTGAAGGCGCCGGTGGTCTGCCGATGTTCGAGCTTGAGATAAACAGGAGCGTCCAAGTGCTGGGAAAGACTCCGGGAAGGAACGGTCGGCGTACGCTCGATCTTGTCTGCGATGCGCTCGCGCGCGGCGCGGATATCGGGGAGGCTTATCTGGGAAGCGGTCATGGCTCATCAATCAGTTCAGCGGCTGCGTCATCAGACGGCCGAATTCAGGGCACGGCTCGTCGTCGTCGCAAAGGCGCAGGCAATTCCAGGCCGTCGCCTGGTTGCTGGTGACGACGGGGCGGCCGATCGCCTCTTCTATGCCGACAACTGCCGCCGCCGACCGCAGCGCCGTGCAGGACACGAACAGCGCGTCGGCCTGCGGGGCCATCGCATCACGGGCCAGATCGACCAAGGATTTCGGCGCAATCCGCGCCATCTCGCGATCATCCTCGAAGCCGAGGCAAGTGAAGCTGGCGATTTCGAATCCATGCTCGCTGAAATAGGTCGCCATCGGCCGGCTGGTCTCGACCGTGTAAGGGGTGAGGATGCTGACCGTCCTGGCGCCCAGCGCCTTCAGGCCGCGCACGCCGGCCATCGGCGGCGTGACCACCGGCACGCCGGGCTTGGCGGCCTGCACCGCCGCCTCGATTTCGGCATCGCCGATCACGACGGAAGCTGAGGTGCAGGAATAGCAGATCGCGTCGAGCGGCTCGTCAGGCAGGATCAGGGCCGCGGCCGCCGTCAGTGACGGCTGCATCTTGCGCAAATTGTCCGGCGTCGTCGGGTTGGCGTAGGGAATACGCGCGACATAGACGCCGATGCGGTCGCTTGCCACCATGCGGTGAAAATCCGGTTCGCTGGTATGGTCGGTGGCAAGGATGATCAGGCCGACCCGCTTTTCCAGCGGACGTGCTTCGAGCGGCGGACGGATCGAGCGCAGGCGGATATCGGGTGCAGCGTTCATCGTTCGATCCGCCCATAACGGTGTTCCAGCCAGCGCAGCAGCACCACCGAGAACAGGCTGATGGCGAGGAAGAAGGCGCCGACCAAGGTGATCGGTTCGATATACCGATAATAGGTGTTGGCGACGCTCTTGGCCTGGTTCATCAGTTCCAGCACGGTGATCGCCGACAGCAGCGGCGTCTCTTTGAACATGGCGATGAAATAATTGGCAAGCGCCGGGATCATCGGCGGGATCGCCTGCGGAATGATAATGTGCGTCCAGGTCTGTGTGGCATTCAGATTGCAGGCCTTGGCCGCTTCCCATTGGCCGCGCGGCACATTGTCGATGCCGGCGCGGTAGACCTCGGCCGTGTAAGTGCCGTAATGCAGTCCGAGACCGATGACGCCCGCCACCAATGGCGGCAACAGGACGCCGAAATCCGGCAGCACGTAGAAGATGAAATAGAGCTGCACCAACAGCGGAGTGCCACGGATGAACTCGGCAACGAAACCGACGGTGCGCGACAGGGCCCGGTTCGGCGAACGGCGCGCCAACGCAATGCCCAGCCCGACGACGGCCGCCAGCACCGAGCCGAGCAGCGTCGCCAGGATGGTGATCTTCACCCCCTCGATCAGCGTCGGCAGGATCTGCCGGACAAAATCCCAATCCCATTCCATTAGCAGGCCCGATCGATCATACGCGCACCCCGTCGAGGCCACGAGCCATGCGGCGTTCCAGCGACCGCACGCCCCAGGAGATGAGGAGCGCCAGGACGAAATAGATGACGAGGATGGTGCTGAACGGCACCAGTGTATTGCCGGTCTGCGAGCGCACCACCTGCGCCTGGAAGGTCAGGTCTGCAAG
This sequence comes from Mesorhizobium sp. M0045, assembly GCF_040323385.1. Classification (NCBI taxonomy): domain Bacteria; kingdom Pseudomonadati; phylum Pseudomonadota; class Alphaproteobacteria; order Hyphomicrobiales; family Phyllobacteriaceae; genus Mesorhizobium; species Mesorhizobium sp. M0045. Next base: position 477,592 of record NZ_JAMYUY010000001.1, read on the forward strand.
CGAGATCAGCGAAACGACGGCTGTGGCCTTGAGCAGCTCGATGGCGTTGTTGCCGAAGGTCGGCAGCATCACCAGAAGCGCTTGCGGCAGGATGATATGGCGCATGGCTTGCCAGCGGCCGAGATTGAGCGCGGTGCAGGCCTCATATTGTTCGCGGCCGATCGACTTGATGGCGCCGCGCACGACTTCCGCCGCATAAGCGCCGACATTGAGGCCCAGCGCCAGCACGCCGGCCTGCAGCGGCGTCAGCGAAATGCCGGCGAAAGGCAGCACGAAATAGGCCCAGAACAGCTGCACGAAGATCGAGGTGCCGCGGAAGAACTCGATATAGGCGGTGGCCAGCGCGCGCAGCACGAAGAACCGCGACAGCCGCCCCAGCCCGGCAAGAAAGGCCATGACCAAGGCCAGCACCGACCCCATCAGCGTCAACTCGATGGTGACGAGTGCTCCTTGCAATATCAGGCCGAAATAGCCGGACCATTGGGTCATTGGGTCGAGAGTTTCCGCGTTGAATGTCCAGCGAGACGTTGGCTTCAGCCTCCTTCTCCCCGTTCACGGGAAAAAAGATGCCGGGCGGCAGATGAGGGGCAGAGCCCGCTTGGCAGAACTTTGTGCTGCCCCTCATCCGGCCCTTCGGGCCTCCTTCTCTCCGTGAACGGGGAGAAGGAGGACCCGCCTATTTCGCCGAGCAGAGCTTGTCGCGGCTCGTCGACATTGCCGCCGCCGCCGAGAAGCCGTAAGGCTCGATGATCTTGGCGAACTCGCCGGACTTCTTCAGTTTCGCCAGCTCGACATCATAGGCGTCGCGCAGCGCTTCGTCGCCCTTCTTGAAGGCCGCGCCGTCGCAATAGACCGGCGCACCGACCACCGGCGCGATAACTTCGAGGTTCGGATCATTGGCTTTCTTGACCAGGTCGTTGATCGACAGCACGGGCAGTGAATAAGCATCGATACGGCCGTCCTGCAGCATCTTCAGGCCGCTCTGGCCGTCCGGCACGACGATGACGCGCTCGCGCGGCACACCTGCCGTGAGCGCCAGCTTTTCCTCGGTGCCGCCACCCGGTGCGCCGATCGTCGCGCTGGTGTCCTTGGCGACGTCCTCGTAGCTCTTGAAGCCCTTCGGGTTGCCCTTCTTCACCAACATCGCCTCGGCGTCGCACAGCACCGGTTCCGAATAGGCGACCGCAGCACAACGTTCCGGCTTCATGAACAGGCCGGCGGTGACGACGTCGAAACGGCCGGCCTGCAAGCCGGGGATCATGGCGCCATACTCCGAGATCGAGGCGACGATATCGTTCACGCCAAGACGTTTGAAGATTTCACGGGCAACGTCAGGCGCCGCACCCGAAACCTTGCCGTCGGCAGCGACCGCCGTATAGGGCGGCTCGTTGGCGATGGCGACGCGGGCAAAGCCTTGCGCCTTGAGCTCTTCGAGCTTGCTGTCATCGGCCGAGCCGGCCGTCGAGGCGGCCAGCACCGCCGCCAGCGCAATACCGGCGACGCCGGCCAAAATGGCAAATTTCTTCATTGTTCCCAACTCCTTGTTTGTCTGTCTTCTTGGCTTGCTTGAGGCGTCGCCGCCTCGCATGGCAGTCAGACCCGATGTCCGGCCGCAATGATCTTCTTCAGGAAACCTTGCGTACGCTCCTGTTTGGGATGGCGGAAAATCTCGTCGGGCTTGCCTTCCTCGACTATTCTGCCGCGATCGAAGAACAGCACCCGGTCGGCGAAGTCATGGGCGAAACCCATCTCGTGCGTGACCAGCAGCATGGTCATGTCGGTCTCGGCAGCGAGCTTGCGCATGACGTTGAGCACCTCGTCGACGAGCTCCGGGTCGAGCGCCGAGGTGACCTCGTCGAACAGCATGATCTTCGGCGACAGCGCCAGCGCGCGCGCAATCGCGACGCGCTGCTTCTGTCCGCCGGAAAGCTGCGCCGGCATCGCTTTGGCCTTGTCGACCATGCCGACCATGTCGAGCAGTTCCATCGCCCGCTTTTCGGCGGCGCCCCGCGGCACGCCTTTGGTCAGCATCGGTGCCAGCGTCACATTGTCGATGACGCATTTGTGCGGAAACAGATTGAACAGTTGGAAGACCATGCCGATCTTCTGGCGCATCTTTGCCAAATGCCGTTCATCGGCCGTTAGCAGCCGGCCGTTACGCTCCATGTGGTACAGCTGTTCGCCGTCGACCTGGATGTGGCCGCTGTCGATGCGCTCAAGCGTCATCAGGATACGCAGGATCGTCGTCTTGCCCGAGCCCGATGGGCCGATCAGCGCCAGCTTCTCGCCCGGCATGACTTGCATCGAGAGGCCGTCCAGCACCTTGAAGGTGCCGAAGCTTTTCGAAATGCCGTCGATCTTGATGATGGGCGCCGACAATGAATTTCCCGTGCTGGAGAAGCTATGCCTTTAACGATGCGGATCGCAGCAAATCATGTCAATCAAGAAAATAATATCATGACAATATTTCGAATTCCGCACAATTCCCCGCCATTTGTTGCCTAGATGGCAAGCAGGAGATGCTCGGGATCGCCGAGCAGAAGCTTTGTGACAACGCCGAGACCGGCACGCAGTTCCCCCTCCGTGGTCGAGCCCAGCGAAATCCGGACGGCTGGATGCCAAGGCATCTGCGAAATGCGAAACGACGTGCCGGGCGCAATCGCCACGCCCTGCAGGCGCGCCTGGGACACAAAGCTTTCCTCGCCGCGATCCTCGGGCAGCCGCAGCCAGACGTGAAGCCCGTCGCGATGAGCGCGATAATCCACTCCGGCAAGCACCTCGGCGGCGATGTCCAGACGCCGCCGCAAAGCCAGGCGCTGCCATCGAACGAGTTCCATCGCGGTGCCGTCGGTCACCCATTTGCTGGCGATCTCGGCCACCATCGGAGTCGCCATCCAGTTCGAGACCAGGTGGCGGTTGGCAACCGCGGCGACATAACGATCGGGTGCCGCGAGATAGCCGATGCGCAGGCCGGGCACCACGATCTTGGTGAAGGAGGTGACATAGAGCGTGCGCTCGGGGGCAAACGCCGCGACCGGCGGCGGCCGGTCCTCGACCAGCGGGCCGAGCACATCGTTCTCGATGATGGCGATGTCGTGCCTGCGCGCAACCGCCGCGATCTGCTCGCGCCGGGCGGCATCCATCAGCGTTGCCGTCGGGTTGATCACCGAGGGCTGCACGAACACGGCGCGGATGTCGGACAGCCGGCAGGCCGCGTCGAGCGCTTCCGGGATCAGCCCATTGTCGTCGATGGGCAGACCCTCGAGATTGAAGCCGAGATAGCGCGCCAGCGGGATCAGCGTGTGATGGCCGATCGCTTCCGTGGCGACGGTCGAACCGGGCGGCGCCACGCTCATCAGCGCTACCGTCATCCCGGCCGTGGCGCCGTTGGTCAGGCTGATGTTCTGCGGCGACGCGTCGAGGCCGCAGAGCCGCAGCCACTCGACGCCCACCGCGCGGTGGCGCGGGAACACCATGTTCGGCCTGAACGACAGCGCCGAGCTCGACGGCAGGTTTTCGGCGAGCCAGCCCAGTGCCTGCCTTAGCCGCTCCAGATGCATCGGTTCGCAGACCGGCTTCAGGATGGAGAGGTCGATGACCTCGCCCAGCCGCTCCGGCAGATAGGGCGGCTCCGGCTCGCGGCGCTGCGTCTGCACGAAGCTGCCGCGGCCGACCTCGCCGGAAACCAGCCCGCGGCGGATCAATTCCTCGTAGGCGCGGCTGACCGTCTGCACGGAAAGTTTCAGATCGTCGGCCAGTTGCCGGTGCGTCGGCAGGCGCGCGCCAGTGGCCAGACGCCCGTCATGGATGGCCCGCGCGAACTGGTCGGCGAGCGATTGATACGCCGGCCGCCGGATAAGAGCGGGATCTGGTCGCCAAAATGTCATGACTTATTAGAGATCGAAATCAGTGCAATTGACAATCGAAATAATGCGCCGTCATGGTGTCGGGCACTGGAAGTGGGTGATCATGGCTGCAGCGAAACTCGATCCGATCGATCTCAAGATCCTTGACGCCATCCAGCGCGACGGGCGCATCACCAAGCTGGCGCTGGCCGAGAAAGTCGGCCTGTCGCCGACGCCGTGCTGGATGCGGCTGCGCAAGCTGGAAAAGGCCGGCATCGTCTCGGGCTACCACGCCAGGATCGCCATGCGCGCCATCTCGCCGGTCGCTACCGTGCTGATGGAGGTGACGCTGGCTAGCCACCGCCAGGCCGATTTCGACCGTTTCGAGCGCGTGATCCGCGACATCCCCGAGATCGTCGCCTGCTGGTCTGTCGGCGGCGGCGTCGATTACCTGCTGAAGGTGATGGCGCGCGACATCGACGCCTATCAGCGGCTGGTCGACGCTCTGCTCGAACGCGAGATCGGCATCGACCGCTATTTCACCTACATCGTCACCAAGACGGTGAAGGAGGAGAGTGTGCTGCCAGTGGCGGATCTGTTGCCGGCATCTTCCTGATGCCGGAGAGATCGTCTGGCGGGGCAGGGCAATAGAGACAATCTCTCTACGTGCAGGCACGCAAACAGCCTCTCTGTTTGCGCGGCAGAGATAGTCTTGCGGCATCACCCGAACCGGGAGCCCGATGATGTCCGCACATTTTGCCCGCTCGCACCGCCATGAAGCACTTGATCGCCTCGCCGACCGACGGCTGCTGCGCGAACTCGCCTATGTCGCTGGCCACTGGACGGCGAGCGAGACCGCGGAGAGTTTCGAGGTAACCGATCCGGCCACCGGATCGACCGTCGCTTTTGTTGCCGCGCTCGATGCCCGGCAGACGACATTGGCGATCGATGCGGCATCGCGCGCCTTTCCTGCTTGGCGCGCATCGCTGCCGCAGGAAAGGTCGAAAATCTTGCGAAAATGGTTCGATCTGATCGTCGCCGCCAAGAATGACCTGGCTCTGCTGATGACGCTCGAACAAGGCAAGTCGCTGAAGGAATCGCTCGGCGAGATCGACTATGCCGCCTCTTTTGTCGAATGGTATGCCGAGGAGGCCAAACGTCTCAACGCCGAAAGCGTCACCAGCCATCTGCCTGATACCGAGATGATGGTGCGGCGCGAGCCGCTTGGCGTCGTCGGCGTCGTCACGCCGTGGAATTTTCCAGCGGCCATGCTGACCCGCAAGGCGGCTGCCGCCCTTGCCGCCGGTTGCACCATCGTCGCGCATCCTTCCTCGGAAACGCCGCTGTCGGCACTGGCGCTGGCCGAGCTTGGCGAACGCGCCGGCCTGCCGGCTGGCGTTTTCAACGTCCTCACCGGCAGGGCTTCGACTATCGTTGGGCGGATGTGCGAAGACCCGCGCGTTCGCGCCATGAGCTTCACCGGCTCGACCGAGATCGGCAGGCTGATCGCCGCGCAGAGTGCGCCGACGATGAAGCGTCTGGTGATGGAACTCGGCGGTCATGCGCCGCTGATCGTCTTCGCTGACGCCGATCTCGACAAGGCTGTCGCCATCGCGGTCGACGCCAAATTCGCGACCTCCGGCCAGGACTGCCTCGCCGCCAACCGCATCTATGTCCAGCGTCCGCTCTACGATCGGTTCTGTGCTGCTTTCGCCAAACGCGTCGAGGCATTGCGGACCGGCAATGGCCTGGCTGACGACACCGAAATCGGACCCTTGATGCACGAACGCGCCGTCAAGAAGGTCGAGGAGCAGGTGGCCGATGCGCTCGCCAAAGGCGCGCGCTGCCTGACCGGCGGCAAGCGCCATTCCGCCGGGCCGCTGTTCTACCAGGCGACCCTGCTTGCCGACGTGGGAGACGACGCTTTGATCATGCGCGAGGAAACCTTCGGTCCGGTTGCCGCCGTGACGCCCTTCGACAGCGAAGAGGAAGTCGTCGCCCGCGCCAATGCCACCGAATACGGCCTCGTCGCCTATGTCGTCACCGAAAACGGCGGTAGGCAATTGCGCATGGGCCGCGCGCTCGACTATGGCATGGTCGCCATCAACCGCGTCAAGATCACCGGCGCGCCGATCCCTTTCGGCGGCGTCAAGCAGTCCGGCATCGGCCGCGAGGGCTCGCGTCACGGGCTCGAAGCCTTTACCGATCTCAAATATCTCTGCCTCGACGTGGCGTGAGCCGCGCCCGACACTTTCCCTCAGGAGTAGAAAAATGCTCGACCAGTCAAACGAACTCGCCGCCTGGGACCGCGATCACTTCTTCCATCCCTCGACCCATATGGGCACCCACGCGCGTGGCGAGAGCCCGACCCGTGTGATCGCCGGCGGCGAAGGCGTCACCATCTGGGACAACAACGGGCGCAAAAGCATCGATGCCTTCGCCGGGCTCTACTGCGTCAATGTCGGTTATGGCCGCCAGAAGATCGCCGACGCCATCGCCGCGCAGGCCAAGAATCTCGCTTATTACCATGCCTATGTCGGGCACGGCACCGAGGCGTCGATCACGCTGTCCAAGATGATCATCGATCGCGCGCCGCAAGGCATGTCGAGGGTCTATTTCGGGCTCTCTGGTTCAGACGCCAATGAAACCAACATCAAGCTGATCTGGTACTACAACAACGTGCTCGGCCGGTCCGAGAAGAAGAAGATCATCTCGCGCTGGCGCGGTTATCACGGCTCCGGCATCATGACCGGATCGCTGACCGGCCTCGACCTGTTCCACAACGCCTTCGACCTGCCGCGTGCGCCGGTCCTGCACACCGAGGCGCCCTACTATTTCCGCCGCGCCGACCGCTCGCTGAGTGAAGAGCAGTTTTCGCAATACTGCGCCGACAAGCTCGAGGAGATGATCCTCGCCGAAGGGCCGGAAACGGTCGCCGCCTTCATCGGCGAGCCGATCCTCGGCACCGGCGGCATCGTGCCGCCGCCAGCCGGCTATTGGGAAAAGATCCAGGCGGTGCTGAAGAAATACGACGTGCTTTTGATCGCCGATGAAGTAGTCACCGGCTTCGGCCGATTGGGTACCATGTTCGGCTCCGACCATTACGGCATCAAGCCCGACCTGATCACCATCGCCAAGGGCCTGACCTCGGCCTATGCGCCGCTCTCCGGCGTCATCGTCTCCGACAAGGTGTGGCAGGTGCTCGTCCAAGGCTCCGACAAGCTCGGCTCGCTCGGCCATGGCTGGACCTATTCGGCGCATCCGATCTGCGTGGCCGCCGGCGTCGCCAACCTGGAACTGATCGACGAGATGGACCTGGTGCGGAACGCCGGCGAGACCGGCGCCTATTTCCGCGCCGAGCTGACGAAAGCCGTCGGTGGCCACAAAAACGTCGGCGAGGTGCGCGGCGACGGCATGCTGGCGGCAATCGAGTTCGTCGCCGACCGGGACGACCGCGTGTTCTTCGACGCCTCGCAAAAGATCGGACCGCAGGTCGCGACCACCCTTGCGGCAAGCGGCGTCATCGGCCGCGCCATGCCGCAGGGCGACATTCTCGGTTTCGCGCCGCCGCTCTGCCTGACTCGGCAAGAGGCCGACATCGTCGTCTCCAAGACGGCCGACGCGGTGAAGAGCGTGTTTGCCAACATCTGAAGAACCGACATGAATGCCATGACCAAGACCCTCCCCGCCACCATGGCCGCCGTGCAGCTGATCGGGCACGGCGGACCGGAAAAGCTCGTCTACCGCACCGACGTCAAAGTGCCCTCGCCCGCTCCGGGCGAGGTGCTGATCAAGGTCACCGCTTGCGGCATGAACAACACCGATGTCTGGGTGCGCCAGGGCGCCTATGGCACTGAGGAGGATGCAGCCGCCGTCTCGACATGGCGGCGGCAAGGCAACACACTGACCTTCCCGCGCATCCAGGGCACCGACACGGTCGGCAACATCGTTGCCGTCGGCGACGGCGTGTCGCCGGCCCGCATCGGCGAGCGGGTGATGGTCGATTTCTCCATCTACAATCGCGACGACGATTCACTCGCCGACATCGACTATATGGGCCACGGCCGCGACGGCGGCTATGCCGAATATCAGACAGTGCCGGCCGAGAACGCCCATGTCGTCAGCACCGATCTGAGCGACGTCGAACTCGCCACCTTCTGCTGCGCCTATCTCACCGGTGAACAGATGCTGGAACGCGCCGCATTGAAAGCCGGCGAGCGGGTGCTGGTCACCGGCGCCTCAGGCGGCGTCGGCTCCGGCATCGTGCAGCTGGCGCGGGCGCGCGGCGCCATTCCCTATGCCGTTGCCGGCAAGGGCAAGGAACAGGCCGTGCGTGACATCGGCGCCGAGGCGGTGATCACCCGCGGCGTTGCCGATCTGCCGGCCGCCGTCAACGAGGCGACCGGCGGCCGGCCGATCGACGTGGTGGCCGACCTCGTCGGCGGCGCGATCTTCAACGACCTGCTGCGCATCCTCAGGCCCGAAGGCCGCTATACGACGGCTGGTGCAATTGCCGGCCCGGTCGTGCAGCTCGATCTGCGCACCATGTATCTGAAACAGCTGCAACTGCATGGCTCGAGCCAGGGCACACGCGCGGATTTCCGCCGCATCGTGCGCTACATCGAGGAGAAGAAGATCCGCCCGCTGGTCGGCGGCGTCTACAAGCTCTCCGATTTCCATCGCGCCCAAGCGGATTTCATCGCAAAGGATTTCGTCGGCAAGCTGGTAGTTGTGCCGGATGCGGTCGGCGTCGCTAAATAGCACGATCAGCTCTGCGATCGGACCTCCTTGGCGGCAGCCTCGAGCGACCGTTCAAACGCGTCGATCACCTGGTCGACCTGCGGCTCGGTGATGATCAGCGGCGGGCAGAAAGCCAGCGCATCGCCCATATTGCGCGAGATGACGCCGTTCTGCTGCATGAAGCCGTTGACGAGCCCGCCCAGCGCCCCGACCGTGTCCCACGGCGCCTTGCTCGGCTTGTCGCCGACCAGTTCGACCGCCGCGATCAGGCCGACGCCACGCACCTCGCCGACAAGCGGGTGCGAAGCGAGTGTGCGCAGCCGCTTCTGCATATGCGCACCGACTGTGCGCGCATTGCCGACAAGGTCGCGCTCCTCGATCAGCTTCAGGTTCTCGAGCGCGACCGCTGCCGCAACAGGATGGCCGCCGCCGGTGAAACCGTGGCCGAAGGTGCCGATACGATTGCTTTCATCAGCGATCGGCCCGAATACCTTTTCGTTGATCAGCAGGGCCGAGATCGGCAGATAGGACGAAGAGATCTGCTTCGACAGCACCATGATGTCAGGCCTGATGCCGAAGGTCTGCGAGCCGAACATCTCACCTGTTCGGCCAAAGCCGCAGATCACCTCGTCGGCGACGAGCAGGATGTCGTATCTCGACAGCACCGCCTGTATCTTCTCCCAGTAGCCGGCCGGCGGAACGATGACGCCGCCGGCGCCCATGATCGGTTCGCCGAAAAAGGCGGCGATGGTTTCCGGTCCTTCGGCCAGGATCAGCGTTTCCAGCTCGTCGGCAAGCCGCGTCGAAAACAGCTCTTCGCTTTCACCCGACAGCGCCTCGCGCCAATGGTGCGGCGTCGAGGTGTGCAGCACATTGGCAATCGGCAGGTCAAAGGAAGTGTGGTTGTTGGGCAGTCCGGTCAGGCTTGCCGAGGCGATGGTGACGCCGTGATAGCCCTTCTTGCGGCTGATGATCTTCTTGCGCGCCGGCTGGTCGAGCGCATTCGACCGGTACCAGATCATCTTCATGGCCGTATCGTTGGCCTCGGAACCGGAATTGGTGAAATACGCCTTGCTCATCGGCACCGGCGCCATCTGCACCAGTCTCTCGGCGAGATCGATCAGCGGCGAATGCGATTTGGAGCCGAAATCGTGATAGTAAGGCAGCTTCGACATTTGCCGTACTGCCGCATCGACCAGCCGCTTCTCCGAAAAACCGACCGCGACGCTCCAGAGCCCCGCCATCGCCTCGATATAGTGGTTGCCGGCAAGGTCCTCGACATAGATGCCGTCGCCTTTCTCGATGACGAGCGGCCCCAACTCCTGATGCTTGCGCGCATTCGTATAGCCATGCATGTGAAAGCTTATGTCGCGGGCTTCGGGTGAATTCGGTCGTGAGTCCATGATGGCTCCTGTGCTGCACGCGAAACAGTCCTGCCGCCGGGCCGGCTCGGCAGGTCCCCGTGCATTATGCCGTTTGATGCATCTTTCTCGAACGGTATAGTGTCAAGCGCTTTCGACAGGGCCAGCGGATGGGTGGACGCATGCAGAACTTCGGCTTGACCTAACCGTGGACCATGTCGACTGCATTGTCGCCGGCGCCGGCGTTGTTGGCCTGGCGATCGCGCGAGAGATGGCGCAGCGCGGCATCGTTTCGCTGGTCCTGGAAGCCGAGAACGCCATCGGCACCGGGACAAGCTCGCGCAATTCCGAGGTCATCCATGCCGGCCTCCACTATCCGGTTGGATCGCTGAAGGCCCGGTTCTGCGTGGCCGGCCGGGAAAGACTCTATCGCTATTGCGAGGAGCGGGCGATCCCGCACGCGCGCTGCGGCAAGCTCATCGTTGCCACAAATGCCGAACAGGAGCCGGTGCTCGCCTCAATCCGGGCCAATGCACGCGCTTGCGGCGCCGGCGACCTGATGCCGTTGCGCGAAGCCGAGGCGCATGCGCTGGAGCCCAGCCTTAGGTGTACGGCAGCGTTACTGTCGCCCGCCACCGGGATCATCGACAGCCATGCCCTGATGCTCGCCTTGTTGGCTGATGCCGAAGCGCACGGGGCGGCACTTAGTCTCAACACGCGCATCGACTCCGGCCGCATCGAAGCGGGCCGCGTCGTGCTCGAGACGGTGGACGCTGCCGGCGGCGAGCGCTTCGAAATCGCCACTCCGCGTTTCGTCAATGCCGCCGGGCTTGGCGCGGCAGCCCTTGCGGGTTCGCTTGAAGGGCTCAATCAGCAATTCGTGCCAAAGCTCCATTATGCCAAGGGCAATTATTTTTCGGTGACCGGCCGGGCGCCGTTCTCACGATTGGTCTATCCGGTGCCCGAACCCGGCGGGCTCGGTGTTCATCTGACGCTCGATCTCGATGGCGTCACCCGCTTCGGGCCGGACGTCGAATGGACCGATCAACTCGACTATCGCGTCGACCCAGCTCGTGGCGAGCGCTTCTACAGCGAGATCCGCAAATACTGGCCGGAGCTGGCCGATGACAGCCTGCAGCCCGCTTACAGCGGCATCCGACCAAAACTGTCCGGTCCCGGTGAGGCCAATGCCGACTTCGTCATCCAGGACGTGGCGGTGCACGGCGTGGATAGCCTGGTCAACCTGTTCGGCATCGAAAGCCCCGGCCTGACCTCCTGCCTGGCGATTGCCGACCATGTCGCGCAGCGCCTCGCGCCAAAGTTGTAGCGTGCGGCGCGCGCCACGATCTGCACTGTATCAAGGCGCATTGCGTGAACTTTCAGGCGCAAGTCGCCTATGAGGCACATCGCGCACTTGCAGCCCGCTCCGCGCTCTGATTCCCTGCATTCTGGGCTTTCCTGATTCGCACTGCCCGGTTCAAAGTTTTCGCAGTGCGCCCGGGACAAGCTTCCAGCGACCACTCGGCGTATCCAGGGAGAACGGCAATGAACACCGCGACGAGGCCGGTAATCTCGGAGATGAGGCCCAAGATCACCGTCGTCGGGGTGGGCGGCGGCGGCGGCAACGCCGTCAACAACATGATCGCCGAAGGCCTGCAGGGCGCGGAATTCATCGTCGCCAACACCGATGCCCAGGCCCTTGCCATGTCAAAGGCAACGAGGCTGATCCAGTTGGGCGCTCATATCACCGAAGGTCTCGGCGCCGGGTCCCTGCCCGAGGTCGGCCGTGCCGCGGCCGTGGAATCCATCGACGAGATCATGGATCACCTTGCTGGAACGCATATGTGCTTCGTGACCGCCGGCATGGGAGGCGGAACCGGCACCGGTGCCGCGCCTGTTATAGCGCAGGCAGCACGGGCAGCCGGAATACTGACCGTCGCCGTCGTTACCAAGCCATTTGTCTTCGAAGGCAGGCGCCGCATGTACGCTGCCGACGAGGGCATCGAGCGCCTGCGCGAAAGCGCCGATACCGTCATCGTCATCCCCAACCAGAACCTGTTCAGGATCGCCGACGCCAGAACCACGTTCGCCGACGCCTTCGCCATGGCCGACCGGGTTCTTTATGCGGGTGTCGGCTGCATCACCGATCTGATCGTCAAGGAAGGCCTGATCAATCTCGACTTCGCCGATGTAAAGTCGGTGATGCGCGACATGGGCCGCGCCATGATGGGGACCGGCGAGGCTGCCGGAGAAGGCCGCGCCAAGAAGGCGGCGGAAGCGGCAATCGCCAACCCGCTACTCGACGAAGCTTCGATGATGGGCGCCAAAGGCGTCCTTGTCTCGATATCGGGCGGCATGGACATGACGCTGTTCGAAGTCGACGAAGCCGCAACCCGCATCCGCGAGGAGGTAGACAACGATGCCGACATCATCGTCGGCGCCATCTTCGACAAGGCACTCGCCGGAAAATTCAGGGTATCGGTCGTGGCGACCGGCTTGCGGCGTGGCCTGGAGATTCCACTGCTTGCCGAACCGGAAGTTCGCATGAACTGAACGCGTATCGCTGACTACCAGCCTCGCGTCACCAGAGCCGCGCGCCTCGAAGACTTCCCATCAGCCGACGGTTGCTCGCGAGCTGTATCCGATACTCAGGCCGCCCGAACGCTGCGCGCTCCACGCGCCCAGGCCGGCAGCCAATCGCCATGCGCAACCAGCAAATCATCGACCAGCGACCATATCTGGTCGAGGTCGAGCTCAGCCGCCGTATGCGGGTCCATCATCGCCGCGTGATAGATGTGCTCGCGGTTTTCGGTCATCAGCGCCTGGACCGTCAGCTCCTGGACGTTGATATTGGTACGGATCAGCGCGGTGAGCTGCACCGGCAGGTCGCCGATGAAGGTGGGTTGAATGCCCGAGGCGTCAACGAGGCATGGCACCTCGGCCGCGCAATTATATGGCAATGACGTGATGCAGCCATTGTTGCGGACGTTGCCGTAGATCACCGACGGCTCGCCGGTCCAGACCGAGTTCATGATCGAGGACGCATATTCCTTCGACTGCTCCACTTCGATCTTGTCAGCCGAGCGATAGGCTTCCGCTTGCCCCTTCCAGCGTTCGATCTGCTCGATGCAGCGCTTCGGGTATTCGTCGAGCGGGATACCGAATTTCTCGATCAGGTCGTCGCGCCCGTCCTTGATGAAATAGGGCGTGTATTCCGCGAAATGTTCGGAGCTCTCGGTGACGAAGTAGCCGAGGCGTTTCAGCATCTCGTAGCGCACCTTGTTCGGGCAGCGCGGATTCCATCCCGGCTTGGGCGCCCGCCCTTCGCTGTAGGCGCGCAGCAGATCCGGGTAGAGGTTGCGATAGGAGCCATCCGGCTGGCGATGCTCGAACTTCAGGTAGAAGGCCATGTGATTGATGCCGGCCGAGCGGTAGCGAATCTCCTCGTAGGGAATGTCGAGATCGTGCGCCAGTTCCATCGCTGTGCCTTGTACCGAATGGCAGAGGCCGACCTGCTTGATGTCGGGATATTTCTCCGCGATCGCCCAGGTGTTGATCGCCATCGGGTTGACATACTGCAGCATGATCGCCTGCGGGCAGATTGCGAGCATGTCCTCGCAGATCTTCCAGAGATGCGGCACGGTTCTCAAGCCGCGCATGATGCCGCCGACACCGAGCGTATCGGCGATGGTCTGGCGCAGACCGTATTTCTTCGGAACTTCGAAGTCGGTGACGGTGCAGGGCTCGTAGCCGCCGATCTGGAAGGCGACGACGACGAAATCGGCGCCCGCCAGCGCCTTGCGCTGGTCCGAATAGGTTTCGGCTTTGGCCTTCACGCCGAGCGTCGAGATCAGCTTGCCGACCACGATTGCGCTTTCCTCGAGCCGTTGCGGATTGATGTCCATCAGTGCGATCGTCGCGCCGGATAAGGCCGGACGCTGCAATATGTCGCCGACGATGTTCCTCATGAACACCGTCGAGCCAGCTCCGATGAAAGCGACCTTGGGATTTCTTGCCACAACGACCTCCGGCTTAAGCAATCAGGCTACCTCGAAAGCGGCCTTGACCAGCCGTTCGGTGTAAGCGGTTTTGGGATGGGACAGGACTTCGTCGACCGGCCCCTCTTCGACGATCTTGCCGTGCTGCATGACGATGACGCGGTGGCACAGCGCCCGAACGACCTTGAGGTCGTGCGAGATGAAGATGTAGCTCAGGCCCCGTTCGCGCTGCAGCTTGCGCAGCAATTCGATGATCTGCGCCTGGACGGAGAGATCCAGTGCCGATGTCGGCTCGTCGAGTACGATGAATTCCGGTTCGAGCGCGACGGCGCGGGCAATCGCAATACGCTGGCGCTGGCCGCCGGAAAACTCGTGCGGGAAGCGCGACAGGATATCGCCGGGCATGCCGGCGCTGATCAGCGCCTCGCGCACCCGCTCTATCCGATCGTTCCTGGTGGCGCCGATTCGGTTGACGACCAGCCCTTCCTCGATGATCTGGCCGATCGTCATGCGTGGGTTGAGCGACGAGAACGGATCCTGGAAGACGACCTGCATGCGCGACCGCAACGGCCGCATCTGCGAACGTGAACAGCCATGGATCGGCTGGCCATCGAAATAGATCTCGCCGCTGTCCGTGGTGTTGAGCCTGAGCAACGCCTCGCCGAAGGTGGTCTTGCCGGATCCGGATTCGCCGACGAGACCCAGCGTCTCGTGCCGCCGAAGGGTCAGGCTGAGACTGTCGACGGCGACGAGTTCGCGCAGGTCCGGCCTCATGAACGTGCCATGCCGCAGCATGAAGGAGACGCGCACATCCTTGGCTTCAAGAATGACGTCGGCGCCTTCGGGCAACGGATTTGCCTGGCCGCGCGGCTCGGAGGCAAGCAGGTGACAGGTGTAGGGATGCTGCGGATCGGCAAACAGCCTCTCCGTCACATTGTGCTCGCGCATCTCCCCATGCTGCATGACGTAGACATAGTCGGAGAACTGCCGCACCACGGTCAGGTCGTGCGTGATCAGGATCACCGCCATGCGCAGTTTCTTCTGCAGGTTTCGGATGAGATTGAGGATCTGCGCCTGAACCGTGACGTCGAGCGCCGTCGTCGGCTCATCGGCGATCAGCACATCGGGATCGTTGGCCAGCGCCATGGCGATCATCACACGCTGGCGTTGGCCACCGGAAAGCTGGTGCGGGTATTGTTTCAGCCGCGCCTGGGGCTCAGGAATCTGTACCTGCTGCAGCAGCTCGAGCGCTCTTGCTTCGGCCTGCCTGCGGCTCATCTTGCGATGCACCCGTATCGCCTCGACGATCTGGCTGCCGATCGTGTAGATCGGGTTGAGCGAACTCATCGGCTCCTGAAAGATCATCGAGATGCGGTCGCCGCGCAGTTTGCGCCGCGCACGCTCGGAATATTTCAGGATGTTTGCCCCGTTGTATTCGACAGTCGATTTCGGCGACACGACCGCGCGTTTCGACAACAGTCCCATGACGGTGCGCGCCGTCACCGACTTGCCCGATCCCGACTCGCCGACAATGGCGATCGTCTCGCCGCGATAGAGCTGGAAGGAGATGTCCTTAACGGCTTCGATCATGCCGTGCTCGACCTTGAAATCGACGGCGATGTTGCGGGCATCGATGACCGGTTTTTCCGAACGGCCGTCATGGTCGAGCCGGACAGGCGGTGCGAAGGATTTGACGAGCGCGTGTTGCATCATGTCACGCTCAATACGGATCGACCGCATCGCGCAATCCATCGCCAAGCGCGTTGAACGCGAAGACGGTGACAAGCACGAAGCCGACCGGCGAGAGGATCCAGGGATAGGTGCCGATGACCGAATAGGTCGCGGTGTCCTGCAGCATCAGGCCCCAGGAGATCAGCGGCGGTTTCACCGCGAAGCCGAGAAAACCGAGGAAGGATTCGAGCAGGACGACGCTGGGGATCGCCAATGTGACGGCAACGATGACGTGGCTCATCACGTTTGGGAAAATATGCTGCATGATGATGCGGCCGTCGGTGGCGCCGACCGCCATCGCCGCACGGACGTAGTCGATCCGCGCCAGCGCCAAGGTCTTGCCGCGCACCTCGCGCGACATCTGCGCCCAGCCGAGCGCCGACATGACGACGATCACGAAGGCCAGGAAGACATTCGTCGGCGCCGTCACCGGAACAAGCGACGTCAGCGCCAGATAAAGCGGCAATTGCGGAAATGCGAGCACCAGTTCGACGAAGCGCTGGACCCAGACATCGAATGTGCCGCCGAAATAGCCCGACACCATGCCGACTGTCGTACCGATCACGGTGACGATGAAGACCACGGTCAATGCGATCATCAACGAGATGCGCGAACCATAGATCGCACGAGCCAGCACATCGCGGCCGAATTTGTCGGTGCCAAGGAAATGCACCGGCTGGCCGTCGGTCGAGCCGAAGAAGTGCCGGTTCGCGGGAAGCAGGCCGAGCAGTCTGTACTCCGCGCCCTTGACGAAGAAGCCGAGCAGCCGCGGATGGTCGTAGTCCGGCCCGACGACGGGTTGGAAGGTAACCGGGTCGAGGTCTTCCGAATCCGCCAGGGCATAGACGCGCGGCTGGAAGACAAAGTTGCCGTCCTTGTCATGGAAGCTCATCATCTGCGGCGGGGCAAAGCCGACATCGGTCACCTTGGGATCCATCGGTGCGAAGAAGTCGGCAAACACCGCCAGCAGCACCAGAAGCGCGACCAGGATGAGCCCGGCCATGCCGGTCCAGGACCGTTTCAGGCGGCGCCAGACGAGCGCGATGTAGCTCTCATTGCCGCGCGGCTTGATCTTGGCCGATTCCTCGGCAAGCGGCGGCAGCGAGGGCTCGAAGGCAAGCATCTCAGGACCCTGCATATTGGCGCACACGCGGGTCGAGCATAACGAGCAGCATGTCGGCGATGATGTTGCCAACGATCAGCGTCGCCGACAGCACCATCATGAAGGTCGCCGTGACATAGACGTCGCCAACCGCCATCGAGCCGACGATCGCCGGGCCAACGGTCGGCAGGGCAAAGATGATCGCCGTCTCAATCTCGCCGGTCAGCATATAGGGCAGCACCACGCCCTGATACATAACCAGCGGATGCAGCGCATTGGGCACCGCATGGCGCATGACGACCGCACCGCCGCTGAGGCCCTTGGCGCGAGCGGTCTCGACATATTGCGCGTTCAGCGTGTCGAGCAGATTGCCGCGCATCACCCGCATGTTGTAGGCGAGCCCTCCGAAGGTCGCGATGGCGACAACCGGCCAGACATGCCGGACGAGATCGACGAACTTCGCCCAGGACCACGGCGCCCCGCCAAATTGCGGCGAAAAGAAGCTGCCGATCTCGGAGACGTTAAACTGGAAGACCAGCAGATAGACGATGATCAGCGCCATCAGGAAGCGCGGTACCGTCATTCCGAGGAAGGAAATCGCTGACAGCGTACTGTCGATCCAGCTGTACTGCCTGGTCGCCGCCCAGATGCCGAAGCCGATGCCCAGCACCGATGCCAACAGGTGGCAGACAAGCGCAAGCAGCAGCGTGCGCGGCAGCCGCTCGCCTACCACGTCGGCGACGGGCTTGTTGTAATACAGGCTGTGGCCGAAATCGCCGCGGATGATGATGCCGCCGATCCAGTTCAGGTATTGGAGCGGAACCGGCTTATCGAGGCCGTGCTCCACGCTGTAAGCCTTCGCCTGAGCATCCGCCTCGGCAAAGGAGGCTCCACCCTGGTTGATGAGCTGCAAGCGGATATAGTCGGCATAGTTACCCGGCGGTGCCTGGATGATCGCGAAGGTAACCACGCTCAAAATGGCGAGAACCGGTATTGCGGATGCTATGCGCATAAGCAGAAATCGCAGCATCGACCGTTTTGCTCCTCGCTTAGATTCTCAGTTATCCCTCACCGCTGGCTTTGTCCCGGCCGCGCCAGCAGCGCGGCCGGGAATTTTCAAGTCAGGGGAGGAAACTCAGTTCGTCGGACCCTTATCCCCGGGCTTTCCGGGAAGCTGTTCGGGAAACAGCTCATATTTCTGCTGCTTGTCGGCGGCCACCCAGACCCGCTCGCGGACGATCGAGTCCTCGGCCCAGTTGAACATGAAGATTGGCGTTCCCTGCGGGATATTGGAGAAACGTTTGTTGATGATCAGCGCGCCGGGATATTCGGTGAGCCCGACGGTATAGACGTGTTCCGTCGAGATTCTCTGGAACTGCTTCATCAGGCTGGCCCTCTGGTCATTGTCCTGCGCCGAGACGAACTTGTTGACGATATCGACAAGGTCCTTCTCGAAGGGCATCAGATCTACCTGACCGTTTTCCGGAGCGCGGTGGTTCCAGCTGGTGCGCGGGCCGACCGGCGCCAGTTGCTCGGTGTTCTGCACGACCGAGGTGAGTTCCGTTTCGTTGCGCCTTATCAGCCAGTCGAAGCGACCGGAGTAATTGGCCTGATCGC
This sequence comes from Mesorhizobium sp. M0045, assembly GCF_040323385.1. Classification (NCBI taxonomy): domain Bacteria; kingdom Pseudomonadati; phylum Pseudomonadota; class Alphaproteobacteria; order Hyphomicrobiales; family Phyllobacteriaceae; genus Mesorhizobium; species Mesorhizobium sp. M0045. The sequence goes on from NZ_JAMYUY010000001.1 coordinate 495,986, forward strand.
GCTGGGTACCGTTCAACCCGTTCAGGACAACGCGAATACCTAACTTCTCCATCTGACCGACGACGCCCTCCGCGAGGCTCTTGTCGGTGGTGTAATCGTTGTTGACGAGCATCACGATCTCGACATTCTTGCCGCCGGCGGTGCCGGCAGGAAAATTGACGAAGCCGTCGCCGTCCGTGTCCTTTAGGCCTGCCTTGGCGAGTTCCGCCTTGGCGCCTTCGAGATCGAAGGGGTAGTAGACCGTCGACTTCCGGTCGTAGAAGCTCGTGCCCGAGGAGAAGCCGCCGGGATAGATGGCAGTGAACGGACCCTTGACCAGTGAGTCACCGAGCGCCTTGCGGTCGAGCGCCATGGTGACGCCCTTGCGGAAATCCTCGTTGCGGTTCAGCTCGCGTATCGCCTGTCCGCGCTCGTCGGGGTTGCCCCAGCCATTGGCTGAGAAATTCATGCGAAGATTATAGCCGATCAACCGTGGGCCGAAGGCAAGCCGTGCCGGCGCGTCCTTTTGCGCTGCGCGCTTCAGCGAGGCGACGAAGTTCTCCGGCTGCTCCAGATTGGAGAAGTCGCCCGCCCCCGATACCGCCTGAACGTCGCGGTCGGCCCAGGTCGACAATTTGTAGTGCAGTTCATTGAGATACGGCAGCTGGTTGCCCTTCTCGTCGACCTTCCAATAGTACGGATTGCGACGCATGACGATGATGTCGTCGGGGCGGTATGCCACCGGCACCCAGGCACCCATCACCGGCATGTTCATATATTCCGGCGGGAAGGCGTTCTTGAACTGCTCGTAGGTGTTCTTCGAATATTTCGGATGCTGCGGCTTGAGGATATGCGACGGGCCCGGACAGAAGGTGCCGTAAGCCATGGCGTAAAGGTATTGTTTCGGAAAGGCGTCCTTGAACGTCCACTCGACGGTGTAGTCGTCGATTTTCTTCAGCGTCGTGCCGACGCCGAAGGTCTCCTGCGTGGCACCGTTCAGCGGCGACACATTAGGGTCGATCACCTCGTCGTCCCAGTAGAACATCACATCGTCGGCGTTGAACGGAACGCCGTCCGACCATTTCGCGCCCTCGACCAGATGCATCGTCAGCGTGTGGCCGTCCTTGGACCAGTCCCAGCTCCTGGCGAGGTTCGGCAGCGGCTCCGTGTCCTTGGCCTCGACCTGGAACAGCGGCGCGGTGCGCGTCAGGCATTCGGAAAGGCCGATGTCGATGCCGCCCCAGCCCTGCGTCTGGCCGGCGCCATAGTTCCAGCCCTCCGGCCGGCCGCCGATGACATGACGCATCGTATCACCGTAGACACCGACGCCGTCCGGCATATTGCCGGTCTTGAAGACCAGCGGCTCCTTCGGTAACCGGTCCTTGACCGGCGGCAGCTTGCCTGCCTTGACGTATTTGTCGGTGACCCAATCGGGTTCGTGGTATTCCGGAAGTGCCTTGAACTCCAGGATGGAGTCGCGCGCGACGTACTTGATCTTTCCCTCGGCCGGAAATTGCGCGGGCACCGGCGGCACGGTCGGCTCGGATGCATACGCGTTCAGGGCCGAGGCCGAGACGCTAAGCGCCAGCCCGGCGAGAATGCCAATGTTTCGGAAATTCCTCATCGTCTCTCCTCCCTGTTGTTCAGGAGCGCGTTGACGCCGCTCCATTTCTCCTCGAACGAATGTACTTCCGGGTGCGGTGCCGAAAATTCCTCCCGAAACCTTGCCGCGATCCGTCCTGGCGAAATTCAGACGGCCTGCTTGAGAGCCGTTTTTTCCGCGCGCAATTCATCGATCGAACGGACGTCGCGCCGTGCCGCCCCGGCCCATTCACGGGTCTTGATCCTGGATTTCGAAAGCCGCTCCTTCGCGGCCGGCACCGCCTCGGCGTATTGAGGCAGCCAGCGGGCCTGGGCGACGACCATTTCGTCCACCATTTGCCAAACCTCTTCCGGCGTCGAAACCGCGCCGACCAGCGGATCGTGCAGGACGGCGAGCTTCAGCAGGTCGATATCGCCGGAGATCGCCGCATGAACCGACATGCGCTGGACGTTGATCGAGGAAGTGCAAGTGGCGGCGCAGGCTTCCGGCAGCGTGATGCCTGCAGCCATGTTGATGCCGAAGCGATCGACGAAGCCGGGCGACTCGATGATGGCGTCCTGCGGCAGGTTGGTGACGATGCCGTTGTTCTTGACGTTGAAATGGCCGCGATAAACGCGGTTCGTCTCCAGCGCTTCGAGAATGTGGCTGGCATGCTCGTTGGAGCGCTTGGCGGGGTCTATCGGCCTGGCGGCGGATTCCAGAAATTGCGGGAACTCCGTTTCGAACCAATTGCGTGTTTCGGTCGAATAACGAAGGTAGCCGCCGGTCTCGCCGTGGATCCAGTCGGACATGTCTATCCAGCGGGTGATTTCGTCCGGCCGCTTGCGATACCAGGGCAGGTATTCGGAAAGATGGCCGTTGCTTTCGGTCGAATAGACGCCGAAGCGCTTCAGAACATCGATGCGCAGCTTTTCCTGCTGCGAATAGACCGGATGCGCCTCGAAGGCGGCAACCAGCTCGTCCTTGCCGATCTTGCGGCCGTTGAGACGCAGGTCGATGAACCAGGTCTGATGATTGATGCCGGAGCAGATGTAGTCGAGCTCGGTGCGCGACTTGGCGCCGAGCACTTCGGCGATCTGGTCGGCGCCATGCTGGACGCCGTGGCAAAGGCCGACGGTATCGACCTTGCCATATTCGATCGCCGCCCAGGTGTTCATGGCCATCGGATTGGCGTAGTTCAGGAATTTCGCCCCAGGCTCGGCGACTTCGAGGATATCCTTGCAGAAATCGAGGATTACCGGAATGTTGCGCTGGCCATAGAGGATGCCGCCGGCGCAGATCGTGTCGCCGACGCACTGGTCGATGCCATACTTCAAGGGAATGCGGATGTCGTCCGCATAGGCTTCGAGACCGCCGACGCGAACGCAGCTGATAATGTAGCGGGCACCCTCGAGGGCGGCACGGCGGTCGGTCGTTGCCGTAACCTTGGTCGGCAGCCTGTTGAATTCGACGACCCTGTCGAGGATCGACTTGATCATCTGGAGGTTGCGTTCGCTGAGATCGGTCAGTGCGAATTCGACATCCCTGAATTCGGGAACGCACAAAATGTCGGTGAAGAGCTTCTTGGTGAACCCGACGCTTCCCGCACCGATGATAGCGATCTTGAAACTCATCAGCCTCACCTCGACCTGATCGAACGCTAGGGCAAAGGCGGCGAAAAGAGGCCTGGCCCGCCCGCCACATTATGCAGGCTGGAATCCGGCACTTCCTCCCATCCGCTCGTTGACCGCAGTTTCTTTTGCTTTTCTCGAGGGATTATGCGCCTTATTCGGCACGCGACCAGAGAAGGATTATGCTTTTAGGGGTAATTTTGTGCTGCGGAACTTGATCGACATCGGGCCGGCGGGCAGGACGGTATCGCTGCCGCGCGGGCGCCAGCGTCTACACACCATGCCGACAAGCACCGGCTATGAAGTGCGCGAGAATGAGGTCTACGACTGGGATGGGCGCAAGCGCGGCCAGACGCCGTTTACCGTGCTCCAGCATACGATCAGCGGCACCGGCCGATTGCGCTACGAGAACCGGAACTACCGCCTGCAAAAGGGCGACACTTTGCTGGTCCTCGTGCCGCACAACCACCGTTACTGGCTGGCCAAGGGCGAACGCTGGGAGTTCTTCTGGATATCGATGAACGGCGAGGAGGCACTGCGCATCCACAAGTCGATCCTTGCCGCCGTCGGTCCGGTCCTGCGGCTGCAGCCCTCGACGATCGATCATCTCGCGGATTGCAGCGTACGCCTGATCACGGGCGCGGTCTCGCCGGGAGCCGCCTCGGCCGTCGCCTATGAAGCCGCCATGGCGCTCTACGACGATGTCTTCGGCTCGCATGCCGTCACCGACGACAAGAGCGCCATGCAGCCGGTCATCGACCACATCAGGGCCAATCTCGACAGGCCGCTCCGCGTTGCCGATCTCGCCGAGATCAGCGGCCTGAGCCGCGCGCATTTCTCGCGCTGCTTCGCCGAGAGCGAGGGACTTCCGCCCGCCGAATTCGTGCTGCAGCAGCGACTGCAGCGCGCGGCGAAGTTGCTGACGAAGGCCGATTTCCTGCCGGTCAAGGAGGTCGCCATCATGTGCGGCTTCGAGGATGCCAATTATTTTTCCAAGGTCTTCCGCCGCCTCTACGGCATCAACCCGACGCAATTCCGCACCAACGGAATGTATGCCAGCCTGGGAACCGCCCGATAGATTGGCCCCGCTTGGCACCAGGTGAGGGAACGCTTTTGCTTCCCCTCGGTTTAGGACAAGAGAGCCCGCTCGCCGCTGCCGCACCCCGCTCTGGTGGAGATCAGGCCACAGATATCAGGGGAGTGATCGATGAACAACCCCGATCCGAACAACCCGAATCCACTGCCGGACAATCCCAATCCGGAGCCGGCGCGGCCGCCTGCCCCGCCGGAGACTCCGCCGGGAGAACCTCCAGGCGTACCCCCGCCCTCGCCGGATCCAATTCCGACGCCGGATCAGGAGCCACTTGGAGTTCCTCCTGGCACGCCTTCCGAAATTCCTTCGGAACCGACCTTTCCCGGGCCGACCGCCTGAAGGCGGTTGGAGTGGAGGATGGGTGATTTGGCGAAGCGCTCGAAACGGGTCTTGCCATGGAACGTTTTGCGCTGGCGCTCATTCACCCTTCCATCACGAAATTCGGCGGCGGGCCCTGCAACCAACGGAGGTTAAAATGAAAGTTGGCAACTGCATGACAAAGGACGTCGAGATCGCCAGTCCGCAGCAAACCCTGCGCGATGCGGCAGAAATGATGGGTCGCCTCGACGCCGGCGCGATGCCGGTGGGCGAGAACGATCGACTTGTCGGCATGGTAACCGATCGCGACATCGCAATCCGCGGCGTCGCCCAAGGCAAGACACCTGACGCCAAGGTACGGGAAGTGATGAGTACCGAGGTCAGGTATTGCTTCGAAGACGAAGACGCGGAGGATGTTCTGCGCAACATGGCTGACCTGAAAGTGCGCCGCTTGCCAGTGCTAAACCGTGACAAGCGCCTGGTCGGCATCGTTTCGCTGGGCGACCTCGCCACCAACAGCGAGACCGCGACAGCAGGTGAAGCGCTGAGCGGCATCTCGCAACCCGGCGGCGAGCATTCGCAAACGATACACTGACGGCGCGCCACCGGCCGGCCTTTGCCACGACCGAACCGCCGGCTTGATAGACGCCGGTCTGCCGGCGAAACAGTTCAGAGGCGAATTGGACTCAACCCGACGAGGAGCAAGCCATGATTACTATGAAGGCCGTCCGTATCCACGATTTTGGTGGACCGGAGGTTCTTTCGCTGGACGCGGTTCCGTTGCCTCAGCCCCATGACGACGAGGTCACGCTCAAGGTCTACGCGGCAAGCGTCAATCCCGTCGACTACAAGGTTCGCGAGGGCTCTTCGGGCGCGGATCTGCCCGTCACGGTCGGCCGCGACGTGTCCGGCGTGGTGGAACTGTGCGGCACGCGAGCCCATACGCTGAAGAAGGGCGATCCGCTATACGCCATGCTCGGCAACGACCGCGGCGGCAACGCCGAATATGTCGTCGTCAAGGCAACGGAGGCGGCGGCGAAGCCGCAACGCTTAAGCCACGCCGAAGCCGCCGCGGTGCCACTCGCGGGCCTTACCGCGTGGCAAGGCCTTTTCGATCACGGCGGCCTCAAATCCGGGCAGCGGGTCCTTATCCATGGCGGCGCCGGCGGCGTCGGTCATCTGGCGGTGCAGTTCGCAAAGGCCGCGGGCGCGTTTGTCGCGACGACCGTGTCCGCGCAGGATTTCGATTTCGTTCGCGGGCTTGGCGCCGACCAGGCGGTCGACTACAAGAACCAGCGCTTCGAGGAGGTTGTCGAGGACGTCGACCTCGTCTTCGACCTGGTAGCGGGTGAAACACAGGACCGCTCGTGGGACGTGCTCAAACCCGGGGGGACGCTCGTCTCAACGCTTTCCGAACCGTCGGCGGAGAAGGCCCGCCTGCATCGGGCTCGCGGCGTTTCCTATTTGACCAAGCCTAACGCGGCGCAGCTTGCCGAGATCAGCCGCCTCATCGACGCCGGGAAGGTCAGGCCATTCGTGCAGGCAATCTATCCTCTTGAGGAAGTCGCCAGGGCCGAGGAACAGCTCGAGAAGCAGCACACGCGCGGCAAGATTGTGCTTCAGGTAGCTGCCTGAGCACTCGCCGAACAACAGGCCGCAGGCGAGTTTGCGGAGCGCTCGGACACAGGCCGTTTTCTGCCGTCCAGAAGCCCGGCGGCCGAGAGTTTGACACAGGACGGCCCGCCGGGCCTGGCCGGCTTAGGCAGATGCCGGTTGAAGCAGCATGCGCCGGGTTTGCCGGGATGCGCAAATCAAACAAATCAAGGAGATGCAACGGATTGTGAGGCACGTCACGACGACACCGTCGCACGGCCGCCGTCAGTTAACTGCGAAGCGAAGGGCACAGCGTTTACCGACAGGCGGGCTAGGTTCCTACCGGCCGCAAGCCGCAAAAAACCGCTTCAAACTGTCGGAAACCGGCGATAGGTTCGAACCATGTCTCAACCCGCCAATCCGATCTCCATTGCCCGTCGCGATCAGATGTTTCCAGCGCTGGCTGAGGCGGACCTGGACCGCATCGGCCGTTTCGGCGAAGCCGTGTCCTATGCCGCAGGCGAACAGATCGTCAAAGCCGGCGAGCTGGCGCCCGGTCTGATCGTGGTCCTGTCCGGCAAGGTGGATATCATCCAGGGCGGCAGCTTCGGCCGGCGCGAAACAATCGTCACGCACGGTGCAGGCAATTTCGTCGGCGAGTTGGCGCAGCTTTCAGCCCGACCCTCACTGGTGGATGTGGAGGCGGTCGAGCCGGTCGAGGCGCTCGTCATCCCCTCGCAAAGGCTGAGGGACCTGATGGTCCAGGAAGCAAACCTCGGCGAGCGCATCATGCGGGCGCTGATCCTGCGCCGTGTCGGCCTGCTCGAGAGCGGCACGGCCGGCCCGATCATTGTCGGACCGGTCGACAGCGGCGACGTTTTGAGGCTGCAAGGTTTTCTGGCTCGCAGCGGTCAGCCGCATCGCGTTTTCGATTCGGCTGCCGATCCCTGCGCCAGGACGATGATCGAACGCTTCCATGTCGATATCCACCATTTGCCGATCGTGCTTTGTCCAAACGGCAAGCTGCTGCTCAATCCCGGAGAGAACGAGCTTGCCCGCTGCATCGGCCTGGTGAGGCCGATCGACGCCGGCAAGCTGTACGACGTGGCCATTGTCGGCGCCGGACCGGCCGGCCTCGCGGCGGCCGTCTACGCGGCTTCCGAAGGGTTGTCGACGATCGTGCTCGATTGCCGTGCGTTCGGCGGACAGGCGGGTGCCTCCTCGCGCATCGAGAACTACCTCGGTTTTCCGACCGGCATTTCGGGAATGGCGCTGATGGCGCGCGCTTACAACCAGGCGCAGAAATTCGGCGTCGAGATGGTGATACCGGACGAGGCGAAGCTGCTGGGCAGCGCAAGCGACACGTCCGGTGCCCACTACACGCTCGCCGTCGGCGGCGGGGAGGCCGTGCGGGCACGGTCGGTGGTGATCGCCAGCGGAGCGCGCTATCGCCGCCTCGACATGGCAAACCTGGCGCAATTCGAGGGAATCTCCGTGCATTACTGGGCTTCGCCGATCGAAGCGCGGCTTTGCGCCGGGCAAGAGGTAGCCCTGGTCGGCGCCGGCAATTCGGCTGGACAGGCTGCTGTCTATTTGGCGGCGCATGTGAAGAAGGTATGGCTGCTGGCGCTGGCGCAACCGCGACACCGAGACAACACGTCCGATCCGCCACCTCTTCCTGTTCATCGGCGCCGATCCGAACACCGACTGGCTGGCGCAATGCGGCGTGGCGTTGGACGCGAAGGGCTTCGTTCGCACCGGGCCTGACATTGGCCAGGAACGTGGCGCTCTGGAGACGAACCGCGGCGGCGTGTTCGCCATCGGCGACGTGCGCTCTGGCTCGATCAAGCGCGTCGCCGCTGCCGTCGGCGAAGGCGCCCAGGTGGTTGCGGCGCTGCATGCATATCTCGCACGAAACGGCAGCCTAGCCGTGGCGCCACAACTGGTCAGGAGCGTATGATGGCAGACGAATGCAGGCACGCCGGGGACATTCGCGACGTGACGCCGAGCGCGCTCGGCTGCGAGGAATGCCTGAAGAGCGGTTCGCAGTGGGTGCATCTGCGGCTCTGCCGCACATGCGGTCACGTTGGCTGCTGCGACGACTCGCCCAACCGTCATGCCACCAAGCATTTTCGGGCAACCGGCCATCCTGTCATCGAAGGCTACGATCCGCCGGAAGGCTGGGGATGGTGCTACATCGACGAAATCTTCCTCGACCTCGGCAACCGCACCACGCCGCAAAACGGACCGATACCGCGCTTCATTTGAGCTTTTTTTGCCAGCGGGCCGCTAGAGCAATTCCAGAAAAAGTGTGAACGGTTTTCGTCCGCAATTGCGTCAAAAAAGATGGAGCTGTTCGGCGTTTCCGTGAAACGATGGACCGTTCCAAAGCATGTCGCGCAAAACTGTGCAGCGGTTTTGCGATAACGACATGCATACAACGAGAATCTAACGCGCGTCGCATTGAGGCCGATCGAACGCGACGCGCTTTAGTCCAAGGCTGCTTCGGCTTGAGTGGGGGTATCGCGTCCCTTTGGTAGTGCCGATGAACGCTCGCGCATTTGCCTGACGGTCTGGAGGACACGATCGGCAAGAGATGCAAGCGCACCCTGTGCCGTGCGCGTCCCGATGACGGATTCCAGTGTAACCGCCTGCGTTGAGAATTTGTGTTTGAACGACTCTGCGCCACAGAGGAAATCGACCATGCTCAAGCCGTGATCGATCGACCACTGCACGTAATCCATCAATAGGATCACACCCGGCGACGCCCGGCCGAAATCCGGATCGAATGTCGTCACGAAGGCCATCATCACGTCGTGCTGGACGAAGTTGATCGACACCGCGACCATCACGCCATTGCATTCGAGGACGAAGATATGCAGCACGCCGGCGCGCGCCAACGCATCGACTAGCGCGGCGAGTACCGGCACGCCCTCTTCGAACAGGTCTGACTCACGCATGCGCTCGGTCAGCCATTTCCGCTTCAAGGCCGCGAGGCGCTCCAGTACCGGTTGCAGCGGCTCGTCGGGGGCAAGCAGGCGAAATCTCACCTCTCCGGTTTCTTCCAGCGCTTTGATGCCGCGCCGATAGTTTTGGCGCGTCTTTTTCGACTGGTCCGCGAACCATGCCGCTCCGCTTTCCCATTGTCCGGCAACGCGATAGCTGACTTCCGTTCGGTGAAAGTGGCGAAGCCTGATGCCGCCGAAAGCTCCCGGCGTGAAAATTTTGCGGGCCGCCGCATCCGGCGAGAGACGACTGATCAAGGCAAGATCGAAGCCACCTGCATCGCAGAGTTGGGTCCATAGCTCCTGCAACGCCGACAACGAGCATTCCGGAGCAACGAGAATATCCCCATAGTCGGTATAGCTGCCGGCCGCCCATTCGAGAAACCGCAGCCCCCTGCGCCTGCCGATCGCCAGCGGAACGACGGCAACGAGTTTCTCGCCCTTCCAGACCAGGCCGATCCGCAACGCACGCTGGTCACGGCGTTGTACGGTACTCCACCATGCCGAAATCCAGGCATGGCTTTGAAAGATCAGCCCGTCGGTACGATGCCAAAGGTCCATCCAAGCGGCTTCGACCGCAGCCAGGCGATCCTCCGACCGGACGATTTCCAGGCGCTCCGCGCCTAGGACGTCCATGGAAACAACAGTGTTCATGAAGGAGAACTGTCCTGTGGCTGCGCGACTACATTGGGCCGCCTGTGAAACAGTCGCATGACATGCCTTCCCATCTTCTTGAGCGGCAGGATGTAGAGCCCAAAGAGCGACTGATAATCGCGCACATCGCGATCGATCAGGCCAAATTTCAGGTCTTCATCCGGTTCCGGGACAAATTGCGTTCCGAACAGACGATCCCAGAACGAAAAAAGCAGGCCGAAATTCTTGTCATAATGACGAGGGTCGATGCTGTGATGCACCTGGTGCCAGTGCGGACACAGGATGATGTTGTTCAACGGGCCGAACGAGATCTTGAGATGCGTATGACGAACAAAGTCCATCATCAGGATGTTACGGATGACGTAGACGTTGATGCCGAAGATAGCGACCTCTACCGGATCGAGTGCGATCAGGCTCCATATACCGAAGCAGATGCCCGGAATGACGCCATCCCACATGCGGTTCATCAGATCGTCCAGCGGATGAACCCGGTCCTTGGTGATCCCCACCATCACTTCGGCCGAATGATGTACCTTGTGCAATTCCCACAGGAACGGGAAACGGTGCTGGGCGACGTGGTAGAGGTAGTATGAGATATCATAGGCGACCAGCATGGTTGCGGTGAAGATGACGATCGTCACTGGTCCCGCCGGGCCGCCGAGAAGCGGCGCGTGGATGTTAAGGAGCCAGCCGATTGCCTCGCGTGTGCCATAGCCCATGGCGACGACGAAGGTGACGCCGGCGGGAATAAGCAGGAAAGGCATCATCGCCCGTTTCGTGATCCAGAACAGGGCGTCGGCTCGCGCCGACGGGTGCAGGATGACTTCCTGGGGGAAGGCGAAGTCGAAAAAATCCCTGAGGGACTTATGTTCGGCAGTTCGCCAGTAGGCGATCACCGCGCTGCCCAGTGCGGTGAGGAGAAGCAGGCCGAGCGTGGTCAGATTGACGTTCGAAAGCTTTTCCACAATCGCTCTGGCAAATTCGGAAAACATCGTTGCAGCGGCTCCTGGTCTAAGAAGGCAGTCTGGGGTTGTAAGCAGGCGATCTGGCGAATAGCAAAGCACAAAATTCCCGCCGAACTTGCTACGCCGCCTGCAACCAGTGGCTGTTGCGGACGCAGCGGGCAAAGCAGGCTGGATGGTGCGAGACTAGCAGATCAACGGTAACGAAACCGCTAAATGTCCAAACGTAATTAATGTCGAATACGGCTGGAACTCGCCCGGCAACTCTACGTTGGCGCCGGTTTTTGCCGTTGTGGCGGGTGAATTGGGGCAAGATGGATATGGATTCCGGCTTCGCCCACTTCACCGTGCCAGGCGAGGCGTTCGGCCTGCTGCCTGGTGCCAAAGCGCAGTGAAACCCAACCGCCTTGCCCCGGCATGTCACCGCCGGCGCCGACGTCGAGCGCAGCGTCAGGAAAGCGGATGGCCAACAGCGCCTCGTCGCCGCGTAATACCGTGACCGTATCTTCGTGCCGGTCGGCATGGAGGCCGGCGGCCAGTTGGAAGACGATCTCGGACTGACGCCCGCCGCCGAGCAGTTGGTCGGTGATGAGGATGCCATCGGCCTGGCGCGCCAAAGTGCGCTGATGCACGACGCCGAAGCGGCTTCTATAGCCATCATGCCGGGCGCTCAGCCTCCAGTGCGGTCCCGGCTCGCTCTCCACCAGCGCTGCGACTGCCTTGTGCGACCAGTTGAAATTTCCAGCGATGGTACTTTGGCTCTTGCCCTCGATGTTCAGCGTGTTGTGCGCCGGTGTGGAGCGGAACCAGTCGCGCCATGCGCCTCCCGAGCCGTAGAGCCAGGTGCCTGGATCGACCAGCACCGGCTCACCGTCGATGCACAGGGTGAGCGACAGCGCGTCGGCATGGCCGTGCGCCGCTATCGAGAGATATCCGAGCGGTCCATGGTCGAACGTCAGTTCGACATTGCGGCCATTCATTGCTCCGCGCCAGACTGAGAGCCCGCCTTGCGGGAATGTCTGCAAGCCGTGCACCACGGGCACCGGACCCGAGGGCGTACCAAAGAAAAGCGAACGAAAGTCGTTGGGCTCCGGCGCGTTGCCCGGCGTCCCCAGTAAGCCTTGGATGGCGGACGCGACGGATCGGATATAGTTCGGCTCGTCCCCCAGCTTCAGCACGTGGCCCTCATCATCGTCGCCGAAGCGGGCGGCTTTCTGTGGCAGCCAGCCGACGAAATTGGCGAAGGCGCCCAGACGCGCTTCGACAGCCGAGGGAAACGGCGTTCCCGCCTGGCGTGCCGCGGCGGCGCACAGCAAGATGAGTTCGGCGCTGAAGGCTGCATAGGTCGGTGTTTGCTCGGCACCTGCGCCATCGGCAAGTATCTGCTTGTGCGTCTCATTCAGGAGGGCGCCGCGGGCGATTTCGGATCCGGCCCCGAGCGCCAGGCCGGCCAGATATTCGCCGGCCAACTCTGCGACGAGATGGTTGTTGGCGGAGGAATATCGCGACGGAAACCGCGGCAGCCAATAGGCGCTTGCCGCGAGTATCTCACCAGCTTTCCGCAGCGTCACTGGGTCAAGCTGGTCGCCGACGAGGTCCAGGGTGACGATCAGGCTGATGGCCCGCAGCGCTACTTCGATACCGGACGCCCAGCCGATGCCTCGGAACGGTGGATTGGCGGAATGCCAACTACCGATTGCCGCCTCGATGGCACTCCGGGATCGATCGTCCTCGCAGAGGAGCAGGTGTGCAGCCAGTGGCGGCAATTGCTGCAGCCGGTTGATCTCCCAGACATATTTTATATCGCCAAGGTCGCCGCCATGGCGAAAATCGATGTCGAAAGTATGAGCCTCGGGGCCAGGCCAAAGCCTGCCGGTCACCGGATCAAGACGCCAAAGCTCGGCAGGAAACAACAGTTCGGGCTCACGCTTTGGCCATGTCCGCCCGAGTGCAGAAAACCGGCCCTGAAGCATCTCTTGCGCGGCCGCCGCTATGGCTTGCCGTTGGGCGTCGGTCGCTGCCAGCACAGCATGGCGAAATCCGGGCAGCACTGGGTGCAACCGCGGCGATGGATAGCGCTCCCACCCATCATCGCGGCGGCGCGACGCGATTCTTCGACGTTGCTCCACCAGCCGGTGCAGCACCTCGGCCGGTCCCATGCTGCGCAATCGGTTGATGTACCAGCCGATTCTCATGCACGCCCCGTCAACGTTTCGGTCCTTGTATACCATGCCGTCGAAAAGCTGCGGGCCGGCAATCTTCTTTCCCGTTCGTTGCGGTTAATATCTCCGGCGACCATACGGAGAGAGCGATGCGAAAAGCGGCGTGTGTTGTTGCCTGGGTGCTCGCCTTGCTTGTGGCGGCCGACGCAGCGCCCATCCCTCTCAAACGCGGCATTGGCGTGCATCAGTGGCTCAACTGGTCGCCGGTGGAAAAAGATGGAACCTACGTTTGGCCGCCCTATCGCAGCGAAAAGGAGTGGCTTGCGGAAAGCAGGCCGCTCGCCGACTGGCCGTCCGGGGAGGTGTTTGCCCACATCCGATCGATGGGCTTCGACTTCGTCCGGCTGAGCGTCGATCCCGGCCCGCTGCTTGCCAGCGAGGGCGTCAAGCGGCAACAGGCGCTGGACATACTTGCCGCCGCCGTCGAGCGGATCACGTCGACCGGCCTCAAGGTGGTTTTCGACCTGCATGGCGTCACTCAGGTTCCCGACTACAGCATGGAGATGATCTATGGCGGCGCCGACAGCGAGGGCGTTGCCCGCTATCGTCAAATGGTTGTGGCGGTCGCCGCCATGCTGGTCAAGATAGGCACCGACAAAGTCGCCCTCGAACCTTACAACGAGCCCGCATACTACCCTTGCGATGCGAGCGGCAGCGATGACTGGCAGCGGATCATGGCAGGGACCGTCCACGACATTCGATCGGTCAGCAGTGAACTTACCATCGTTGCAACCGGCGCCTGCGGCGGCAGCATTGCCGGATTGGTCAACCTCAGCCCCGGCTTTGATGACCCCAACCTCTATTACAGCTTCCATATGTATGAGCCGCACAGCTTCACCCACCAGCGGCCCGATGACACGATCAGCTTTGCTTCGGGACTTCCCTGGCCGGCCGACAGCAGTACACCCGAAGTGGTGTCCGAAACCCTTAAAGCGCGGATGGAAGCTGCCGGCTTGAGCCGGGTGGAGCAGATGATGAACATGGCCACCGCGCGCCAAGCAATCGCGAAGTATTTCGAGCAGAACTGGGGCCAGGGCCAACTGAAGGCGAGCTTTCGCCAGGCTGTCGACTGGGCTGAAGGCCATGGCATTCCCAGCCGGCGGCTCTTCATGGGCGAATTCGGCGCTATCCTCATGTCCGCGGACGGCCGCATGGGCGCCTTTGAGGCCGACCGTTCGCGCTATCTCAAGGCAGTGCGCGGAGAGGCCGAACGCTTTGCGATCCCATGGTCTGTCTGGGAGTTCTCCAATCCCTATGGGATGAGCCTCATCCTGCCCGATGGCCCCCCGGTACCCGACCCGGAGATGCTGCAGGCATTGGGCCTGCCATAGGTGCCGTCACTCCCTCTCACCGGTGAATAGCCGGCGGCAAACCTTGACCGCCGGGCCTGATCGAGGAACGGCCTGTGGCAGCTGTTCTCCCGGTTGGGTTGTGTTGGCACGAAGTGTTTAACACATTTGTTGTACTGGAGTGAGGAATGCGCGCCTAGGGGGTGAACAATGTGTGGAATTGCCGGATGGATCGGTCGAAGGGCTAAAAATCCACAAGAGCGGGCCGCCAGAATGTCAAACGCATTGCGGCATCGCGGTCCCGATGCCGAAGGCACCGAGATATTGGACCTGAATACCGGCGAGCAACAATTGGCATTGGTCCATCGCCGCCTGGCGATCATTGACTTGGCGCCTGAGTCAAATCAGCCGATGCAGATTGAGGACGGCCGTCTCAAAATAATTTTCAACGGAGAGATATATAACTACATCGAGTTGCGCCAGGAACTGATCGGCCTTGGCCATCAATTTCGAACGCGCTCCGATACCGAGGTGCTGCTCCGAGCCTACGATCAATGGCGCTTGTCCATGTTCGACCGGCTGAGCGGCATGTTCGCCTTTGCACTCTGGGATGCTCAGAGGCAGGAATTGATTCTCGCCCGGGATCCCTTCGGGGAAAAGCCGCTTTACCTCATGCAAAGCGAAAAATTGCTGCTGTTTGCCTCGGAAATCAACGCATTGTTGTCGGCGCAGCAAGATGCGCAGCAACTCGATCTGGATGCCGTGGACGAGTATCTGAACTGGCGTTACGTGCCGGGACCACGCACGCTTTTTAAACAGATCCGCAAGCTCAATCCCGGAAGCTATGTTGTCTGGTCGCAAGGGGTAGTCAAGGAAACGCGCTACTATACGCCTCCGGACCAGGCGGCCGTGACCGAGCGGGTCGACGGAAAAACCGCCAAGCGGCGATTTCTGGAACTGCTCGACTATTCCGTCGAGATCAGGATGCGCAGCGATGCACCTTTTGGGGCCTTTCTCTCCGGAGGGCTCGACTCCTCGGCTATCGTCGCGCTGATGGCCAGGCACAGCCCCACGCCCATTCGCACGTTTTCTGTCGGGTTCGACGACGCAGCCTATAGCGAATTTGCATTCGCCCGACGCGTTGCCGATCATTTCAAAACCGATCATTGCGAACTTGTAATCCAGCCAGGCGATCTGATGGATCACCTGCCGGCGATGGTTCGCCAACGCGGGGCACCTGTTTCGCAAAGCAGCGATATTCCAATTTACCTAATGTCGGAGCGAGCCTCGCAAGACGTCAAGATGGTGCTCACCGGCGAAGGAGCCGACGAGATTCTCGGCGGCTATCCCAAGCATCGCGCGGAATCACTGGCCGGGATCTACCAGTCGCTTGTCCCAGCCTCGCTGCACGATAACGTCCTTTCCCCTGTGGTACGCGCGATGCCGGGCGCGTCGGCCAAGGTCGATACGTTTGCCCGCACCGCGGGCGAAAGGGACTTTGCCGCCCGGATGGTCTCCTGGTTTGGAGCCGTTTCCGCGCAGCAGCGCGCGTGCCTGATCGGTGCGTCCGCAAATCGCCGTTATGAGCGCAATGAGTTTCCGTTCTCGTCAAGCGCTGCGGCCTCCCATCTTCGCCGCGTGCTGTTTTTCGATCAGACGTCGTGGCTGCCTGACAATCTCCTGGAACGAGGCGACCACATGATGATGGCCGGTTCAATCGAAGGAAGAATGCCGTTCCTCGATCGCGACCTGGTTTCGTTCGTCAGCAAATTGCCCGATCGCTACAGGCTGGGTTGGTTGCACAGCAAGCAGATCCTGCGCGACAGCATGGCCAATATCCTCCCGGAGGAAATTCTCAGCCGCCGCAAGGTCGGGTTCAAGGTACCGGTCGCCGAGTGGTTTCGCGGATCGATGAGGAACTACGTGCATGACCATCTTTGCTCGCCTCACTCCGTCATTCGCAGCTATCTGAGTCCGAAACAGCTTGATCAAATCGTCTCCGAACACACCACGCGCGCCGCCGACCACGAAAAGCTGATATGGGCGCTGTTGAATTTGGAGATATTCCACCGCGAATTCAGGCTCGAAGCGCCGCCGCGATCATCGGCCTCAGCGCTTGACCGGTTGACGGCTTGACGCGGCCGACCGCCAGACATCGCAGATTGCGCCGACAAACGGGGCGAGCTCAAGCCGTTCCCGATGCACGGCCATGGCACCGGCACCAAGCCTTGCCCTCAGTGCCGGGTTCTGCACGAGGCGGCTCAACGCGTCGGTCAACGCTGTAACATCGCCTGGCGGCACCAGCAGCCCGGATTGCCCGTCGGTGATTATGTCTTCGACCGCGCCAACCGGGGTCGCGACCACCGCCAAACCGGCTGCCATGCCTTCGATCACCGACATCGGCAGATTTTCGGCGAAGGAGGGAAGAACCAGAATATCGGCCGAAGAGATCAGCGATGCGACATCGTCAGGTCCCACCCAACCCGGAAAGGCGATCCGGTCTGCAATCCCCAGCGCGGCTGACTTTGTCCGTGCCGCCTCGACTTCGCCATCTCCGGCAATCGTGGCGCGCCAATTCTTGACAGGGCTCATGCGGTGCAGTGCCTCCAGCAATTGCGGTACGCCCTTGCGGTCGCCGATGCGGCCCAGGAACAGGATATGCACATGGTCGCCGCCGCCGACATGCGCCAGCGACGGGACTTCGGTCGCATTGGGCACGATCACAATATTGCCGGCTGCGCCCGGCGCCCGGCTGGCGACGAGATCGCGCCAAAGCCTGCCCAAAACGATCACCCGATCGGCGTGCTCGAACAGAGCTTTGATACGGCGGCTTATGAAACCGCGGTCGGCTTTCCAGAATGTCTGATACTGCGCCCCGTGCAAATGCAGGACATAGGGTATCGACAGCAGCCGTGCGCAGGCGGCGATCACCATCTTGCGGTAGGTGCTGCCGGAAACTGAGATGTTGATGTGAATGACATCGGCACGCCCAGCCAGACGCGCTTTAAGCATCCGTAAGCAAAAGCCGAGCATATAGAAGATCGAAAGTCCGACATGCCCCGGGCCACGGCTGGCAAGGAAGCACACATCGATGTCGGCGATTTCTTGCCGTTCGAACTCCTGCTTCAGCGCCCCCATGATGCGGTCGATGCCGCCCTGCCCCGAAACGCCCGACGGCGTCGCGACCAGGACATGTATTTTTCGATCGGATATGAGGCGCTGCAACATGATGGTACCCTAAATAACACAGACCGGGTAACTGCAAAGCAAACGTTCCCAACAAGGTTTACGGCAAATCTTTTAGTTCAAACTGAATCTGTTCACCCTTCGCCGTCATCGCGCTGGATTTTCCGCCAGTCGGCGGCTAGTCGAAGGTGAGTTTTCCAGGGACACGCCCTTGCTGCTCCGTTCCACGCTCATTTATGCTCCGGCGATCCTGCTGACGCGAATTTCGGCGCTGCTCCTGCTGGTCGTCGTGACGCGTTTGATCGACCAGACCGAGTATGGCCTGCTCACCCTGGTGGTGACCGTCGGTGAAATGACCGACATTGCCGTCACCAACTGGCTGCGCATCGCCTTGCTCAGGCTTGGCGGCAAGGGCGAGGTCAGCCGCGGCAGCCTGATGCTGGCGGGGCAGGTGTTGCTTGCGACCACGGCCCTGGCGCTGGTCATATCGATAGGCGCGTCGGCGGTGATCGTGCCTGAACGCTGGGTCGAGTTCGCGATCGCGGTCTGCGGCTATCTGGTCGCCGGATCCATCAGCCGCTTCGCCTTGACGGTGCTGCAGATGCAGCAGCGCCATTCGGTCTATTCAATGCTAGAAGCCCTGCGTGCGTTGCTGCAACTCGCGTTACCGATCGGCGCTATCCTTGTCTTTCAGGACAGCTTTCTGACGGTGTCGCTCGGTTCGAGCCTCGGCGCCTTGATTGCCGGCATCGTGGCGGGGATCATGGCATCCCGACGCGTTGTTACCGGTCCGCCGCGTTTCACCCACAGAGACTTCTTTGCGCTCGGTGTGCCGCTGATCATCATGGCGCTGGTTGGGTTTGGGCTCAACAGCGCGGAGCGTCTGTTCCTCAAGTTCTATTACGATGCCAGCGCCGTGGCGATCTTCGCCGCAGCCTATGCGTTAGCCCGCCAACCGATCGATATGGTCGCCAACGCCATCAACATGGGCGCCTTTCCCGAGGTGGTCAGCCGCTTCGACGAGGACGGGCCCGCGGCATCGGGTCGGTTGCTGTCGCAGTTGATGGCCTTGATGATGCGGCTTTGCCTGCCTATTGCAGCGATGCTGGTCGCGCTCAGCGGCGATATCACCGAGCTCATGCTGCCCTCGCAATATCACGGCCGCTTCGGCCTGCTGTTTCCAATCATTGCCTTCAGCGTGCTGTGCGCCAACCTCACCAGCTTCGTCTATGGCGTGGTGGTGCACGCGCACAAGCGGCCGTGGCTGCTGATCATCGCCAACCTCTTCGGCTCGGTGGCAACAATCGCATTGTCCCTGCTGTTGATCCCCCCGATGGCCGA
The DNA here is from genome assembly GCF_040323385.1 of Mesorhizobium sp. M0045. NCBI lineage: Bacteria > Pseudomonadati > Pseudomonadota > Alphaproteobacteria > Hyphomicrobiales > Phyllobacteriaceae > Mesorhizobium > Mesorhizobium sp. M0045. Next base: position 514,841 of record NZ_JAMYUY010000001.1, read on the forward strand.
GATCGGTGCGGCTTTGGCGCTTGCGGGCGGCTCGGTAGTGGGCTCCATAACCTGCATTGTCATCAGCGAGCGGCTCACGCCGGTGCCGGTGCCGTGGCGCGACATCGGTGTCTCGGTAGTCATCTCGCTCAGCACGGGGGTGGCCGCCAAGCTTGCCAGCATGGTGGCCGGCGACGTGCCGGCGATCTTCTCGCTTGTCGCCGGCGGCACCGCCGGCGCTGCGGTCTTCTTCGGGTTGACCTCGTTGTTCCATCCTGTAGCAGCGACGCAATTCGTCGCCCAGTTGCGGGCGCGGCTGCGGATCGCGTAAGGCGAAGTTCAGGGCCGACGCCTGTTTTGTGAGGGAACGCGAATCTATAAACCGGCGTTTCGGCGCCAGCGACGCTCCCACAACTCCCGACAGAGCAGCCCGGCATAGGCAGTGTTGGTATCGTAGTAGCGGCGCCACAAGCGTCGCGGCTCCTGGATGACGCGGAACAGCCACTCCAGGCCGGCCGCTTGTATCAGCCTCGGCGCACGGGCAACCTTGCCGCCATAGACGTCGAAACTGCCGCCCACGCCCATCACGAAGCTTGGGGCGAGTTCATCGCGGTAGCGTTTGAGAAAGCGTTCCTTGCGCGGTGTCGGCATGGCCACCAACAGGCAGTCGGCATCAGAGGCGTTGATCGCCGCGACGATCCCGGCCTCGTCCTCCGGCTTGAAATAGCCGTTGCGCGTCCCCGCTATGCTGAGGCTCGGATGGTCATTGGCAAGTCTCGCTACGACCGCATCGAGAACGTGCTGTTCGGCCCCCAGCAGATACGGCCTGAATCCACGCATCGCGCAGAGGCTCAGCAGATTGATCATGATGTCGACGCCCGCCACGCGCTCGGGCAGCGCGACGCCGCACAAACGCGCACCCCAAAGCACGCCAATGCCATCGACATTGACGACGTCCGCCCCGGCCACGTCGTCGCGCAGTTCGGCATTCTGGCGCATGGTCACCAGCTTGGCGACATTCACGACCACATGGTGCAGCGGCCGCCGCAGGGTCATCGCCTCTTCGGCGATGGCCAGCGTCTCTGCCATGGTCAGCGCATGGATAGGTGCGCCAAGGAACTCCCGGCGCCGTGACGCCAACAGGGAATGCTGCGCCCATGCCGGGGCGTGCGCGTTCATGCGGCCTGCTCCCTTGCAAGCGGCACTTGTGCGATCTCTGGTTTCTTGCCGTCGATGCGGGCGTCCGGCTTGCGCGCCTTGCGCCACGTCCACAGGCCCCTCGTATCGACGAGCTTCTTGTCCTTGAGCGCTTCGGGGTCGACCAGATTGAATTGCCGATGGTCGACCAGGAGGACGACGATATCGGATTTGTCGATGGCCGAAAGTGCATCGGTGAACACGATGCCCCTGCCCTCGAGCTCGTGCGGCAGCGCATTTGTGTTGGGTTCAGCCGCAATGATCTTCACATTGGGGATATCGGACAGAAGCTTCACCACTTCGACGGCCGGGCTCTCGCGCAAATCGTCGATGTTGGCTTTGAAGCTGAGGCCAAGGCAGGCGATCGTCTGCTTGCGGGAGGGATCGAGCAAGGCCTCGATATCCCTGACCACCGACATGGGCCGCTCGGAATTGATCCGGCGTGCCGAAGCCATCAGCCGCGTGCTGTTGGGTGCGGCATCGATGATAAAATATGGATCGACCGCAATGCAGTGACCGCCAACGCCCGGGCTCGGCTGGAGGATGTTCACGCGAGGGTGCCGATTGGCGAGATCGATCACTTCCCATACATTGAGCGACAGATCCTGACACACTGCGGCAAGCTCGTTGGCAAAGGCGATGTTGACGTCGCGGAATGCGTTCTCCGTCAGTTTCACCAGCTCAGCACTTTCGGCCGTTGTCATGAACAGGTCGCCGGTGACGAAGGTCGAATAGAGTGCCGCGGTCCGTTCCGACGATTTGCGGGACAATCCACCGATCGAGCGATCATTGTTGATCAGCTCGGTCAGCACCTTTCCCGGCAGCACGCGCTCGGGCGAATAGGCGACCAGCACATCGGCGTCTTCGCCATGCTGGACAGGAAATTTGAGATCGGGCCGCAATTCGGCAAGCAGCCCGGTCATGATCCGCGTGGTTCCGACCGGCGATGTCGACTCCAATACCACAAGGTCTCCCCGCTTCAGCACTGGGGCGATGCTTCGTGCCGCCGCGAGCACGTAGGTTACGTCCGGCTTATGGTCGTGGGTCATCGGGGTCGGCACGGCGATGATATAGGCGTCCGCCGGCTGCGGCGTGCTGTAGGCCATGAGCTTGCCGTTCGCCACGACCTTCTGGATCAGACCGTCAAGGTCCGGCTCGACGATGTGGATTTCGCCGCGGTTGACCTTCTCGACCACCGCTCCGTTGACATCGACGCCAATGACGTTGAGCCCGCGGCTGGCGAAAATGGCGCAGGTCGGCAGGCCGATATAGCCCATGCCGATTACGGAAACGGTTTTGATTTCAGCCATGATGCAGCAGTTCCTCAACAATCCGGTTACTGGCCCGGCCATCGCCATATGGGTTGTGTCGTTCCGCCATGCCGCGATAGGCAGCCTGATCGTCGAGCAGGCGATTGGCGTTGAACAGGATTTTCTCGACATCGGTGCCGACAAGACGGGCGGTGCCGGCCACGATCCCCTCGGGTCGCTCGGTATTTTCGCGCATTACCAGCACCGGCTTGCCGAGTGAAGGCGCTTCTTCCTGCACGCCACCGCTATCGGTAAGCACCAGATAGCTCTGCTTCTGCAGGTACAGGAACGGCAGATAGTCCTGCGGCTCGACCAGGTGGATGTTCGGCACGCCTTCCAGGTCTGCGTTGACCACTGAGCGCACATTGGGGTTTGGATGGACAGGGTAGACGATCTGCACGTCTCCGCGCGCCGCCAATCCCTTCAACGCCGTACAGATGCGCTGGATGCCGCCGTCGAAATTCTCGCGGCGATGGCCGGTGACGAGGATCATCTTCTTGGAAGGGTCGAGGAAAGGGAAGCGGGCAGCGAGCTTCGCGTTCATCAACCTGTCGGCATCGATCGCGCTTGAAAAATGCAACAGTGTGTCGATCACCGTGTTACCGGTTACGAAGATGGTGCTTTCGGCTTTTCCTTCGGCGATGAGGTTGTCGCGCGCCTGAACGGTCGGCGCAAAATGCCAGGTGGCGATGTCGCCGGCAATCTTGCGGTTCAGTTCTTCAGGAAACGGCGAGTTGATGTTGTGGCTGCGCAATCCTGCTTCGACATGAGCGACCGGGATACGCTTGTAGAAGGCAGCCAGAGCCGCAGCCATCGCCGTGGTGGTGTCGCCCTGCACCATGACGATATCGGGCTTGGCCTTGTCCAGCACCTCGGCCATGCCCAGCAGCACGCGCGAGGTCACGTCGAACAGCGACTGGCCGGGTTGCATGATGTTGAGATCGTGATGCACAGGCAGGCCGGTCAGCTCGACAACCTGGTCGACCATTTCGCGATGCTGGGCGGTTATGCATATTTCGGTGATGAAGCCTGGATGAGCAAGGGCGGCACGCGCCACTGGAAAGCATTTGAGTGCCTCCGGCCTCGTGCCGAACACGATCAGCAGTTTCTGCCTCGATGGCAGTTTTGGACGTGAAAGGACGTTCATCGCTGATCCTGGTCGCCTGCAGCCTTCGGGACATGCCGACTATTGCCCGCACGAGTTATAATAGCGTCGAGAAGCGCCTTCGTGATCTCAATTCTTAATATATGATTAACAACCAAGGCCGCGTTCTCCCGGGTTAACTCTTGTGAAAGGTTGGGCTGACAAGTAGTCTATGGCAGTAGTCTTGAAAAAGAATATATTGGATTGACTAATATTTTAATCATCGGCCACGCCGGCGCATCCCGGCGCTGGGAAAATGAGCTTCTGGCGCGGTTGAGTGCGGCTGGACATGCGGTTTCGAGTAGCCGCGCGCCGACGCCTGAACCCAATGCGCGCTCGATGGATAATGTGCTGGCGCTCGAGGGCCGGCGCTTCGGCCCCTCACTGGCAAGCCGTTCCCGGCCGTTGCCATCCGGCGACACCGGCCCAGTCGATCTTATAGTCGATCTCACCGCTAGCGCCGCACGACGGGGCACGCCTGTCCTGACGCTCGAATTTTGCGGCCACAGCAGCTTTGCCGCGGGTATGACCGAGATGCTGGCGAGCGGGCGGTTGCCCGAACTCACCGCGCGCCTCGACGGCGTTGCCGTCGCCAGGGCACGGCCGATGATCAGCGATCGGCTATGGCTCTCCCGGACCAGCAACGACCTGCTCGCCGGCGCCATCTCCGTGATTGCCCAATGTGTCGCCGGCTTTTCAGCGGGCAAACTTGCGCCGATTATTGAGAGGCCGGCGCCGCCCCTGCAGAAGGGCGGATTTATCAGGCACTATCTGCCCTTTTTCGGCAGGGGAATGGTCGACCGCGCGGTGCAAAAACTGCGACGTGGTCGGCGCCCCTTCTATTGGCAGGTTGCTTACCGGCTGATCGACGGTCCAGGCGTCGCCGAGACCGGACGACTCGACGGTAAGCCGTTCACCGTGCTTGCCGATGACGGGCAGCGCTTCTACGCCGATCCGTTCGTTCTCGAGCGCGACGGCCGCCATTTTCTGTTTGTCGAGGAATTTCCCTATGCCACGGGCCGCGGCGTGATTTCGGTGGCCGAACTCGGCACCGACGGCACTTTCGGCGTGCCGAAGGTGGTGCTGGAGGAAGCGCATCACCTGTCATATCCGCAGGTGTTCGCTCACTCCGGCGAGATTTTCATGATCCCGGAAAGCGCTGCGGCGCGCGAACTGGTGCTCTACCGTGCCGTGCAGTTTCCGGATCGCTGGGTACGCGATACGGTGCTGATGACGAACAGGGATTTCAACGACGCCACGCTGCTCGAATCCGACGGCCGCTTCTGGCTGTTGGGGACAGAGCGGTTCGGTCACGGTAGCGCGTCTGACACGATGGCGGTCTATTCCGCCCCGGCATTGCGTGGGCCGTGGGCTGCGCACGCGCTCAATCCCGTCGCGGTCGACCACTCCGCCACTCGGCCAGGCGGCGCCTTTATCCGCCAGGAGGGCTCGCTGCTGCTGCCGGTGCAAAACGGCTCAAGAGCCTATGGTGGCGGCCTGGGGTTAATGCGACTGGATCGGCTTGATGATTTCGATATCCGTTTCGAACTACCCCGCCCAATCGATCCGGGGCCGGCATGGGCCCGCGCGGGCATTCACACGCTCAACCGCGCCGGCAGTGTTGAGGTCGTGGATAGCGCCGGCTGACCGGATCTGAGGTCGGGCTTAACGAGATCCAGCCGGGTTGGGTGGGACGCAGCGGCCGAAGGAATGCTTTCGATCTGGCCCCGATAGGGCTGCTTTCTGAAGGCAAGCAGCAACACCACCATAATCGCAATCTCCGGCGACTTTGAAGAGAGCGCGTTGTTCGACAGCGCGGCAAGCAAGAAAGTCATGGTGCCTATCCAGGCAGGCAGCGGCGCCCCGCGCAGCAGCCGAAAAATGAACCAGAATATCAACACTGTAAAGAGCACTGCTATGGGCAGGCCGAAGAGCATGATGATGACCACCGGCGCGCTCTCGATGAAGGGGAGATGCAGCTTCTCGTTGACGATCTTCAGGAGTTCGTCGCCGTTCATGCCGAACAGGATGTCTTTCCAGCTGACAAGTCCGAACACCTGGTAGATCGTCACCCGGGCCATAAAGTTTTGGTCGAAGATGGTGTTGCTGAACCGGTTCAGCAGACCGCCCGCAAACAGCATCGCTACGAGCACCGCGCCACCCGTCACGGTGAACATCAGCACGACAAATTTGGCCTGCCGCTCATACTTGAGCGACAGGCCCGGCCAAGGCACGAACAGCAGTAGAATGAGGATTTCTCCGGCAGCGAGCAGCAGTGCGGCGCGAGCGCCCGATGCAGCACAACCGACGACCAATACGAAGATCGCCACCACCCGCACCCATATGCGCCAGCGCGTCAGCGGTACGAATCCGATGACTGTGGCGCAGAGCGCGCCCAGTGACAGCGGGTGGGCTGCCAGGCCGATCGGCCTGAACTGCAGTTCGTTGATACCGTACGGCAGAAATCGATGTTGAGTCACGGCCTCGATCGTGCCGATCACGGCGCTGAGGATAGCCATGCCAAGCACGACGTCGCCCAGCGCCCGCCGCGACTCCGCATTTAATGCTAGCATCAACAGGCCTGCGGCGCCGGCCACCAGATAGGTATCGATGATGAACCCGGAGGAGCCCGCGCGGCCGGTAGCGAACAGATAAGGCACCAGCGCGAACATCAGCACCGAATAGCGGACCAACGCCTTGAATATTCCAATTTCGTCGCCCTGCAGCAGAAACGGTCGGCTGAAAAGAACGACAGCAAGCAGCAGGAAGATCGCATAGGTGCCGAAATGCAGCTTCTCGTAGAACGAGCCTCCCTGGGCCGTATAGTCGACGACCATGTTCATCACCTGCGGCGACACCGTAAAGCGAAGCAGGAACGCGAACGCCGCGCACAGGAAAAACAGCAGCGACAGCGCGTTCTGACGGCGCGCCTGGGTGGACAACAATCGTTCCGATGCGGCAGCGGGATAGCTCATGGTCCATCCAGGTGAAGATGTTCAAACGGCATTCCGGCCAACGAGATCCATTCAAGGACCGCCGAAGGGAGGCGGCCTGTGTGTGCCGGCGAAATATGCGCCGGGCCATGCGTTTGCCACAACCGTTAAATTCGATGCCCGTACGTTTGCACGGTCTCCTTATTTGTTCCCCGTGACAGCGTAAGGAAGCGATGTGTTTCTGATCGTTCTTCTGCCGTTCAGAGCGAGAAGAATCGGCTTCTCGATCATCTGGTGGATCACCAGACTGGCTATGCAGGCCGTCACGATGCTGACCACGGAGACCAGCAACACCGTCGCCGGATGTTCGTAGCCGATGGTGCGCCTGGCCAAATAGGCCACGGCGCCGATCACGAAGATATGCGACAGGTAAAGCGCGTAGGAGGCGTCGCCGAGCTCTTCGAGCAGGCTCCAGTGCTTCAGTTTCGGTTCCAGTATGAGGCCAAGATGAAGCAGGCTGGCTGCCCACATTACCTGCCCTACGAAGCTGATCTGGCTCATCAGCGGCGTGCCGTCATCGACGAATGCAAGCACCACACCTGCAGCGGCCATGAGGCCGAGTAGCCAGGCATGGCGTGTGCCGGAAACAAGGCCGCCATCCAGATAGCGCCGGCCTATCCACATGCCGATGACGAACGCCACCGGAGAAGCGTTCAGATAGAACTGGATAACAGGGTTGGTGGGAGCCATCAGCAGCCCGGCCAGCCACATCGCAATGAAAAAGACCGTCAGCACAATTACGCGCGCGGTCACTGACAGGAACGCGAGCGCCGCAAATGCGATATAGAAATAGACCTCATAATTGAGCGTCCAGCCGAGTGCCAGAATTGGGCTGACGCCATCTCGTTCGGGCGCTTCGTGGACAACGAAGAAGAGCGACTGGAGATAGTGGGGCCACGTAAAGACAGTCGTCTGGAAGAGACTTGGTGCAAGAGCGGCCAGAAGTGCGGCGACGCTTGTGAAAAGCCAGTAGAGGGGGACAATCCGGATCGCCCGGCGTTTCAGGAAGGTTGGAGCAGAGAAAACACCATTTCCTGTAATATAGACCATTATGAACCCGCTAACGACGAAAAACAGAACAACGCCAAGGCGCCCCGCGGTCACGATAATCGGATTGTCGATGCCGATCTGGTAAGAAAAAGCGTGCGCGAACAGAACCAGCAAGGCAGCGCAGGCGCGAAGATACTGGATCGAATAGAATTTGTTCACGTTCCCCTCCTGCAATTGCAGGCGACTGATGCCATCCTGCAGGTCGCGGTCAGTGCTTCAGTTGTCATCCAAAAGGCGTTGCGATGCTTTCAATACAAGCGCGCCGTTAAGTGCGCGTTACCGATTTCATGAAAATCACGCACCCGGTTCGGGCGCCAATCCGGCGATGGCAAGGATTCGCACCAGATTCTGGGCAACGGATCCGTTCAACGTCCACCGGACGAACGGGTATGAACGGCAAAATGGGCCAACTTGGAAAATAAGATGTTAACGATGTTTCTGTAGAGCAGGCCAAGCGTAATGATTTAACAAGGGTTGTCACCATGTCTGCCGGTTCCGGCACCCCCCCTATCTCCGCAGCGGCTTCCAACAACAGTGCATTCGAGCGTATTGCCAATGCACGGCGCAGGGCATTGCTGCAACAGCATGGCCCAGTCGCGGCGCTAAGCTCCGCACCGGTGACGCCGCAAACTCCGGAGCCTGTCGCCACGGTGACCCTGGACAAGATCGGCGATTTCCTCGAGCTCGATTTTCGACGCCTGTTCGTCTGGCTGCGGGCCGGCCTCGCCCTGGCGCTCATGCTGGCGGTAATCGGCGGCATTGTCGGCGGCGCCTATGCATTGCTGAGCAAGCAGCGTTACACCGTCACGACGGAGGTCCTCATCAACCCTTCCAATTTGCAGGTTGTGGAAAACGACCTCTACTCGCAACCGGGCCAGGTCGATAGCCAGCTGCTCAGCACGCGCAGCAAGCAGCGCATCCTGACCTCGGGCAACGTGCTTTCCCGTGTGGTGGACGAACTGAATCTGACTCACGATCCAGAATTCTTCGATCCGGACCGGAGCACATCCTCGTCTGGCGCTGTGGCGAAGCCCGACCCGAGGCTCATCGCCTTGAAGAATCTGGCGGACCGGGTAGACGCCATCGCGGACCCGACATCGTTCGTCACAACCCTCTCGGTATCTGCGGAAACCACCGCCAAGGCGATCCTGATCTCGCAGGCCCTAGTCAAAAACTTCCAGGAAGAACTGGCCAAGGCCGAAGCTGCCGGCGCCAGCCGTGCCGCGGCAGCCCTTGACAGCCGGCTTGGCCAACTCAAGAGCGACGTGCAGGCTGCCGAAGAGAAGGTCGAGAGCTATAGGCGTAGCCACAATCTGTCCTCCAGCAATGGCCAGCTTGTCAGTTCGCAGACAATGACGCAGCTCAATGGCGAAATCGTCGATGCGCAATCGCGCGTCATCGCCGCGCAGGCAAGCTACGACGCCCTGGTTGCCTCCGGCATCAATGGGGCCAATCCCGACCCCACGGTTTCGGAAGCGCTCGCAGCGCTGCGCGACAGGTCAAACAGCCTGCGGCAGCAGATCGACTCACAGTCGATGACCTTCGGCCCGCGTCACCCGACGATTGTCAGACTCAGGACGGAACTCGAGACCGTCAACTCGCAACTCCGGGCCGAGTTCTCCCGCACCGTCGGCACGGCAAAGGCCAGCCTGGACAAGGCCAGGGCCTCGTTGGCTTCTCTCAACGCCAGGATGAACGATCTGAAGAGCAATGTTTTCACCGACAGCGAGTCCGAAGTCGCCCTGCGTGAACTTGAACGCGATGCCGCCTCGAAGAGAGCCGTCTATGAGAGTTTCCTGTCACGTGCACGCCAAATCAGCGAGCGCGAGCAGATCGACACGACAAACGTACAGGTGATTTCGACCGCGGTGCCCCCGCCCGCGCGCTCATGGCCCCCGCGCACTGCCCTGGTAGCAGGCGCAGGAGCGTTCGCAGGCTTTGCCCTGGGCATGCTGCTGGCCATCGGCATGGGCATCATCCGCGACATGCGTCGGCCGCCGAACCGATCAGGCCTTGCCGCCAGCCGAGCCTGAAGCAAGGCATGGTGAAGCGCATCGTTTTCCACATCGCCAGCCTGAGGGGCGGCGGCGCCGAACGTGTCTTCGTCCTGATGGCAAATGAACTGGCGTCGCGTGGCCACGAGGTCACGCTTTTTACCTGGAACGCGGAAGGCCCTAACGCCGCGCTGCGTTCCGCTGCCGTGCATCTGGTCGACTTCGGCCTTCTCTTGCGCGGCGAGGGTTACGCCAAGTCGGCGACGCTGAAAGGCATCGTGCGAAGCGCAAATTTGTTCCGCCGCCTTGATCCTGATGCGGTCTATAGTGCCCCGGAATTCGCCAATCTGGTGATGGCGCTGTCACTCATGTTGGCCAGAAGCCGGGCAAAATTCTTTCCAAGTTTCCACGCGGCCGCCTCGCTGCCTGCCAGCGGCCTCGGCGCGAGACTGGCGATCGGGCTTTCCGCGCTGGTTGCAGCGCGTGCAACCAAAGCCATCGCCGTTTCGGCGGGTGTCGGCCGTGACATCATCGCCCGCGGCTTCCCCAAATCCAAGGTCGTCGTCATCAACAACCCGCTGCCGCCGGCTGAAGCACCGCAGGGGACTTCCTATGCCTGGCAGGCAGCGTTGGCGGCGATGGGCGATGGCCCCGTCATCGCCACCGCCGGACGCCTGGTGCCGGTCAAGGACCACCGGACTTTGCTGCGGGCCTTCGCTGCCCTGCGCGCCGGCCGCCCTGCCCGGCTTGTCATCTTCGGCGAAGGTCCGCTGGCTGCCGAATTGCACGCCTATGCCGAAGAGACCGGCATCGGCGCGCACGTGCTCTTTGCCGGCTACGTCAACGACCCCGCAGCTTGCTATGCCGCAGCCGATCTGTTCGTTCTGTCATCGACCAGCGAAGGCTTTGGCAACGTGTTGGTCGAGGCCATGGCTGCAGGTGTCCCCGTAATCTCCACCGATGCCCCGCATGGCCCGCGAGAAATACTCGGTGACGGCCGCTTCGGCGCCTTGGTGCCGGTCGGTGACGCCGCAGCCCTTGCGAAGGCGATGGCCGAAATGCTGGATCACCCCATCCCTGCTGCCGTGCTGAGAAACAGGGCGCTGGATTTCACAGTCGACAAGATCGGCGATCGCTACGAAGCGTTGCTCTAGTTGTCGCGCACGGCCAGCAGATCGCGGTTGGATGCGATCGACGCGGGCGGGTCTTGATTGCCGTAATCTCTTCACAAGCTGGAGCGCAGCGGCTCATGGTCGGGCGTTTCCTCGTTCCTTGAGTTGTTGGGCGAGGAAGTCCTTGACCGAATCGAGAACCGCGTCCCGTTCATGAGATACGCCTGGCAGCAAATCGAAGCGCACGCGCGCACCCGCCTCCTCGAACGATCGACACAAGGCCATGAGGCGTTCCGGCCGTGTTCGCCCGGCATCGTTGGCGCCTGGCATCCAATGGGTGCTGCCTTGCACATGAGTGATTTCCCAAGTCTCCAGGTCAGCGTCGCCGACGATCATCTGGAAAGGCACTTTTGCCAGCGCTGCGGCATCGAAGGTGATGCCGAACTTCTCCGGCAGATCGCGAATGCCCACCCACCAGTCATGCGTCGGATCGAGTAAGGTCACCGAGCCTGGCGCGCCGATTGAGGCCGCCCAGAGCCTGTCGGGATGCAGGATAGCAAAACGATGCGTGAAATGCCCGCCGCCGGAAAATCCGAACATGGCAAAGCGGCTCCAATCCTGACTGTATTTGGCGCTGACCTCCTCAATCATGGCGAGCAGCACCTGATCGTAGCGTATGTTGCCCTCGAGCATATATTTGTACCCACTGCGGGCATCGTCCCCGAGAACGCCGATCGGAAACAGCGGACACAACACGGCGCAGCCGTTCCAGCGTCCGAACTCGGAAAACGCGTCGCGGAATCCAAGAAAAGAGGTGCGGCCGGTGCCATGGACGGCGACCATCAGGTCGACTTTGGCCCCTTCTCCAACCGCGGGAGGCACATACAGGCAATAGTGAAAGCGCGGGTCTGATTTGGAAGCAAAGATGGCGGTCGCGCCAAGGTCATAGGTAGCGCGACCGCGATCCGCGACAGGCCCCTTGGCAACGCTTGTCAAACCGATAACTCCTTAATAGGCCCGGCATTCCGACAACAATATACCGGTCGGCCGACTTCGTGAACTGGAGGCGCCTCCAGGCAGCCGCGAGGAGGACCTCGTCTTGCACCGGAAGCAGGTCGCCGGCGGGACGATCGGAGGCAAAAAGAATGCCTCCGCCAACGCCTCGGGCAGCCGCCATTAACTTTTCGTTAACCATGCCGGGCTAGCCTTAACCAATCAGTAAGGACTCGCCTCTGTGACCTGCGTCGCTCCCATCCAAAACAAGTCCATACGCTTTCGAGCGCGCTCGTTTGTAGCCTTCACCCTCACCCCTGAGGCCCCGCTAGGGGAATGGCTGCAAAGCCTCGATCACTGGACCGAAAACTCTCCCGGCTTCTTTGCCGGCCGCCCGGTTGTGCTCGATCTGACCATGTTCAAGCCCGAGGTGGGCGAGATGCGGGATCTTGTCTCACAACTCGCGGAGCGCGGGATTCGCATTTACGCGATCGAGGCCGATGGCAACGTTGCTCTTGATGCCGATCTGCCGCCGCTCCTCGTTGGCACCAAGGAGGCCACCGCTGATGCGCTTTACGCGCAGCCGAACCCGAAGGCCGCCGCTGAGGCCAAGACGGAAGAGCCGCAGGCGCCGAACTCATTGATGATCAAGGCACCGATCCGCTCCGGCCAGTCGATCTTTCACCCCGATGGCGACGTGGTCATTGTCGGCTCCGTCAGTTCCGGATCCGAGATCATCGCCGGAGGATCGATCCACGTCTACGGCACGTTGCGTGGACGTGCGTTCGCCGGCGCCACGGGAAATTCCGCAGCTCGCATCTTTTGCCGGAAAAATGAAGCCGAACTTCTGGCGGTAGACGGCTGGTACCGCACCGCCGAGGAGATGGACGCCTCCTCGCGAGGAAGGCCGGTACAGGCCTTTCTCGAGGACGGCGCACTTTGCGTCGCACCGCTCAACTAACAACATTGGAGGCACAAATATGGGCAAGGTAGTGGTTGTCACATCCGGCAAAGGGGGTGTCGGCAAGACGACCTCGACGGCCGCTCTCGGCGCCGCGGTCGCGAAAACCGGCAAGCGGGTGGCCCTCGTCGACTTCGATGTCGGGCTGCGCAACCTCGATCTGATCATGGGCGCCGAGCGGCGCGTTGTTTTCGATATCGTCAACGTCATTCAGGGAACCGCCAAGCTCTCGCAGGCGCTGATCCGTGACAAGCGGCTCGAAACGCTGTTCCTGCTGCCGGCCTCGCAAACGCGCGATAAGGATGCTCTCACCGAGGAAGGAGTCGCCGATGTCATCGACAAGCTGCGATCGGTTTTCGACTACGTCTTCTGCGACAGCCCGGCCGGCATAGAGCGGGGCGCGCAACTTGCCATGCGCTTTGCCGACGAGGCGGTAATCGTTACCAACCCGGAAGTGAGCTCGGTCCGCGATTCCGATCGCATCATCGGCCTGCTCGACTCCAGGACGATGAAAGCCGAGCAAGGTGAATCGATTGCCAAACACGTCCTCGTCACGCGCTACGACGCTGCCCGCGCTGCCCGCGGCGAGATGCTCAGCATTGATGACGTTCTCGAGATCCTGTCCACGCCTCTGCTGGGAATAATTCCCGAGAGCCAGGACGTGCTGCGCGCATCCAATGTGGGCGCGCCGGTTACGCTCAGCGAAAACACCAACCCCGCCGCACGCGCCTATATCGACGCGGCAAGAAGACTCGAGGGCGAGGACCTGCCGGTCATTCTGCCTTTCGAACGGAGGGGCCTCCTCGACCGGCTGTTGGGAAGGAGGGCAGCATGAACCTGCTCGATATCTTCAAGCGCCGCGGCAGCGCGCCCGTGGCGCGCGAGCGCTTGCAACTGCTGTTGGCTTACGAGCGTCGAAGCCGCAACCAGCCCGATCTCGTCTCCGTGTTGCGCGAGGAGATCATGGCGGTGATCGCCCGGCATGTTCAGGTCGACCAGGATTTCCTGCAGGTAAGCATGGATCACGGCGAAACGACGTCGAGATTGGAGATCGACATCCAGATCCCCAACAAAGTCGCAATGCCCATGGCCGCGGCGTTCTAACGAAACCCTCCAGTCAGGGCTTGCGTCGGCTGCTGCCGAAATTGCGGCGCCGTGGTTGGTGTGCTTGAGCCGGTCGCCACCGGCAAGTTCTCGCAAGTCGAGGACAGTAACCACTCCCTCACCAAAACCCCGCGGCCGTTTCCAGCCGCGGGGGGCCTTGGGAGGGCCTTTCGAAACCCGTGGTCAAATGTTGGCGAGCAATTCGTTGACGCGGCTTTCCATGTCGGCAAGGGCGGTGTCGACGTCCTTCTGGCCACTGATTGCTGCACTCATCTCTTCGCCAATAATGTCCTGGATCGCAAACTGACGCTGTACGGCGGACGGCAGCGGCTTGCCGAGATCAGCGACCGCAGAGATTGTGTTGCGATGCGGCAGTGCCTTGAAGGCGTCCGAGGTGATGACGGCCTTGTAGGCTGGCAAGTGGCCGGTGCGCGACCATTCGAAGTCGTTGTCGGCGAAGAACTTCAGGAATTTACCGATAGCCGCGATCTGTTCAGGCGTGCGGTCTTTCTGCGAAACGGCCCAGGTGTGGCCGTCGGCATATTGCGCATGGGCGCCGCCAAACAGCTGCGGATACGGATAGACCGCATATCCGCCCTTGTTGAGCGCCGTCCCCTTGGTCTCGGACTGGGCGTTGTAATCGCCGACCACCCACGTACCGTTGAGATGGACGCCACCCTCGCCGGCAAGGAAGGCGTTGATCGAGCCGCCATAGTCGAGATCCTTGGTGGTGTAGCCCTTCTCGAAGATCGCCTTGTACATCTCGACGACCTTCTTGGCTTCCGGCGTATTCAATTTCACATGCTTCGGATCGGCAAAGAAATCGGAATCCTGCTGGAAAAGATAGGTGTAGAGGTTGCGTGTGTAGAGTGCAGTCTCATTGGCCAGGTTCTGGACGAAATAAGGCTTGCCCGTCTTCTGCTTGAACTGTTCGGCCTGGGCGAGCAGTTCCTCGGGCGACTTTGGAAAAATCGGCGTGCCGTCTGCATTGACGAGGCCGGCTTGTTTGAAAAGATCCATGTTGACGTGATAGAGCATCGTCCAGCTGTCGATCGGCAGACCATAGATCTTGCCGTCTTTGGTGGCGCCATTGCGTGCCGCGTCGGTGAAGGCGTCGGGTGTCACGCCGACCGACTTCAAGAGATCGTCGAGCGGCATCAACAGGCCCTTCGACTGATAATCCGACAGTACGGATTCATGGATCGTGACGATGTCCGGAGCGTCGCCTGAAGCGAACTGGGCGGTCAGCTGATCATAGCCGGGCCATTCCACGGTGGTGACGTTGACGTGGACATCGGGATTGTCGGCGTTGAACTTGTTGATCAGCGAGGTGATGATGCCGCATTCGCCAACGGCCTTGGTGGCATCGGTGTTGGTGCCGAAATCAGCATCGCAGGCGCCGAAAAAGCGCTGCACGCTCAGTTCGGTGGCCGCGAAGCTTGGAGCTGCGAGCAGCATTGCGCCCGCAGAGACTGCGGCAAACAGTATTTTTTTCAGTTTCATATCAGTTCCTCCTACTGAGTTTCCGCCGCTCCACCCTGGATTGGCTTTCGTGCTTCAATCGCTGCGCAATCCCCCCGGCCGTCAGGCTATCTTCGTTATCTCACCGCAGCGCCGGAGACCGCCGTGACGATGTATTTCTGGAAGAACAGGTAGACGATCAGGATCGGGGCACCGGCGAACACCGCCTGCGCCATCAGGAAGCCGATGCCTTCGGACTGGGCGAAATTGGTCTGGGTCGAGGCCATGCCGACCGTCAGCGTGAACATGTCCTTCCTCGTCGCCGAAATCAGCGGCCAGAAGTAGTCGTTCCACGCGCCGAGAAAGGTGAAGATGCCGAGCGTCGCCTGCGCAGGCAGCGTGAGCGGCAGAAGCACCTTCCAGAAAATCCTGAGCCGGCTGGCGTTATCGAGCATGGCGGCTTCGTCCAGCTCCTTCGGGATGGCCTTGAAATACTGGGTCATCAGGAAGACGCCGAACGGAGCCGAAAGGCCCGGCAGGATGAGCCCTTGATAGGTGTTGTGGAACTTCAGCATGCTGAAAATTTGGTGACGGGCGACCAGCACGGCCTGTTCCGGGACCGCCAGGCCGAACAGCACGATCACGAACAGCACGTCTCGGCCGGGGAAATTCAGCCGTGCAAAGCCGTAGCCGGCGAGCGACGACAGGATCAACGTGCCGAGCGTCAATCCGCCCGAGACGATGATGCTGTTGCGCACCCAGATGAACACCGACGAGGTGCCGACGGTGTTGATGTAGTTCTTCAGCGTATAGGGCGCGTGAAACACCGAATTCGGATCGGCCATCAGCTCGGTATTGTCCTTGAGCGACAGGCCGATGACCCACAGAACCGGCGCGATCATGACGATCGAAAGCAGGATGACCAGGGCCAATAACAAATGGTCGCCAAATGCCCGGCCCTTGATGGAAGCTGTGGCGCTCATGCCTGGTCTCCCCTGCTGCGTGTCACCAGGTACTGGGCCATGGCCGCGACCAGGATGAGGATGAACAGGATTTCCGATGCCGCGGCGCCCAGGCCGAGATCCCAGCGACGGAATGCGGTATCGTAGATGTAGAGCACGATCGGCTTGGTCAGGTTGTTCGGACCGCCCCGCGTCATCAGCCAGGCCTGGCCGAACAGCTGGAATTGCAGCACGATCTGGATGATGATCACCAGGATGAAGGTCCGCTTGATCGACGGCAGCGTGATCGAGCGTAGCGTCTGCCAGCGATTGGCATTGTCCAGCGCTGCCGCCTCGTAAATATCCTGTGGAATCTGCTGGAGCGCCGAGAGAAAGAGCATCATCGGCAGGCCGATGCACCACCAGATGGTGGCAATGGCGATGCCGATCATCGCAAGGCTGGGATCGGAAATGAAGGCCGGTGCGGTTGCGCCGAACCATCCGTAGATCGTCGACAACAGGCCGACATTCGGAATGAAGACGATGCGCCAGATCAGCGTGACGATGGTGACCGACAGCACCGACGAGGAAAAGAACAGCGTCCGCAAAACCGCGGCAGTGCGCGTGCGGCGCTTGAGGCAAAGCGCCAGGAAAAGCCCGATCAGCGCCAGCGTCGGCACCGTCAGAAGCACGAAGTAGAAGGTATTCCAGATCGATTGCAGGAAGACCTTGTCGTGATACAGCCTGGCGTAATTGCCGAGACCGACAAAATTTCCGGACGAAAACGTGTCGGCCTTGTGGAAACTCAGCCACATCCCCCAGAGCAGCGGGAAGAGCAGCAGCGTGGTGAAGAAGAACAAGAATGGCGCAACGAAAATGAAGTTTCGCCATTGCGGCGCATAGATGTCGGCGGTAGGGGCTCTGACGCCGACAGCAAGCGTCGCGGTCGGGGACGTCGCCAGCCGGTCAACCATCTCAGGCCTCCCTCGCATGCCAGGCTCGGCCGGTCTCGTTGAACAGATGCGATTTCTGGCCGTCGAAGGCGAGCCCGATTCTGTCGCCGACGGCGACGCGGCTGTTGCCGGCATCGGAGCCGACGATCTGCTGGCCATCGCCCAGCCGCGCGTAGATCAGGGTGCGTTCGCCGAGCCGCTCGAGCACATCGACGACGCCGTCGGCATTGCCCTGTCCGGCGGCAACGATGCGCACGTCTTCCGAACGGATGCCGAAAGTGTAGTTGCCGTCGGCCAATTGGCTGGAGGCGATCTCGGTCTGCACCGAGATGCCGTCCGCAAATCTGGCCGTGGCGTTCTTGCCCGATCTGTCGAGTATCGCATCGACGAAGTTCATCGCCGGCGCACCGACGAAACCCGCGACGAATTTGGTCGCCGGGCGTTCGTAGATCTCCATAGGGGTACCGATCTGGTCGATCTTGCGATTGTTCATGACGACAATGCGGTCGGCCAGCGTCATTGCCTCGACCTGGTCGTGGGTGACGAAGATCATCGTCGATTGCAGCCGCTGGTGAAGCTGGGCAAGCTCGATGCGGGTTCGGGTGCGCAGCGCCGCATCGAGATTGGAGAGCGGCTCGTCGAACAGGAAGGCCTTCGGCTCCTTGACGATCGCACGGCCGATCGCGACGCGCTGCCGCTGACCCCCGGAGAGCTGGCCCGGCTTGCGATCGAGCAGATGCGGCATTTCGAGGATGCGGGCGGCTTCGTTGATGCGCGCCTCGATGACCTTGCCTGGTACGCCGATATTCGCAAGGCCGAAGGCCATATTGTCGCGCACCGTCATATGCGGATAAAGCGCATAGGACTGGAACACCATCGCAATGCCGCGCTTGCCCGGCGGCAGATGATCGATGCGCTCGTTGTTGATGGCAATCTCGCCGCTATCGACAGCTTCAAGACCGGCGATCATCCGAAGAAGCGTCGATTTTCCGCAGCCGGACGGCCCCAGGAACACGATGAATTCGCGTGCCCTTATGGAGAGCGACAGATGATCCAGCACCGTCATGGCACCGAACTGCTTGCTCACGTTCCTGATCTCGATATCGGCCGTCACGTCGACGCTCCTCCTCAGCGTTTGCGCTTTCTCGATGATCCGCCCGAACTCAGAGCCTCAGGCGTATGAACTGGTAGGAATACGCCGGCAGCGACAGGTTTAGTTTGCCGCCGGCGACTGCGGCGCCCTCACCCTTCCTGGGGCTGACATTGCCAGGGTTTTCGGCCGAATTGACGGCTTTCAGATCGGCGTGTGCCATCACCTGGTGATCGACGATCTCCGCCGCGCCGAAGCCGGAGAGGTCGACCACTGTTTCGATTGCCTCGCTCGAATGGCGGTTGACGGCGAAGAAGGTGACGTGGCCGGTTTGCCTGTCGTGCACGCCGGCAACATCGACATAGGCGACGTCGCCCGCAACGGATCTGTAGGTCGGGCTTTCCACCTTGAGATCCAGCGCATTGCCGCGGCCATAGTTGGAAGCAAACAGATACGGATAAAAAATCGTCTGCCGCCATGCCGGGCCATTCGGAACGGTCATGATCGGCGCGATGACGTTGACCAGTTGTGCCAGGCAGGCGATCTTGACGACGTCGGAACGGCGGATGAAGGTGTTGAGGATCAGGCCGACCTGCAGCACATCCTCGAAATTATAGATGTCTTCGAGCAACGGCGGGGCGAACGGCCAACCGTCGCTGCCGCCGAGTATCTTCTTGTCCTGTTCCTTGGAATGGTACCAGACGTTCCATTCGTCGAACGAGATGTAAACCTGCTTGTTGGAGCGCTTCTTGGCCTTGATATAGTCGATGACGCCGGCGACCGAGACAATGTAGGCGTCGAGCTTTTCGCTCATGGCGAGATAGTTCGGAGCGTCGTTGGCTTCGTTGTCGAAATACATGTGCAGCGAGATGTAGTCGACCTCGTTGTAGGTATGGTCGAGAACCGTCGCTTCCCATTCAGGGTAGGTGGGCATCTTGGCATTCGAAGAGCCGCAGACCACCAGTTCGAGTGACTTGGAGAAGGCGCGCATGGCCTTGGCTGTCTCGTGCGCCAGGCGGCCATACTCGTCCGCGGTCTTGTGGCCGATCTGCCAGGGGCCATCCATTTCATTGCCGAGGCACCAGAGCTTGACGTCGAAGGGCTCCTTGCGGCCGTTGGCGATGCGCTTGTCGCTCCATTTGCTGCCGCCGGGATGGTTGGCGTACTCCAGCAGGTTGCGGGCTTCGTCGAGGCCGCGCGAACCGAGATTGACGGCAAGCATCATCTCGGTGTTGGCGCAGGTGCACCAATCGGCAAATTCATGCAGGCCGACTTCGTTGCTTTCCGATGTGTGCCAGGCAAGGTCGAGGCGGACTGGGCGCTGTTCCTTGGGGCCAATGCCGTCTTCCCAATTGTAGGCCGAGACGAAATTGCCGCCGGGATAGCGCACAATCGGAACATTGAGTTCCCTGACGAGATCGATGACGTCCTGACGCATGCCGTTGGCATCCGCTGTCGGATGGCCGGGCTCATAGATGCCGGTGTAAACTGCCCGCCCCAGATGCTCGATGAAGGATCCGTAGAGCCTCGGATCGATTTCCGAGACAACATAATGCGGATGAGCCGTAACGGCTGCCTTCATGCATTCCTCCCATCGATATCAAAAATGATGATTTAAATCATCGTGCCCGATATCAAAGCGGGATTGACAGCCCTTCGTCAAGCCAAAATACCCAAATGTAGGACAATTAGACGAACGCTTTGGCGCGGCAGAAAGCCAGCTAGTTGAAATTGCTAAGTTATCTTCAGAACCCGGTTTCATGATATCAACCAGTATTGATCCTGAGCAGGATGTCCTGATCGTAATTTCCAAAGCCCTTGCCGAAAATGTTGATCCCGCCGGGGCGCTTGGCGTCGTCCTTGACGCCGATACGGACGCGGATTGAATGATGGCTCTTCAGATCGAGTGCGGCGAGACCGGTTTCGGAAATCCTGAGGCCGTCGACATAGGTGCCGTCATTGGCAATTCGCCAGTTCTTCAGCTTACCGTATTGCGAGCCCTTGAGCTTCCACCAGGAGGGCGTGAAGACGCCGCGCTTGTCGCCGAAATCCCCCGGCGACGTCCATGTGCCGACATCGACGCCATTGATCGTCAGCGTAATGTCCGAGGGCCAATCGGCGCTGGTGCCCGGCACTTCCGAGGACAGCTCTATCGCCACTTCGAGTCCGGTGATCTCGGCATTGGCGAGCTTGGCATTGTTGGGGAACTGGTATTCGACAAAACCGCGCGTGAACCACAGCAAACCGGCTTTCATGCGGTCCGGATCAAGGAAAGTGTTGGGAACATCGAGCAAGCCGATGATGCCGTCCGGCGAACAAAGGCCGCAGGGCGCGGTAACCTCGAAGCCGGTGTAAAGCCCGATCGGCATCGACACTTCGATCGCATCGTTCTTGACCGCACGATATTCGCTCTTGAACACGACAAGCACTTCTTCGGCCGTCGGATAACAGATTTTCTGACTGCCTTTCTTCGCTTTCAGGTTCTCGGTTCGGATCAGCCCCGCATCCTCCAGCACCTGGATGTTGGTCGAGACGGTCGACTGCGGCAGCGACAGCACGGCGGCGATTTCGTTGATATTCATCGGCCCCTTTTCATGCAGCAGTTTCAGCATCGAGATCCGCGCCGAGGAGGCAAGCCCTTTGAGCACGGCAATGCCTTCCTCAGGTTCAATCACCAGAAAATTGCGACTCATGAAATTGCCCGGCCCACGCGAAATCCATATCCGAAATTTACCCTGTATATCGAGATAGCTGATTTAGTCAATGCGCAGGCGGAACGCCGGGCAATTTGTTGAATCCGGCAGGGCGAGGGTCAACCAGTGGCCCTGCACAGAGTTTGTGCTGGAGTCACATGCAGAGTGGACACCTGAACGCCGATCGCCCAATCTAGTCCCGAGCCGAGCCCGGTGATGGCGGCTTGAACATAAAGTGGTTGGACGGGTCGTGACCAAAGGGTGGAAATTATACGATCAGCGACTGGCCTGGGTCCTCGTCGCGCCTGTGCTTATACTGCTTACCCTGCTTCTGCTGCTGCCGATCGCGATGATGACGGTCTACACGTTTTTCACCTTCGTCACCGCCGGAGTTGAGTCGGCGGTGCTGACCTTCGACAACTGGAAGGAATTCCTCACCGACAGCTATTATCACGGCTTTCTTTGGAAGACCGTTCGCGTCGGCGCCATCACCGCGGTGATCTGCGCGATCCTTGGCTATTTCCCCGCCTATTTCATCTGGGCCACGACCTTCAGGCACAAATGGCTGCTGTTGCTGCTGCTCATCGTGCCGTTCTGGATCAGCTTCACCATCCGGACGTTCTCGTGGATCCACATCCTCGGCGAACAGGGGCTGATCAACGTCGCGCTCATCAGGCTGGGCGTCATCAACGAGCCGTTGCCGATGCTCTACACCGAGGGCGCCGTCATCATGGGGCTGCTGCATTTTCTGCTGCCCTACATGATCCTGAACGTCTATGTCAGCCTGGAAAGCATCGACCGCACGCTGATCGCCGCCGCCCGCTCGATGGGCTGTACCAGCGCGCAGGCGTTCCGCGAAGTGACCTTGCCGCTCTCGATGCCGGGGCTGGGCGCCGGGCTGCTGCTCTGCTTCGTGCTGGCGGCCGGTTCCTATGTGACGCCGCAGCTGCTCGGCGGTAGCCGCGATGCGCTGTTCGGCAACCTGATCTACGATACCATTATGGGGCAGCTCAATTGGCCGATGGGCGCAACGCTTTCCATCGTCCTGTTCGTCCTGCTCGGCGCCGCCGCTGCCGCCTACAGCCGCTATATGGGCCTGTCGCAGATCATGAAGGGCCTCAGCGCATGAGAGCGGATCATCCCGATCGCGAAGGCAGATGGGCGTGGCGGCTGACCGGCGTGGTCACGGTGTGCGTCTACGTCTTCATGTTTGCGCCGATCCTCGCCACGGTCGTGCTTTCCTTCAACGCCTCGATGTTCGGCGGCTTTCCCCTCACCGGCTTCAGCCTGAGATGGTATGAGAAGCTGCTCACCAACGAGCCGGTTCTCGACGCCTTCCGGACATCGATGTGGATTGCCCTGGTAACGGCGACGGTGACGACGCTGCTCGGCATCATGGCGGCATTGGCGCTGGTGCGCTTCGAGTTTCGTGGCAAGCAGGCGATCAACACGCTTGTCATTCTTCCCGCGCTGGTCCCTGAAACGATACTCGGCGTCGGCCTGCTGGTCATGATCAAAGCCGTCGACCAGCCGCGCAGCATGACGCTGCTGGTGCTCGGCCACATTCTGCTCACGCTCCCCTACGTGGTGCTGATCGTCCAGGCGCGCATGGTCGGCATAAAGCGTTCCTATGAGGAGGCGGCGCTGTCGCTCGGGGCGCCGCGTGTGTCGACATTCCGCGAGATTACGCTGCCGCTGCTCATTCCCGCAGTGCTTGCCAGCGTCCTGCTCGCTTTCACCATTTCGTTCGACAACACTTCGGCCAGCCTGTTCTGGCGGCCGGCGGGCGTCGAGACCATGCCGACGCAAATCCTTTCGATGCTGAAGATCTCGATCAGCCCCGAGGTGAACGCGCTCGGAACCGTCATGATCCTTTTGACGGTCGGCATTCCCTTGGCTGGCGGGCTCATCCTGCAAAGCCTCACCTGGTTCAAGGCAGGCAAGTGAAAATGAAAATGGGAGAACGGAAATGAAACTGACAATCACCAAACGACTGGAACGGCTCAACGAACGATATGCCGATGGCGACATCAGCCGGCGATCATTCCTGACGCTGACGGCCGCCGCTGCCGCCGCCACCGGGCTTTCCATGCCTTGGATGGGACGGGCGCTGGCCGCGGTTTCGGAAGTGCGCTTCGACGGATGGGGCGGCGTGGTGCAGGAAGCGATCGATAAGTACGCGTTCCAGCCCTACACCGCCAAGTCCAAGGTCAAGGTCGTCCAGGGCACCTTTGGCGACGAGAACGAGATCATCACCAAGATCAAGACGTCGAAGCCGGGCGACTTCCAGATCGTCCATTCTTCCGGCGTCAACTACTACATCAAATACGTCAATGGCGGTTTCAATTCGGAGATCAACGAGGCGAACATCCCGAACATGGCAAATGTGCTGACCGCCATGATCGAGCCGTTCCGCAAGATCACGCCAAAGCTGTCGGCTGTGCCCTATGATTACGGCACCACCGGCATCGCCTACAACAACAAGGTCATCTCGCCGGAGGAAGCCAAGGAAAAGGGCGCCAACCTGCTTACCGACAAGAAATATGCCGGCAAGATCGGCGGCTACGCCGATATGACGACGCGCGTCTGGTATGCGGCGCTGCAGACGAAACAGGATCCCAACAACATCCAGGACATGGATGCCATCTGGGCCAAGGTTCGCGAGACCCGCGACCTGGCCAAGAAGTTCTGGAGTTCCGGCGCGGAACTCATGGACCTCCTGTCGCGAAACGAGATCGTCGTCACCGACGCCTGGTCAGGACGTGTCGCCGCCCTGCAGCAGCAGGGCCAGCCAATCGGCTATCTCGACCCTGCCGGCTCATACGCGTGGATGGAGGACATGCTGGTGCTCAAGGGTTCGCCCATGGCCGAATGCGAGGAACTGATCAACTTCATGCTGGATCCGGCAACGTCGATCGCCGTCGCCGAGGGCCAGAACTATCCGCCATCGCTTGACCCGACCAAGGTGAAGCTGACCGACAAGATCGCGGCACTTCCGGCCTTCGACCCGACCGGATCGATGAAGTCGTTGACCTTTGCCGATCCGCTCTACTGGGCGAAGAACGAAGACGCCTGGACCAAGCAATGGGACAGGGTGTCGAAAGGTGCATGACGACGACAGCCACGACCAGCAGCCCCGGCCGGCTTCGGCCGGGGCTGCTGGCGACCCGCTCGCCCAAGGCGAGAGGCAGCCGACAGGAAAGCCTGCGGTCGAGTTTCGCGACATCGATATTTTTTACGGCAAGTTCGCCGCTGTGCGCGATTTTTCACTGGCGATCGGCAAGGGTAGTTTCGTCACCTTGCTGGGGCCGTCCGGGTGCGGCAAGACGACGATCCTGCGATCGATCGCGGGCCTGGTCGACATCTCCAGCGGCCAGATCTCGATCGGCGGAAAGCGGGTCGACGACATCCCGATCTACAAGCGCAACATTGGTCTGGTGTTCCAGAACTACGCGCTCTTTCCGCACAAGAACGTCTTCGACAACGTCGCATTCGGCCTGAAATATCGAAACGTGCCGAAACCGGAAATCGTGCGCCGGGTCAAGAAGGCGCTGGATATGGTGCGGCTGCCCGGCAGTGAGACAAAGCTGCCATCACAGCTCTCTGGCGGCCAGCAGCAACGCATCGCACTGGCCCGCGCCATCGTCTTCGAGCCGGAAGTGCTGCTGCTGGACGAGCCCTTGTCGGCACTCGACGCCAACATGCGCGAGGACATGCGCGTTGAGATCAAGAAAATCCAGAGGGAGACGGGCATCACCGCTATCTTCGTGACGCACGACCAGGAAGAAGCTTTGTCGATGTCCGACCGCATCGTTGTCATGAATGCCGGCCTGATCGAGCAGATCGGCTCCCCCGCGCAGGTCTATGACCAGCCGGCCACCGCATTCGTCGCCAATTTCCTTGGCAAGGCCAACATGCTGCCCGGCAGCGTGACACTGATGGACGGCAAGATGGCGACGATCGCGCTGGCCAGCGGCCATGTCGTAAAGGCGGCCGCGCCGAAGCCGCTCGCGACCGGCAGCGCGGTCACCGTCGTCGTTCGCCCGCAGAAGCTTACCGTCAGTGCCGACGGTGCTGCCAACAGACTGGCGGGACGGGTCGTTTCGACCTCCTATCTCGGCGGCAATGCGGTCTACGAGATCGACATCGGCGCCGGCACGCTGGTGCGCGCCAACAAGCTGATCGACGGCCAGCCGCTGCGTGAAGGCGAAATGGTCGATGTCTGCTTCGATCCGCTGGGCTGCGTGCTTCTCGACGCGCAAGGCTTACGCATCGCGTAGCGAGGCGGAACTGAGCCGTTCAGTCTTTCGCGTCACCCTTTGGCCCGAGAAACCGCGCATAAACCTCACCGACAATACCGCGCCGGAAAACCAGCACGCAGACCATGAAGGTCAGGCCGGTGGCGATGGTCACCGGAAAACTCGAGGTGGCGAGCGTGTTTTCCAGGCCGACGACCAGACTGGCCCCGATGATCGGCCCGACCATGGTGCCGATGCCGCCGAGGAGCGTCATCAGGATCACCTCGCCCGACATCTGCCAGGTGACGTCGGTGAGCGTGGCAAACTGAAAAACGATCGCCTTGAGCGCGCCGGCCAGCCCGGCCAATGTCGCCGACATGACGAAAGCCGCCAGCTTGTAGTTGGCGACGGAATAGCCCAGCGAAATGGCCCGGCTCTCGTTTTCCCGGATGGAACGCAGGATCATGCCGAAAGGCGAGTTGATGATGCGCCAGATGGCGAAGACGCCGATCAGGAAGACTGCCAGCACGAAATAATAGATGTTGATCGAGACGTTCAGGTCGAGCATTCCAAACAGCCTGCCACGCGGCACGCCCTGGACACCGTCCTCACCTCCGGTGAACGGTGCCTGCACGCAGAAGAAGAAGAACATCTGCGACAGCGCCAGCGTGATCATGGCGAAATAGATGCCTTGCCGGCGGATGGCAAAGAAGCCCATCACAAGGCCGAGCAGGGCCGCACCCAGGACGCCGAGCAGGATGCCCGCTTCCGGCGGCCAGCCCCAGACCTTGACCGCGTATGCGGTGAAATAGGCCGCCCCGCCGAAGAACGTCGCATGGCCGAAGGACAACAGACCGGTGTAGCCGAGCAGAAGGTTGAACGCGCAGGCAAACAGCGCAAAGCACAGCATCTTCATCAGGAAGATCGGATAGACGAAGAAAGGCGCCACCAGCAGCGCCAGGATGCCGAGCCCGACCAGCGCCCATTCAAGCCGTGCGGAATTCTTGGCACGCGTCTCGCGAAGGGTCAGTTCGGCCATCTCAGGCATCCCTTCCGAACAGGCCGGCTGGCCGGACCAGAAGCACGATCGCCATGATGACGAAGACCACCAGATTGGAGGCTTCGGGATAGAAAACCTTGGTCAAGCCTTCGGCGAGGCCAAGCATGTAACCGGTGACGATCGCCCCGAGGATCGATCCCATGCCGCCGACCACGACAACGGCGAAAACGACGATGATGAGGTCAGATCCCATCAGCGGGCTCACCTGATAGATCGGCGCGGCGAGAACCCCCGCAAGCCCGGCAAGAGCGGCGCCGAGGCCGTAGGTAAAGGTCAGCAGCAACGGCACGTTGACGCCGAAAGCCTGCACCAGGCCGGGGTTCTCCGTTGCCGCGCGCAGATAGGAGCCCAGCCTGGTCTTCTCGATCAGCGCCCAAGTGCCGAAACAGACGATCATCGAGGCTACCACCACCCAGCCGCGATAATTGGGCAGGAACATGAAGCCGAGATTGGTGCCGCCGGAGAGCAGCGGCGGCACGGAATAAGGACTTCCCGATACGCCATAGTAGTAACGGAATACCCCTTCGAGCACGAGCGCGAGGCCAAAGGTGAAAAGCAGCCCGTAGAGCGGGTCGATGTCGTAAAGCCTCGACAGCGCCAGGCGCTCGACCACGACGCCGAAGCCGCCGACGATCAGCGGCGACAGGATCAAAGCCGGCCAGTAGCCGATGCCGAACCGGGTGAGAAGCAGGTAGCCGATGAAGGCGCCGAGCATATAGAGCGCGCCGTGAGCGAAATTGATGACGCGCAACAGGCCGAATATGACAGCAAGGCCCAGGCTCAACATTGCGTAGAACGAGCCGTTGATGAGGCCGACCAGCAATTGGCCGAGGAATGCCTGAACGGGTATTCCGAAGATCATCGTCATGGCGCCATCATACACCCAGCACTTCATGCAGCAGCGTCATACGATCCGGCAGTTCGCCGACCGGAAAGGCCGCCACGACCTTGCCGTGCTCCATCAGGTAGAAACGGTCGGTGACGCGGCTGGCAAAGCGGAAATTCTGCTCGACCAGCAGGATCGTCATACCGCGCTTTTTCATCGTCGCCAGCAGATCGCCGATGCGCTGCACGATGACCGGAGCCAGGCCCTCGGTCGGCTCATCGAGAAGCAGCATTTTCACGCCGGTTCTGAGCATGCGCGCGATCGCCAACATCTGCTGCTCGCCGCCCGAGAGCCTGGTGCCGGGGCTGTTGCGGCGCTCCTTCAGATTGGGGAAAAGATCGAATATTTCCTCCACGCTCATGCCGCCTTCGGCGACGATCGGGGGCAGCACCAGATTCTCGTCCACGGTCAGCGTCGCGAAGATGCCGCGTTCCTCCGGCACCAGGCCGATGCCTTGATGCGCGGTCCGGTGCAGCGGCAGGCGCATCAGATCCTTGCCGTCGAAAAAAATCTGGCCGGTCCGCTGGCGAATCAGCCCGATGATGGCGCGCAATGTCGTGGTCTTGCCGACGCCGTTGCGGCCCAGCAACGTCACAGTTTCACCTGGAAAGACCTCCAGATCGACGCCGTGCAGCGCATGGCTCTCGCCATACCAGGCGTTGAGGTCGCGGACTGCAAGAAGCGGCGCGGCGTCAGTCATCGGCGGTGCCCATATAGGCGATCCTCACCCGCTCGTCGCGGCTGACCGTGGCGTAGTCGCCGGCGGCAAGGATTTCGCCGCGCTGCATGACGGTTATCCAGTCGCAAAGATCGGCCACTACTGTCAGATTGTGCTCGACCATCAGCACGGCGCGATCCCTGGCCACCGAGCGGATGATGTCGGAAACCGTGCGCACGTCCTCATGCCCCATGCCGGCCATCGGCTCGTCGAGCAGCAGCACTTTCGGCTCGAGCGCCAGCGTCGTGGCGATCTCGAGCACACGTTTCCTGCCATAGGAGAGATCGGCGGCGGGCCTGTTCTTGGCATCGTCGAGACCGACAGACCGCAAAAGCTCCTCGGCGCGTGGCGTCAATCTATCGAGCGCCGACAGCGAGCGCCAGAACTGAACGCTGAGCCCGCCCGGTCGCTGCAATGCAACGCGCACATTGTCGAGCACGCTGAGATGCGGAAACACTGCCGATATCTGGAACGAGCGCACCAGGCCCATCCGCGCGACCTTGGCCGGCGAGGTGCGGGTGATGTCGTGGCCGAGCAGTTCGATCCTGCCGCTGGTCGGCGGCAGAAACTTGGTGAGCAGGTTGAACACAGTGGTCTTGCCGGCGCCGTTGGGTCCGATCAGCGCGTGGATATTGCCGTGGTAGAGGTCGAGATCGACATTCCTGACCGCAACAAAGCCGGCGAAGTCACGCCGCAAACCGCGGGCGGAAAGCACTACCTGCGGCCGATCCGGTTCAGGCGGCGCCATCGGTCCGCCAATCACTCGCCGGCCGTCGGACAGCCGCTCTCTTGGGCGCTCAGGAACGCCTCGTTACCGGGGATCGTGGCGAGGGGTTTGTAATAGTCCCACTCCTTGGTGCTCTCACTCGGCGACTTGACCTGATAAAGATACATGTCGTGAACCATGTTGCCGTCGGGCTGCACTTTGCCGTTCGCCGTAAAGACGTCGTTCACCGGCATCGAATGCAATTCCTCGGCGACCGCCTCGGTTCCATCGGTGCCGGCTTTGTCGATCGCCTTCAAATACTGTGTCACGGCTGAATAGGTGGCGGCCTGGATCATATTCGGCATGCGGTTGGTGCGCTTGAAGAACCGCTGGGCGAACTCGCGGCTCTTATCGTCGCGATCCCAGTAGAAGCCTTCGGTCAGCACCACGCCTTGCGCCGCCTCGAGACCGAGCCCATGCACCTCGGCCAGCGTGAACAGAAGTGCTGCAAGCCGCTGGCCGCCCTGCACGATGCCGAATTCGGCCGCTTGTTTGATCGAGTTAGAGGTATCGAGGCCGGCATTCGCCAGGCCGATGACCTTGGCGCCCGACGATTGCGCCTGCAGCAGGAAGGATGAATAGTCGGTCGAGCCGAGCGGGTAACGCACCTCGCCAACCACCTTGCCGCCATGGCTCTCGACGAACTTTGCGGTCTGCTCCTTCAGCGAATAGCCGAATGCATAGTCGACGGTGACGAAGAACCAGCTGTCGCCGCCTTGCTGGACGAGAGCGCCACCGGTCCCCACTGCCTGCGAATGCGTGTCGTAGGCCCAGTGGAAGCCATAGGGCGAGCACTGTTTACCGGTTAGCTCGGTGGTCGCGGCGCCGGTGA
The DNA here is from genome assembly GCF_040323385.1 of Mesorhizobium sp. M0045. Lineage (NCBI taxonomy): Bacteria > Pseudomonadati > Pseudomonadota > Alphaproteobacteria > Hyphomicrobiales > Phyllobacteriaceae > Mesorhizobium > Mesorhizobium sp. M0045. The sequence goes on from NZ_JAMYUY010000001.1 coordinate 544,316, forward strand.
CGATGTCAATTTTCTTCTTTTCCTTGGAAATCCCCTGGACGGCGAGCGCCACCGAGGAGGTGGTGAGTTCCATGATGGAATCGACCTGTTCGGTGTCATACCACTGCCGCGCAATGTTGGAGGCGATGTCCGGCTTGTTCTGGTGGTCGGCACTGACGATCTCGACCGGCGCCCCTTGCACCTTGCCGCCGAAATCCTCGACCGCCATCTTGGCGGCCTCGACCGACCACTTGCCGCCGAAATCGGCATAGACGCCCGACTGGTCGTTGAGAATGCCGATCTTGACCTTGCCGTCGGAAATCTCGGCGGCTGCGGCAGGCATCGCAGTCGCTGCAAGAAGCGCGGCCGAGACCAGGTACGATATCTTCATTGGTGACTTCCTCCCTTATGGTCGACAACCGGGCAACATGTCGGCGGCTGCCTGCTGCGGGACGAAGAGTGGCCTCCCACATTCCATCCTCTCCGGCGCAAAATCACGCAGCGCTGTACGGCCGCCGTCCATCAAATCGTAGCATCGCTCGGCAACGCGAGAACAGTTACTTTAGTATTAGAGCGGTTCCTGATTTGACGGAATCGAAGGGGATTCCCGATCAGTCGGTTCTGTGATTCAAGATGCTGGCTGGAGTGGAGGCC